>NZ_JBIUZB010000002.1:1177700-1446967 GCF_044744805.1 Nocardioides sp. NPDC087217
GGGGGGGGGGGGGGGGGGGGGGGGGGGGGGGGCGCGCCCCCCCCCCCCCCACCCCGCCCCCCCCCCCCCCCCCCCCCGCCCCCCCCCCCCCCCCCCCCCCCCCCCCACTTCTGCGATCTCGGCGAGGAGGGCTACACGTGCCCTGTCGCCGATGCTCTCCGCCGGGAGAGTGCGTCGACGCTGGCCGCGACCAGGAGAACCAGGCCGGTGACCATCCAGACGGTGCCCTGGGGCTGGTCGAGCAGGCCCATCCCGTTGTCGATGACGGCCACGACGGTGCCGCCGATGACGGCATCGATGACCCGGCCCTTGCCGCCGAAGAGCGAGGTGCCGCCGATGACGGCGGCGCCCACGGCGTACAGCAGGGTCGTCTCGCCGCCCGTGTTCGGGTTCACCGAGTTGGTCCGGCTGGCGATCATGATGCCGGCCACCGCCGCCATGGTGGAGCAGAGGACGAAGCACGACAGGCGCACCCGGAACACGTTGATCCCGGCCCTCCGTGCCGCCTCGGCGTTGCCGCCGACCGCGTAGACGTGCCGGCCCCAGGCGGTGCGGGTCAGCGTGAAGGTGAGCAGGATCAGCAGGCCGACGATCACCACCAGCGAGACCGGTACCCCCTTGAGCGAGGTCAGCGCCGGGTTGCGGCTGCGCTCGACGGAGAGGTAGCCGACCACGGCGAGCACCACGACCGTCAACAGCCCGGTCTTCAGCGCCCACAGCAGGATCGGCTGCACCGTGAGGTTCTTGGCGCGGCGGCGCGCATCGGTGATGTACGTCGAACCCGCATAGCCCACGATGCAGACGATGCCGAGCACCCAGCCGAGCCAGACCGGCAGGTTGGCGTTGTTGAGGCCGTTGATGAAGTCGTTGCGGATGGGGATCGTCCCGCCCTCACCGATCATCGTCAGGAGTACGCCCTGCAGCCCGAGGAACGCGGCCAGCGTGACCACGAACGACGGGATCCCGAGTCGAGCCACCAGCAGCCCGATGGTCAGGCCGATCACCGCTCCGGTGAGAAGAGCCGCCAGCAGCGCCGGGATCAGTGGCCACTCCTGTCGGGTCAGGCACACCCCGAGCACCCCGGCGCACGTCCCGCCCGCGAACCCCGCCGACAGGTCGATCTCGCCCAGCAGCAGCACGAAGACCAGGCCCATCGCGAGCACGGTCACGCCTGCCGACTGGCCGATCAGGTTGGCGAAGTTGAACGAGTTGGTGAACTGCTCGGGACGCAGCGCGGAGAAGACCACGACCAGGGCGATCAGACCCAGCACCGCGGGCAGCGAGCCGACCTCACCACCCCTGAGCTTGGCCATGTAGGCCCGGAAGATCCCGCCCAGCGAGTTGTCGGGCTCCGGGTCCGGTGCCGCGGCGATCGTCGGGTCATCGGTGTCGGTACTCATGCCACACCTCCGTGGCGCAAGCGCCAGAATACGGAGGCGGTGGCATGCAAGGCCCGATCGCTCGCTCGCTTGCGCTCGCTCATGCCGCACCTCCCTCAGGGACGACGCCGGTGGTGATCGCCTGGACGACCCGTTCGCGCGTCGTGGAGGCGGCCTCGATCTGCCCGACCATGCCGCCCAGATACAGGACCGCGATGTCGTCGGCGACCTCGAAGACGTCGTTGAGGTTGTGGCTGATCAGCAGGACGCCGAGACCCCGGTCGGCCAGGCGCCGCACCAGCCGGAGAACCTGCTCGGTCTGCGCCACGCCGAGAGCCGCGGTCGGCTCGTCGAGGATGACCAGCTTCGAGTTCCACAGCACGGCGCGGGCGATCGCCACGGTCTGGCGCTGGCCACCGGAGAGGGAGGCCACCGGCGTACGCACCGATTTCAGCGTACGCACCGAGAGACCGTCCAGCGTCTCACGGGCACGCTGCTCCATGCTGTCCTCGTCGACCAGCCGGAGCCGCTTCATCTCCCGGCCGAGGAACATGTTGTGGACCACGTCGAGGTTGTCGCACAGCGCGAGGTCCTGGTAGACCACCTCGATCCCGAGCGCGGCGGCGTCCTTGGGGTTGGTCACCTTCACCGGCTCTCCCTCGAAGAGGTAGTCACCGGCGTCGAAGAGATGGATCCCGGCCATTCCCTTGACCAGCGTGCTCTTGCCGGCACCGTTGTCACCGACGAGCGCGGTGACCCGGCCCGCCTGCACCGTGAGGTCCACTCCGCGCAGGACCTGCACGGCGCCGAAGGACTTCTCGACGCCGTGCAGCTCCAGCAGCGAACTCACTGAGGCACGCCGTTCTCGGTGCACAGGTCGGCGATCGCGCCGGCGCACACCTCGGCGGCGTCGGCCTGGCCGTCCTCGATGACCGTCTTGACGCTCTCCTTGGTGACCCAGACGGGCTCGGCGAGCACCGAAGGCACGTCCGTGCCGGCCTCGGTGTCCTCGACGCTGCCGGTGGCCAGCGCCTCGGCAGCCTCCTCGTCGCCCTCGATCAGCGCGATCGCCAGGTCCGCGGCGGCCTTGGCCTCGAGCGCGGTGTTCTTGTAGACGGTGCCGCACTGGAAGCCCTGCAGGATGTTCTGCAGGCCCTCGACCGAGGCGTCCTGGCCGGTCACCGGGATCTTGCCCTGGGCGTTGTTGGCCTTCAGCCGGGCGATGATGCCGCCGGCCATGGTGTCGTTGGCCGAGACCACGCCGTCGATCTTTCCGCCGTTGGCGGTGTACATCTGGTCGAAGACCTTGCCGGCCTTGGTGGCGTCCCACTCCCCCGACTGGTCGCCGACGAGCTTGTAGGTGCCGTCGGCGATCTTCGGCTCGAGCGCCTTCTCGTAGCCCGACTTGAACAGGGCCGCGTTGTTGTCGGTGGCCGCGCCGTTGACGTAGACGATGTTGCCGCCCTTCTTGCCCCCGGCGGTGATGCACTCGTCGAGGCCCGTGCCCATCAGCTCGCCGACCTTCACGTTGTCGAAGGAGACGTAGTAGGAGGCACCGCCGTTGAGCGTCAGCCGGTCGTAGTCGATGCTCGTCACGCCCGCGTCGGCGGCCTTCTTCAGGCAGGCCGCGCCCGACTCGGAGTCGAGGTTGGTGATGATGATGACCTTGACGTTCTCGTTGATCATGCTGTCGCACAGCTGACCGAACTTGGCGGTGTCGCCCTGGGCGTTCTGGATCGTCGCCTCGAGGCCGGCGTCGGCGAACGCCTTCTCGAGGTTGGGCCGGTCCTGGGACTCCCATCGGGGAGACGTGGTCGCGTCGGGGAGGATCACTCCGACGTCGGTGCCGCCCGAGTCTCCCGAGTCGCCACCGTCATCCGAGCCTCCACATGCCACGAGCGATGCGGTCGACAGGGTCGCCACCGCTGCGACCGCCATCAGGCGGCCGATCTTGTGCGTGTTCATCGTCGAACTCCTCAGTCCTGGGTGTGATCTAAGTCACGTCGGGGTGCAACCTATCTCCTTCAGCGGCGATGTGAAGCGGTTCTGAGGAGATCTCGACAGCGGATTGATAACGGCCGTATGCCTTCAGGTCACCAATGCTCGTTACGTTGCGACGGCTCCCACCCGCCCACGTCCACTAGAACAGCGATCACGTGACCGCCATCTCGGATTTCCGCACGCCCACGACCAGCCGGGCAGACAGCGAACCCAAGAGCCCCAAATCTGGGCACACCTCTGGACACATCAGCGAGATCCACGGCCTGCGCGGCATCGCCCTGGCGCTCGTGGTCGCCTTCCATCTCTTCGGCAACGGCCGGGTCTCGGGCGGGATCGACGTCTTCCTGGTGATCTCCGGCTTCCTCGCCACCCGGTCGCTGGTGGGCAGGGCCGAGCGCGGCCGGGTGAGACTGGGCGAGCACTACGGACGTACGTTCGCACGGCTCGCCGCGCCGGCGCTGATCGTGCTGGCGGCGACTGCCGCGCTGATGGTGGTCTTCATCCCGCAGACGCTGTGGACGCAGACGACCCGCGAGCTGATCGCGGCAGCGACCTACACGCTCAACTGGGAGCTCATCGCCAGCCAGCTCTCCTATGGCGCCGCGGGGCCGTCCTCGACGCCGGTGCAGCACTTCTGGTCGCTCGCGGTGCAGGGGCAGTTCTTCCTGCTGTGGCCGCTGGTCGTCGTCGCGCTGGCTCTGGTGCTGCGCGTCGTGGCGCGCGGCCGGCCGGGGCGGCACAGCCTCGCCCGGGTGCTGTTCGTCCTGACCGCGGCCGCCTTCGCCCTCTCCTTCGCCTATGCGATCAAGGTCACCGGAGCCGACCAGGCGGCTGCGTACTTCAACTCCATCACGCGCTTCTGGGAGATCGCCGCCGGTGCCCTGACCGCGCTCGCGCTGCGCCGCCTGAGCCTGCCCGAGAAGATCAAGCCGTACGCCGCGTGGACCGGCCTCGCCCTGGTCGTGACCTGCGGTTTCGTGATGGACGGGGCGGACCACTTCCCGGGGCCGCTGGCCCTGTGGCCGGTCGCCGGGGCGCTGCTGGTGATGGTCGGCTCCACCCCGTCGCCACGTGGGCCGCGGCGCCTGCTGGAGACCCGCCCGCTGCGGTTCGTCGCCGACATCTCCTATGAGCTCTACCTGTGGCACTGGCCGCTGCTGATCGCGTGGCTCTACTACGCCGGCGGGGAGCGGCTCACCGTCGCCTCGGCCGCGGGCGTGCTGGTCGTCGCGACGCTGCTCGCCTGGGCGACCAACCGGCTGGTGACCCGCCAGGTCCAGACGTACGTCATCAGGCCCGGCGGTCCGCGAGCCCTGGTCGCAACGCTGGCTGCTCTCGTGGTCGCCGTCGGCGCCGGCTGGAGCGGCCTGGCCGCGATCGAGCACTCCGAGGACAGGGCGATCGCGGCGGCGGCCCGGCTCGCCACCGCCGACCCGTTCACGACCGAGTGCCTCGGTGCGTCGGCGCTGGCGTCGAGCTCCACGGGAGGCTCGTGCCGCAACCCCGACCTTCGAGGCGAGCTGATCCCGGCGGTGGCCGCGATCGGCGCGGACGACGAGAACCGGGGCGAGTGCTGGTCGTTCGAGGAGCGTCCGGTGCGCTTCAGCGCCTGCCCCAACGGGGCACTCGAGGGCTACCGGAAGCGGCTGCTGATGGTCGGCGACTCGCACGCGGTCGCTCCGGTCGGCGCCCTCGACCTGATCGGCGACCAGCGCAACTGGCGCATCGACGTCGCCGCCCGTGCCGCCTGCCACTGGAACACCCGGCCGCTCGGCCGGAGCATCGCCGACAACCGCCCCGCCTGCGCGGAGTGGAACCGGCAGCTCGAGGCCTACCTGCGCGCTCCCGAGCAGCAGGACCTCGACGCGATCATCGTCACCCACTCGGCCCGCAAGACGACCCAGCCGCTGGGCGGCGAGACGCCGTACGAGTCGACGGTCGACGGTCTGGTCGAGGCCTGGAGCCACCGGCCCTCGAAGAAGGTCCCGGTGATCGCGCTCGTCGACAACCCGATGTTCGAGCCCGACAACGCCGCCTATCTGCGCACCACACTGGGCTGCATCCAGCGGCATTCCCCCGAGACCGCCGGCGAGGCGTGCGGGCGGCCGCGCACCGACGTACTCGTCAAGGACCCGCACCGCGACGCGGTCGCCCGCGACCCCAACGCGCACCTCGTCGACCTGACCCACCTGTTCTGCGAGGACGAGGTCTGCCCGGCGGTGATCGGCAACGTCATCGTCTACCGCGACGGCAACCACATCACCTCGCGCTACGCCCGCACCCTGGCGCCCTACCTCAGCCGGGAGCTCGCCCGGGTCGTCGACTAACGGGCGACGGCGAGCGCGTCGATCTCGACGAGCATCTCCTCGCGCGGCAGGCCGGTCATCACGGTCGTGCGGCACGGAAGGATGCCGCCCTCGGCGACACGCGAGCCGATGAACTCGCCGTAGGCGTCGTTCATCGCGGCGAAGTCGTCCCGGGTGGTGAGGTAGACCCGGAGCATCAGCACGTCCTCGAAGCCCGCACCGGCGGCGGCCAGGATCGCCTCCACGTTCTGCAGGGTGCGTACGGTCTGGGCCTTCACGTCGCCGGGGAACAGGTACTCGTTCGTGGCGGGGTCGACCGGGCCCTGACCGGAGACCTGGATCAGGCCGCCGCGGACCACGCCCTGGGAGAAGGTGTGCGCCGGAGCCGGGACCTGGTCGGTGGAGATGCGGATGTCGGACATGGGATGGGTTTCCTCTCGGGGTGTTCTCATGAGCTCCGGCCGGCCCAGTCGGCGGAGATCGCTTCGGTGGCCGCGAGGAGCTGCGGCACCAGGGCGCGCACCCCCTCGCGGGGCAGGATGACGTCGGGCACGGAGACAGAGACCGCGGCGACGACGCGCCCGGCCTCGTCGCGTACAGGCGCCCCGACGCAGTTGATGAAGTCCTCGTGCTCGGCGGCGTCCTCGGCCCAGCCCTGCTCGCGGGTCCGGGCGAGCACCTCGTGGTAGCTCGCCGCGTCGGGGATGGTGCGGCTGGTGAACGGCCGGAAGTCGATGCCGGCGACCACCGCCTCCTGCTCCCCCGGAGGCAGCCCCGCGACCAGCACCTTGCCGACGGCTGTCGCGTGCAGGGCCGCGGGCAGACCCACCCGGGAGTACATCCGCACCGAGTGGGTGCTCTCCACCTTGGCGAGGTAGATGGCCGTGCCGTTCTCGTACGCAGCCAGGTGGACGGCCTGGCCGCCCGTCTCGGCCGCGAGGCGGGTCAGGTGGGGCTGGGCCACGTCGCGGATCGCGTGCTGGGAGAGCGCCGCCGTGCCGAGGGCGAACAGCCGGGAGCCGAGGTGGTAGCGCTGGCGGTCGTCGCGGCGTACGAAGCGGTCCGCCTCCAAGGTGTGCAGCAACCGCATCGCGGTGGTCTTGTGGACGCCGAGGCTGGCGGCCACCTGGTCGAGGGAGCGCTCGCCCTCACCGAGCTCGATGAGGATCTGCAGCGCGCGGGAGAGACTCTGGCTCATCGGGCCGCCTCACGGATCGCCGGGGAGTCGATGCCGGCGGCGCTCACCCGGGTCGCGGCCCAGTCGTACTCGGAGCAGTCGAGCAGCCTGGCGCGTACGTCGGCGGCCGGAGGCCGCGCGTGGTCGCCGGTCGCGGCCAGCACCCCCGCCGCGACCAGGTGGCCCTGACGCAGCCGGCCGACCGGGCCGGTCCCGTCGACAAGTGCGGCGAGGTAGCCCGCCGCGAAGCCGTCGCCCGCGCCGACCGGCTCCACGACGTCGACCCGGAGCGCCGGGACCTGGGTGGCGCTTCCGTCCGCGTCGTACTCCCCGGCCGCGTGGGAGTCGGCCTTGATCACCAGGCGAGGGCGCTCGCCCAGGAGCTCGCGGAGGTCCTGCGGAGCATGCGCGCCGAGCGCTGCGCGTGCCTCGTCGGCCCCGAGCAGAACGATGTCGGCCGCGCGCAGCAGGTCGATCAGCGGCGCGGTGCTGCGCCCGGCCCACAGGGCCGGTCGCCAGTTGAGGTCGACGCTGAGCCGGAAGCCGAGCTCGTCGCGCAGCGCCAGCAGGCGGGTGACCAGCGTCGATCCCTCCTCGAGGATGCCGAGGGTGATCCCGGAGGTGTGCACCACCTCGGCCGAGGCCAGCGCCTCCATGACGCCGGGTCGGTCCAGCAGGGCGGCGTCCATCGCGGCCGCCGCGGATCCGGCTCGGTAGTAGTGCATGCGGCTGCCGCCGGGGGCGGGGTCCTTGACGTAGATCCCGGTCGGGCGCTCGGGATCGCGCTCGGCCTCGACGATCACGCCGCGGCCGGTCAGGTCGTCGGTCACGACGTCGCCGAACGGGTCCTGACCGAGCCGGGACACCCAGGCGGTCCGCACCCCGAGGGCGGCCAGGGCGCCGGCCACGTTGGCCTCGGCGCCACCGACCGAACGGCGCAGGGTCGTCGCCCCGGCGAGCGGCTGGTCGCCCTCCGGACGCAGGACGACCATCGCCTCCCCGAGACAGACCACTCGCACGTCTCCGCTGCTGCCCACGGATGGAGCTCCTCCCCTGTTGGTTCATCGCCGAGCCGTTGACGCCCGGTGTGCCCGATGCTACAACTAACGAATCGAAATACGCAATCATCGTTGCATAATGTGCAACAAAGGAAGGATGGGCCATGGATCACCCGGCAGCCCACATCGACACAGCGGCCGTCGCGGCGCTGCGCGAGGAGCGGGTCGACTGGCGCCACAAGGCGATCCCGCCCGCGCTGTGGGGACGTACGGTCGCCGAGGTGCTCGAGGCTGCGCCCCGGCTCTCGCAGCTGCCCACGCCCGTGCTCTCCCTCTCACGCGTCGCGATGACCCACAACCGTGACGTGCTGGCCGCCTGGTGCGCGGAGCGCGGCATCGCCCTGGCTCCGCACGGCAAGACCACGATGGCTCCGCAGCTGTGGGCCGAACAGCTCGCCGCCGGCGCCTGGGCGATCACCGTGGCGAACCTCCCCCAGCTCGCCGTCGCCCGCGCCTTCGGCGTCTCCCGGGTGATCGTGGCCAACGCGATCGTCTCCCCGCTCACCCTGCGCTGGATCTCCGACCAGATCACCGACGACGCGGGGCTGGAGGTGCTGGTGTGGGCCGACTCGCCACGGACGGTCGCCCTGATGCACGAGGCGCTCGCCGCCCATGCCGCCGAGGCCGGGCCACGCCGACCGCTCGGCGTCCTCGTCGAGCGTGGCGCCACGGGCGGTCGCACCGGCGCCCGTGACGAGGCGACCGCGGTCGCCGTGGCCGAGGCCGTCGCGGGCTCACCCCACCTGGAGCTCGCCGGGGTCACCGGCTACGAGGGCGCCCTGGCGCACACCACCGACGAGGCCGCGCTCGGCGTCGTCCATGCGTACGTCGACAGCCTGGTCTCCCTGCACCGGCGGATCTCCCGCCTGCTGCCCGCCGGTCGGACGCCGGTGGTGAGCGCGGGCGGCAGCGCCTACTTCGAGCAGGTCGCCGACGCGCTCGCTCCGTTGGTGGCCGACGAGGAGGCCCGCATGGTGCTCCGCAGCGGCGCCTACATCACCCACGACGACGGCTTCTACCGCGGCATCTCGCCGCTGGGGAGCGAACCCCGCACGACCGGCCCCGGCCTGCGCAGCGCTCTCCACGGCTGGGTGCGAATCTCCTCCCAGCCGGAGCCGGGCCTCGCGCTCTTCGACGCTGGCAAACGCGACCTTCCCTTCGACGAGGGCATGCCCGAGGCGCAGCTGCTGCGGGCACGGACGACCGGCTCCCCCGCGACCCCGCTCTCCGGGGTCGCGGTGACCGCGCTCAACGACCAGCACGGCTTCCTCCGCTGGGACCCCGCCACCGAGGCGCCCGTCCTGATCGGCGACGAGCTCCGTCTCGGGCTCTCGCACCCGTGCACCGCCTTCGACAAGTGGGGCCTCATCCCGGTCCTCGACGACGCCGACGCCGACGACCCGCTCGTCGTCGACCTCGTGCGCACCTGGTTCTGAGAGGACCCCACCATGACCGACCTGCTCATCCGGGACGCGACCGTCATCGACGGCAGCGGCGCTCCGGCCTTCCACGCCCACGTCAGCATCGACGCCGGGCGGATCACCGGCATCCACACCGATGCTCCGGCACCGGTCGCGCGGCGCACCATCGACGCCGCCGGGCGGGCGCTGACACCGGGGTTCATCGACATGCACGCCCACTCGGACCTGCAGATCCTGGTGAACCCCGACCACACCGCGAAGGTGAGCCAGGGCGTCACGCTCGAGGTCGTCGGCCAGGACGGCCTCTCGTTCGCGCCCGCCGACCCGGCGGCGCGCGCCCACCTGCGCCGCCAGATCGCGGGCTGGAACGGCGAGCCGGACGACTTCGACTTCGACTGGGACACCGTCGCCGGCTACCTGGACCGCCTCGACCACGGGATCGCGTGCAACGCGGCGTACCTCGTGCCGCAGGGGACTCTGCGGCTGATGGTCGTCGGCCCCGACGACCGGCCCGCCACCCCTGCCGAGATCGCCGAGATGGCTCGGCTGCTCCGGGTCGGCCTCGACGAGGGTGCCGTGGGCATGAGCAGCGGTCTGACCTACCCGCCGAGCATGTTCGCCGACGACGACGAGCTGGCCACGCTGTGCCGGGTCGTCGCCGAGGCGGGCGGCTACTACAGCCCGCACCACCGGTCCTACGGAGCCGGTGCGCTGGAGGCGTACGCCGAGATGATCGAGGTCGCCCGGGCCTCCGGGTGCGCTCTGCACCTGACCCACGCGACCATGAACTTCGAGCCCAACCGCGGGCGCGCCGGGGACCTGATCGACATCATCGACGCGGGGCTGGCCGACGGGGGCGACATCACCCTCGACACCTACCCCTACCTCCCCGGCGCCACCACGCTCAGCGCCGTGCTGCCCAGCTGGTCGACCTCCGGCGGTCCCGACGCCCTGCTCGCGCGGATCGCGGACCCCGGGGACCGTGCCCGGATCGCGCACGAGCTCGACCATGTCGGCACCGACGGCTGCCACGGCTGCGTGACCGACTGGCGCACGATCCAGATCAGCGGCGTACGCAACCCCGAGCTGTCGCGTCACGTCGGCCGGACCGTCGCCGAGATCGCCGAGGAGACCGGCCAGGTGGCCACGGACGTCTTCTTCGACCTGCTCGTCCGCGACCGGCTGGCCACGACGATCCTCCAGCACGTCGGCCACGAGGAGAACGTGCAGACGATCATGCGGCACCGCACCCACTGCGGCGGCAGCGACGCGATCCTCGTCGGCGAGCGCCCGCACCCGCGCGCGTGGGGCACCTTCCCCCGCTACCTCGCCCGCTACGTACGCGAGCTCGGTGTGCTCGACCTGGTCGACTGCGTCCACCACCTCACCGGCCGTCCCGCGGCCAGGCTCAAGCTGCGCGAGCGTGGCCTCGTCCGGGAGGGGTACGCCGCCGACCTGGTGCTCCTCGACCCCGACACGGTCCAGGACACCGCCACGTTCGAGCAGCCGCGGCAGCAGGCGCGCGGCATCGACTGGGTGCTGGTCAACGGCACCGCCGTCATCGAGGACGGCCAGCGCACGGACGCACTGCCCGGACGGGCACTGCGCCGCACCGACGAAGGGACCCGAGCCCGATGAGCAACCACGTGATCGAGACGCTACGGGCCGACCAGGCGCTGGTCGTCGTACGCGCCTCCCGGCTCGACGACCCCGTCGCGCTCTGCCACGCACTGGCCGCCGGGGGCATTCGGACCGTCGAGCTGACCTACACGACCCCGGGCCTCACCGATCTCCTCGCCCAGGTCAGCGCCCGGATCGAGGCCGACGACATCGTGGTCGGCGCCGGAACGGTGCTGAGCGCCGATCAGGCTCGCGCCGCGCTCGCGGCCGGCGCCCGGTTCCTGGTGACGCCCGGCCTGCCGCCGGAGGCGGCGGAGATCGTCGCAGAGGGTCACGCCGCGGGTGCAGCCGTCGTCCTCGGTGCCCTCACCCCGACCGAGGTCCTCACCGCGACCACGCTCGGCGCCGATGCGGTCAAGATCTTCCCGGCACGGGCCGTCGGCCCGCGCTACTTCTCCGACCTGCGGGGACCTTTCCCCGAGGTCGCCCTGATCCCTTCCGGCGGAGTCGACGAAGACAACGCCGCGGAGTTCCTGCGGGCCGGCGCCATCGCCGTGACCGCCGGGACGTCGGTGGTCCAGCCCGCCGACGTCGACGAGGCCCGGTGGGAGCAGATCACCACCAACGCCGCCCGGTTCCGTGCAGCTCTGCGCTGAATCCATCCCCCACCCGACACCACGGGAGAACCAACCATGCATTGGCTCCAGACAAGCACCACCGGCCTGCTGCTGCTCTGCGCAGCGGCGATCGCCGTGCTCCTCTTCCTGATCATCAAGGTCAAGCTCGAACCCTTCATCGCCCTCTTCATCAGCGGCATCGGCCTCGCCGTCGCGGCCGGCCTGTCCGTCGAGCAGATGGTGGGCACCGCCCTCTCCGCGAAGGAGTCGCTCATCGAGACCGGCTTCGGCGGCGTACTGGGCCACATCGCGCTCATCATCGGTCTCGGCACCGTCCTCGGGTCGCTGCTCGAGCGGTCCGGCGGCGCCGATGTCCTCGCCGCGAGGCTGATCGGCATCTTCGGCGAGCGCGGCACCCCGGTCGCGATGGGCCTGGTCGGCCTGATCTTCGGCATCCCGGTCTTCTTCGACATCGGCATCTTCGTGCTCGCGCCGCTGGTCTACGTCGCGGCTCACCGCGGCGGCAAGTCGCTCGTCCTATACGCCCTCCCGGTTCTCGCGGGCCTGTCGATGACGCATGCCTTCCTGCCTCCCCACCCCGGCCCCACGGCGCTGGGCGGCCTCCTCGGCGTCGACCTCGGCTGGCTGATCATCATGGGCCTGCTGTGCGGCCTGCCCGCGTTCGCCGCGGCCGGGATCCTCTTCCCCACGTGGATCGCCCGTCGGGTCCAGGTCTCGGTGCCCGAGGAGTTCCTGGTCGCGGAGACCGAGTCGGAGCAGGACAAGACACCCGCCACGCCGGTCGCGCTCTCCCTCGTCCTCGGGGTCATCGCGGTGCCACTGGTCCTGATCCTCGGCGCGACCTTCGGCACGATGCTGCTCGACCCGGGCCGGCTGCTCAGCCTGCTCACCTTCTTCGGCAACCCGGCGATCGCGCTCACCATCGCGGTGCTCCTCGCCTTCTGGCTGCTCGGCATCCGGCGCGGGATGAGCCTCGAGGAGATCTCCGAGTTCACCGGCGCCTCGCTGCGGCCGGTCGGCATGATCCTGCTCGTCGTCGGCGCCGGCGCCTTCTTCGGCGCGGTGATCACCGCGACCGGTGTAGGCACCGCGCTCGCTGACGTGCTCTCCGACGCCGGACTGCCGATCCTGCTGCTGGCCTACGTCATCTCCTGCGCGCTCCGGATCGCCCAGGGCTCCGCGACCGTGGCGATCGTGACCACCGGCGGCATCATCGCGCCGACCCTCGGCACCGGCTACTCGCAGCCCGAGCTCGCGGTGATCGCCGTCGCGATCGCCGCCGGCTCGATCATCCTCAGCCACGTCAACGACGGCGGCTTCTGGATCGTCTCGCGCTACTTCAACCTCACCGTGAAGCAGACCCTGGCGACCTGGACGGTGCTGGAGACCGTGCTCTCGATCGTCGGCTTCGCGGCCGCCGCCGTGGCCTGGGCGATCGTCTGACCCAGGTCGAACTGCTAGGCCGACGCCCACGCCTGCGCGAGCAGGTCGCGGGTGTCGGTCAGCAGCTGCGGCAGGGTCTTGGTGCGGCCGATGATCGGCATGAAGTTCTGGTCGCCGACCCAACGGGGCACGATGTGCTGGTGCAGGTGGGCGGCGATGCCGGCGCCGCCCGCGGTGCCCTGGTTCATCCCGATGTTGAAGCCCTCGGCCTGCGAGACGCCTGCGAGGGTGCGTACGGCCTGCTTGGTGAGCACCGCCATCTCGGCGGCCTCCTCGTCGGTGGTCTCGACGTAGCCGGCGATGTGGCGGTAGGGGCACACCATCATGTGGCCCGGGGCGTACGGATAGAGGTTGAGCACCACGAAGCAGGTCTCGCCGCGGTGGACGACCAGGCCCTCGGCGTCCTCGAGCGTCGGCACCCGGCAGAACGGGCACTCCGTCTCCGAGGGGTCGGTGGGCTTGTTCTCGCCGCGGATGTAGGCCATCCGGTAGGGCGTCCACAGCCGCTCCAGACCGTCGCCCTCGCCGATGCCGTCCTGGGTGAGTACGCCGTCCATCTCTGTCACGCGGCAAACACTACTTAACCCCTCACAGGCCCCTTCAGGACAGGCTCAGTCGGGCGCTTCCCCGCCCCGCAGCGCGTACGCCCCGGCGACGGCGGCGGCGAGCAGCACGACCAGGCAGGCCGACGTGATCCCGGACAGCGCCTGCCAGGGGAACGTCAGCGGCGCCTCGGGCACGTCGCGTACGACCGCCTGCCGCATCAGCCAGCCGGTGAACCCGGTGACCGCGCCGCCGACCAGCAGAGCGCCGGCGCCGGTGAACACCGTCTCCCAGAGCGCGGTCCGGCGCACCTGGGCAGAGGTGGCGCCGACGAGCCGGGCGGTGGCGGTCTGGCGGCGGCGCTGGCTCGCCCCGATCAGGACCGCGTTGACGGCCGCGATCGCGGCGTAGACCCCGGCCGGGCCGAGCATCACCCACAGCACGACCGTGTTCATCTCGCGCGCCTCTGCCGAGACCGTGCCGACCCACTCCTCGCCGGTGCTCACCTTTGCCCCGGTCTCCCGGATCGAGCGTGCGGTCCCGCCGACGTCCGCGCCGGCGTCGGTGCGCACGAAGACCGTGCCGGTGTCGCGGGCGACCCTGTCGATGCGTGGCAGGTCGTCGGGCACGATGATGTCGCTCCACAGGTTCGGGGCGTCGGGGACGACGGCGACCAGACGCACCTCGACGACCCGGCCGTCGATGCGCATCCGGCGGGTCTGGCCGACCCGGCCGCCGAGGTCGGTGACGTAGGAGGCGGTGACCGCCATCGCCCGGCCGTGCAGGTCGGTGAGACTCCCCTGCGTCGCCTGCAGGCTGCGCGTCGCGGCAGCGCTGGAGACGTCGACGACCTCGACGTCGTCGGGACCGCCCCCGAACCCGACCTGCGCCGTGCGGCGTACGTCGCTCACCCCCACCCCGGGCACGTCCTGGATCCGCTCGGGGCGCTCTGCCTCCTCGACGACCAGCTCCGACCTGAGCGCGGCCCGGTCGGCGCCCTCGCTCCAGTCCGCGGTCGCACCGACCGCGAGCACCATCGAGCCGGCCACCGCCATGATGGCCACCACCGGCGCCGCCACAGCGGCGGTCATCCGGCTGCTGGTGCGGGCGAGGTCACGGGCCAGGTGCGCCGCCGGGTCCCGGCGCGCCACCGTGGCACCGGCGTACGCCGCGAGCTCGGTGTAGAGCAGGCCGCCCACCGCGTTGGCCCCGATCACGGCGACGATCGGCAGGAACATGCCCACGAGCAGGGCGAACAGCAGCGGCATCTCGGGTGCGAGCACGGCGGTCGCGACCAGCGCGCCGGCCGCGGTGAGCGCGACCAGCGCCTGGATCACCGTCGGTCGTCGTCGCTCGAGGACCGCGTCGCGGAGCGCCTCGACCGGCTGCGTACGTCCGGCGCGGGCGCCCGCGCGCCAGGCCCCGACCAGGGCGACCCCGACACCGCAGGAGGCGGCGATCGCCCATCCGGTGCCCTGGCTCGGCATCGCCAGCAGGACCGGGGTGACCCCGGCCTGGTGCAGGATGCGCAGCACCGGCACCGTCACCGCGGTGCCGAGCAGGCAGCCCGCGAACGTGCCGACGGCCGCGACCGCGAGCGCCTCCCCGAGCAGCAGGGTCCGGACCTGGCGCGGGGTGGCGCCGAGCAGACGGAGCAGGCCGAGCTCGCGGCGCCGGGTGGCCACCACGAACCCGAAGGTCGAGGAGACCACGAAGAGCGCCAGGAAGAGCGAGATTCCGGCCATGATGCCGAACAGCGACCCGAGGTCGTCGATCTGCGTCCGGGTCTGCGGGTCCAGCCCGTCGGTGGCGGTGCCGAGCGCTCCCAGCATGTTGGTGGCGAGGGTGATCAGGGCGATACCGCCGGCGAGAGCGACGGCGGCCCCGGCGTAGGGAGGCCAGGACTGGCGCAGGCTCTTCAGGCTGTGCGCGACCATCGCGACGACGCTCATCGCAGCGGCTCCAGCTCGGCCATGCGGGCGGCGATCCGGGCGGCGTCGCTGCGCTCCATCTGCCCGACGACTTGGCCGTCGGCGAGGAACAGCACGCTGTCGGCATACGAGGCGGCGAGCGGGTCGTGGGTGACCATCACGACCGTCTGCGCCGGCCCGTGGGTCACCGGCGCGTCGACGAGGTTGCGCAGCAGCTCGAGCACCTCGCGTCCGGCGTGACGGTCCAGCGCGCCGGTGGGCTCGTCGGCGAAGAGCACAGCCGGCCGGGCGTGCAGCGCACGCGCGATCGCGACGCGCTGCTGCTGGCCACCGGAGAGCTCCGGCGGCCGCCGCCTGGCGAGCCCATGCAGACCGACCTGCTCGAGCGCCCCGACCACCTGAGCGCGATCCGGGCGCCGCCCGGCGAGGCGGGCGGGCAGGGCGACGTTGTCGTACGCGGTGAGAGCGTCGAGCAGGTTGTACTGCTGGAACACGAAGCCCATCATCTGTCGGCGCAGCTTCGTAAGGGTCGTCCGGTTCAGGCCGGCCAGGGCGGTGCCTGCGACCCGGACGCTGCCCCGGGTGGGCCGGTCGAGGCCGGCGGCGATCTGCATCAGCGTGGACTTGCCCGATCCCGAGGGGCCCATGATCGCGGTGAACGTCCCGGCGGCGAAGGCATGGCTCACGCCCCGCAGTGCGTCGACCTTGCCGGAGCGGGAGCGATAGGTGCGGGTGACGTCGTCGAGCACGACGGCGGGCGGGCCGGGCGGCCGGGGAGCGTGGACGGCGTCCGGGATGGTGGCGGTCATGGTTCCAGCAAACGCCTCCTAGGCGGCGCGCACACGGGCGCAGACGCCACGGCGAGGTAGCGCGTGCGCTACCCCGCCGCGGGGTCGTGAGTGCCTAGGCTCGAGGGGCATGAGACCTCCACCCGACGTCTGGGCCGCGCTGCGCTCCTCGCCCTGGCGGCTGCTCGCCTCCAGCTGGCCCTGGCGCGCCCTGGCCTACCTGGCCTCCGGTGCGCTGGTCGGTCTCGTCGTCGCCGTCCTGCTGTTCGTGCTGGTCGGCGTCGGACTGCTCACCCTGGTCATCCTGGTCGGGGTGCTGGTTCTCGCCGGGATCCCGCTGCTGGCGGCGCTCGTCGCCGACGTGGAGCGGGTACGCCTCCGGCTGATCCTGCCCGAGGCACGTCCGGGATCGGCCGAGCCTGCGCCGATCGCCTGGAGCGACCGGCTCCGGGCACTGCGCCGGCTGCGGATCTCCGGACCCGAGGTCGGCTACACCGTGCTGTTCGCCACGGTCATGTGGCTGGTCGACGCCGTCGCGCTCAACCTGATCATCACCATCCCGGGCGTGCTCGTGCTCGCCCCGGCCCTGGTCCGGATCGACGGTCCCGTCGCCTTCGGACCCTGGCAGCTCACCACGCCCACCGAGGCCTGGATCGCCGTGGCCCCGGGGCTGCTGCTGCTGATCGCCGGCCTGTACGCCGCCACCCTCCTCGCCGCCGCCCAGGCCAGCCTAGCGCGGCTCCTGCTCGAACCGGCCCAGGCCCGGCTGGCCGTGGCAGTCGCCGACCTGCGCCGGTCCCGGGTCGACCTCGTCGACGCCTTCGAGACCGAGCGCAGCCGGATCGAGCGCGACCTGCACGACGGCGCGCAGCAGCGGCTGGTCGCGCTGACCATGACGCTCGGCCTGGCCGAGCTGGAGGTGTCCGAGGGTGCTGGGCTCGACCTCGTCCGGCAGGCCCACGCCCAGGCCGAGACGGCGCTGGCCGAGCTCCGCGCCACCGTCCGCGGGATCCATCCGCGGGTGCTGGTCGACCACGGGCTCACCGCTGCCGTCCGCGAGCTCGCCGACGCCGCCGGGCTGCCGGTCTCGGTCGACCTGCGGGTGGACGGTCGACTGCCGGCGCCGGTCGAGGCCGCGGCGTACTTCGTGGTCGCCGAGGCGCTCACCAATGCGGTCCGCCATGCCCATGCCCGCTCCGCGCGCGTGCAGGGGCAGGTCACCGGTGACCGGCTGCAGGTCTGCGTACGCGATGATGGGGCCGGCGGCGCCACCGTGCGTCCCGGGGGCGGGCTCGCCGGCCTGGCCACCCGGCTGGCCGCCCTGGACGGGACCCTGGAGGTCACCAGCCCGCCGGGCGGACCGACGGAAGTGAGGATGACGTGCCCGACCGTGCTCCCCTGAGGATCGTCCTGGCCGAGGACGCCGCGCTGCTGCGCGAGGGGCTCCTCGCCATCCTCGAGCGCGCCGGCCACGAGGTCATCGCCGCGGTCGGCGACGCCGACGCCCTGCTCGCCTTCACCGACCACACCCGCCCCGACGTGGTGATCACCGACATCCGGATGCCGCCGACCCACACCGACGAGGGGCTGCGCGCCGCTGCCGAGCTCCGCCGACGGCACCCCGACCTGGCGGTCCTGGTGCTCTCGGCCTACGTCGCCGACGCCTACCTCGCTGAGCTCCTCGACACCACCGGTGGCGGCGGCATCGGCTACCTGCTCAAGGACCGGGTCGGCCACGTCCGCGACTTCCTCGACAGCCTGGACCGGGTGGCCGGCGGCGAGACCGTCGTCGACCCGCAGGTCGTACGCGGCCTCCTCAACCGGCACCAGCCAGACGGTCCGCTCGACGTGCTCTCGGAGCGCGAGCGAGAGGTCCTGGGCCTGATGGCCGAGGGGCGTACCAACGGCAGCATCGCCACCGCGCTCTTCGTCTCCGAGGCCGCCGTGCGCAAGCACGTCGGCAACATCTTCGCCAAGCTCCGCCTCGACCCCACCACCGACCGACGCGTCTCGGCCGTCCTCGCCTACCTGCGCGAGGCCTAGCCGAGCGGCGTGGGGATCAGAAGGTGATCCCCCGGGCGGCGAACCGGTCGCGGACCAGGTCGGCGGCGGCCTGGCCGTCGCGAGCAGCCGCTGCGGCGTACGTCTCGGCTGCCGCGGCCTGGAAGCTGGTGTCCGGGGCGTAGGAGAACTGGGAGTAGATCAGCGTGGTGTCCCAGTCGCGGGTGGAGAGGCCGAGTGCCTCGTAGCCCTCGCGGATCTCCCACAGCGCCTGGCTCCAGATCTGGCCGTCGTAGTGGACCTGGTTGCGGCGGTCCTCGAGGGTCAGGTCGAGGTGGAAGCTGCGGATGCAGTGCGGGGCGTCGGTGTAGGAGGTCGCGTCCCAGTCCATCGGGCAGGAGGGGTCGGCAGCGACCGGCCAGCCGAACTCCGAGGCGGCGTCGAGCCCGACGGTCACGGCGAGGTAGTCGCCGAACGACTCCCCGATCGCGCCGGCGTCCAGGCTGCTGCCGTAGCCGGGAACCTGGCTGGCGTGGACGGCGTGGCCGTACTCGTGGACGATCACCTCGGCGTCCTCGGCGTCGTCGACACCGCCCTTGCCCAGCCGGATCCGGTAGGGCTTGTCGGTCTGGTAGGAGTTGTCGCCGCCGTACTGGTTGATCTTGACCGAGAACGGCTGGTTCAGGACGCCCGGGAGCGTCTCGCCGAAGCCGAGGGTGTGCAGGTAGGTCTGCGCCCGGGTCACCCAGAAGTAGCCCATGACCTGCTCGAACTGGTCCTGGTGGCGGTCGTAGGAGTAGCTGTTGGTCGTGGAGTACGCAGGCGTGCCGGTGCTCGACTCGACGACGGCGTAGTCGCCGCGGAGGTAGCCCGAGCCGTCCAGGTGGGTGAGCGGCACCTCGGCGTAGGCGCTGTCCGGGACCGCGCTAGCGGCGTCCTTCTGGTCGGTCAGGTCCTGGTCGTTGCTGGACTGGACCGGGTTGACCATGAACACGCGGGCGGTGCCCTCGGAGGAGCCGCTGCCTGGGGCCGCTGTCACCGGGCTCAGCGGGACGGCGAACCCGGCGGTGGCCGCCAGGCCTGCGGTGACGGCGATCGAGAGTCTGCGCATGTGGGGCATGGTCATCTCCTGGAATGAACGGCCGTGTGGCCGGGTGATACCGGGAGGCTATACCGCGAGGATGTCCTTGGACAGGAGTTCTTCCAGAGGAAGGTCGGGATCGAGCTCGATCCCGAAGCCGCGGGCATGGCCGTCGATGACGAACCAGATGGACCGAGCGGTGAGCCGCTCCAGCGTCTCGGCGGGCAGCCGGTCGCCGGTGCGGGTCAGCCAGCGGCGTACGGCCCCGAAGACCGCGCCGACCAGACCGTAGATCAGCGGGTCGAGGGCCTCAGCCTCCTCCTCGGTGGGCGTGCCCCCGAGGGCGAGGACGGCGGTGCCGACGATCGCCGAGATCCGGCCGGCGAGCTGCTCCATCCCCTGCTGGAACGGGCCCTCGTCGTCGCCGCCTTCGATGTCGTGGTCGGCAGCGAGGTGGAGGGCGGGATGCGCCCGCGCCCAGTGGATGTAGGTGCCGATGATCCGCTCGATGATCTGCGGGACCGTGCCGTCGAGGGTGATCCCCGGCAGCAGATCGGACCAGAGCCCGTCGAGGATCGCCTGCTGGACAGCCCGGTCGAGGTCGGCGCGGTCCTCGAAGTGGCGGTAGATGACCGTGCGGGACAGCCCGGCGCGCACCGCGATCTGCTGCACCTGCACGTCGGCGCCGGGCTCACCGGCCTCGATCACCGCGATCGCGGCGTCGATGATCTGCTGGCGGCGCTGCTCGTTGTGCTTGCTCCACCGGTCCTGCCGACCATCGCGCTTCTCGGCCACCCGCTTCTCCCCCTGCTCCCGTGACATTTGTCGAGAGCGTCTCAGCGCTCCTTGCGACGCCCAAGAGAGTATCGGGGTTTCCGCGACTTCGCGGCGATGCCCCGCATCTCCTCGACATCGGTGATCTTCACCCGCGGACGGCCGGACTCGGCGCCACGTCGCTTCTCCTCGCGGTCGATCGCCTGCCAGCCGGCCAGGTCGACCATGCCGGGCTGGCGGCTGCGTACGACCGCGGTGATCTCACCGGCGTCACCGACCGGAGCCGGGATGCGGTCCGTGTCGAGGTCGTCGAGCAGCTGCTCGACCGTCTCCTCGGCGTCGGACTTGTTGGTGCCGATGAAGCCGTTGGGACCGCGCTTGACCCAGCCCGCGACATAGACGCCCGGGAGCACCCGGCCGCGCTCGTTGGGGACGGTGCCGGTCGCGGCGTCGTAGGGAAGGTCGGCCACGGGCAGCCCTTTGTAGCCGACCGCACGCAGCAGCATCCCGGTCTCGAGGACCTCGGTCTCGCCGGTCGGAACCGCCCGGACGACGCCGTTCTCGTCGCGCTCGAGGCGGTTGCGGCCGACCTCGACCCCGGTGACCCGGCCCTCACCCAGCACGCGCACCGGCGAGCTGAGGAAGCGAAGGACGATCGTACGCAGCTCCGGACGGACCTCGCGGCCGGCGAGCTCGCGCAACAGCCGGGTGGTGGTGCCGCCGCCGGCGAGCGCCACCTCGATCGGCATGTCTCCGGTGTCGACGATGACGTTGATCCCGGTGTGGCCCATCAACCCGACCAGCTCGGGCACGGTGAAGGCCGCCTCCCCGGGCCCCCTGCGCCCGAGGACGACGACCTCCTTCACCGCGCTGTCGCGCAGCACCGCCAGCGGTCCCTCGGCAACGTCGGTCCGGGCCAGCCGCTCGGGGTCCTCGGCAAGGATCCGGGCGCAGTCGAGCGCCACGTTGCCGTTGCCCACCAGGACGACCCGACGCGACCGGAGGGACTCCACATCGAGGTGGATGGGCAGGTCCTGTTTGTCCGGGTGGCCGTTGTACCAGCCGACGAAGTCGGTCGCGCTCAGCGAGCCGGGCAGGTCGTCGCCCTCGATCCCGAGAGCGCGGTCGCTCGCCGCGCCGACGGTGTAGACGACCGCGTGGTAGCGAGCGGTCAGCTCGGCGTGGGAGACGTCCTTGCCGACCTCGACGCCCAGGAAGTAGCGGAACCCGGGCTGCGACTCGATCTGCGCGAAGAGCTTCTCGACCTGCTTGGTGTTCTGGTGGTCGGGCGCTACACCGGCCCGGACCAGGCCGTACGGCGTCGGCAGCCGGTCGAAGACGTCGACGGAGATCTCGGGGTGCTTGAGCAGCTCGTCGGCGGCGTACATCCCCGCCGGCCCGGCGCCGACCACCGCGACCCGGAACGGTCCAGTGCGGGTCAGCCGGCGCTGGGGGTGGACCAGGGCGAGCGGGGTGCGGTCCTTGTGCGGGAAGACCTCGAAGTACTCCGCGTTGATCGCCAGGAACGGCGTCTGCGCGGCCGTCAGGGTCGTGTGCGGGACGATCGCATCGGCCGGGCACGCCGTGACGCAGGCTCCGCAGTCGACGCAGCTCTTGGCGTCGACGTAGAGCATCTCGGCCTCGCCGAAGCCGGGCTCGCCCGGGGCGGGGTGGATGCAGTTGACCGGGCAGGCGACCACGCACGAGGCGTCCGCACAGCACGACTGAGTGACGACATGAGGCACTTTGTGACTACCGTTCTAGGGCGTCGGGCTCAGGGGATCAGTAGGACGCCGCGCGCGGCTCGGCGCGGAAGCGCGAGGCGCGGCCGTCGATGCCGGTCATCCTCCACAGCAGCTTGGCCGGGCCCTTGCGGATGCCGAGGTTGTCGGCCAGGAGGCGTACGTCACCGAAGAGGTCACGCAGCAGCTTCTCGGACTCCTCCGACTTCCACCAGATCTCGCGGGCGACCTCGTCCGGGATGCCCATGTCGTGGCGGGCCTGCTTGCTCGGGACCATGATCACGTCGCAGAGCAGGCGCATGATGATCGGGAAGACGTAGGCCAGCAGGGTCTTCTTCACCCGGCCCAGCTCGGGCACGTGCTGCTCGAGGTACTGGTGGGCGAAGCCGATGTGGCGGGCCTCCTCGGCGATGTGGATCTGCATGATCCGGTTGGCCGCCGGGTGGCTGCCACCGGCGCGCATCGCGCCCTTCTGCAGGTGGTCGATCGGCTCCTCACCGGCGAGGATGCCGGTGAAGAACGCCTCCGGGAACCAGGCACCCGCCGAGGCGAGGAGCGGCACCAGGACCTTGTAGTAGGTCGGCGCACCCGCCACGTCCGGGTTCACCCGGTTGACGAACTCCTGGAACATCTGGGTGTGGTGGGTCTCCTCGGTCACCTCGTGAGTCGCGTAGCGGAACTCCGGGTTGTTGTTCTTCGACCAGACCAGGTGGTTCATCACGCCGCCGATGAGCAGCTGCTCGAACTGCAGGCCGACCTTGGCGACCTGGGCCCAGCGGTACATCCCGATCTCGATCTGGCGCTCCTTGGACAGCGCCTTGTACCACGGGTGGGCACCGATCTCGTCGGCGTCGTTGAGGATCCAGCGCTCATCGCCCGGCTGGACCGCGAGCTCGTCGGAGTCCCAGTCGATGTCCTTGAACGGGTCGAAGTGCACCTCCACCGAGGCCTCGGACAGCGTACGAAGCGTGTCGAGGTAGGCCTGCTTGCCCTGGCGGACGTATCCAGTGGACTTCTCATCCTGAACGGCGGTCATGACGATCGCTCCTTCACCGTTGAGTTCTACGTTGAGCTGCTAACGACGTGACCCACGTTACCCGGACACGCGTCCCGATAACAAGAGTACGCGCGACTTCGTGTCACGTTTATCTTTCCGCCGCTCGGCGGCCCGCCGGAAATGCCGCGAGGGCGGTGCGTGACATGTCACGCACCGCCCTCGAGAGGTCTCGGGTCAGACTTGCTCGTGCGACTCCACAGCGGCGACGATCCGCTCGATCGCCTCGTCGACCGGGATGCCGTTCTCCTGGTGGCCGTCGCGGTAGCGGAAGCTGACCGCGCCCTTCTCGACGTCCTCGCCACCGGCGATCAGCATGAACGGGATCTTCTGGAGCTGGGCGTTGCGGATCTTCTTCTGGAAGCGGTCGTCGGACTCGTCGACCTCGACCCGGATGCCCTTGGCCTTCAGCTTGGCGGCGACCTCGTAGAGGTAGTCGTCGAACGCGTCGGCGACCGGGATCCCGACGACCTGGACCGGGGCGAGCCACGGCGGCATGGCGCCGGCGTAGTGCTCGACCAGCACGCCCAGGAACCGCTCGATCGAACCGAACTTGGCCGAGTGGATCATCACCGGCTGCTGGCGGGTGCCGTCGGCGGCCTGGTACTCCAGGTTGAACCGGTCCGCGGCCGGCTGGTTGAAGTCGTACTGGACCGTGCCCATCTGCCAGGTCCGGCCGATCGCGTCCTTGGCCTGGACGGAGATCTTCGGCCCGTAGAACGCCGCACCGCCCGGGTCGGGCACGAGGTCGAGACCGGTCTCGGACGCCACGTCCTCGAGGATCTTGGTGGCCTCGGCCCAGTCCTCGTCGCTGCCGACGAACTTGTCCTTGTTGGAGTCGTCGCGGGTCGACATCTCCAGGTAGAAGTCGTCGAGACCGAAGTCCTTGAGCACGGTCAGCATGAAGTCGAGCAGGTGCTTGACCTCGGCCGGCGCCTGCTCCTTGGTGCAGTAGGAGTGGGAGTCGTCCTGGGCGAAGCCACGCACGCGGGTGAGCCCGTGGATGACGCCCGACTTCTCGTTGCGGTAGACCGACCCGAACTCGAACAGCCGCAGCGGCAGCTCGCGGTAGGAGCGTCCGCGCGAACGGAAGATCAGGTTGTGCATCGGGCAGTTCATCGCCTTGAGGCGGTAGTCCTGGCCGTCCACGTCCAGCGCCGGGAACATGCCGTCGCCGTAGTAGGGCAGATGGCCCGAGGTGTGGAAGAGCTGCTCGCGCGCGATGTGCGGGGTGCCGACGTACTCGAAGCCGTGCTCGATGTGCTTGGCGCGTACGTAGTCCTCCATCTCCCGCTTGATGATCCCGCCCTTGGGGTGGAAGACCGGGAGGCCGGAGCCGATCTCGTCCGGGAAGGAGAACAGGTCGAGCTCGCGGCCGAGCTTGCGGTGGTCGCGGCGCTCGGCCTCCTCGATCCGGACCAGGTGGGCGTCGAGCGCCTCCTTGGACTCCCAGGCGGTGCCGTAGATGCGCTGGAGCTGCTTGTTCTTCTCGTCGCCGCGCCAGTACGCAGCAGCGCTGCGCATCAGCTTGAAGGCCGGGATCCGCTTGGTGGTCGGCAGGTGCGGGCCACGGCACAGGTCCTTCCACGCGATCTCGCCGTTGCGGTCGAGGTTGTCGTAGATGGTCAGCTCGCCGCCGCCGACCTCGGCGCTGGCACCTTCGGCGGCGTCGGCAGCCGAGCCCTTGAGGCCGATCAACTCGAGCTTGTAGGGCTCGTCGGCCAGCTCGACGCGGGCGTCCTCGTCGGTGGTGACTCGGCGGGAGAACTTCTGGTTGGCCTTGATGATCTTCTTCATCCGGGACTCGATCTTGACCAGGTCCTCCGGGTGGAACGGGGTCTCGACGTCGAAGTCGTAGTAGAAGCCGTCGGTGATCGGCGGTCCGATGCCGAGCTTGGCCTCCGGGAAGAGCTCCTGCACCGCCTGCGCCATCACGTGCGCGGTCGAGTGGCGCAGGATGTCGTGGCCGTCCTTGGAGTCGATCAGGACGCCCTCGACGGCGTCGCCGTCGACCAGCTCGTAGGAGAGGTCCTTCAGGTCCTTCCCGACCCTGGCCGCGATCACGTCGGGGTTGTCCGCGAAGAGCTCCCACGCCTTCGTGCCCGTAGTGACCGCCCGTTCCTCGCGCCCGTCGGGGGTGAGTACGGCGATCTTGATCTCGGACACGGATGCTCCTGTGGGTTCCAGTGGTGTGTGGACCGCGATGCTCGCGCGGCGTTCCGATCGTATCCGCCGCCGGCGGCGTACTGCGAATGGGTGAACCCGTGTCAGATACGGTCGTGAGACAGGCGCGCAGCGGCCCGGACGGTGCCGAGTCTTCGACTCGGTTGACGAGAACCCGTGGGGGCATGCGGCTAGAATTCCGAGCCTCGATCGACGTCCGTCCCAGTCTTTGATGTGAAAGGCCTCGTGCTCCCCACCACCGGCCCCAAGTCCCGTCTCATCGACCCTTCTCGCCGGGTGCGCCGGCTACAGCGGCTCACGTCGATGGCGACCGTCCTGATCACCTTGGGCCTCGGCGCCCTGGCGATGCTGTTCCCCGCCACCGTCGTGGCGCAGCACGCAGCCGACCGGTGGAACAGCGGGCAATGGGCGGAGGTGAGCGTGGTGGAGCGGTGCGAGTTCGACGGCGGCACCGGCGAGATCACCTCCTGCCGCGGCCAGTGGCGCATCGAGGGCGAGCGGGTCACCGGAAGCATCCACGGCACCCTGCGCGACATCGGGCGCGACCCCGACCCGTCGAAGGCGACCTTCCGGATGTGGGTGGTCGACTCCGACGCCTACGGAGAGCATGCGATCAACCCGTGGCCGGCCCGCATCCTCGGGATGGGCCGAGAGCCTGTGCTCTGGGGCGGGATCGCGCTCACGGTGCTCGGACTGGTGGTGCTGCCGAGGCGGCGGGCGTGGCTGCGTACGCCTGGCGAGGAGACGCTCACCGAGGACCTCGGCATCCGGCTGAGCACCCACCCCGCGCACGGACGGGCGTGGCTGGCGCCGGTCGGGCTGGTCCTCGGCCCGGCGCTCATCGCGTTCGGGGCCTGGGTAGCCACTCGGCCGAATCTGCCGATGGTGCTCGTGCTGGCCGGGGGTCTGGTTGCGCTCGCCGGGCTGATCCTCGGGTTCCGGCTGGCCTGGCTCGGGCTGCAGCGCCCGGTCGCGGTCGACCTCGGGCTCTATGAAGGCGGCCTGGTCCTGGAGTACGCCCGCCACACCGACGTCATCCTCTGGGAGGACGTGACCAGCATCGACACCGGTGTCGTCGACGAGCGCAAGGCCAACCCGCGCATCGACGTCACGCTGCACCTGGTCACCGGCGCCGCGCTTCGGCTGCCGCGCGTCGACCACCAGCACTCGTTCACCGCTCACCTGCACCGGATCTCGTCCGCTGGATCGCTGCCGACTGGTTGAGACCGGGTGCGGACGGGGTGAGGTAGCGTCGGCGTCGATGAACCAGATGCGCGCAACCGTGGTCCACAAGGGCGAGCTCTCCGTGCGGTCGGTCCCGCGTCCCGAGCCCGGGCCGGGACAGCTGCTGATCAAGGTGCTGCGCGCCGGGATCTGCGGCTCCGACCTGCACGTCCGAGAGCACGCCGACGAGCTCAACGAGGTGGTCACCGAGATCGGCTACACCACCGCGATGACGCCGGATCAGGAGATCGTGCTGGGCCATGAGCTCCTCGGCGAGGTGGTGGCCTATGGCCCGGAGACCCGCGGTCGCTGGGAGCCGGGCACGTCGGTGACGGCGCTGCCGGTGCTGCGTACGGACGGGGCCGTCCACATGGTCGGCTTCGACGTCGACTCCCCCGGTGGTTTCGCGGAGTACTGCGTCGTCCAGGAGGCCTTCACCTTCCCGGTGCCCGACGGCGTCTCGCCCGACCAGGCCGTGTTCACCGAGCCGCTGGCGGTCGCCTTCCACGCCGTACGCCGCGGCGCGGTCTCCGCACGGCGGCCTGCCGTCGTCATCGGCTGCGGCCCGATCGGGCTGGCCGTCATCCTCATGCTCAAGGCGCAGGGGGTGAAGACGGTCGTCGCCTCCGACCTCTCCCCCGCGCGGCGCGCGCTCGCGGTGAAGTGCGGTGCCGACGTGGTCGTCGACCCGCGCGAGTCCTCGCCGTGGGACGCCTACAAGCAGCGTGGGCCGGTCAACTCGCTGACCGACTACCTGGGCTTCGGGATCGACGCGATGCAGGTCGTACGCCGCATCCCGCTGCTCCCCTGGGAGACGGTGCTGCTCAACGCCGACCGCCTCGGCCAGTCGCCGACCGGTCCGGTCGTCTTCGAGTGCGTCGGGGTGCCGGGGATGCTCGAGCAGATCATGACCGCGGCGCCGCTGCACACGCGCGTCGTGGTGGTCGGGGTGTGCATGGAGCCGGACACGATCCGGCCCGCGATCGCGATCCACAAGGAGATCGACCTGCGGTTCGTGTTCGGCTACGACCCCGCGGAGTTCGCGCGCACGCTGGAGCTGATCGCCGGCGGGAAGGTCGACCCCTCGCCGCTGCACACCGGCACCGTCGGGCTCGACGGCGTCGCCCAGGCCTTCTCGGACCTGGCCGACCCGGAGACGCACGCGAAGATCCTCGTCGATCCGTGGGCGTGACCCGAGACACGGCACCGACGATTCTGGTGGACGGATCACCTACCGGTAGTATCTGATCCATCAGCGGCCCGTTCCGGTCTTGCCCCCGGCCGCTCTCGGTATCAACTCATTATGGCGAGACACATCGCTTGAAAAGTTGACTCCTTGTCTCAGCAGAGCTTCAGCGCGCTCGGCGTGCCCGCAGACCTCACCGCCGTCCTCGATCACCACGGCATCACCACCCCCACCCCGATCCAGGCCGCGACCCTGCCGGACTCCCTCGCCGGGCGCGACGTGCTCGGTCGTGGGCGGACCGGTTCGGGCAAGACGTACGCCTTCCTGCTTCCGCTCGTCGCCCGCCTCGCGGGTGGCGCCAGGGCGAAGTCCGGCAAGCCGCGGGCGCTCGTGCTCGCCCCGACCCGTGAGCTGGTCCGCCAGATCGAGGAGTCGCTGCGACCGCTCGCCGCGGAGGCAGGCCTGAGCGTGCAGACCGTCTTCGGTGGTGTCGGGCAGAACCCACAGGTCATCGGCCTGCGCAAGGGTGCCGACGTCGTCCTCGCCTGCCCCGGCCGGCTCGAGGACCTGATCGCGCAGCGTCACGCCGACCTGTCCTCGATCGAGGTCACCGTCCTGGACGAGGCCGACCACATGGCCGACCTCGGCTTCCTGCCCGCCGTGCGGCGCCTGCTGACGATGACGCCGAAGGGCAGCCAGCGTCTCCTGTTCAGCGCCACGCTCGACAAGGGCGTCAACGTGCTGGTCAAGCAGTTCCTCCAGCAGCCGGTCGTCCACGAGGCCGACTCCGCGCAGTCGCCGGTGGCCGAGATGGAGCACCACGTGCTCCACCTCTCCGCACGCGAGCACCGCATCCCGGTCCTCGCCGACCTGGCCGCCGCTCCGGGCCGCACGGTCGTCTTCACCCGCACCAAGCACGGCGCCAAGGGCGTCGCCCGCCAGCTCGGCCGCGCCGGCATCCCGGCCGTCGAGCTCCACGGCGACCTCTCCCAGAACGCCCGGGTGCGCAACCTGGAGGCCTTCCACTCCGGCCGGGCGACCACCCTGGTGGCCACCGACATCGCCGCCCGCGGGATCCACGTCGACGACGTCACCCTCGTCGTCCACGCCGACCCGCCCGCCGAGCACAAGGCCTACCTGCACCGCTCCGGCCGTACGGCCCGCGCCGGTGCCTCCGGCACCGTGGTCACCCTGATGCTGCCCGACCAGGTCAAGGACGTCCGTACGCTGACCCGCGCCGCCGGGATCAAGCCGACCACCACCCGTCTCGACGGGCCCTCGCACCCGATCCTGGTCGAGCTGGCTCCCGGCGAGCGCACCCGGCCCGGCCCGTTCGTGCCAGTCGTCGCCCAGCCCCCGCGCCGCCCCGCCGGCGAGGGCACCGGCAACCGGAAGAGCCGCCCCGGCTCGCGCGCCCGCAAGCGTCAGCGGGCTGCTGGCTCGCGCTGAAAACGGGTAGTCCGGTAGCGAACTGCCTATTACCGGCCAGTATTTGGGCAGTTCGCTCCCGGACTACCCCGCCAGCCACCTGCCGGACTCAGTCTCGAGACTGAGGACCCCGCCCGCCTGCCGAACTAGGGTGGCCGGGTGACTGTGCACGACGACGACGGCTCCTCCGGCCGGCTGGCGACCTTCTTCGCGACCGACGACGACTGGGAGCGGGAAGGCTCGATCACGCTCGGCGACTGGCTGGTCGGCGCGGTCGTGCTGGTCGCGAGCCTGGCCACCATGGAGCTTATCCGGGGAGTCGGGACGCTCGACTCCAGCGACGCACCGACCTGGGTCGAGTGGACGGCGGTGGTGATCGGCGCGGCGCTGCTCGTCTTCAGGCGGCGCTTCCCGCTCACGATCGCGCTCCTGGCCGGGCTGCACATGTTCGTCACCGGGGTGTGGCTCCCGACCGTGATGGGGCTGCTGCCGATGCAGATCATCTACTTCGTCGCCTTCTTCGCCGGAGCCGCCTGGGCACGGCGCCGGCGGGACATGGTGATCGTGATGGGGCTGATCACCCTGTTCATGTTCGCCTGGCTCTCCTGGCAGTTCGCGGTCGGCAGCGGCATCGACGAGATCCGCGAGGCGACCGCCGACACGGAGGGCTCCTCGCTCATCGGGCCGGTGACCGCCTACGTACTGCTCACCACCTTGATGAACCTGCTCTACTTCGCCGGTGCGATCGTCGGCGGTCAGGTCGCCTGGCGGGGTGCACGGCAGAAGGCCGAGCTGGCCGAGCAGGCCGCGACCATCGCCGCCCAGTCCGGGCAGCTCCAGCGCCGCGCCGTGATCGACGAGCGCCTGCGGATCGCCCGTGAGCTGCACGACGTGGTCGCCCACCATGTCGCGGTCGTCGGCGTCCAGGCGGCCGCCGGGCGCAAGCTGCTCGAACGCGGCCGTCCCGATGACATCGAGGGCGCCGCCGAGGCGCTCGGCAACGTCGAGGCATCCGCGCGCGAGGGCGTCACCCAGATGCGCTCGCTGCTCGGCACCCTGCGCGACCCGGCCGGCGATGTGGAGCCTTTGGGCTCCGCTTCAGCAGAAGTACGCCGCCCCGAGCCGCGCCTCGAGGACCTGCCCGCGCTCCTGGACGAGGTGCGCGAGAGCGGGCTGCGGGTCGACTACCAGGCCGTCGGGCCGGTCGAGGACCTCTCGCTGCCGCTGGCGCACTCGGTCTACCGGATCGTCCAGGAGGCGCTGGCCAACGTACGCCGCCACTCCACCGCCGACCGCGCCCAGGTCGTGCTCCGCGTCGACCGGGCCGCGTCCGCGCCGTACGCCGAGGTCGAGATCACCGACAACGGCCGGCCCCGGCACGGCACCTCCGGCAGCGGCCTGGGTCTGCTGGGCGTACGCGAACGCGCAGCCGTCAGGAAGGCGGAGGTCGACATCGGGCCCAGAGCCGTCCAGGGTTTCCGGGTGCGGGTGCGGTTCCCGCTCGACTCCCTCGTCACGTCGGCGGGAGCGGCGCGATGATCCGGGTGCTGCTCGCCGACGACCAGCAGCTGGTGCGCTCGGGGTTCCGTCTCATCCTCTCGATGGAGGACGACATCTCGGTGGTCGGTGAGGCCTCCGACGGCGCCGACGCGATCGCGAAGGCGCGCGAGCTGCGGCCCGACGTGGTGCTGATGGACGTACAGATGCCCGGCACCGACGGCATCGAGGCGACACGCACGGTGGTCGCCGAGGGGCACGCCAAGGTGATCATCCTGACCACCTTCGACCGCGACGACTACCTCTTCGACGCGCTGGCCGCCGGCGCGAGCGGCTTCCTGCTCAAGAACGCCGACCCCGACTCCCTGGCCGAGGCGGTGCGGGCCGCCGCCGACGGGCATGCGCTGCTCGCCCCGGAGGTCACGATGCGGGTGATCGGCCGGGTGACCAGCGACAACGCCCCGTCGGCGCCGAGGCCGAAGCCGCCCCGGGAGCTCGACCTGCTCACCGCCCGCGAGCGGGAGGTGCTGCTGCTCATCGGCGAGGGACTGAGCAACAACGAGATCGCCGGCCGGCTGTTCCTCACCGAGGCGACCGTGAAGACCCACGTGTCGGCCTGCCTGGCCAAGCTGCAGCTGCGCGACCGGGTGCAGACCGTGGTCTTCATCCACCGTCACGGCCTGCTCCCCGCCAGCCCGCCCAACGGGTGAGGTCGAGCTCATCCTCGCGACGGATCCGTCCGGTGCGGCACTGAAATAGCGTGGGTCCCGTTCGTTTCCAACGCAGAGGAGATTCGATGCTCGAGGTCAGCGGGCTGACCCGCCGCTTCGGCGAGATGGTCGCCGTCGACGACGTGTCCTTCCCGGTCCCGTCCGGTGGGCTCACCGGGTTCGTGGGCGGCAACGGTGCCGGGAAGACCACCACCATGCGGATGATCATGGGGGTGCTGGCCGCTCACGCCGGGACGGTCTCCTGGCAGGGGCACGAGGTCACCCGCGAGGACCGGCGGCGGTTCGGCTACATGCCCGAGGAGCGCGGCCTCTACCCGAAGCAGCCGATCCTGGACCAGCTGGTCTACCTGGCGCGGCTGCGCGGCATGTCCACCGCCGACGCGCGCCGGGAGATCACCGTGCTGCTGGAGCGGTTCGGGCTGGGCGGTCGCACCAAGGATCCGCTGGAGAAGCTGTCGCTGGGCAACCAGCAGCGGGTCCAGATCATCGCCGCGCTCGTCCCCGCGCCGATGGCGCTGATCCTCGACGAGCCGTTCTCCGGGCTCGATCCCGACGCCATCGACGCGATGGCGGACCTGCTGCGCGAGCATGCTCGCGACGGCGTACCCGTCGTCTTCTCCTCCCACCAGCTCGACCTCGTCGACCGGCTGTGCGACCGGCTGGTGGTGATGGCCCGCGGCCGGGTGGTCATCCAGGGGACGGGTGAGGAGCTGCGCGCCGACGCGGCGCTCCGCTACCGGCTCGTGCTCGACGGCGACGCCGGCTGGGTACGCGACCTGCCGGGGCTCCACGTCCGCGACGTCTCGGGCCCCGAGGCCGAGATCGAGGTCGTCTCCACCGGTGCCGAGCAGAAGCTGCTCACCGAGGCCACCAGCCGCGGGAACGTGCTCGACTTCCACCGCGTCGTACCCCGTCTGTCCGAGATCTACCGGGAGGTCACCGCATGACCACGTCGCACCCCCGGAGCCAGCCCGTGTGGCAGATCGTCGCGCGCCGCGAGATCGCGGTCCGTGCCACCGACAAGTCGACCCTGATCGGCACCGCGGTGATGCTCGCGGTGATCGTGGGCGTTCTCGGCTTCACCGCGTGGAGCGAGAGCCGTGAGAAGACCTACGACCTCGCCTACTCCACCACGGCCTCGCAGGCGATGGTCGAGGGCATCGCCGAGCGCGCCTCCGACATCGACGAGAAGGTACGCATCGTGCCGGTCGCCGTCGACGACGCGGACGCCGCCCGGCACGCGCTCGAGGAGGAGCAGGCCGACGCCTATCTGCGCCCGGCCACCGACGGCTGGACGCTGGTCACGCTCGAGGACGCCGACTCCGAGCTGCGCGACGTGGTCAGCCAGTCGGTCGAGGCGATCGTCCTGGCCGGCAACGCCGACGCGGCCGGCACGACCGCGGCCGAGCTGACCGAGGGATCGGCGGTCGGAGTCGAGCAGCTCGAGGGCGACAGCGAGCTGTCCGCGATCCGCTACGTCGTCGGATACGCGCTCGCGATCGTCTTCTACTTCGCCTCGATCATGTTCGGGATGACGCTGGCCAACAGCGTCGTGGAGGAGAAGCAGTCGCGGATCGTGGAGATGATCGCCGCCGCCGTACCGCTGCGGCAGCTCCTCGCCGGCAAGATCATCGGCAACGCCGTCATCGCCGTCGGGCAGATGCTCATCTATGTGGCCGTCGGACTCGTCGGGCTCAGCCTGACCGACTTCAGCTTCGCCCTGCCGGCCCTGTCCGGTGCGATCGGCTGGTTCGTGGTCTTCTTCCTGATCGGCTTCGTGGTGCTCTCGACCCTGTGGGCGGTCGCGGGCGCGCTCGCCTCCCGCACCGAGGACCTGCAGTCCTCCTCCACCCCGATCACGATGCTGCTCATGGTGATGTTCTTCGGCGCCCTCTACCTCGACGGGGTCGGCGAGCAGATCGGTTCGTACGTCCCGCCGCTCTCGGCCGTGCTCATGCCGATGCGCCTGGTCGAGGGCACCGCGGCCTGGTGGGAGCCGGTCATCGCCGTCGTCCTGCTCCTCGCCTTCGGCGTCGCCCTGGTACGCCTCGCCGAGCGCCTATACAGCCGCGCCCTGCTCCAGACCGGCGGCCAGCTCTCCCTCAAGGCGGCCTGGCGACTGGAGGAGTAGCCGAGGCGTCACCCCCGTCGGCCGAGACGTCACTTGCGTCGGCCGAGATGTCACCGCGGTGCCATCTCGATTCGCGTGAGTGACTTCTCGCCCGACGTACCTGACTTCTCGGCATGATGGGGGCAGTCGACGACGACCCGAGGAGCATGGACATGGCCCGAGAGATCACCACCGTTGTGGAGGACATGCACTATCTGGAGTGCCCGCGGTGGCACCAGGACCGGATCTGGTTCGTGGACTTCTACTCCCACAAGGTCTACTCGGCCCAGGAGGACGGTTCCGATCTCCGGGTCGAGGCGGACGTGCCCGGGCAGCCGTCGGGGCTGGGCTGGCTCCCCGACGGGCACCTCCTGGTCGTCTCGATGCGCGACCGCCGGATCCTGCGCCGTGAGTCGGACGGTTCGCTGGTGACCCATGCCGACCTCAGCGGCCATGTCAGCCATCACCTCAACGACATGGTGGTGGACGAGCAGGGCAGGGCGTACGTCGGGAACTTCGGCTTCGACATCATGGCCGGCGCCGACGTGGCGCCGACCGTGCTGCTGCGGGTCGACCCGGACGGGACGGTGGCCGAGGTCGCCGACGACATGTGGTTCCCCAACGGCAGCGTGATCACCGACGACGGCACGCTGATCGTCGACGAGACATGCGGCAACCGGATCAGCACGTTCGACATCGCGGAGGACGGGTCGCTGAGCAACCGGCGTACGTGGGCGAAGTTCGGTGAGCTCAGCACGCACACCGCGTTCGCGGAGGCGATGGGCGATGCCGTGCTCGCGCCCGACGGCTGCTGCCTGGACGCCGAGGGCGCCGTGTGGACCGCCGACGCGGTCTTCGGCCGGCTGGTCAGGGTCGCCGAGGGCGGCGAGATCCTCGAGCAGATCGAGCCGGGTGGCGGCGTCTTCGCCTGCATGCTGGGCGGCAGCGACGGCAGGACCCTGTACGTCTGTGCCGCGCCCGACTTCTTCGAGGAGGCGCGCAAGGCCAACACCGAGGCACGGCTGCTGGCCATCCGGGTCGACGTGCCCCGGGCGGGACGCCCCTAGCCCCGGTCGGCCTCAGCTCTGGACGTCCGGCGGCGGACCGTCGAGGCGGCCGGCGCGGCTGCGGATCGGTACCGCGACGTGGAGCGCGTTGCTCTCGAGGGTGAAGTCGGTCGGCGTCTCGGTGACGATCTCGCCGTCGAGGTTGACCGGCATCGCCTCGTCGGTGGTGATCCGCACCGCCGAGGTGGTCACGTGGTGCACCTGGTCGTGCTCGATGAAGTGGCCGCTCCTGAGCAGCCGCGCGATGGAGACGTGGTCGCGCATGCGGCCGCGGACGATGGCGTAGACGTCGAGGAGGTCGTCGTCCACCGAGGCCGTGGGCGAGACGGTGTTGCCACCGCCGTAGTGGCGGCCGTTGCCGACCGCGACCTGGAGCAGGTCGTCGAGCTCCACCGTGTCGTGGTCGCCCTCGGGGAACTCCAGCCGCGCGGTGAACGGCCTGTGGTGGCGGTAGGCCTGCAGCGTCGCCACGGGATAGGCCGCCGGCCCGATCAGCTTCTTCAGGCGCGGGTTCAGGGCCTGGGTCACCGCGACGGAGAGACCGAAGGAGGCGACGTTGAGGTAGGCGTGGCCGTTGGCCCGTCCGATGTCGACGTTGATGACCTTCCCCTCGAGCATCTGCTGGACCGCGGTCTGCGGGTCCTGGTCGAGCTCGAGCGTGCGGGCGAAGTCGTTGGCGGTGCCGAGCGGCAGCACCCCGAGCACGACGTCGCTGCCGGCGATCCGGGCCGCGGCGGCACCCACAGAACCGTCGCCGCCGCCGATGACGAGCAGGTCGGGTTGGTCGGCGGCGACCTTGTCGAGCGTGGCCTCCAGCTCCTCCCCCGAGTGGACTGCGTAGGCGTGCACGTCCTCGATCCCCGCGGACCGCAGCATCTCCTCCGACGACGCCAGCGCGTCCTGTCCCCGGCGCGAGCCGGCGTTGACGACGAGGGCGACCTTCACGGAGTCGCGCGACAACAGCGATTGCATATCCACATCAGGAGCGTACGCACTCCACCTGAGTCCGCGCTGGCCCGTTCCTGTGCGTGGCCTGTGCGGCCGGCTACGGGCCCACGGCGCCGGGCGTGACCACCTCGGCGAAGACCCCGAACGCCGGCTCGCCGGCCCGGTTGAGCGGGCGGTGGGAGGCGAGCGTCTTCAGCAGACGTACGTCCCTCTCCCCCGTCTCCGGATGGCTGTCGATCACGGCGCAGCGTGGGATGGGTACGCCGATCCGGAGCGTCGCCCCGCCGACCCGGATCTCCCGGCCGAGCCAGGTCTCCTCGGCGTAGGGCTCGTCGGTCTCGACCACCAGGTTGGGCCGGAAGCGCGCCGCGTCCAAGGCGTCCGCGCCCGCCTGGCGGGCGAGTTCGCGCAGGGACGCCGTGGTCACCACCGACACCGAACCGGCGAAGACGACGTCGCCGCGACGAGCACGGGTCAGCCGCACCGGCCGGTCGAGCCACCTCGAGAACAACGCCGCGTGCGGGCCGCCGAGCAGCTCCAGCTCGACCTCCCGGCCCCAGTAGTCGCAGGTGAGCCGCTCGCCCGTCGCGGCAGGCTCCGCCGTGGCGGTCTCGCCGTCAGGCAGCACGACCTCGAGCCGGTCGCCTGCCAGATTCGCTCGCACCGCGACCAGCGAGGGGTGCTGCACGGTCCGCAGCACCCGCCCGTGGGCCGGGTCGGTCTCGTCGACCGACACCAGCGCGAAGCCGCGGTCTCCCACGACCCCCTGGGCGTCGAGCACCACTCGTTCGTGGGGCAGGTGCCTGGTCCCCTTGATCGGCGCGAACCCCGCTCGTACGACCTTCAGCTCATCGATCACGGGGCCAGTCAACCAGCACTGCGAAACGCCTTGGCACCCTCGGCCGCCAGCTCCGAATAGCCGGTCGTGCCGGCGCCGAGCAGCTCCTCCGCGGCCCGCTTGACCGCCCCGAGGGCGGCGAACGCGAACGCGCCACCGACCGAGATGCGCGCCGCGCCGGCCTCGGCCAGCTCGGGGACCGACGGGCCGCCCGGCAGCAGCAGGACGTTGACCGGGCGGTCGACGGCGTCGACCAGGCGGCGTACGTCCTCGACGGCGATGACGCCGGGCGCGAAGAGCACATCGGCGCCGGCCTCCTGGTAGGCCTGGAGACGGACGATCGTGTCGTCCAGATCGTCGCGGCCACGGATGTGGTTCTCGGCCCGGGCGGTGAGGACGAACTGGTCACCAGCGGCCCCGGCCGCGGCGGCGACCCGCTCGGCGGCCTCCTCGATGGAGTAGATCGTGTCCTTCTCGTTCCCGGCGTAGTCCTCGATGGACCCGCCCGCCAGGCCGGCGGCCACGGCGAGCCGGAACGTCTCCTCGACCTCGGCCACGGTGCCTGCGAAGCCCGCCTCCAGGTCGGCCGAGACGGGCACCTCGACCGCCTCGACCAGCGCCGTGGCGTGCGCGATCACCTCGTCGCGGGTGACCTGGCCGTCGAGGCGGCCCAGGGTCGCGGCGTACCCGCTGCTGGTCGTGGCCAGCGCCGGAAAGCCCAGCGAGGCCAGGACCTTCGCCGAGCCGGCGTCCCAGGCATTGGGCATCAGCAGCGGGCTTCCGGGGACGTGCAGCGACAAGAACTCATCGGCCTTCGACATGGCTGCACCATCCCACGACCGCCTGCTGAGCGCACGCGAGAATCCGACCTAGACTCATCGAACATGGGGCACGATCACGAACACATCTCACCGGCGGCGGACCGGCGCTACCTGATCGCCGCGATGTCGCTGCTGGGTGTGTTCCTGATCGGCGAGGTGACGGTCGCGATCCTCGCCGACTCGCTCGCGCTGCTGGCCGACGCCGGCCACATGCTGACCGACGTCGGGGCGATCGCGGCGGCGCTGTGGGCGATGCGGCTGGCGGCTCGCCCGGCGCACGGCCAGTGGACCTACGGCTGGAAGCGCGCCGAGATCCTCTCCGCGGCGCTCAACGGCATCACCCTGCTGGTTTTCGCCGCGGTCGTGGGCGTGGAGGCGATCCGGCGCCTGATCGACCCGCCCGACGCCGAGGGCTGGCCGATGCTCGTGGTCGCGCTCGTCGGCTGCGGCGTCAACATCCTCGCGGCCGCGCTGATGGCGCGCGCCAACCGCACCTCGCTCAACGTCGAGGGCGCCTACCAGCACGTCCTCTCCGACCTCTACGGCTTCATCGGCACCCTCGTCGCCGCGGTCATCATCCTGCTCACCGGCTGGACCCGGGCGGACCCGGTCGCCTCGCTCGTGGTCGTCGCCCTGATGACGTACGCCGGTGTCTGTCTGCTCCGCGACAGCGGCCGGATCCTGCTCGAGGGTGCGCCGGCCGAGGTCGACGTCGAGGATCTGCGCCGGCACCTGCTCGGGGTCGACCATGTGGTCGAGGTGCACGACCTGCACGCCTGGACGGTCACCTCGGGCCTGCCCGCGGTCTCCGCCCACCTGACCCTGCTGCCCGAGTGCTTCCTCGACGGCAGCGCGCCGAAGGTCCTCGACCGGGTCCAGGCCTGCCTGGCCGGTCATTTCGACGTCGAGCACTCCACCTTCCAGCTCGAGCCCGAGACGCACCTGGCCCACGAGCCGGGCATGCACTGAGCGGTGCCTCAAGGACGGGTCAGCACGGCTCGCAACCGGTCGACGTCATCGCGGACCAGCGAGAACAGTCCGGCCGCGTCCTCGAGGCGGGGCGCTGGGACCGCGAGTGCGACACCGGCGACGAGCACGCCGGCGTCGTCACGAACGGCCGCCGCCAGGGAGCCGTAGCCGAGCTGCCCGTCGCAGACGACGTACGCCTCGGAGACGTCCGCCGCCGGCAGCAGCCCGAGCGCCGCGGCGCCCGGTTCGGTGGCGATGCGCGATGGGTCCGCCAGCGAGGCGGGGGTCAGCGGGAAGTCGGGGTCGACGTCGACCAGCTGCATGCGGCCTTCGCGGAAGGAAGCCAGATGTACACCGGCCCGGATCCGGGCCCGCATCCCCGCCAGAATCTCCCCGGTCTCACGTTCGCGGTTCGGCGCAGCGTTCGATGCGAGCATCGCCACCCGGTGGCCCAGCGCGAACCCGGACAGGTCGGGCAGCCGGACGAGGTACTCGTCCTGGACGAGAAGGTTGACGAGCCGGTACGTCGTCGCCCGCGGGATACCGAGTGCCGCAGAGATCTGCTGCGCGGTGACGCCCGGGCCCGCTCGTGCGATCTCCTCGAGCACGGAGAGCGCGCTCCGTACGGCATGCGGCTGGCGCCCGCTCAGATCGGCACCGCCCGCGCTCACTGGCCACCCAGCAGGTCGTCGGTGGTCGGCTCGTCGAAGAGCCCCATCCGGGCAAACTCCTCTCGTCTACGTACCCGCACGTGCAGATAGCCCAGCGCACCGGCAACGACGACGACGCCCAGCAGAGCCAGCGCCAGCGGCTCGGTGCCGGCGACGACCGCGATGTAGACCACCAGCACACCGGCCAGCGCCACCGCCACCACGCCACAGGCCCAGACCACCGAGCGGGTCAGCTCACCGATCCGGCGCAGGAAGACCGGCGCGGCGACCGCGACCAGGCCATAGGCGACGATGTAGCCAACAGCGGAGACCACGATCAGGACGCTCATCGCCCGCCACGGCGAGAGCCCGACCGCGAGCAGCACCAGCGGCAGCGCCACCGTGGCGGGGACGACGACCGCGAGGGCGCCCAGCGGCGTACTCCGCAGCGGGTCGGTCAACCCGACCGCCCGCGGCAGGACACCTTCGCGACCGAGGCTGAAGACCACCCGCGCCAGCGCGGTCGACGAGGCGATGGCGCAGGCCAGGAACGAGGCGGCAAGCCCGAGGTCGAGCATCCGGCCGAGCAGCGGCACCCCTGCCCCGTCGGAGAGCAGGTTGAGTGCGATGTCGTTGTCGGCCACATGCAGGCCGAAGGAGACACCGGCCGCCTCCTGAGCATAGGCGGAGAGCAGGTAGGTCAGCCCCACCACGATCAAGGTCCAGCGCATCGTGCGAGGGACGGTGAGGAACGGACGCGCCGCCTCGCACCCCAGCGACGCCGCCGTCTCGAACCCGACAAAGGCGGTGATCGCGACCGCGGTCCCGGCCACCAGCCCGCCTGGGCCGGGCAGCCCGGCACGGAACGGCGCGGTCAGCGCATCGGCGCCCACCCGTGACAGGACGGTCACCAGCAGCACCAGCAACGCCGCGACCGAGACGATCTCGACGACCAGGGTGACCCGCACCGAGATCCGGATACCTCGGCGCAGCACCACGAAGCAGACGAGACCGAGGACGACCACACCCATGGCGGTCACCATCGGGGAGGAGGCGGCGACGCCGGCCGAGCCGAGGAAGGTCTGCACCGACAGCGCCGCCCCGACCAGCCCGAACATGGCCACGAACGCGTACCCCACCACCTGCCCGAGCGCGGTCACGTACCCAGCGCTGGGCCCCAGCCCCTTGGTGACGAACGTGTAGAGCGACCCGGGTGCCGCCATCCGGCGAGTGAACTGACCAACGGCATGGCCCACGCCCGCCACCAGCGCCCAGGCCAGCACGACGCAGACCAGCAGCGAGTGTCCGGACCGAACGGCGATCAGAGCCGGCATCGTCGCGGCCGCGGCAACCGGAGCGGTGGCCCCGACCGACTGGGCGAGCACGTCGACGAACCCGACCGTACGCCGCTCCAGGCCGGCCATCGGCGACCTCTCGCCCACCCCAGGGACCTGCGGTGGGTCGATGATCGCCCTGTCGAGTGCGTTCATCGCTGCCTGCTTTCCGTGTGACCGAGGGTTCGGATCAGGCTAAGGGCCTGGCGGTTTCACCCTGGTTACGCAGACGTCACACCGGGCCGCATGCCAGATGAGACCAGGGAATCCCGTTCGGTCGGACCAGAGAGTTTGCGTCGGCGTGATCGAGGCGAAAGACCTGTCGGCGACGGTTGAACCACCTGCCCCCGACCCTGGGAGATCCACATGTCCACCGCAGACCCCGCCACACTCCCGGCGGCCGCCCCACCAGCCACCAAGCGTCTGACCGGGCAGCTCGGTGCCGGCTCGATCGTCTTCATGGTCGTCGCCGCCGCCGCACCGCTGACCGTCATCGGCGGCGGGTTCCCGCTCGCTGCCCTGCTCGGCAACGGTGCCGGCGTTCCGGCCATGTTCGCCATCGGCGGAGTGATCCTGCTCCTCTTCGCTGTGGGGCTGTCCACGATGAGCAGGTACGTCACCCGGCCCGGAGCGTTCTTCACCTACGTCGGCTACGGCCTGGGTCGCCCAGCCGGGCTCGCGGCGGCGTGGCTAGCGATGCTGACGTATACGACGATCCAGATCGCGGTCTACGGGTTCCTCGGGCTCACACTGGGCGGTTGGGTCGAGCAACAGACCGGGTTGGCGCTGCCTTGGTGGGCCTGGGCCCTGGCCCTTGTCGGAACCGTCGGCGTGCTCGGCTACCGTCACGTGGAGCTGTCCGCGAAGGTGCTCGGGGTGCTGCTGGTCGCCGAGGTCGGGATCGTCCTGGTGCTTTCCGCCGTGATCCTGGTCCAGGGTGGGGCCGACGGAATCAGTGTTTCCTCCTTCACTCCGTCGGTGATCATCTCCGGCACACCAGCACTGGCTCTGATGTTCTGCATGGCCGGGTTCATCGGGTTCGAGTCGACCGCGATCTTCCGCGACGAGGCTCGCGACCCGGAACGGACCATTCCGCTGGCGACGTACGCCGCGGTCGCGATCATCGCCATCTTCTACACCTTCACCTCCTGGGCGCTGGTGCAGGGCTGGGGCGACGGGTTCACGGAGGAGATCCAGACCGACTACGAGGGCTTCATCGGCACCACCGCCGCGCGCTACCTCGGTGGCGCGGGCGCGGAGATCGTCACCGTTCTGCTGATGACCAGCCTGTTCGCGTGCGTGCTCTCCTTCCACAACGTCATCACCCGCTACCAGCACTCGATGGCGCACGCGTCGCTGCTGCCGGGGGCGCTCGGGCGGGTGCACGCCAGCCACGAGTCGCCGCATACCTCCTCGCTCGTGCAGACGGGCACCTCCGGCCTCTTCATAGTCGCCTTCGCCGTGCTCGGTCTGGACCCCTACCTCCAGGTGTTCACCTGGTTCTCCGGGGTGGCCACGTTCGCGATCGTGATCCTGATGGCGCTGACCTGCCTCGCAGTCATCGTCTACCTGGTCCGCGGCAAGATCAGCGCCGGGATCTGGCGGACCTGGGTCGCACCTGGACTCGGACTTCTCGGCCTGGTCGCGATCGCCGTGATCCTGTTCATCAACTTCCCGATGCTCCTGGGCGACGTCGACGCCGCGGGCGCCCCACGCTTCGGTGCCCTCACGATCGCCTTCCTGGTCGTGACCGCCGCCTTCCCCATGCTCGGGCTCATCCAGGCGTACGTCCTGAGACGCAGGCGCCCCGAGGCGTACGCGAACGTCATCGACAACATCTCCGAATGAGGAAACCCATGACTCTGCAGATCTCACCCACGGTCACGACGAACCCGGTCTCCTCGCTGAACGCCGCCGAGATCACCGCTGCCAGCAAGCTGCTGCACGAGGCCGGGCACGTGAGCGAGAAGACCAGATTCGCCTACGTCGGACTCGACGAGCCCGCGAAGGCGGATGTGCTCGCGGCGCTCGCCGACACCGGGCCGGTCCCACCCCGCTGCGTACGCGCGCTGCTCCTCGACACCGCGACCGGCGTCGGACTGGACACGCGCGTCGACCTCACCGCCGAGACGGTCACGGTGACCGAGGTGGACAACACCCGAGGTCAGTTGCCGATCCTGGTCGAGGAGTTCACGGCGATCGACGCGATCGTCCAGGCCTCCGCCGAGTGGGCCTCCGCGCTGGAGAAGCGCGGCTACGCGGTCACCGACGTGGTCACTGCTCCACTGTCGCCCGGCTACTACGAGAACCCCGGCGAGGAGGGACGGCGGATCATCCGGGTCTTCCCGTTCGGCTTCGCCGATCCCACCGACCACCCCTGGGCGCACCCGATCGACGGCCTGTGCGCCTACGTCGACATCGTGGCGGGTGAGGTCATCGAGCTGATCGACAACGAGCTGCTCCCGGTGCCTGCCGAGCCTTCGCAGTTCCACCTGGACTCGGGTCGCCCAGCGCCTTTGGAGGGTCTCAAGCCGATCGAGATCACCCAGCCTGAAGGCCCGTCGTTCCAGGTGAGCGGCGATGCCGTGACCTGGGCCAACTGGAGCTTCACCCTCGGTTTCGACGCCCGCGAGGGCCTGGTGCTGCACAACCTCGCCTACGCGGACCCGGACAAGGGCGGCGAGATCCGCCCGGTGGTCTACCGAGCCTCGATCGCGGAGATGGTCGTGCCGTACGCCGACCCTTCGCCGACCCGGTTCTGGCAGAACTACTTCGACACCGGCGAGTACATCTTCGGCCGCTTCGCGAACTCACTGAAGCTGGGCTGTGACTGCCTCGGCGAGATCCGCTACTTCGACGCGACGCTGGCCGACGAGTTCGGCAACCCTCAGACGATCGAGAACGCCATCTGCATGCACGAGGAGGACTTCGGCACGCTGTGGAAGCACACCGATCTCTTCGTCGAAGGCGTCTCCGAGGTGCGTCGCCAGCGCCGCCTGGTGATCTCGTTCTTCACCACTGTCGGCAACTACGACTACGGCTTCTACTGGTATCTCTACCTCGACGGCAAGATCGAGTGCGAGGCCAAGCTCACCGGCATCCTGTTCCCGTCCTCCTACAAGGGCATGGAGGCATGGCCGTACGCCACCGAGGTCGCCCCCGGGGTCGGCGCGCCGTTTCACCAGCATCTGTTCAGCGCCCGCCTCGACATGATGGTCGACGGGGTCGCCAACGCCGTCGAGGAGGTGGAGGCGGTCAGGCTGCCCGTCTCCGAGACGAACCCGTACGGCAACGCGTTCACCTACTCCTCCACGCGCCTCGCCTCCGAGGCTGAAGGCGCGCGGTCGGCCGACTCTGCCGTGGGTCGCACCTGGCACGTGGTCTCCACCGATCGTCGGAATGCGTACGGCCGACCGACCGGTTACGCGCTGCACGCCGAGCAGAACCCGACCCTGCTGGCCGACCCGTCGTCCTCGATCGCGGCGAGGGCGGAGTTCACCACCAAGGAGCTCTTCGTCACCGCGTATTCCCCGTCCGAGCGTTACCCGGCCGGCGACCTGGTCAACCAGAATCCGGGCGGCGACGGGCTCCCCGCCTACATGGCGGCGGATCGGCCACTGGACGGAGCCGACCTCGTGCTGTGGCACACCTTCGGACTGACCCATTTCCCGCGACCGGAGGACTGGCCGGTGATGCCGGTCGACTACGCGGGCTTCAAGCTGGTGCCGTACGGATTCTTCGACCGCAACCCGACGCTCAACGTGCCGGCAAGCGATGCGTCGCACTGCGGGTCGTCCTGCCACTGCGAAGTCTCGGGCGACCAGCACAGTCACGCCGGAGACTGACGTGACTGCCCTGGCGGTGCTGACCCTGGTGCCTGCCGTGGTCGGTGTCGGTTGCTGCGCAGCCGGCATCGACCGGGGCACTCGCTCAGTCGACGTCAGCGCCCTTGGCGCGATGGTGCTGATGCTGGTCGCGATGACCGACACGATGCTGCTCGGGATGAGGTGGGGTGAGCCGGTGCTCGCACCCCTGTGCTGGGCGCTCGTGCTCGGTGTCCTGGGCGCGGCTCTCGTCGGCACGCGCGAGGTCCATGCGGAACGGCTCCCCCGCGGCCTGCATCTGATCGCGATGGCGGCCCTCACCGCGTCGATGGGGACACCCGCCGGGACACATCACCTGCACCACCGGCCCGCTGCCCTTCCGGCCCTCGTCGTGCAGGCTGTCGCGGTGAGTGTGGTCGCCGGTTTCGTCGCGTACGCAGTCATCGAGAGTCGCCGCGACAAGACGCCGACGCTCGCCCGCGTCGAGCTCGGCACCTCATCGGTCTCTCTAGCCGCCATGGCGGCCATGACCTTGCTCTGAGCCTTTGGAGCCGGACGGGGTCAGGCCCGCGCGAGCGCGGTGAGAGCCGCCTCCCGCGCCTGCTCGATCGCGTCCTCGGCGACCCCGCACAGGCGCAGGCAGGCCGAGGCGATCGTGGCGACGGTCGTGCTGCCGACCCGGTCCTCGCGGCGGAGGCTGACCACGCTCTCGACCATCTGCACGAGGAGCTCGCCGAGCCCGGGCTCGCCGCTGCTCGCCGAGACCCGCTCCCCCGCGGCGCGCTCCGCGACCCGGCTGTAGCCGGCGACGAGGTCACCGCGGAGATGACCGTAGCGGTCGTAGACGGGTGAGGCGATGACGTCGGGCAGGCGGTAGAGCATGCCGATGTTGTAGGGCATGGCGACCAGCGCGCTCATGTCGCTGACGGCGAGGGCGTAGAGGCCGACGTCGGGCGTGACCGACCCCATCCCGGCCTCGATCTTCCCGGCCTGCTCGACCCGGTCCTGGACCGAGCGCTCGAGCAGCACCGCGAGGATCTCCTCCTTGCTGCCGAAGTGGTAGTAGATGGAGGCCTGCCTCAGCCCGGCACCGTCCGCGATCTCGCGGGTGGTGGTGCCGGCATAGCCGCGGCTCACGAAGAGCTCGGCAGCGGCAGCGAGGATCTGATCTCGGGGGTTCGCCGCGATCTTTCCGGGGAGCAGCCGTGGACGGCCGCGACCCGGGCGCGGCGAGATCTGTGACACCGTGGCATCGCCTTTTTCTGTCGTGCGATAGATAACATTGGAGAGGGTAAGTTTCGCACTCATATCGAAAGAGTCAAGCGCCCCGAGCACGTGTCCACCCTCGAACCGGTCAGTGCGTGAGCTTGAGCCCGACGACACAGCCGACGAGCGCGACGATCAGCACGACGCGTACGGGGCTGATCGCCTCGTCTCCCGCCACCATCGAGTAGCCGACGGTGAGCGCGGCGCCGATCCCGACCCAGACCGCGTAGGCGGTGCCGATCGGCAGGGTGCGCATGGCCATCGCGAGGCCCACCAGGCTGCCGATCAGGGCGACGCCGAAGACGATCGACGGAACCAGCCGCGAGAACCCCTCGGTCCGGCCCAGGGCGAGCGCCCACACGGCCTCGAGGACGCCGGATACCACAAGAAAAAGCCAGGACATGACCACTCCAGACGGCCGTCTTGTCGCGCTTCCGGGTACGGCTCCCTCGTCCGGCAGCCGGTCTCGGCTGACGTCTTCGACCTTAGCAAACCTGTCACACGATAGAAACTTCGCGGCAACATGGAACGCCGCGTTCTTCAGCACGGGACTCAGCGCCGATCGATGAGAGGATGCGCAGGTGACCTTCACCGTCGGCTTCGTCACCGGAGCCACCCCCGACAAGTGGGCCCGGATCTGGCGAGACCGCAGCCGTGAGCGGCTCGAGCTCGTCCCGGTCACCGAGGAGGACCAGGAGCGGCTGCTGCGCGAGGGCGAGCTCGACATGTGCCTCGTACGCCTCCCCGTGGACCGCGACGGCCTCCACTGCATCCCGCTCTACGAGGAGCAGCCGGTCGCGGTGATGGGCCACGAGCACCTGCTCTCGCTGCTCGAGGAGGTCACCCTCGACGACCTCGCCGAGGAGCAGCTGGTCCTTCCGGAGCGCGGGGGCTGGAAGCCGTCCGCGGAGCAGCTGAAGTGGCCTGCGATGAGCGAGAAGGATGCCGTCGAGACGGTCGCGGCCGGCACCGGGATCGCGATCCTGCCCATGTCGATCGCCCGCCTCTACCACCGCAAGGACGCCGTCTCCCGGCCGGTGACCGGCATCGAGCCCACGACCGTCGGCCTGGCCTGGCTGATCGACAACGACGACGAGCGGGTGCAGACCTTCATCGGCATCGTCCGCGGCCGCTCGCGGAACTCCTCTCGCCACTGAGCCCCGGCAAATGCCGGGTGAACGCCTGGCGACATCTGCTTCGCCTGGATCCCATTCCACCCAGCGGTGCCGCGGCTCGTCCCTAGACTCTGCCCGATCCAGACAGAAGGCAGGCGTTTTCAGGTGAACCGCACGGGGTGGACGACCGTCGTCGCAGGAAGTCTGGGCCTGGTCCTGCTCGCCTGGTTCCTGGTCGCCAACGCGCTCCCGGGCGGTTCCGGGCCGGACAGGCTGTCCGACCCGGTGACCCTGACGGTCGCGGCCGGCTCGGAGCTCGACGACGTCCTATGCGCGGGCGGCACCAGCAAGGCCGAGGAGTCGACCGGCACGCCGGTGCGCTGTGAGCCCAGCGCACTCGTGAAGCGGCTCCGGGAGGAGACCAACGTCGCGCTCGAGCCCGAGTTCATCGGCACCCTCGAGGCCGCCGACGCGATCGTGGCCGACCCGGACCGCTACGACGCGGCCTGGTTCGCCTCCGACGACTACCTGCGCCTCGCCCTGGCCGCCAAGGGCACCGACGACCTGACCTCCTCCGACCCGATCATGCGCTCACCGGTGGTGCTCGGCGTGCACCACGACGTCGCCACCCGGCTCGGCTGGACCGGCGACGCCGACGTCTCCTGGGAGGAGATCGCCCGCCGCGCCGGCGACGGCGAGCTCGGCTTCCTGATGACCAGCCCCGCCTCCTCCAACTCCGGCCTGTCCACGCTCGCCGGTGTGGCCACCGCCTTCGATGCCGAGCCGCCGTTGCAGAGCGAGGACGTCGGCCTGGTCCAGGACGACGTACGCCAGCTCTTCAGCGGGCAGCTCGGCCGCGCGGCCAGCTCCGGATGGCTCTCGGACACGTTCCGGGAGAACCCGACGGCCTACGACGCGATCTTCAACTACGAGTCCGAGCTGCTGACGCTCGCAGAGCAGGTCGAGGACCTGGACATCGTCTATCCCAGCGACGGCACCACCGAGGCCACCTACCCGCTCACGCTCGTCGATGCCGAGAAGCAGAAGGCGTACGAGACGGCGGTCGCGTGGCTGCGCACGGCCGAGGTCCAGGAGGAGCTGAGCGAGAAGAGCGGGCGGAGGCCGGGTCGCACGAGCGTGACGCCCTCCCCCGGCGTACCCGACAACGACGTCAAGACGCTCCCGCTGCCGGACGACCTCGGCACCATCGACGAGCTGATCTTCACCTACTTCGACGAGTTCGCCCCCAAGACGCGGACGACCTATCTGCTCGACACGTCCGCCTCGATGGACGAGATCAAGATGAACCAGCTGCGGCGGGCCTTCGAGGGGCTGGCCGGCGACGACACCTCGATCAGCGGCCAGTTCAAGCGCTTCCGCAAGGGCGAGCGGCTCTCGGTCTACACCTACGCCGACGAGACGAAGTCCCTAGGGTCCCTCGTCGTCGAGGACCAGCCGGAGCGCGACCAGGCGCTCACCCGCCTCATCGACCGCGTCGGCGAGCTGACCGGCCACGGCGGCACCGCCTACTACGACGCCATCGACACCGCGTACGCCGGCATCTTGGCCTCACCCGACGAGGGCGCCACCACCTCGATCCTGCTGATGACCGACGGCGAGCAGAACGGCGGGCAGTCCCATGCCCAGCTCAGCAAGAAGTACGAAGCGGCCTACCGCGACCTCGGGGTGCCGCTCTACGTGGTGCTCGTCGGCGATGCCGCCACCTCGGCCGACGCGAGCATCGAACAGCTGGTCGGCTTCGCCGAGCACACCGGCGGCCGCGAGGTCGTCGCCAAAGACGCTGCCGACCTCCGCACGATCTTCCAGGAGATCCGTGACTACCAGTAGGCCCGAGTCGACGCTCGCCACCATCGTCAACTCCGGCTTCACCGCCGCCGGAGCGGTTCTCGCCGTGCCGCTGGCCGGAGCCGCCGTCGCGACGAGCGCGTGGGGCTGGGCCGTCGGTGCGGTCGGCGCGCTCGCGATCGGCGCCGGCTCCGCCGCCGTCCGCGCGAACCGCCGCGAGCGGCCGGGATCCACGCCCCCGCCACCGCGCGGGATCGAGGGGCGACCGATCCACACCTACTACTTCCTCTCCGAGACCCGCATCGCGATGCTGCACGCCCAGCTCTTCCGCGGCGAGGTCGGAACCGTTCTTCGCGAGGTCGTCCGGAGCTCCTCCGGCAGCGCGGAGGCAGGGCTCGACGTACCGCCGGTCAAGGCGGTGACCAAGTACGTCCGCGACGTCGCCAGGAAGTACGCCCAGGAGGCTCGCCCCACCCGGGAGACCCTGGTCGGCGACGTGCTGGCCGAGCTGCAGCAGCGCGGGCTGCTGCACGAGCCGGACGGCGAGCTCGACCGGGTCGCCGGCCTGGTCGCGCAGACCGCCTCGGACGACCAGTTCCTGCAGTTCACCGTCGCCGGCCCGGACGTGCGCCAGGCGATCCTCGCGGTCCCGGCGCCGGCCACGGACGGACGCGACAACACCGGGACGCTGGAGCAGAAGAGCCATGGGCTCACCATCACCATGCACGTGGGCAGTCGCGGGAAGCAGGAGGACTTCGACGAGCTCGAGCATCGCGACAACGTGGTCGTGGTCGGCGTGCTCCGCAACCTCAGCACCGCCGACCGGACCGCGACCGTCCGGGTGATCGCGATCTACTGAGCGACCCGGGTCCGCGCGGGCCGCGCACACGCGGCAGACTTTCCCCCATGCTCGAACCGACCGACCTCTCCGCGCGCGCGATCGAGGCGCTGCGTACCACCTTCGGCGCCGAGGCAACAGTGGTCGGGAGGGCGCCAGGACGGGTCAACCTGATCGGCGAGCACACCGACTACAACGCCGGGCTGGTGCTGCCGGTCGCACTCCCCCACGCCACCTACGCTGCGGCCGCGCCGCGCACCGACGGCGTCATCCGGATCGCCTCGGGTCAGGAGCCCGAGCTGTTCACCGGCCACATCGACGAGCTCGGTCCGGAGATCGAGGGCTGGCCCGCGTACGTCGCGGGAGTGCTCTGGACGCTGCGCGAGGCCGGCCTCGTCACCGGTGGCCTGGACATGCACCTGGAGTCGTCGGTCCCGCTCGGCGCGGGCCTGTCCTCGTCGGCGTCGGTCGAGTGCGCCACCGCGGTGGCGGCGCTCGGCATCGCCGGCCGGACCCTCGACAAGGACCTGCAGCGGGCGGTCGTCGCGGCCGGGATCCAGGCCGAGACCGAGGTCGCCAAGGCACCGACCGGCGGGATGGATCAGTCGGTCGCGGTCTTCGCCGAGGCCGGCGGCGCCCTGCTGATCGACTTCGACTCCGGCGCGCACCGCAGCGTCCCGCTCGCCCTCGGCGAGCGCACGATCCTGGTCACCGACACCCGGGTCAAGCATCAGCTGACCGACGGCGGCTACGCCTCCCGGCGCGCCCAGTGCGAGAAGGCTGCGGCCGACCTCGGGCTGCGCTCGTTGCGCGGGGCCACCCTGGAGCAGGTCGAGTCCCTCGACGACGAGGTCGTACGCCGCCGGGCGCGCCACATCGTCACCGAGATCGCCCGCGTCGAGCCGACCGTGACCGCGCTCGGTGGCGGCGACTGGGCCGCGATCGGGGAGCTCTTCGCGGCCTCGCACGCCTCGATGCGCGACGACTTCGAGATCTCCGTCCCCGAGCTCGACCTGGCCGTCGCGACCGCGGTCGACGCCGGCGCCGACGGTGCCCGGATGACCGGTGGCGGCTTCGGCGGATCGATCGTCTCGATCCTGCCCCGCGATGCGGTCGAGGCGGTCAGTGCCGCGATCGACAAGGCCTTCGACGGGGCCGGCTACGGCGCCCCGGGCCACCTCATCGCCGAGCCGTCGGCGGGCGCGATGTTCACCGAGTTACCTCGGTGAACATCCCGGCCCGCCCGCCGACTCAGACCAGGCCCGCCTCGGCCAGCATCCGGGTCGCCGTGCCGGTCGCAGCCTGACGGGCCGCACGAAGCAGATCGACGTCGGTCTCGGTACGACCCGGGATCGGGTCGCCCGCATCGGGCGCGAAGGTGAGCGTGTGTACGCCAGCACAGTTCCCGGCCCTCATCTCGGCGACCGTGCTGCGGTAGCGCTCCGGGCGGGTCCGGTAGAGCTCGCCGAGCTCCGGGTTCACCCGGCGCAGGTAGCGCTCGATGACCCGGTCGGCTGGACCGTAGCTGGGAGCCGTCCCGAACGGGCGGGTCACCAGCACGATCGCGTGCGTCGCCCCGAGCGCCGCCGCTGAGGCGACCGGCACCGCTTCGATCAGCCCCCCGTCGAGCCAGCGGCGGCCGCGTACGGTCACCGGGAGCCCTCCGGCCAGGGGCAGCTGGCTCGAGGCGATCACCGAGTCGGCGAGGTCGGTGGGATCGCTGAAGTCCGTGAGCGGGACCGCCTTCGCGGTCACCACGTCGGTGGCCACCGCCGCCAGCCGCGGCGCACCGTCGCGCAGCGCCAGCGACCACTCGAACAGCTCCGCCGATCGTGCGGTGATCCCGCGGGTGTCCACCATCGACTTTCGCCGCAGCATCCGCCCGGCGCCGATGTACTCGGGCGAGGCGAACACCGAGGCGTACGACTCGCTGAAGGCGCCGATCGTCCCGGCCGCCACCGCGGTCGCGTTGGCCGCGCCGGCGGAGGTGCCGACCACCAGGTCGACCGCATCCACCAGGCCCTGGTCGGCGAGCACCGCGGCCATCGTCGCCGACAGCATCCCGCGCATCCCGCCACCCTCGATCACGAGGGCCAAGGTCGCCCCGTCATCCTTGTTCCGACTGTCCCCGCCACGACGGGACCGGAGCAGCTCGACCACTCCCGATTGCAATGCGTCCACCCCTGGATTGTGATGCTACTGGGGAGTAGGACGTGGCATCGGGTCGCTCCGACACGCTCGGACAGGGGCGCACGTCACACGTTGGCAGCGAGCCAGGCTCCCAGGTCGCGGGCCGAGCGGTCGACGACGTTGGCCCAGTCGAGGGCGGTCTCGTCGGCGTTGTCGGAGACGTGCTTGACGACGCGTGCCGGGACGCCGGCCTCCCGGGAGGCCCAGGCGACGGCGAAGGCCTCCATGTCGACCAGGTGAGCACGCTGGGCGAGCTCGGCGCGTACGACCGTGTCGGTAACGAAGAGGTCGCCGGTGGCGCAGACGATGTCCGAATCGCCGACCTCCAGCGCGTCTTCGACCGGGTGACCCAGCGCCCGGATGGCGGCGGACGAGAAGTCGTGGTTGAGCACGGTCCCGACCTCATAGGTGCCGGTGTGGCCGTCGCGCAGCGCACCGCAGGAGCCGATGTTGACGACCTGCCGGATGGTCTTGTCGGACGCCAGCACACGCGATACGGCCGAGGCGGCCGCCACCTTCCCCATCCCGGTGATCACCACCTTGAGTCCGGAAGGGACATGGGTCGCCTCGGCCTTGGTCGCCGACACCACAAGTACGCTCACGGCGGCTGACCTTACCGTCGCCCCGAGAACCAGACGCCGAGTCGGCGCGTTCTAACGCGCCGACTCGGCATGAATTCTGGTCAGGATGAGCCGACTCGGCCCTGGTTCTACTTGAGCTCCGCCGACGAGAGCCCGAGGACCCGCCGCGCCACGATCAGCTGTTGGATCTGCTGGGTGCCCTCGAAGATGTCGAGGATCTTGGAGTCGCGAGCCCACTTCTCCAGCAGCTCACCCTCGGAGTAGCCGATGGTGCCGGCGAGCTCGACGCAGGACAGGGTCACGTCCGAGCCCATCCGGCCGGCCTTGGCCTTCGCCATCGAGGCTTCCTTGGAGTTGGGCTGGCGGTTGTCGGCCATCCAGGCGGCCTGGAGCATGAGGAGATAGGCGCCCTCGTAGTCCGACTCGAGCTGGATGAACTTGGCCGCGGCCGCCGACTGCAGGTGAGCGGGCCGGTCGTAGTCGATCTCGACGCCGGCCTTCTCGAGCAGGTCGCGGGTGTAGTCGAGCGCCGCGCGGGCGCAGCCGACCGCCATCGAGGCGACCAGAGGACGGGTGTTGTCGAAGGTGGCCATCGCACCGGCGAAGCCCTCCTTGACGTTGATCTCGGGGCTGCCGAGGAGATTCTCCGCAGGCACCCGGCAGTCGGTGAAGGTGATCGTGGCGGTGTCGGAGGCCTTGATCCCGAGCTTGTGCTCGAGACGCTCCACCTTCATCCCCGGCGTGCCCTTCTCGACCACGAACGACTTGATCGCAGCCTTGCCGAGCTCCTTGTCGAGCGTCGCCCACACCACGACCGCGTCGGAGCGGTCACCGGAGGTGACGAAGATCTTCTCGCCGTTGAGCACGTAGTGGTCGCCGTCGAGGGTGGCCGTGGTCTTGATGTTGGCCGAGTCGGAGCCGGTGCCGGGCTCGGTGATCGCCATCGAGGCCCAGACGCCGTCGAAGCGCTCGTGCTGCTCGTCGTTGGCGACCGACGCGATGGCCGAGTTACCCAGGCCCTGGCGCGGCATCGCGAGGGTGAGCCCGACGTCGCCCCAGCACATCTCCGAGACGGAGAGGACCGAGGACATGTTGGCGCCGTTCTTGACCTTGCCGTCGTCGGGCTTGGAGTCGCGGCGTACGCCGGTGGCGCCCGCGCCCTCACCCTGCCCGGACTCGGCCAGGCCGTCGGCCATGGCCGCGAGCATGTCGAGCTCGGTGGGGTACTCGTGCTCGGCCTTGTCGTACTTGCGCGAGATCGGTCGCAGCATGTTCATCGCGACCTGGTGCACCTGCTCGCGCAGCGGCTTGAGCTTCTTGGGGTCTTCCAGATTGATGGCCATCAGACCAGCACCGTGCCTTCCATGATCCCGATCGCACGCAGGTCGCGGTACCACCGCTCCACCGGGTGCTCCTTGACGAAGCCGTGGCCACCGAGCAGCTGGACGCCGTCGAGGCCGATCTGCATGCCCTTGTCGGCACACAGCTTGCGAGCCAGCGCGATCTCGCGGGTCGCGTCGATGCCCTGCGCAACCCGGCTGGCGGCCTTGTAGGTCACCAGGCGCATCGCCTGCAGCTCGATCGCGATGTTGGCGACCATGAACGCCACCGACTGGCGGTGGGCGATCGGCTCACCGAAGGCCTCGCGCTCCTTGACGTAGGGCGTCACGTAGTCGAGGACAGCCTGGCCGACGCCGATGGACAGCGCGCACCAGGCGAGGCGGGAGAGCCGCACGGCCTCGGTGTAGGTCGAGCCGTCGGTCTCGCCGAGGACCGCCGCGGCGGGCACCTTCACATCGGTCAGCGTCAGCTTGGTCAGCGAGGCGGCGCGTACGCCCATCGCCGGCTCCGACTCGATGATCAGGCCGTCGGTCGAGGACTCGATGAGGAACAGCACCGGCTTGCCGTCGAGGGCGGCGCCGACCACGAAGAGCTCGGCCTCGGCACCGCGGGCGACCAGCGACTTGGCGCCGTTGATGACGTAGCCGTCGGCGGTCCGGGTCGCCGTGGTCGACGGAGAGAGCACGTCGAAGAGGACCTTGTCCTCGTTGAGGGCGAACGCGGCGGCCGGAACCGAGCCCTCGGTGAACGACGGCAGGTACGTCTGCTGCTGCTCGTCGGTGCCCCACAGGCCCAGCGCGGTCGCGACCGAACCGGGTGCCAGGGCCGCGACGGCCAGACCGAGGTCGCCCTTGGCGAGCGCCTCGGCGACCAGGGTGCCGGCGACCGCGGAGCGGGTCTCGGAGATGCCGCCGAGCTCCTCGGGGACACCCAGGATCGGCAGCCCGATCTCCAGGCTCGACTTGAGCAGCTCGTCCGGCGCGGCGCAGGCCTCGTCAGCCTCGGCAGCGGCGGGACGTACGACCTCGGCGGCGAACTCGGTGACCACATCGACGAGCATCTGCTCGTCCTCGCTCGGGGTCAGGTCGAAGACGCCCTGGGGGATGGCGTTGGGCACGCGCACGCCTGGGGCGCCCCGCTTTCCCTTCTTCTTGAACGCCCGGCTGGTCGCCGCGATCGTCTTGAACCCGCCACGGGTCACCGTGAAGACGACTTGCTCGGTCTGCTTGCGGACACCGAGCCGGTCGAGCGCAGGGCTCTGCGAGAGCTTGCGCAGACCGGCCACGGCGAACCCGATCGGATCGCGCGACTCGCCGGACGGGACGCCGTTCGCGATCCCGCCACGTAGGCCTTGGAGGATACTCATGGGTAGAACTGTAACTGGGAGTTACAACGCGGTCTACACTTCGGGGTGGTGATGGCGGTAACAAACCACGCACGACTTATTTATAGGCTTGGCACATGGCCGACTCCTCGCTCGAATCCCGTGCTCCGCTCGCGCCCCACGGCGCCCTGCCCGAGGGCGGGAAGGTGCGTCCGATGACGCGCTGGGGAACCCCGGTCATGCACCGGCCCAAGAAGAAGGTCGAGGTCTTCGACGCGGCGCTGGCCGAGCTGGCCGCCGACATGGTCGCGACCATGTACGCGGCCGAGGGCGTGGGCCTGGCCGCCGACCAGATCGGCAAGGACGTCGCGATCTTCGTCTTCGACTGCCCCGATGCCACCGGGCAGCGCACCGTCGGCGTCGTCTGCAACCCGGTCCTGACCCTGCCCGAGGGCGAGGACCGCCACCTCGACGTCGACCTGGAGGGCTGCCTCTCCTTCCCGGGCGCGTTCGTGGACTGCGCCCGCCCCGACTGGGCCGCGGTCGACGGTCTCGGCCTCGACGGGGAGCCGGTCCACTTCGAGGGCAACGGCCTGCTGGCCCGGTGCCTCCAGCACGAGACCGACCACACCAACGGGACCGTCTTCGGTGACCGCATCTCCGCCAAGGCGCGCAAGAAGCTCACCAAGGAGCACGACCGCCTGGCCAAGGACTACCCCGCCGAGTGGCCTACCACGGGAGACTCCACAGACTAACCCCCGAAGGAGATCCGCTCGCCGCGCCAATCGGACCTACGGAGAAACTGCTCCCAGCTCAGCGCGCCAGGGTCGATGCGTCGACTCCACTCCATGTCGCGGTCATTGCCGAAGTATCCGAACTCCACTGCATACTCGGCCATCCCGAGGATCTCGTCAACCAGCAGAGGGTTCTCTCCGAACTCGGGGAAACAGGTCAGCAGGCCCTCCCGAGAGTAGGCGCTGCGGTACTCGGCCTTGAGACCGGTGACATGGGAGAACGCGTCGACCATCTCCCTCGGGGAGATGACATCACCGACGACCGGCAGCGCGGCGCCGAGGTAGGCGTCCGGATTCGACAACACCTCCAAGACCGCGGGTCCGGTCGCGGTGAGCGGATCCACGAACGGCGCATGGAAGTCTTCAGGGAGATAGAAGGGCATGTGCACCGCGTCGCCTTCGATGCGCGGGGCGTAGTACTCCAGTGTGTTGGTGTAGAAGAACGCGAGCATGACGACGGTGTGCCCGATCGGCAGGGTCCGAATATGCTCGGCGACGAGCGCCTTGTCGGTGAAGTGCGGGGCGTACTTGGTGCCCGACGACCTCTCGTCAACGTTCTCGAGTGCACTGAAGACGATGTGTCCCACGCCGGCCTCGACCGCGGCGTCGGCGAGCTGGTGCCCGAGGGTGAACTCATCGGTGGATGGCGGCGCAACCGGCGGCGTCATAAGGAAGGCCCCATCAGCCGATCCGAATGCCCGCACGAGCTCGCGCCGATGTCCCGGCTCCAGGGGAACCGTGACGATCTGTGCGCCCATTCTCGCCAGGCTCCGGGCCTGGACAGAGTTGGCGGCTCTGGTCAGGGCTCGCACCCGAAACCGCCCGCTGTCAAGGAGGGAGGTGACAACGCTCCTGCCCTGCTTGCTGGTCGCGCCCGCGACGACGATCAACGGCTCGCTGGCATCAGACATCGTGCTTCCTTCTCTTGTTGGCCCGAAGCCATGCGAGCAGCCAACAGCAGCGCCGGCCGCGCGACGCATCGAGCGTGAGCAGGAGCCGATCATATCGTTAAATCGCGATATGTAAATACATGCTGGCGAGATCGCGGGGCTCAAAGCGTCACATCGGGATATGATGGTTCGTAGATGCGAGGAAGAGGAGACCGTGGCGAAGTCGCATGCAACAGACCCAGGGAACATCAGCCCTCTGGAGGCGGTCGAGGGCCTGAAGGCTCTGGCGAACCCCGCGCGGTTGCAGATCATGGACTGGCTGCGGGACCCGCATGGCGAGTTCTCGCAGTGGGAGCCGATCGCTGATCGGGACGAGGTAGGGGTCTGCGTGAGCCATCTGCAGGCCAAGTCAGGGCTGCCGCAATCGACGGTCTCGTCGTACATGGCAACGCTGGAGCGGGCGGGTCTCGTACGATCCACGCGCATCGGCAAGTGGATCCACTACAGACGCGACGAGGACATGATGTCCCGGCTCGCGGAGGTGCTCCGCGGCTCACAGCGCGCGTGAAGCCTCTTGTTCGCGAGCTAGGACATCCGATCGACGACGTATTCGGCGATGGCGAGGCTCGAGGTCGCGGCCGGGCTCGGCGCGTTGCGCACCGAGGTGATGCCGTCGGCCTGGTGGATGACGAAGTCGTCGACCAGCGAGCCGTCCCGCTCGACGGCCTGGGCGCGCAGCCCCAGCCCCGCACGGGTGACGTCCTCCGCGCCGATCTCCGGCACGTAGCGCTGGGCCTCCCGCATGTAGGCCTGTTTCGACAGTACGCCGCGAAGCTCGGTGAATCCGGTGCGCCAGTGCTCCGCGGCGAACCGCCAGAACCCCGGCCACGCCAGCGTGTCGACGAGGTCGCGCGGGGTCAGCGACGTCCGACCGTAGCGTCGGCGGCTGAGCGCCAGGAAGGCGTTGGGACCGACCTCGAGACCACCGCTCACCCGGCGGGTGAAGTGCACCCCGAGGAACGGGTAGCGCGGGTCGGGGACCGGATAGACCATGCCCCGGACGAGATCCTGTTTAGCGGCGCTGACCTGCATGTACTCACCCCGGAACGGGACGATCCGGGGCGCCTTCGGACCGCCGGTCAGCTCGCCGAGCCGGTCGGACTCCAAGCCGCCGCAGACGACCAGGTGGTCGACCCGGGTCCGGCCGGCGGGCGTCTCGACCTCGATCCCGCCGGTGACGCGGCGGATGCCGGTGACCTCCTCGCCGAGGCGTACCTCTCCCCCGCTGCCGGTGATGGCGCGACCCAGCGCCTCGGCGACGGCGACATAGTCGATGATCGCCGTCCTCGGCGAGTGCAGGGCGGCCAGCCCCGCGGCGTACGGCTCGATCTCCTCGATCTCCTCGGGGCCGACTCGCCTGAGGCCGGGTACGCCGTTCTCGGTGGCCGTCTTCTCCAGCGCGTCGAAGCGCCCCAGCTCGGACTCGTCCACCGCGACGACCAGCTTCCCGCACTCCTCGAACGGGACCTGGTGCTCGGCGGCGAAGTCCTTGAGCAGGTCCCGGCCACGCGTGCAGAGCTGCGCCTTGAGACTGCCGGGGCGGTAGTAGATCCCGGCGTGGACCACGCCCGAGTTGTGGCCGGTCTGATGGGAGCCTAGCCTGGCCTCCTTCTCGAAGACGATCACCGTCTCGCCCGGGCGGCGGCGCAGGATCTCACGCGCCACCGCCAGCCCGACGATCCCGCCGCCGACGACCCCGATCGTGGTCAACGCGCCTCAGCCCCGGAGAGCAGCTCGCGGACCTGCATGGTGGCTCGGCATGCCGCGGCGCACTTCCCCGCCCACGTCAGCGCATCCTCGAGGGTGTCGACGTCGACGACGATGAAGCCGCCGAGATGCTCCTTGCTCTCCGGGTAGGGACCGTCGGTGACCACGCCGGCCTCGTCGACGGTCCAGGCATCCTCGAGACCGCCCTTGATCCCACCGCCGAAGACGAACACGCCCGCCGCGATGGCCTCGCGCGTCATCGCCGAGGATGCTTCGGCGATGTCGGCGACGTCCTCGTCGCGGTAGTCCACCGCCTCGTCGCGGAACGAGATCAGATACTTGGTCATCTACAACCTCCTGTTTCGGGCAGCGCTCGTCGCCACCCCTCACTCGCTCCACGAACGGGTCCAGCCACTTTCGACAGATCCTCGGGATGAACGTACGCCGCAGCTGCACTCATCGCGCCCAGAACCCGGCGAACTTCTCGGCGAGGCGAAGGCCCTGGCGATGGCCAGCCCGAGCCGCGGGCGGTCGGGTCGCCGGGTTCATCATGTTGTCGCCGAATGCCTCCCGCGAGCCGGCGTCGGGGAGGATCGCCTCCACCCTGCTGCCGCCCGCGCGCAGCTCCTCGACCTGTGCGGCCAGGTCGCTGCGCCATCCGGCCGGGTGCCGGGTCCGACCACCGAGCGGCGAGAGCACGAGCACTCGCTCACAGCCCGCGGCCAGGTCGGCGTTCTCGCTCGAGCGCCGGTAGCCGCCGTCGATGTAGCGACGCCCGCCGATCGCGTACGCCGGGCCGCCCGCGCAGCTGGCGGCGACCGCGTCGACCAGGTCGACGCCGCTGTCGCGGTCGAGCTCGATGGGCTCACCGGTGTCGGCGTCCACCACGGTGAGGAGGATGTTGCTCTCCGGCCAGTGCGGGCGCGGCAGTCGGGCCGCGACGGTCTCGCGCCAGCGCTCCCGCCCGGCCGCACCCGCGGTCGCGGCGAGCTCGATCGCGTCCGCGCCGATCCGGCGCCGCATGTCGGGCAGGTCGGCCGATGCCGCGATGATGGCGTCGGTCCGCTCGAGGTGGGCCCAGGAGATGGGGCCGCGCGGTCCTGATGGGGCCTGGGGAATCGGTGTCGAGAGGACGGCGGCGAGCAGGTCGGCCGGGCTCGCGGCGCTGATCTGGGCCGCGGCGGTCGCGCCGGCGGAGGTGCCGATGACCAGATCGGCCTCGGTCACGTCCAGCCCGCCCTCGAGCAGGCCGGCGATGACGCCGATCAGCCAGGCGTTGCCCGCCGATCCACCACCGCCGAGGACCAGTGCTCGCTCGCCGGTGGGCTGGGGTCGTGTCGTCGTGTTCGTTGTCGTGTTCATGGGAGTCGCCTTTCGGGAGTTTCGTCAGGCGCTCCCGGCGACTCCGCCCGGAACTGGGCTCAGTCGCGCGATCGTGGACGGCGGGGAGCACCCGCGGTGGACGCTGCGTACACGGGACTCACCTCCTGCTGTCGGATCACGATCGCGACGACGCTAGCACGGGACACGGCTCCGCTCATCGCCAAATGGCGCCGCGAACGGGCGTCCGTGGCTCTACGGTGAGCGGGTGACGAAGACCTGGTCGATCCTGCGCCTGGTGATGGCGGCGCTCATTCTCGCGGCCGTCCTGGCTGAGTTCCGCAACGCAATCAGCACCGATCCGGCGGAAGGCTCCAGCACCGCGACGATCCTGGTGAACTTCTTCAGCTACTTCACGATCGAGTCGAACCTCTTCGCGTTGGCCGCCCTGGTCACCGGTGCGGTGTGGGCGCTGACCCAGAAGACTCGCGAGCCGGTGTGGATCGCGGTCCTCTTCGCGGCGGCCACCACGTTCATGGCCATCACCGGGATCGTCTACAACCTGCTGCTGCGCGGGCTCGCGCTCGCCACGACACCCTGGGCCAACGAGGTGCTGCACCTGATCGGCCCGGTGTTCCTGGTCGTCGACCTGCTCTTCGCTCCCCCGCGCCGCGGGCTGCCCTGGCGGGCCGTCGCGGCCGTCATCGCGTTCCCGATCGTGTGGGTGGTCTACACCCTGATCCGCGGCGAGCTCGTCGTCTCTCCGCTCACCGGGGACGGCTGGTGGTACCCGTATCCCTTCCTCAACCCGCACATGCAGGACGGCTACCTGGTGGTCTCCTTCTACGTCGTCGGCATCGCAGCGGCGTTCACCCTCGTCGCCTGGGGCGTCGTCGCCATCGGACGTCGGCGCGACGTGCCGGAGCCGGTGGCGGTCGGCTAGACGTTCCGGCAGCAGGGTGCCCCGAATAGGGGATTCACATCACCGCTCACGGGGCGCATCGTGAAGGCGAGGTCTTCCTGCGATCGGAGCTCAACCATGCGTCTCCCCACCAGGCTGCTGTCAGTAGCAGTCGTCCCGCTTCTCGTCGCGCTCCTCGTCGCGCCCGCCGTGGCCGTGCCGCGTCCGTCATCGATCCCCCTTCCCGACGACTTCCAGCCCGAGGGCATCGCGATCGGCGAGGGCAACACCTTCTACGTCGGCTCGCTGCTGGACGGCGACATCTACCGCGGCGACCTCCGCAGCGGTGAGGGATCGACCTTCATCGACCTCGAACCCGAGGACGGCCGGGTGGCGGTCGGCATGCGGGTCGACAAGGCACGCCACTGGCTCGTCGTTGCCGGCGGTGCGACCGGCCGTGCATGGGTCTACGACACCCGGGACGGGTCGACCGTCGACGAGCTCGAGCTCGGCCCGGCCGCGACCACCTTCAGCAACGACGTCGCGATCACCAGGGACGCGCTGTACTTCACCGACACGTTCGCCGCCCTGATCTACCGGGTCCCGATCCTTCCGGACGGATCGTTCGGCGCGACGGAACCGATCGAGGTGACCGGCGTTGCCGCTCAGACCGGCGGCTTCGGACTCAACGGCATCGACTCGACCCACCGAGGGTGGTTGATCGTCAACCACAGCGCGCTCGGCATCCTCGCGCTGGTCGACCCCGAGACCGGCCTGAGCCAGGAGATCCCGCTGACCGGCCCCGCTCTGGTGCCGGGCACCCTCGACGGGCTGCAGCTCGAGGGCCGCACCGCCTGGGTGGTGCAGAACTTCGCCAACTCCGTGGCCCGCGTGAAGCTCTCGCCGGACCTCACCAGCGGCGAGGTCGTCGAGGTGATCGAGTCCGACCTGTTCCGGGTGCCGACCACGGTCGACCTCCACGGCAGCACGCTCGCCGTGGTCAACGGCCGGTTCGACCTCGGTTTCCCGCCGCCGTTCGGTCCTGGAGCACCTCCCGGCACCGAGTTCGACGTGGTGCAGATCCGCCCGTGACCTCCGTGCCTCGACCGTGTCGCACAGGTCGGCCAGCCGCTCGGAGTAGGTGCTGAGGTGCCCTCGGGACCACAGTTGACCGCACAGTGTCGCGGGTGAGCGGAACCCCCGACCGAGCTCAGCCCTCCCGGATCATCCAGCGCTCGGGCGCGGGCAGCGGCTCCCAGCCGTACTTCGCGTACAGCTCGTGGGCGTCCTCCGTCGCGAGCAGGGTCCGGCGGATGCGGTACGGCTCGAGGTCGGCGACCACGCCCTCGATCAGCAGCTTGCCGACCCCCTGGCCGCGGGCGCCCGGGTCGACGATGACGTCGCAGAGCCAGGCGAAGGCGGCGAAGTCGCTGACCACGCGGGCGAAGGCGACCTGGTTCCCGGCCGCGTCGTAGACGCCGTAGCAGCGCGACCCCTTGTTGGCCGCGTCCTGCACCTCGCGCGTCCGGTCGCTGGCCCAGTAGGACTGCGCGAGCATCCGGTGCACCCAGTCGGGGTCGATCCGGCTCTGGTCGGCGGAGAAGGAGTACGCCGCGGGCTTCTCACTCGTCGCCGGCTCTGCGCTCAGCAGGCCGAGCAGGTCGTCCGGCTCGGGCTCGGGTCGCACGACCTGGGGCGCGACGGCGGGCGCCTCGACGGCCCCCGCGAAACCCGGCCCGGGGTCTGGCGTACGACCCGCCTGGTAGGCCAGCGCGGCACCGTTCGCGAGCCTGTCGGCGGCCTCGTTGAGCGGGTGCCCGGAGTGGCCCTTGATCCACTCGAACCGGACGTCGCGGCCCTGCATCGCCGCGTCGAGATCCTTCATGATCTCGACGTTGAGGACGGGCTTGCCGTCGGCCTTCTTCCAGCCCTTGCGCTTCCAGCCGGCCATCCACTTGGTGACCGAGTTGATGACGTACTTGGAGTCGCAGTAGACCAGCAGCGGCTCGCCGGTGTGCGCCGTCTGCCGCAGCAGGTCGAGGACCGCGGTCAGCTCGCCCTGGTTGTTGGTCCCGTGCGGCCACCCGCCACAGGCCCAGGTGGACTCGTCCACATACCAACCCCACCCCGCGGGCCCCGGGTTCCCGAGCGCCGAACCGTCAGCAGCAGCCACAATCGTCACGCGCCCATCCTGCCAGCCGCCGGCGGGCCCGCTCCGGGCGGTCAGGGGTTGACGCGCGGACCGGAGGCCGTTGAGCCCCTCACCACCAGCTCGGGGTGGAAGACGAACTCCGAGTGCGGGGTGCCGGTGCCGGCGATCTCGTCGAGGATGGCGCGGACCGCGGCCTGCCCCATCGCATGGACGGGCTTGCGAACGGTGGTCAGCGGCGGGTCGGTGAAGGCGATCAGCTGGGAGTCGTCGTAGCCGACCACGGAGATGTCCTCGGGGACCCGCAGGCCGCGCGACCGGGCGGCACGGATGGCGCCCAGCGCCATCATGTCGCTCGCACAGACGATCGCGGTGAACCCCTCGTCCAGGAGCTCGGAGGCCGCGGCCTGGCCGCCTTCGAGGGTGAAGAGGGAGTGGCGGATGTGGCCCTTCTCGATCTCCTCGGCGCTCAGACCAAAGCGGTCGGACATGGTCGCCACGAAGCCCTCGATCTTGCGCTGGACCGGGACGAAGCGGCGCGGGCCGACGGCCAGGCCGATCTTGGAGTGGCCGAGCGTGGCGAGGTGGGTGACGGCGAGCTGCATCGCCTCGCGGTCGTCGGGCGAGATGAACGGCGCCTTGACGTCGGGGGTGTAACCGTCGAGGAGGACGTACGGAACCCCCTGGGCGCGCAGCTTGTCGTAGCGCGTCATGTCGGCGGTGGTGTCCGCGTGCAGACCGGAGACGAAGATGATCCCGGTGACGCCGCGGTCGACCAGCATCTCGGTGAGCTCGTCCTCGGTCGAGCCGCCAGGGGTTTGCGTGGCGAGCACCGGGGTGTAGCCCTGGCGGGTCAGTCCCTGCGCGATGACCTGCGCGAGCGCGGGGAAGATCGGGTTGTCGAGCTCGGGCGTGATCAGGCCGACCAGCCCTTCGCTGCGCTGGCGCAGCTTCACCGGACGCTCGTAGCCGTGGACGTCGATCGCCGCCAGCACCGCCTCCCGCGTGGCCGCGGCGACCCCGGGCTTGCCGTTGAGGACGCGACTGACCGTCGCCTCACTCACGCCCGCATGGGCCGCGATGTCAGCAAGACGGGCAGAGGCTGGTGTTATGGGCACGGTCACATCATGCCCCCTCCCTACACGGCCTGCAAGAACTTTCAGAAAGTTTGCAACTTTTGCTGAAAGGCTCTTACATTCTCCTCGACGCGGGGTTACCTTCGTCACACCACCGGGCGGATTCCTTGCCCGGCCCCATATCGAAGGAGAACTCATGCGACGTGGCATCGTGGCCATCGCAGTGGCGGCATCGCTCGCCCTGGCGGCAACGGCATGTGGCGGTAGCAGCGGCGACAGCAGCGACGGCCCGGTCACCATCACCTGGTGGGACACCTCGAACGCGACCAACGAGGCGCCGACGTACCAGGCCCTCGTCAAGGACTTCGAGAAGGCCAACCCGGACATCAAGGTCAAGTACGTCAACGTGCCCTTTGACCAGGCACAGAACAAGTTCGACACCGCGGCCGGCGCCAGCGGCGCTCCCGACGTACTGCGCGCCGAGGTCGGCTGGACGCCTGCGTTCGCGCAGAAGGGCTTCCTCGCTCCCCTCGACGACACCGAGGCGCTCGAGGAGAAGGACGCCTTCCAGCCCAACCTGATCAAGCAGGCCGAGTTCGACGGCAAGACGTACGGCGTCCCGTTCGTCACCGACACCCTCGCGCTGGTCTACAACAAGGCGCTCTTCGAGAAGGCCGGCATCACCGAGGCGCCCACGACCTGGGACGAGCTCAAGGCCGACGCCGCCACGATCAAGTCCAAGACCGGTGTCGACGGCTACTGGGGCTCGACCTCCGCCTACTACGCGCAGCCGTTCCTCTACGGCGAGGGCACCGACACCGTCGACGCCGAGGCCAAGAAGATCACCATCTCCTCGCCTGAGGCCAAGAAGGGCCTGACCACCTGGCAGGGTCTCTTCAACGGCGAGGGCCTGCACAAGGCGGACACCACCGCCGACGCGTACGCCCACATCCAGGACGCGTTCGTCAACGGCAAGGTCGCCGCGATCATCCAGGGTCCCTGGGAGATCACGAACTTCTACAAGGGCTCGGCGTTCCAGGACAAGAACAACCTCGGCATCGCCACCGTCCCGGCCGGCTCGACCGGCGAGGCCGGCGCTCCGACCGGCGGTCACAACCTGTCGATCTACGCCGGCTCGGACGAGGCGCACCAGGAGGCCTCGGCGGCGTTCGTGAAGTTCATGACCTCGGCCGAGACCCAGGCCCAGATCGCGCTGAAGAACTCCACGCTGCCGACCCGCGACGACGCCTACACCGACGAGGTCAAGGCCGACCCGGGCATCGCCGGCTTCCAGACGGTGCTCCCGGCCGCCCAGCCGCGACCCGAGCTGCCCGAGTACTCCTCGCTGTGGGGTCCGATGGACCAGGAGCTGCCGAAGATGGCCTCCGGCGCCGAGACCCTCGACAAGGGTCTGGCCACGCTCGAGACGGCCTTCGCCGACCTGCTGCCCGACTTCTCGAAGTGAACCTGAGCCAGGAAGACCACGTCATCCGATGACTCTGACAGCACCAGCGCCCGCCGCCGAGACCCCGCGGTCTCGGCGGCGGGCGCCCCGCCCCCTCCAGCGCGCGCGAGACTCCTACCGCCGCTACTGGTACGCCTACGCGATGGTCGCGCCCGTCGTGATCGTGCTCGGCGTGCTCGTCGGCTACCCGCTCCTGCGCGGCTTCTACCTGACCCTGACCGACGCCAACAGCCTCAACTCGGCACGCACCATCGGCGTCAACACGATCGACGCGACGTACAAGTTCATCGGTCTGGACAACTACGCCGAGATCCTGTGGGGCCCGGCGGCGTACGACCGCTTCTGGTCCCACTTCGTGTGGACCATCGTCTGGACCGTCACCTGCGTCGTCCTGCACTACGCGATCGGCCTCGGGCTGGCGATGCTGCTCAATCAGCGGCTCCGCGGACGCGTGGCGTACCGCCTGCTGCTGATCCTGCCCTGGGCGGTGCCGACGTTCGTCACCGTCTTCGCCTGGCGGATCATGCTGGCCGACGCCGGCGTCATCAACTCGATGCTCGACACGATCGGGCTCGCCTCGCCGAGCTGGCTCGAGGACCCGACCTGGCAGCGTACGGCCGCGATCATGGTCAACACCTGGTGCGGCGTGCCGTTCATGATGCTCTCCCTGCTCGGCGGGCTGCAGTCGATCGACGAGAACCTCTACGAGGCGGCCGAGATCGACGGCGCCAACGCCTGGCAGCGGTTCCGCCACGTCACCCTGCCGGGGCTGTCGTCGGTGAGCTCGACCGTCGTGCTGCTCGGCGTGATCTGGACCTTCAACCAGTTCGCGATCATCTTCCTGCTCTTCGGCAACACCGCGCCGGACGCGCAGATCCTGGTCACCTGGGCCTATCGACTCGGATTCGGGCAGCAGCCTCGCGACTTCGCCATGTCGGCGGCGTACGGCGTGCTCCTGCTCGCGATCCTGATCGTCTTCACGTCCTTCTACTACCGGTGGTTGAAACGCAATGACCAGCTCGCCTAGCCTCAACGCGCCCAGGACGAATCAGCGCCGCCGAGGAGAACTCGGCCCGGTCGCGCGGGTGGGCACGCACGTGACGCTCACGGTGGCGTCGCTGATCGCGCTCTTCCCGATCGTCTGGCTCGTCTACCTGTCCCTGGGACCCGACAAGGACGACTACCTCCACCCCGGCGGGATCTTCGCGAAGGCGACACTGGACAACTACTCGTTCGTGCTGACCAACACCGCCTTCTTCAACTGGCTGTGGTCGACGCTGGTGGTCGCCGGGGGCACGACCCTTTTCGGCGTGATGTCGGCGGCGACGACCGGCTACGCGGTCTCCCGGATGAGGTTCCCCGGTCACCGGCCGCTGATGTGGGTCCTGCTGCTGACGCAGGCGTTCCCGATCGCGGTGCTGATCGTGCCGATGTACGAGATCTTCTCCCAGCTCCGCCTGGTCGACTCGCACCTCGGCCTGATCCTGGTCAACTGCACCACGATCGTCCCGTACTGCTCCTGGCTGCTGAAGGGCTACTTCGACACCATCCCGGTGGAGCTCGACGAGGCCGGCATGATCGACGGACTCACCCCGTTCGGTACGTTCTGGCGGCTGATCCTGCCGCTGGCTCGCCCGGGTCTCGCGGTGGCCGCGTTCTACGCCTTCATCACCGCCTTCGCGGAGGTCGCGTTCGCCTCGACGTTCCTGCTCGACGACTCGAAGTACACCTTCGCGGTCGGGCTGCAGAGCTTCGTCAGCGAGCACGACGCGCAGTGGAACCTGATGGCTGCCACCGCTGTCCTCATCGCCATCCCCGTGACCGTCTTCTTCTATCTCGTCCAACGACATGTCGTCACCGGTCTGACCGCCGGCGGCGTCAAGGGCTGAAAGGTTTTCTGTTGATGTCCTCCGAGTGGTGGCGTGACGCCGTCATCTACCAGGTCTACCCCCGCAGCTTCGCCGACAGCGACGGCGACGGCACCGGTGACCTTCCCGGGATTCGGTCCCGACTCCCCTACCTCCGTGACCTGGGGGTGGATGCGGTCTGGCTGAGCCCGTTCTACGCCTCGCCGCAGGCCGACGGGGGCTACGACGTGTCCGACTACCGGGCGGTCGACCCGCGGTACGGGACGCTGGACGACGCTCGCGCGCTCATCTCTGCTGCCCATGAGCTGGGGCTCAAGATCATCGCCGACATCGTCCCCAACCACTCCTCCTCGGAGCATGTGTGGTTCCAGCAGGCCCTCGCCGAAGGGCCGGGGTCGCCGATGCGGTCGCGCTACCACTTCCTGCCCGGAAGAGGCGAGAACGGCGAGGAGCCGCCCAACGACTGGGACTCGATCTTCGGCGGTCCGGCGTGGACCCGGGTGCCGGACGGCGAGTGGTATCTCCACCTCTTCGCCCCCGAGCAGCCCGACTTCAACTGGAACTCCCCCGAAGTCGCGGCGGAGTTCCTGGACATCCTGCGGTTCTGGCTGGACCTCGGCATCGACGGCTTCCGCATCGACGTCGCCCACGGCCTGGTCAAGGCCGAGGGCCTGCCGTCCATCGGCCACTCGGACCAGCTCCACCTGCTCGGCAACGATGTGATGCCGTTCTTCGACCAGGACGGCGTCCACGAGATCTACCGTTCGTGGCGCCGGGTTCTGGCCGACTACCCGGGCCGGATCTTCGTCGCCGAGGCGTGGACGCCGACGGTGGCACGTTCGGCGAACTACGTACGCCCCGACGAGCTGCACCAGGCCTTCAACTTCGAGTACCTCGACACCGCCTGGGACGCCGCGGCGCTGCGCAAGGTCATCGACAGCTCCCTGGACGCGATGCGTCCGGTCGGCGCTCCGGCGACCTGGGTGCTCTCCAACCACGACGTCACCCGTCACGCCACACGCTTCGCCAACCCGCCCGGATCGGGGACCCAGATCCGCACCGCCGGGGACCGGCCTCTCGGGCTCCGGCGCGCACGCGCGGCGACGCTGCTGATGCTCGCGCTTCCGGGATCGGCGTACGTCTACCAGGGCGAGGAGCTCGGCCTGCCCGACGTCACCGACCTGCCCGACGAGGTCCGCCAGGACCCGTCGTTCCACCGCGCCAACGGCCAGGACGGCTTCCGCGACGGCTGCCGGGTGCCGCTGCCGTGGACCCGCTCCGGCTCGTCCTACGGTTTCGGCGACGGTGGCTCCTGGCTGCCGCAGCCGGCGGAGTGGGGTCAGCTGAGCGTCGAGGCCCAGGCGGGTGTCGAGGGTTCGACCCTCGAGCTCTACCGCTCCGCCATCCGCACCCGCCGCGACGTCCCCGGCCTCGGTGCCGGCGACGCGGTGACCTGGCACGACGAGGCACCCGCCGGTGTCCTCTGGTTCGAGCGTGACGGCTTCGCCTGCACGGTCAACACCACCAAGGAGCCCGTACGCATCGCCGCCCCCGGCCGCGTACTCCTCTCCTCCTCGGGCCCCGTGCCCGTCACCGACGGCACCGCCGCCCTCCCCGGCGACACGACCGTCTGGTGGCAGCTGGTCTGAGATCCCGGCCGAGTCCGCAGTTGTGGACGCTGAATCTGTAGTTGTGGGCGACGAAAGTAGATCTTCGTCGCCCACAACTACATTCTCGGCCGGTCAGCGGCGGGCGGTGACGTAGCAGGCAACGGCGGTGGCGGCGGCTACGTTGAGGGAGTCGATGCCGGCGGACATCGGGATGATCGCGCGGCGGTCGGCGGCCTGCTGCCAGCGCGGAGAGATGCCGTGACCCTCCGAGCCGAGGACGAGGGCGACCTTGTCGACGCCCTCGACGGCCTTCTCGATGTCGACGGCGTCGTCGGCGAGGGTCAGGGCGACGGTGGTGAAGCCGGCGGCGGAGAGGGACGGGAGCGCTTCGTACCAGTCCGGCAGGCGGGTCCACGGCAGCGCGAAGACCGCACCCATCGCGACCTTGATCGAGCGGCGGTAGAGCGGGTCGGCGCAGCGTGGCGCCAGCAGCACCGCGTCGAACCCGAGCGCGGCGCCCGACCGGAAGATCGCGCCTACGTTGGTGTGGTCGACGATGTCCTCGAGCACGAGGACCGAGCGCGCACCAGCCAGCACCGAGTCGACCGACGGCAGCGGCCGCCGCTTCAGGGAGGCGAGTGCACCGCGGTGCACGTGGAACCCGGTCACTTCCTCGGCGGCTTTCTCGCTCATCACGTAGCACGGCGCATCCGACGACTCGAGCACATCGGACAGCCCGTCGAGCCACTTCGGCGCCATCAAGAACGAGCGCGGCTCGAAGCCTCCGGCCACGGCCCGGCGTACGACCTTCTCGCCTTCGGCCAGGAAGAGCCCCTCGGACGACTCCAGCGACTTCCGCAGCTCTACGTCCCGCAGGTCGCGGTAGTCGGCGAGTCGGGGATCGGCGGGGTCAGAGATCTCGGTCAGGTTCGCCATGTCCGCACAAGAGTAGGTCTGGAGCTCGAGCCACGCCATTCGAGCAAAGAAAAACCCGCCCTCACGTGGAGGAGCGGGTGGATGTCTCCTACTCTATGCCCTGCTGCTCCTCGGAACAAGCCGACACCGCTTACCAGTCCTTCGGCTTTCGATTCCTCCCAACCGGATCAGGCAACTGGTGGCGTTGGAAGTCAGTTGGACCCAGTTGCCTCCACCAGTGGCGTCCCACGCCATCGCCAGAGCTGCCGCGCAGCGCGCCCGCCAGCTGTCCAGGCTGAGGGTTGATGGTTCCGACCGGAACCTGTTCCCGAGCCAATCGCAGCGGAAGGGCCAGGTCGGAGTCGTTCGTGATCACGACCGCAGCATCCACCGCTTGGCTGAACACATCGCGAAGCAGATGCGCCGCCACGTTGACGTCAGATCCCTTCTCTTCCCTACGACGAACGGTCGCAAGGATGATGTCATCGCCCGTGACGTCATCCTGCGTACGCTTCAGAGGCAGCGCCGGGTCCAGGATCTCGCTACCGTTCGACACATAGAGCCGCGGCCGCCGCGACCGTCCTGACGGTGCCGCCAATGGTGCCGCCTTGGCCCACGAGACGTACCGCCCTTCCTCCACGTGATCAACCGATCCATGTTCGAGGAGTGCACGGATATACACGTCCTGGTCGACCCGAGCGGACGGTGAATCGGCCTGGTTCACTCGCGCGGTGCAGTAGACGACACGCTGGACGTCCGCACCGGGCCACCCCAGGTACGGCGTGACCATCGCTCGAATGTCGAGCCAGCGCCAGCCAGCTGTCGAACGGCCGCAGTGCCCGCGAGCCCCGTAGTAGAGGTTGTACGCATCGACATACACACCGACCCTCACTAGATGACCATAGACCCATACTCATGGCAACGAGTCGACGCCGCGCCGACCATGCGGCTAGAAGGAGTCCGGGTGGGCGACGCGGACGACCTCACCGACGACAATGATCGCCGGGGGCTGGACGTTCTCGTCGGCAAGTGTCTTCTCGAGGGTCTCGAGGGTCGCCAGGACCGTACGCTCCGTGGGCATCGTGCCGTCGCAGATGACGGCGACGGGGGTGCCGGGCTCGCGGCCGCCATCGAGAAGGGCGGTTGCGATCGCGGGAGCGTTCTGGACGGCCATCAGGAGGACCAGGGTGCCGCCCAGACCGGCGACGGCGGACCAGTTGGTCAACGAGGTGGGGTCGCCCGGGGGGACGTGGCCGGAGATGACGGCGAACTCGTGCGCGACGCCGCGGTGGGTCACGGGGATCCCGGCGACGCCGGGGACCGTCACCGGCGAGGTCAGGCCGGGGATGACGTGGACCGGGACGCCGGCCTCACGGCAGGCGAGCACCTCCTCGAAGCCACGGCCGAAGATGAAGTTGTCGCCGCCCTTGAAGCGCGCGACCGCCTTCCCCTCCAGGGCAGCCTCGACGATGATCCGGTTGATCTCCTCCTGCTGGGCCGAGCGGCCGCGAGGGAGCTTGGCGACGTCGACGAGCTCGACATCGGCGGGCAGCTCGGAGAGCAGCTCCCGTGGCGCCAGCCGGTCGGCGACGACGATGTCGGCCTCCATCAGGGCCTTGCGGCCGGCCACCGAGATCAGCCCGGGGTCACCCGGGCCGCCGCCGATCAGGGTCACACCGGGCACTCGCTGACGCTCGTGCGGAGCGATCAGGTCACCGGAGCGCAGCCCGTCGAGGATCCGGTCACGCACGCCTGCCGAGCGCCGCGGGTCGCGGTTGGCCAGCACGGCGATGGTCAGGTCGCCGTCCTGTCCGGTCGCCGGGGTCCAGGCGGTGGCCTGCGTGCCGTCGTCGGAGCGTACGCAGAAGATCCGTCGCTCCTCGGCGGCGGCCGAGATCTCCTCGTTGACGTCGGCGTTCTGGGTCGCGGCGATGACGTACCAGGCGCCGTCGAGCACGTCGGCCGAGAAGCGGGCCTGGTGCCAGGTGATCTCGCCCGAGCCGAGCAGCCCCTCCAGGGCAGGGGTCAGCGACGGCGAGACGACCTCGACCCGCGCCCCCGCGGCGATCAGCGCCGGCACGCGCCGTTGCGCCACCCGGCCACCACCCACGACGACCACCCTCCGCCCCTCCAGGATGAGGCCGGCGGGATAGGGAACGGCATGCTCAGAACTCATGGGTACATCCTCGCCCAACACCGGGGTGCGGCCTGACAACGGGTCGATTCGCGGACTACGTTGGTGGACATGGCACTCGATCGTCCGGTGAAGCCGGATCCCTACTCCCTCATGCCCGCTCTCCCCTCCTTCACGCTGACCAGCGAGGACGTGACCGACGGCCAGCCGCTGAAGCAGGACCAGGTCTACGACGGTGGCAACACCTCCCCGCAGCTCAGCTGGAGCGGCGCGCCGGAGGGGACGAAGTCGTACGTCATCACCTGCTTCGACCCCGACGCGCCCACCCCCAGCGGCTTCTGGCACTGGGTACTGGTCGACGTCCCGGCCGACGTGACCGAGCTGCCCGCCGGTGCCGGGGCCAGCACCGCCGAGCTCCCGGGCAAGGCGTTCCACGTCGCGACCGACTTCGGCACCAAGGACTTCGGCGGCGCCGCTCCCCCGGCCGGCGACCAGGTCCACCGCTACTACTTCGTCGTCCACGCGGTCGGCGAGGAGACGCTGGGCGTGGACGACGGGGTCACCCCGGCCGTCGTCTCCTTCAACCTGGCGTTCAAGGCACTGGCCCGCGCCGTCGTGGTGGGCACCTACCAGCACTGAGTTCCGACGTGGGAGTCCTGAGGTCACCGGGTGACCTCAGGACTCCCACGTCAGCCGGATGCCAGGTGGGTCAGCAGCGTCGGCGTACGCCGGTGCTCGACGTCCCGGGACAGCCCGAACGCGAGGAACATCTCGCTCAGACACCGCTCGAACTGCCGCCTGCCGCTGAAGAGCCTGCTGATGATCGCGCGGTCGGGGTACCCGGCGTGGATCAGGCCCAGCACCTCGCTCTGGCGCATCGTCAGCCTCGCGATCGCATCGGGATCGGCATCCGGCGACGCCTCGACCATCCGGGAGATGACCTCCGGGTCGACGACGACCTCGCCCGATGCCACCCTGCCGACGACGTCGAGGAAGTGCGGGACGGTGCGTACGCGAGACTTGCGCAGGTAGCCGAGACCGCCGGTGCCGGTGCTGGCGAAGACGGCGGCCGCGAAGGCCGTGTCGACCGAGTCGGCGAGCACGACGACGCCCATCTCCGGCACCTTCTCGTGCAGCCGGAGGGTGGCGCTGATGCCCTCGTCGTCCGGGCCCAGCCGGGCGTCGGTCACGACCAGCGTGGGCAGCGTGTCGGTCGCGGCCTGGACGAGCGCCTCGGCGTCGCCGGCGTCGGCGACCACCTGGTAGCCACCACGCGCGAGCAGGGCGGTGAGTCCAGCACGAAGGAGAGGCGACTCGTCGGCAACGACGACGCTCGGCTCATAGCTGGACACAACGGCTCCGCTCGGTGCTGGGGGTAGCGGTCGAGACGCATTCTGTCGCACTTCCCCGCAAACCCCCGGTATCTCGCGCCCGTGTTCACATCGGCAGCCGAAGGGAACCCCGTCCGGTCAGAACTCCGGCGGCCCTTCGGAGGCCCGCTTGAGCAGCGTCTCGAAGGACGTCGGGTTGGCGAACTCGTCCTCCACCATCGTCCGATGCGGCGCCGGGGTGGGCGTGCCGCCCACGGCCAGCAGGGCAGCCAGTTCGGCGGCGGCACGATCGACCCGCTTGGGGAGCTCCGGGCCGCCGGCGAAGTCCTCGGTGGCGGCGAAGACCCCGGTCGGGACGACCACCGCGTGCAGGTAGGCGAAGAGCGGCCGGAGCGCGTGCTCGAGCACCAGCGAGTGCCGGGCGGTGCCGGCGGTCGCGGCGATCAGGACCGGCTTCGCGTCCAGGACGCCCTGCTCGAGTACGTCGAAGAACGTCTTGAACAGGCCGGAGTAGGACGCGGAGAAGACCGGTGTCACCGCGATGACGGCGTCGGCACGCCGCACCTGGTCGATGGCCGACTGGAGCGCCGGCTTGGCGAACCCGGTGAGCAGGTTGTCGGTCAGCTCGTGGGCCAGGCCGCGCAGCTCGACGTGCTCGACCTCGACCTCCGCGCCCCGGGCCTGGACGGCCCGGGTCGTGGCGTCGCCGAGCATGTCGGCGAGCAGCTTGGTCGAGGACGGGACCGACAGCCCCGCGGAGACGACGACGATCCGGGTCACAGCTCCCCCTCGAGCACCTTGGCGACCTCGGGGTCGCTCAGGTCGCGGTCGGAGGAGCCGGTGGCGGAGTCGCCCTCGGCGTAGACGGTCGAGTCCTTCGCGCCGCCGGCCTTCTCCACCAGGGAGGCGTGGGTCGGGGCGTCCGGGACGCCGGGCTTGCGCAGCTTCGCGAACTCCGCGTGCAGGGTCGGCAGGATCTCGCCGTAGAGGTCCAGCTGCTCCAGCACCGTCTTCAGCGGCAGTCCGGCGTGGTCGAGCAGGAAGAGCTGGCGCTGGTAGTCACCGACGTACTCACGGAACGAGAGCGTCCGCTCGATGACCTGCTGCGGCGAGCCGACGGTCAGCGGGGTGGCCTCGCTGAAGTCCTCCAGCGACGGACCGTGACCGTAGACCGGGGCGTTGTCGAAGTAGGGCCGGAACTCGTTGATCGCGTCCTGGGAGTTGGGCCGCATGAAGAACTGCCCGCCCAGCCCGACGATGGCCTGGTCGGCGGTGCCGTGGCCGTAGTGCTCGAAGCGCTGCCGGTAGAGCTGCACCATCTGCTTGGTATGGGAGGCCGGCCAGAAGATGTGGTTGTGGAAGAAGCCGTCGCCATAGTACGCAGCCTGCTCGGCGATCTCGGGCGAGCGGATCGAACCGTGCCAGACGAACGGCGCGACGCCATCCAGCGGCCGCGGCGTCGAGGTGTAGCCCTGCAGCGGCGTACGGAACCTTCCCGACCAGTCCACCACGTCCTCCGACCACAGCCGGCGCAGCAGGGCGTAGTTCTCGATGGCCAGGTTGATGCCCTGGCGGATGTCCTTGCCGAACCAGGGGTAGACCGGGCCGGTGTTGCCGCGGCCCATCATCAGGTCCACGCGGCCGTCGGTGAGGTGCTGGATCTTGGCGTAGTCCTCCGCGATCAGCACCGGGTCGGTGGTGGTGATCAGCGTGGTCGCGGTGCTCAGGATGATGTTCTCGGTCTTGGCACCGATGTAGGCCAGCGTGGCGGTCGGGTTGGATGCGATGAACGGCGGGTTGTGGTGCTCACCGGTCGCGAAGACGTCCAGGCCCACCTCCTCGGCGTGCTTGGCGATCTCGACGGTGGCCTTGATGCGCTCGTTCTCCGTCGGGGTCCTACCGGTCGTCGGGTCCATCGTGACGTCACCGACGGTGAAGATGCCGAACTGCATACCCATGGTTCCCTGCCCCTTTCGTGGACTCTTCCACGATAGTTGAAATCCGAACTACTCGGCAAACAGTTGCTGCGTCAACGTTATTCCAGGAAACCCCTTGGCGTACGCAGGCCCTCCTGTGCCAACGTACGTCAGGTGTCCGGGGCGCTGCATCCACAGTTGAGTCTGTACGCCGCGATCGCGACCAGCTCGTTCCGCCGCTACTCCACCTACACCGCGGCCACGCTCGCCGGGATCTTCACCAACTCGGTCTTCGGGATCATCCTCAGTTTCGCCTATCTGGCGCTGTGGGAGCAGAACCCGTCGGCCGGCGGCTACCAGGCCGACCAGGCGGTCACCTTCGTCTGGATCGGGCAGGCGCTGCTGATGACGATCGCGCTGTGGAGCGGCGGCTCGACCGACGACCTTGCCGAGCGGATCCGCAACGGCGACATCGCCGTCGATCTCTACCGTCCCGTCAGCGTCCTCGGCTGGTATCTCGCCGCCGACCTCGGCCGCGGGCTCTACCACTTCGCGACCCGAGGCGTGGCGCCGACCATCGTCGGCGCGCTGCTCTTCGGGCTGGTCATGCCCTCCCCCGCCGGCGCGGTCGCGTTCCTGGTCAGCGTCGTCCTCGCGGTGGTGGTCAGCTTCGCGGTTCGCTTCCTCTTCGCCGCGAGTGCGTTCTGGCTTCTGGACGCGACCGGTCCGCGGGTGCTGCTGAGCGTGCTGGCCACCTTCTTCAGCGGGCTGACGCTGCCGCTCAACCTCTTCCCCGACGGTCTGCGCCAGATCGCGCTGGCGCTCCCGTTCGCCTCCTACATCCAGACCCCGGCCGACATCTGGGTGGGCCGCCACACCGGGCTCGACCTGCTCGCCGCGATCGGGCTGCAGGTGCTGTGGGCGGTCGTCCTCCTCGGCGTCTGCGCGCTCGTGCTGCGTGCCGCGACCCGCAAGGTGGTGGTCCAGGGTGGTTGAATCTCGACAGGCTCGATCACCCGCGACGGAGGCGATCCGTTCCTACTGGCTCATCGCGCTGCTGTGGATCCGGGCGGCGATGGCCTATCCGGTCTCGTTCTGGACGATGACGGTCGGTGGCGTACTGATCACCTTCCTCGACTTCGTGGCGATCTGGCTGATGTTCAGCCACATCGACACCTACGGCGGCTTCACGCTGCGCGAGATCGCCCTGCTCTACGGGGTCACCTCGATCGCGTTCCGGGTCGCCGACATGCTGGTCGGGAGCGTGGAGAAGATCGGCCGATACGTACGCAGCGGCGATCTCGACGCGATGATGACCAAGCCGGTCCCGGTGCTGGTGCAGCTGTGCGCCGACCGGTTCGAGCTGCGCCGGCTCGGCCAGATCGCCCAGGGCATCGCGGTGTTCGTGTGGGCGGCGCCGATCGTGGACTGGAACCCGCAGCGGCTGCTGGTGCTCGTGGTGGCGCTCGTCTCGGGTGTGGTCATCTACTTCTGCGTCTTCGTGACGTTCTCGACGATCCAGTTCTGGACCACGGACGCCTCCGAGTTCGCCAACGCCTTCACCTACGGCGGCAACACGATCATGCAGTATCCGATGACGATCTTCCCGCGCGAGGTCGTCCGGTCGCTCACCTACCTGCTGCCGCTGGCGTTTGTGAACTGGTATCCGTGCCTGTTCCTGCTCGGCCGCACCGACCCGTACGGCGCCCCGGACTGGTTCCGGTTCGCCTCGCCCCTGGCCGCGTTGGCGCTGGTCGGTCTGACCGCGCTCGTGTGGCGCCAGGGGCTTCGTCGTTATCGATCCACCGGGAGCTGATGTGGCACTGATCGAGGTGCGGGACCTTTCCCGAGACTTCACGATCCGCAAGAAGGCGGGTCTGTTGAGACGTACGTCGGTGGTCAGGCACGCCGTCCACGACCTCTCCTTCGAGATCGATGCCGGTGAGATGGTCGGCTACATCGGACCCAACGGCGCCGGGAAGTCGACCACGATCAAGATGCTCACCGGGATCCTGGTGCCCTCCGGCGGGTCGGCGCGGGTGGCGGGCCTGGAGCCGTCTCGCCAGCGCCGGGAGCTGGCCAGGCGGATCGGAGTGGTCTTCGGGCAGCGTACGTCGCTGTGGTGGGACCTGCCGCTGCGCGACTCCTTCGAGCTGTTGCGGCGGATCTACCGGATCCCCGACAAGACCTTCCGCCGCAACCTCGAGGACCACGTCGCGCTGCTCGACCTCGGCGACCTGATGGACACCCCCGTGCGACAGCTGAGCCTGGGTCAGCGGATGCGCGGCGACATCGCCGCGGCGCTGCTCCACGACCCCGAGATCCTCTATCTCGACGAGCCGACCATCGGTCTCGACGTCATCTCCAAGGGGCGCCTGCGGGAGTTCCTGCGCGCCCTCAACCACGAGCGTGGGACGACCCTGATGCTCACCACGCACGACCTGCAGGACATCGAGGCGCTGTGCGACCGGGTCATCGTCATCGACCACGGCACCGCCGTCTTCGACGGCCCGCTACCCTCCCTGCGAGCCAACGGCGACGCCTCCCGCACCCTCGTCGTCGACCTCGTCGACGAGGCCTCCCCCATCGCCATCGACGGCGCTCGGGTCGTGAAGGTCGAGGGTCCCCGCCAGTGGCTCTCCTTCCCCGCCGGCGCCTCCGCCGCGCCGCTGGTCGCACAGGTCGCCGCTGCGTACGACGTCGCCGACCTCTCCATCCACGAGCCCGACATCGAGGACGTCATCCGGCAGCTCTACGCGCGCTGATCCTGGCGGGACTCAGGGCTCAGCGCGGAGGACGGCGAGGTCGTCGGGCTGGCGGGAGAGCTCGGCGAGGGTGTGGCGCAGGCGGTCCAGAAGAGCCTCGACGGACGCTGCGGCCACCGCGGTGTCGGGGTAGCGGACGCGGACGGCGAGGCCGGTGTGGGTGCGGGAGAACCAGATCTGTACGTCGTCGGCCAGGGTCGAGGCGGAGATGTGCTGCGCGTCGCGGTCGAGGTGGGCCGAGCCGCCGGGGACGTGCCGGTAGTCGACCCAGGAGACGACGAAGACGTCGTTGCGGGTCTGCACCAGCGGCTCGGTGAGCGAGCCGAGGACCTGGTCGAGCGGCACCGACCCGAGGCGTACGCCATGACGGACTGCGTCGCCGGCCTCGGCCAGGCCCACGTCGGTGAGCGAGGCGGGGACCGTGAGCGGGACGGTGGTGGTGTACCAGCCGATCGAGCGGGTCAGGGCTTCCGCGGAGCGGGTTGAGACCGGCGCCATCGTGTCCAGCCGGTCACCGCCGCCGAGGTCGGAGATCGCGGTGGCGAGGGCCGCGAGCACGGCGGCGTACGTCGAGGCACCGCTGATGCGGGCGCGGGTGCCGATGCGGTCCATCAGGTCGGCGTCGGCCAGCGGGGCAACGGCGGTGGCCTGGGCGGCCCGCTCGCCCGGCTCGAGACCGAGCGGCAGCGGGAAGGTCGGCAGCCGGTGGCCGCGGCCGCCGAGGAACTCACGCCAGCCACGCAGCAGCGGGTCGTCGGCGCCGACCCAGGCGGGGCCGTCGGTTCCCTCCGCGGCGGCTTCGAGGAACGACCTCACCGGCGGCAGCGACGGCTCGTCGCCGCCCTCGGTGAAGGTGGCGTAGAGGTGGGCGAGCTCCTCGACCGCGACCGCGACCGAGTGGGCGTCACAGTGCAGGTGATCCATGCCGAGGACGATCGTGGAGCGGTCGGGGCGGGAGATCGCGGCAGGCAGGAAGGCTGGATAGGCGAACGGCCCGCACCGCTCATCGAGGGCGGCATGCAGCACGGCGCGGGTCTCCTCGACGGTGCTGGTGTGGCCGACGGAGGTCACCGACCACGTGAGCGTGCCAGGGTGGTGCCGGCGGGCCTGGAGCTCCTCGGACCCGGCGACGACCTCGAGCTGCAGGCTGCCGTGGCGGGCGAGGAAGGCCCGCCAGGTGCGCGACAGCGCGACCGGCTCGATGGGGCCGTCGACGTCGAAGGCGGCGGCCAGCCATACGGTCGGCGCTCCGGCCAGCGCGCCGGCGAGGTGGTTGCGCTGGTTGAGCGAGAGCTCGGCGGGCGCGCCGTGGGCCGGAGCGGAGAGGTCCCAACGGAGCAGCGTGCCCGGCCGGGGCTCCCACAGGTCAGCGGTCGTGACCAGCATGTCCGGTCCCGATGATCTGGTCAGCATCGACTGGACGTACAGGCAGGCCGAGGTCGGCGAGCACGTCGTGCACTGCCTCGAAGTAGGTCGCCACGGCACGCCCGCCCTGGGCGGTGTCCGGACTCTGCGTGACCACTTCGAAGCGGTCGACGAAGCGGTTGACCCACAGGCTCGCGTTGGCGGTGCGGCCCTCGCCGGTGAAGTGCAGTCCGGTGTCGAACGGGGTGGTCCCGGCGCCGGGGAACTTGCGTACGTCGAGGTAGGAGACCATCTGCGGGCTGGCCAGCTCGGTCGGCGCGAGCACCCCGCCGGCGACCATCGCACCGAGCGCGACGTGGACCGGGGTGCGGGCCAACTCGCGGGCGGTGCCGAAGGCCTTCTCCGCCGCGAGCACGGTCTCGGGGAAGGTCTCCCCCAGCGCCATCGAGACGGGAGCGAAGTTGCAGAACCAGCCGTGCGACGTCGCGGTCTGCTGCGACCGGGTGCCGAGCACCGTGATCCCCAGATAGTCCGAGCTCCCGGTCAGGCGCTGCTCGGCATGGGCCAGGAGCGCGAAGACGCCGCTGGTGAACCGGCCGCCGGCCGCACGGCAGAGCTCCTCGAGCTCGTCCACCGCGTCGCCCTCGAGCGCGGTCCAGGACCGGATCCGGACCGGCGCGGTCTCGCCCGGGGCCAGCCCGAGGTCGACCGGGAACCGCGGCAGCCGACCGCCATGACGCGAGACGATGTCGACCCACTCGCGCACCGCCGGTGTCTCCGCGTCGCACTCGGCGGCGAGCTGCTGCTCGGCGGCTGCGTACGTCACGAAGCTGTCGGCCTCCGGCAGGTCCGGCGACGGGGCACCCAGGGCCGCGGCGTAGGCCGCGCCGAGCTCGGCGGGGACCATCAGCTGCGAGGCGCCGTCGGTGAAGGCGTGGTCGCAGCCCCAGAAGTAGGTGAAGCCCTCCTCGCGCACGATCGCGCCGAGCAGGAACGGCGTCCAGGAGTCGGGGCTGCACTGCTCGTCCCACAGGCTGACCAGAAGCTCCTGCCAGCCACCGGACCAGTCGGCGGGCGCCTCGACCTCGACGGCCTCAAAGGCGATCGCGTCAGCCGGTACGAGGTGGCGCACCGGCGTGGCGCCGGAGAGGTCGAACCAGGTGCGCAGCCCCTCGTGACGAGCGACGAACGAGGTCAGCGCCGCGACGTAGGCCGACTCGTCGAAAGCCACGTCGAACTCGCCGCAGGTCCCGGTCCAGGCGCGGTGCACCCCGCCGGCGGCGACCTTGGCCCGGTAGGCGTTGAGATGGTCGGCCTGCAGGAACGAGGGAGCCCCGGGAGAGACGGGCGCCGCGTCGGCCGCGGCGCGGCACTCGGCCGTCGGCCGCAGCACGACCACCCGGCCCGGCGCCGGTGCCAGCTCCGCGAGCCCCGCGATCCTCATGCGGTGCCCTCCAGCTCGGCGGCCTCAGGGCGCGCGATCTCCTCCAACAGCGCGCTCATCCCGCCGATCAGGTCGCGCACGACCCGTTCGGCGGCGACCGTCTCCGGGTAGCGCGTCGAGACGTTGAGACCGTCCCGGTCACGCACGAGCCACAGGTAGACCTCGTCGTCGGCGCGGACGGGTGCCCGCAGCGTACGGGCGTCCCAGGCGTTCCAGCGCTCGGCTCCGGCGATGAAGCGGGTGTCGACGAAGGTGACGACGAAGTGCGGGGCGTCGTCGACGCCGAGCAGGTCGGCGACCCGCGCGAACGGCTGCGGGACCAGCGGCTTCGCCGCGGCGAGCGCGGCCTGGACTCGGCCGGCGACCTCGGGCAGCGTGGTCGCGCCGGTGATGTCGAGGGTGATCGGGACGAGGCCGACGTACCAGCCGACCGCGGCGGCGTGCTCGGCGGTGTAGCGGGTGTGCATCGGCGCCACGAAACGCATCCGCTCCACGCCGTGCTGGGCGCGCAGGACGTACGCCATCGCGCCCATCATCCCGGCCTGGAAGGAGACACCGGCGCTCTTGCACAGCTCGCCCAGGACCCGGGCCTGGCGGGGGTCGCCGAGCCACTGCGACAGGCTCGCCTGCGGCAGCGGCTCCGCCGAGGCGGGTACGTCGGTGATGCCCGTGACCGGGAAGTCGGCGAAACGAAGTCCCCCGTCAGGACCGGTGAGCCAGTCGCGCCAGACCTGCACCGACTCGCTCTCCAGCGACATCGTCTCGCCGGTGACCCGCTCGGCGGCGGCGTGGTCGATGTGGCTGCCGGTGGTCGCCGCGGACAGCTCCGCGAACGGCTCGCCGGCCAGCGCCCGCTCGTAGAGCGAGGCGATCTCCTCGAACCAGAGCAGCTGGGAGTAAGCGTCCATGACGCCGTGGTCGGCGCCGAAGACCAGGGTGAAGCCGTCGGCGTCGGCCACGGTCGCGAAGACGACGTAGGGCCAGGCCGAGGGGTCGATGTGATCAGCGAGGAAGTCCGAGATGCGGCCGCGGGCGTCCTCGCCGTCGAACCGGCCGAGAACGGTGGTGCTCACCGACACGTCAGCAGCCGCGACCGCACGACGGCGCCGGCCGGCCGGTGTCTCCTCGACGGTCCCGCGCAGCGCCTCGTGACGCCCGATCCAGGCGCGGAGCGCGAGGCCGAGCGCCTCGGTGTCGAGCTGCCCGGGCAACCGCATGATCGAACCGATCCAGGAGCCCGCCTCGGCGGTGTCGAGGTGCAGCTCGTGGTTGTGGGACAGCCGGCGGTCGTCGTCGACCCAGGCACCCGGCTCCGCAGCGGGGATCCACGCGGTCACCTCGCCCGGGGGTACGTCGTACGCGGACAGCTCGGTGTACTCCATCGGAGGTGGAGTTCCTCTCTGAGGTGGGGGGCTCGTTGCGGCAAAACGTCTTCTCGGGGACCCGAACGAACCTCAAGAACGCCGTAGCCCGAGAAGGCGACCCGCCTGGGACGACAGCGATGTCGTCCACGTCGCGGCCTATTGTGCACACAGGTCCGCCCCCGAATTCGACCGCCCCGGACGTGGGAATCGCCACACTTCTTAATTGCCCCCGGGGGTTTACATGACGTATCAAACTCCGATTGACTCCTCCCCCTGCGCGCGCTATCGCTGTGTGATCTCGCCGGGCCTCTGCCCGGCCGCCCGCCAATCTCGAGGACTCCCCCCATGCCCGTTGCCACCCGTGCACCGATCGACAACTCCGGCCGCCTGCAGTTCGCCGACGACCTCTTCGCCCGCCGCCATCGCGGTCTCGGAAGTCCGATCGCCAACCAGTGGATCTGGCGGCTCAACAGTCCCTACGACGCCGACCGGCTGCGCTACATCGCCGCCGGCCTGGCCGAGGGCGGGCTGTCGCGGAAGCTGCACCGGGCGAAGTTCCCCGGAGCCCGCGACCTGTGGACCAACGCCGACCGCGAGCCGTCGCTCGAGCTCTACGAGGAGGTCCTCCCCGTCGCCGAGGTCACCGACTGGCTCCAGGAGCGTCACAGCGACCACCTCGACCCGCACGAGGGTCTGACCTACCGGCTCACCGCGATCAACCTCGACGACGGCACCTCGGTCGTCTCGATGCTGCTCGCCCACGCCGTCGGAGACGGCGGCTCCGTGCTCGACGCCGTGTGCCGTGCCTCCCGCGGCGAACCGCTGCGGCTGCCGCCGGCGCCCGCCAAGGGCTGGGACCGCCTCCGTGCCGAGGCCGCCGACAGTCGCGCGCAGTGGCGCGCCGTCCGTGACTGGACCAAGGCCCGCCGGCAGGCGAAGAAGGACGGCACCGCGGCTCTGGCCACCAAGGCGCCCCGCGTCTACCCGGAGGCCGCCCCGAACCCGGCGCCGGAGACCTGGCGGATGCCGCGGATGATCACCGAGTTCGACACCGAGACGATGACGAAGATCGCCGCCGAGCACGGCGGCTCGACCAACGCCTGGTTCATCAACGTCGTCGCCGACCTGCTCGTCCGCATCGACCACGTGCCGCTCGACCGGGGCGACGTCCCGGTCTCGCTGCCGATGAGCGACTTCCAGCCCGGGGACGTACGTTCCAACTCCACGCGCGTGGCCATGGTCGAGGTGCCCCGTGACGTGCTCGACAAGCGCGACCTCGCCGAGATCAAGAAGCTCTCCAAGGCGGCCTACATCCGCCTCGGCCAGGCCGGCCCGGGGCTGGTCCCGGTGCCGCTGGCGATGATGCAGATGCTGCCCGACGCCGTGCTCGACAAGCTCCCGCAGCCGCCGGCCGCGGCGTGCATGGCCTCCAACCTGCCCCAGCTCCCCGACGACTACCGCTACGCGATGGGTGTGGACGTACGCCTCGTGGCCGGACTCGCTGGCTACCAGAACGCCACCGCCCAGGATGCCTACGACGTCGGCGGCGGGATCATCGCCTGGCTGATCCAGTCGGGGCCACGTACGACGCTCAACCTGGTCGCCGCCGAGCCCGACCGTGTGCCCGACCTGGACTTCCTGAAGAGACTGGTCGTCGAGGAGCTCGGCTCGTGGGGTCTGACCGCCGAGGTGTGGTGACGTGCCCCGGCCCGAGATGCTGTCATCGCTGCCGCCCGCGAGCCTCGGCGCCCGCCCGGCACCGTTCGCTCCCGAGCGCACCAACCGGCTGACGTACGACGACGAGGTCTTCCTCCGCTCCGCGACCGTGATCGGCGTCCCGGTCGTGGCCCAGACCGCCTGGCGGTTCCCCACCGAGATCCCGATCGAGGCGGTCCAGGACCTGGTCGACGAGCTGGCCGAGGGCCCGCTCAACCGCCTCGTCGTACGCCCCAAGGTCATCGGCGCGCGCTCCCGCTGGGTGCCGGCGACGACCGCCGAGCCGGTCCACCTGCACCCCGACCGGATCAAGCCCGACCAGGTGGTGGCCTGGCTCGACAGCACCGCCGACGAGGTGCCGTTCGACCCGGTGAAGGGCCCGCTGTGGGCGTTCTTCATGGCCCACACCACCGACGGCGGCACGGTCGTGGCCTACAACGCCTCCCACATCGTCTGCGACGGCGGGATGAAGCTCGGCGCCGTGATCGCGGCCGTACGCCGCCAGCGCCTGCCGCGGCTCCCGGTCTCCGAGGCGGAGCCCGAGGTCACCCGCAGGGACGACCGGCGCGACGCACGCACGATGGCACGCGCCGCCGTTCGCGGCCTCCGGGAAGCCCGGAGGGCCGGGAAGCTCCCCGTGCTGGAGGCCCAGTCCTCCGAGAAGCGGCCGGTGCCGGCCCCGCAGCCCGACGACGACGTCGTCCACGAGGTCGCCGACGCCACTGCAGACTGCCCCGTCACGGACTGGAACGCGGCCGCGGAGCGGGCCGGTGGCACCGCCAACGCGCTGCAGGTCGCGATCTCGGTCGAGGTCCTCCTCGAGGCCGGGATCGTACGCCCCGGCGAGCCGGTCAAGATGTCGCTGCCCGTCTCGCTGCGCGGCGAGGGCGACCTGCGCTCCAACGCCACCTCGGGTGTCTCGATCGCGGTCGAGACCGAGCTGCGCGACGGCGTCGGCCGGGTCACCGACCTGGCTCACATCCGGGAGCGGTCGAAGCGGGAGTTCTCCGCGCTCTTCAAGGGCACCCGCCCCGACCCGATCGCCCACATCGCGCCGCTGGCGCAGATGATCCCGGACCGCCTCGCGAAGCCGCTGCTCAAGAACGTCGTCACGCCGCTCGGTCTCGCCTCCAACCTGGGCCGGCCCGACCCCGACTTCGTGGCGCCGTTCGGCGTCGCCGCCGAGTCGGTCGTCTTCCGTGCCCTGGCGCTCGGCGCGACCCGCGGCGGGCTGCGCCGGATGCGCGGCGGGGTGACGTCGTGGTGGTGCGAGGTCGGGGACACCTGCAGCTTCGGTATCCGCGCGCTCGACCCCGACGCGGTCCCCGACTCCGAGCGGCTGAAGGAGATCGTGACCACCGTCTACGGACGCTGGGGCCTGGTGCCGACCTTCTGGTGATCCAGCGCGGCCTGGTGAGAGGATGCGTTCATGACGATCGACGTACTCGGTGAGCCCTACACCGTGGAGACCATCGACCTCGCGGACGACTTCGAGGGCACGGTCGTGGCCACGCTGGTCAAGCGGCCGGCGGACGGCGACGCCAAGGGCGCCGTCCTCTACGTCCACGGCTTCTCCGACTACTTCTTCCAGAAGGAGTACGCCGAGTGGTGGACCGCCCGCGGCTACGACTTCTACGGCCTGGACCTGCGCAAGTACGGTCGCTCGCTGCGGGAGCACCAGTCGGGAACGTACGTCGGTGACCTGGCCGAGTACTTCGACGAGATCGACGCCGCTTGGGAGCGGATCACCGAGCGCGACGGCCACTCGCACATCATGCTCAGCGCCCACTCCACCGGCGGGCTCACGGTCTCGCTGTGGGCCGACGACCGCCAGCCCGACGCGCTGGCCGGGATGGTCCTCAACTCGCCGTGGCTCGACCTGCAGGGCTCGTTCCTGCTGCGCTCGGTCGCCAGCCCGGTGGTGCGCCGGGTCGGCCACCGGGCCCCGATGCGCGAGCTCGGCCGCGACGTCAGCGGCTTCTACACCATGTCGCTCCACGTCGAGCACGACGGCGAGTGGGAGTTCGACCTCGGCCTCAAGCCGGTCGGCTCCTACCCGATCCGGCTCGGCTGGCTCAAGGCGATCCGCGACGGCCACGCCCGGCTCCACCGCGGTCTGGACGTGAAGGCTCCGGTGCTGGTGCTCTCCTCCGACCGCTCCAGCAAGCCGAAGGCGATGGGCGAGCTCGTCCACTCCACCGACATCGTCCTCGACGTGCGCCAGATCCGCCGCTGGTCGACCGCCATCGGCAGCCACGTCACCTACATCGCGGTCCCCGGGGCGAAGCACGACGTGATCCTGTCGCGCCCCGAGGTCCGCAAGCAGGCCTACGCCGAGATCGAGCGGTGGCTAGCGGCGTACGGCGTCTGAGTCGGTTGAGTCGAGGGTCGTCTTCGGGCCCTTGAACCACCTGCGCGCCGAGAGCCGCCACCACAGCGCGAGGAGGACCAGCGAGCCGACGGTGAGGATCGGCGCGTAGTTGACCGACGCCCAGGAGAAGTCGTCGCTGGTGATCCAGCCGGAGGGCACGAACGGCAGGACGAAGTAGACCGAGATGATCGCGATCTCGGCGACGGCAACCAGGTTGAGCCACTTGTAGTGCTTGCCGAGGGTCCACTGCCCGGTCTCGAAGGCATCCCCGGCCCGCCAGCGCAGGAAGATCGGGATCGCGAAGGCGAGGTAGAGGCCGATCACCGCGACCGAGGTGATCGCGTAGAAGGCCAGCGGGATGCCGCCGACGCCCCACAGCGCGGGAAGCGTGATGACCGCACCGACGACCGCCACCAGGAGCACCGCGTTCACCGGGACCTTCCTGGTCGGGCTGACCTTCGCCCACAGCGACGAGCCGGGCACCGCCCCGTCGCGGGCGAAGGCGTACGTCATCCGGGAGGCGCTGGTGAGACAGGCGGTGGCGCAGAAGAGCTGCCCGGCGGTGGAGATCAGCAGCACCACGAAGTGCCAGGAGTCCGGCAGCGCCTGACCGAAGATCACGTCGACCGCGCCACCGCCCGCGCTCACGCCCTCCGGGTCCTGGACCGCGAAGAGGAAGGCCAGCAGCAAGACGTACCCGCCGACCGCGGAGTAGAAGATCGAGCGCCAGATGCCCTTCGCGGCACCGTCGGCCGCGCCCTGGGTCTCCTCGGAGAGGTGGGCGGAGGCGTCGAACCCGGTGATCGTGTACTGCGTCAGCAGGAACCCGAGCGGGAGCACCAGGAACCAGTACTTCGCGTCGGCATAGCCGGAGTTGTTGATCCGCTCGGTGAAGACATAGGCGAAGCTCTGGTGGTCGTCCGGGACGATGACCAGCACCAGCACCACGATCGCGGCACCGGCGACGTGCCACCACACCGAGATGTTGTTGATGACTGCCAGCAGGTGGCTGGAGTAGATGTTGGCGAGCGCGGCCAGCACCAGGATGACCAGGAAGATCAGGTAGACCCGGCCCAGGGAGTAGCCCGCGGCCCAGCTCTCGCTCAGGGTCGAGAGGGTGAGGTCGAGGAAGGTGGCGGCGCCGTACGCGACGCTCGCGGTCACCGCGAGCAGGCCGATCAGGTTGAGCCACCCGGTGAAGAAGCCGGCCGCCGGGCCGCCGAGCTTGGCCGCCCACCAGTAGATGCCGCCCGAGGTCGGGTACGCCGAGACCAGCTCGGACATGGTGAACCCGATGATCAGGATGAGGCCTGCGATGATCGGCCAGCCCCACGAGATGGCCACCGGTCCGCCGTTGTTCCAAGCCTGGCCGAACGTGGTGAAGCACCCGGCCAGGATCGAGATGATCGAGAACGAGATGGCGAAGTTCGAGAACCCCGACCAGGTGCGGGACAGCTCCTGCTTGTAGCCGAGACGGGCGAGATGTGCTTCGTCGTCGAGCTGGGTCGGCTCGACGGTTTCAGGTGCCTCGGACATGGCACGCCTCCGGATTCCGTGGGGGTGGATGTGTCTGAGGCTAGAAACGGTCCGTGGCGGTCGTGGTCGCGCCAGGTAACGGCGCTGTGAAAGATCCGTCCTTGAGCGCCACCCCGGTCGCGCCGAGCGCCCGCGCCCCGGTGACCAGGCTGGCGATGGTGCGCGCGGCGGTCGCATGATCCAGGCCGTGGCGTGGACGGATGTTGGAGACGCAGTTGCGGGCCGAGTCGAGGACGCCCGGCCGTGGGTCCCAGGTGAGGTAGGCGCCCAGCGAGTCGCTGGAGGAGAGACCCGGCCGCTCCCCGATCAGCACCAGGACCAGCCGCGCGCCCACCGCCCGGCCGATGTGGTCGCCCAGGGCCACCCGGGCCTGGGTGGCGACCACCGGCGCGGCGAGGGTCGTGGCGCTGTCGAGGAGCGGGACCAGGTGCTCCAGGACCGGCACCGCGTGCTTCGCCACCGCCTCGGCGGAGAGGCCGTCGGCGACGACGACCGCGATCTCGGCCTCACCCGGTCCGAGCTCCAGGTCGGTTCCCGGCACCCGGCCGAGGTCGGGCCGGGTCAGGTAGGTGGCCCGGTCCGGTGCCGCGGAGGCGACCACCGTCGGCGTACCCAGTCCCAGGGTGTCGAGCGCCTCGACCAGCGCCTCGACGTCGAGCGGGAGATGGACCGCATCCCGAGCCGCGGCATGGGCGGCGCCGAAGGAGAGGACCTCGGCGGTCGGGACCGAGTTGCCGGCCCGGCCGAGGCCGATCCGCGCCGGCGTGGCCTTGCGCAACGGCTCCCAGAACTCGCTCACCGGGCCAGCTCCTTCAGCACCGTGGCGGCCGGGTCGATGTCGCGTACGGAACCGTCCGGGTCGAGCAGGCCGGTCGAGGCCAGCCACTCCTCGAGCTCCGGCGCGGGGCGTTTGCCGAGGACCTGGCGGACGTAGAGGGCGTCGTGGAAGGAGGTCGACTGGTAGCCGAGCATGACGTCGTCGGCGCCCGGGACAGCCATGACGTACGTGCACCCGGCGACGCCGAGCAGGGTGAGCAGGTTGTCCATGTCGTCGGAGTCGGCCTCGGCATGGTTGGTGTAGCAGACGTCGACGCCCATCGGCACACCCAGCACCTTGCCGCAGAAGTGGTCCTCGAGCCCGGCGCGGATGATCTGCTTGCCGTCGTACAGGTACTCGGGGCCGATGAAGCCGACGACCGTGTTGACCAGGAACGGCTTGAACGCCCGCGCCACCCCGTACGCCCTGGCCTCCAGGGTCTGCTGGTCGACCGGTCTGCCGCCGCTGCCGAGGTGGGCACCGGTGGAGAGTGCCGAGCCCTGGCCGGTCTCGAAGTACATCACCTCCGTCCCCACGGTGCCGCGTGCCAGCGACCGGGCCGCCTCGTCGGCCTCCGCGAGCATCGCCAGGGTCACCCCGAAGCCCTCGTTGGCACCCTGGGTGCCGCCGATCGACTGGAACGGCAGGTCGACCGGCAGCCCCGCCTCGATCAGGTCGATCGTGGTGGTGACGTGGGTCAGGACGCAGCTCTGCGTCGGGATCTCGTAGCGAAGGCGTACGTCATCGACGAGCCGAAGCAGGTCCGCGACCGTACGCGGGTTGTCGGAGGCCGGGTTGATCCCGATCAGCGCGTCCCCGGATCCCAGGAGCAGGCCGTCCAGGATCGAGGCCGCGATGGCCCCCGGATCGTCTGTCGGGTGGTTGGGCTGCAGCCGGGTCGCCAGCCGTCCCCGCAGGCCCATCGTCGTACGGAAGCCGGTCACCACCTCGGTAGCCGCCGCGACCGCGATCAGGTCCTGGTTGCGCATGATCTTGGAGACCGCCGCGACCATCTCGGGGGTCAGCCCCGGCGCGACGGCGGTCAGCGCGGCCGTGTCACGCCGCGCGGCGGCGCCGAGGAGCCACTCCCGAAGGGCACCCACGGTCAAGCCGCTGACCTGCCCGAACGCGTCCTTGTCGTGGGTCTCCAGGATCAGCCGAGTGACGTCGTCCGACTCGGCCGGCACCACCTGCTCCTCGAGGAAGGTGGTCAGCGGAAGGTCGGCGAGCACCATCCGCGCCGCGACCCGCTCGGTGTCGGACCGTGCGGCGCATCCGGCCAGGACGTCGCCGGAGCGCAGCGGCGTCGCCCGCGCCAGCACCTCCACCAGACCGTCGAACTCGAAGCCGTGCCCGTGGAGACTCTGCCGGTAGCGCATGAGATCAACGGTAGAGCCGCAATATTTCCACGGTGTGAGGCTCAGGCACCAGTGCAGCACGTCGGACCACAGCGCGAGAACAACACGCGAACCCACTCGACACAGTCGATCCAGAAGTCGCTTTCAATCGACAGCCGCGCCACCCCGGTGAACAGAAGGCAAAGACAGTGCGCGTTAGGGTGCTGTGGTCCCGAACCCAACCGGAAGGACAACAGTGTGACTTCTGAGAAGAAGACAGACAGTCCGAAAAATTCCGACCATCACAACCCCTCTGGTCTCATCAAATCCCCCACGGGCGAAGTCGTTCCCCACCCCGCGCTGGACCTGCCGATCTCGAGCGAACAGGAACAACGCAAGGGAATCGACTGGGTCGTCTTTGGCATCGCCGCGGCCATCGCGATCGCGTTCATGGCCTGGGGCTTCATCAACACCGACGGCATGGGCAAGGTCGCCGGCGACGCCCTCGCCTGGGTGCTGGACAAGGCCGGCTGGGTCTTCGTCCTGACCGCCAGCGGCTTCGTCATCTACATCATCTGGCTCGCCGTCAGTAAGTACGGCAACATCCCCTTGGGCCGTGACGACGAGAAGCCGGAGTTCAAGACGGCTTCCTGGATCGCGATGATGTTCAGCGCCGGAATGGGCATCGGTCTGATGTTCTACGGCGTCAGCGAGCCGATCTCGCACTTCGTCACCCCGCCGCCGGGCACCGGCGAGGCGGGCAACCCCGAGGCCATCCAGCACGCGATGGCGACCACGATGTTCCACTGGACGCTGCACCCGTGGGCGATCTACGCGGTCGTGGGTCTGGCGATCGGCTACGGCGCCTACCGCAAGGGCCGCGTCAGCCTGATCTCCTCGGCCTTCACGCCGCTGCTCGGAAAGAAGACCGTCGAGGGTCCGGCAGGCAAGGCGATCGACATCTTCGCGATCTTCGCGACCCTGTTCGGCTCCGCCACCTCGCTCGGCACGGGCGCGATCCAGATCGAGAGCGGCCTGCAGATCGTGGCCGGGCTCGGCGAGGTCGGCAACAACGTCCTCATCGGGATCATCGCGATCCTGACGGTCTGCTTCGTGATCTCGGCGGTCTCGGGTGTGGCCAAGGGCATCCAGTGGCTCTCCAACATCAACATGGTGCTGGCCCTGCTCCTGGCGCTGTTCCTGTTCGTGGTCGGCCCGACGGTCTTCATCCTCGACCTGATCCCGACCTCGCTCGGCACCTACATCGGCGACCTCGCCCAGATGTCGGCCCGCACCGGCGTCGGCGGCGAGGAGACCTCCGCCTGGCTCGGTTCCTGGACCGTCTTCTACTGGGCCTGGTGGATCTCCTGGACGCCGTTCGTCGGCATGTTCATCGCGCGGATCTCGCGTGGGCGCACCATCCGGCAGTTCGTCGCCGGCGTGCTCCTCGTCCCGAGCGCCGTCAGCGTGATCTGGTTCTGCATCATGGGTGGCACCGCCATCGACCTGCAGCGTGACGGCACCGTCGACATCGCCGGTCTCGGCGGGGTCGAGTCGCAGCTGTTCACCACGCTCGACCAGTTCCCGCTGGCCACGGCGATGAGCATCCTGGTCATGGTGCTGGTGGCGATCTTCTTCGTCTCCGGAGCCGACGCGGCCTCGATCGTGATGGGCACGCTCTCCGAGCGTGGCGCCGAGGAGCCGAGCCGGCCGACGGTGGTCTTCTGGGGTGTCGCGACCGGTGTCGTGGCCATCCTGGGCCTGATCGCCGGTGGTGCGGATGCGTTGTCAGGTCTGCAGACGATCACGATCGTGGCGGCACTTCCGTTCGTGGTGATCATGGTCGGGCTGGCGGTCTCGCTGCAGCGCGACCTGGCCCATGACCCGCTGATCGTGCGTGGTCAGTACGCCGCGGAGGCGGTCGAGCAGGCCGTCATCACCGGCGTCACCGAGCATGGTGACGACTTCGCGCTCGCGGTCGTCGAGGACGACCACAGCAACAACGGCGCCACGCCGGCACCGGCCGCCGTGACCGACGACAAGGCCTGATCCTCGCGGTCTGAGCCTGATGGCGGGGTCCTTCGGGACCCCGCCATCAGTCGTTCGTGAGGGGCGTTCCGGCGTACGTCTCCCGGGTGACGAACTCCTCGACCGGCAGCCGCCGCAGCCTGGTGAGCTGCTTGACCGGCTTGCCCAGCGGGACGACCGCGGCGACGGCGTACCCCTCAGGAGCGCCGAGCAATTCGAGCACCGCCGGCTCCTCGGCGACCACCATCGTGGTGATCACCCCGCCGAAGCCCTCGTTACGCGCCGCGAGGAGGGTGTTCCACACCAGCGGATAGACCGAGGCGCCGGAGATGACACCCACCCGGTCCAGCTCGGAGTCGAGGGAGGCGACCGCGCCGAGGTCGACGAGGAAGACGAGCACCACCGGAGCCGTACGCAGCGGCTCGGTCATCCCATGCGGGACCCGGGTCGCGGCGATCTGCTCGTCGGTCACCGCCGTCGGGTGCACCGTGTTCCACGGCATCTCTCCCGCCTTCTGCTGCGCCATGTACCTGCGGGCACCCGTCGCGGTCAGCTCGACCAGACGCTCACGGGTCTCCTGCCTGCGTACGACCACGACGTGGCCGCCCTGCCGGTTGCCGCCGGAGGGGGCGAACCGGGCGTTGTCGAGGATCCGGGCGAGGATCTCGTCGGGTAGCGGGTCGTCGGTGAAGTCGCGTACGGCATGGGTGGTCCGCATCGCCTCGTAGAGCTCCATGGCTCCATCCCAGCAGACTCAGCCCAGCAGGAAGGCGACCAGTGCGGTGATGCCGACCACGACGATCACACCGCGGAGCACGTTGGGCGGCAGCCGGCGGCCGATCCTGGCACCCAGGAGACCACCGATCGTCGCGCCGACGGCGATCAGGACCGCGATCGTCCAGTCGACGTCGGCCACGAGGGCGAAGATGAGCCCGGAGATGCCGTTGGTGATGGCGACCAGCACGTTCTTGAGCCCGTTGAGACGCTGCAGCGACTCGGCGACCCCGATGCCGATGATCGCGATCATCAGCACACCCTGAGCGGCCCCGAAGTAGCCGCCGTAGACGCCGAGCATCGCGATCGCCGGCCAGACCCACCAGCGTTCGCTGCCATCATCGGGAAGGTCGCCGTGCCGTCTGGCGACCCACCGCGAGATGCGCGGGCCGGTGATCACCAGAACCACACCGAGCCCGATCAGCACGGGGACGATCGCCTCGAACGCACCCGGCGGCAGCACCAGCAGCAGGATCCCGCCGACCGCGCCGCCGATGAGTGCCGCAGCCCCCAGCCGCAGGATCCGGCCGCGCTGCCCGGCGAGCTCGCGACGGTAGCCCCAGGCGCCGGCCAGCGAGCCCGGCACCAGGCCGATCGTGTTGGACACGTTGGCGACGACCGGAGGTACGCCGAAGGCCAGCAGCGTCGGGAACGTGATCAGCGTCCCGGAGCCGACGGCAGCATTGATGGTGCCCGCCCCCACCCCGGCGAGCAGGATGAGGGCGGACTGAAGTGGATCCACTTAGACGGTCGGCTCTGCAGGAGGCTGCGGAGCCTGAGGCCGGTTGGGCGCCTCGGCCTGCTTGGCCTCGGCGAGAGCCTCCTCGACGGCCGCGGCCGCGGAGGACTGCTCACGGTCGAGCTTCGGCTCTGCCGAACCCATGTCGACGCGCTTGACCGGGCCCTCGACCTCGTCCGGGATGCCCTTGAGACTGTTCATCGTCGAGCCGAGGCCTTCGAGCGCAGCGCCGATCTCGCTCGGGATGATCCACACCTTGTTGGCGTCGCCCTCGGCGATCTTCGGCATCATCTGGAGGTACTGGTAGGCCAGCAGCGACTGGTCGGGGCGGCCGTCGTGGATCGCCTGGAAGACCGTCTGGATGGCCTGGCCCTCACCCTGGGCGCGCAGGATCGCGGCCTCACGGTCGGCCTGCGCCGCGAGGATCTGCGACTCGCGCTGACCCTCAGCGTTCAGGATGGCGGACTGCTTGTTTCCCTCCGCCGAGAGGATCGCGGACTGACGCTGACCCTCGGCGGTGAGGATCGCGGCGCGCTTGTCACGGTCGGCGCGCATCTGCTTCTCCATCGCGTCCTTGATGGACATGGGCGGGTCGATCGACTTGATCTCGACGCGCTTGACCTTGATGCCCCAGCGGCCGGTGGCCTCGTCCAGGACGATCGAGAGACCGGAGTTGATCTGCTCGCGGCTGGTCAGCGTCTCCTCCAGGGTCATGCCACCGACGATGTTGCGCAGGGTGGTCATGGTGAGCTGCTCGACGGCCTGGATGTAGTTGGCGATCTCGTACGTCGCCGCCACCGGGTCGTTGACCTGGAAGTAGATGACCGTGTCGATCGAGACGGTCAGGTTGTCCTCCGTGATCACCGGCTGCGGTGCGAACGCGACGACCTGCTCACGCATGTCGATCATGTAGCGCACCTTGTCGACGAACGGGATCACCGCGTTCAGGCCGGGGTCACGCTTCGACTGGAACTTGCCGAAGCGCTCCACGATGCCGACCCGCGCCTGCGGGATGATCTTGATCGTCTTGGCCAGCGTGGTGATCACCAGCACCGCCAAGATGACCAGAAGGGCCAGGATGATGCCACCCATTGCCAATCAGTCCTTGTCTATTCGTGTTGCGTCAGGTTGCCCGGAAACTACGGAGTCCCGAGCTCCGGAAGAGGATGGACGTACGCCGTCGCTCCTCTGATCTCGAGCACCTCGACCGGCGTGCCGGCCGCGATCACGAGCGTCTCGTCATAGGGCTGAGCGGTCCAGAGCTCGCCCGCGAGCTTGAGCTGCCCCGGCTTGTGGGCACTGATCTCGACGGGCGAGATGGCCTGGACCCCGATCAGCTTCTGCGCGCCGATCTGGATCTCCGGGCCGTTGTGGAGCCGCCTGGCCAACCCCGGGCGTACGACCGCGAGCATGGAGACCGAGACCGCCAGCGCGACGATCGCCTGGATCACGAAGCTGTCGGTGAACGCGCCGGTCAACGCGCCCGCGAAGGCGCCGGTGGCGAGCATCAGCAGGATCAGGTCGAGGCTGAAGAGCTCTCCGACGACGAGCAGCGCTCCGAGTGCTGTCCAGATCGCCCAGTCCCAGTCCTGCCAGTCCATGGGCGTCACCCTATCCAGACGGGCCACGCGTTGTGGGGAGGTTTGGGTACCGACTTCTTAACGTTAGGCCTACCGGGTGTGGCGGGCGCGACGCTTGGCCCAGAAACGGCCATCGCTCGCCTCGAGCTCGAGCGGCATACCGAAGGTCTTGGAGAGGTTGGCCGAGGTCAGCGTGTCCTCGATGAGCCCCTGGGCGGTGATCCGGCCGGAGCGCATCATCAGGACATGGCTGAAGCCGGGCGGGATCTCCTCGACGTGGTGGGAGACGAGCACGGTCGCCGGGCTGTCGGGATCGTAGGCGAGCGTCGACAGCGTCGAGACGAGGTCCTCGCGGCCGCCCAGGTCCAGCCCGGCGGCGGGCTCGTCCAGGAGCAGCATCTCGGGGTCGACCATCAGCGCACGGGCCAGCTGGACGCGCTTGCGCTCGCCCTCGGACAGGGTGCCGAACATCCGCTCGCCGAGGTGCTTGATGCCGACCTCGATCAGCAGCGCCTGGGCGCGGTCGTGGTCGAGGTCGTCGTAGTGCTCGCGCCAGCGCCCGACCACGCCGTAGGAGGCGCTCACCACGACATCGCGGACGAGCTCGTGGCGCGGGATCCGGTCGGCCAGCGCGGCGGAGGTGAGGCCGATGCGCGGGCGCAGCTCGAAGACGTCGATGCGGCCGATCTGCTCGCCGAGGATCTTCACTACACCCGACGTCGGGTGGAGCTGGGCCGCAGCGGCCTGGAGAAGCGTGGTCTTGCCGGCGCCGTTGTGGCCCAGGATCACCCAGCGTTCATCCTCTTCGACCACCCAGCTCACAGAGTCGAGAAGGGCGTTGCCCCCGCGGCGTACGGTGACGTCGGTGAACTCCAGCACGGCTGCCATGGCGGCAAATCTATCGGCAGGGGTTGCCCGGCTCGGGGTTAGGGTAGGCGCCCGTGAGTGTCGACGAATCCGATGCGCTGGAGACCACGCCCGAGGCCCTGCGCCTGGCCTGGTGGGTGACGGCGTGGCTGCGCGGTGAGGCGGTCACCGACCTGGTGCTCGATGCGGTGATCGGGCCCGATGCGACCCATACCGTCAGCGGGCTGGCCGCGCTCGGGCTCGGTGGCACCGAGGGGGTCGCGGACACCTTCGTGAGCGGGATGGGACGGCTGCGTACGGAGGGGGCGACCTGTGTCGGGGTCGCTTTCCCGGCCGAGGGCGACCCGGTCGGGCTGGGCGGGCCCCGGGCCTTCAACACGGCCGCGATGGAGGCCGGCGAGGCGGTGGTGAGCGACGCCGGGATCGGGCTCGTGCCGGTCCGGGTCGGCGCGGTCGTCGAGTGGCAGGCGTATCCGGCACAGCGGCGTCAGCTCCCCGACGTCGGCGAGGCCGACCGTGCCCTCCGGCTCGCGCTGACCGAGTCGGCGACGGCGCTCGCCGAGCTCGACGTCGCGCGGTGGCGGCCCGAGGTCGCCGACCGGCTGATGAACCTCCGCCACCGGCCTTCGCTGGCCGGGGCTCCCGGGGTGCCGTCGCGGTGCGTGGAGCTTGCCGCCCGGGGCGTACAGGCCCGGGAGATCGTCGCGGTGGCGCTCGAGGACGAGGGCGGCGCCGTGTCCGCCTCGGAGATGCTGCGGCGGCGGGAGGCCCTGGTCGGCCTCGACCGCGCCGCGCGAAGGGCGCTCACCGCGGCCGGATCGCCCGAGGTGTGGCCGCCGAACTGAGACGCGGCCGCCGGCTCCACTATCGTTTGCAGAGATGACCGAGGAATTCGACGCGCTCGAGCGCCGTCCCGACACCCTGCTGATCACCCTCGCCGGAAACGACCGTCCCGGGCTGACCTCGGCCACCCTGGCGACGCTCGCGTTGGCGGGGGTCGACGTGGTCGACCTGGAGCAGATCGTGCTGCGGGCGCGGCTCGTGCTCGGGCTCCTGGTGACCGCGCCGGCTGACGCGGCGAGCACCGACGCGCTCAAGCACGCGATCGAGGAGACCGCCCACGCTCTCGACATGACCGTCGAGATCGAGGAGGGCGTCGGCGACACCCCGCGGGAGCCTGCTGACCGCGCCCGGGTGACGGTGCTGGGTCTCCCGCTGAAGGCGGCCGCACTCGCATCTGTGACGCGGACGATCGCCTCTGCCGGCGGCAACATCGACCGGATCATCCGGCTGGCCCGCTACCCGGTCACCGCCTTCGACCTGCACGTCTCCGGCGCCTCTCCCGACGAGCTGCGGGTCACGCTGGCGGCCGAGGCCGCCGCCCAGGGCGTCGACATCGCCGTGCAGCCCGCCAACCTCGTCCGCCGCGGCATGCGCCTGATCGTCATGGACGTCGACTCGACGCTGATCGACGGCGAGGTGATCGAGATGATCGCCGCCCACGCGGGCTACGAGAAGGAGGTCGCCTCGGTCACCGAGGCGGCCATGCGCGGCGAGCTCGACTTCGAGGAGTCGCTCCGCGGCCGGGTGAAGTACCTCAAGGGCGTCCCCGCGACCGCGTTGGACGAGGTGTACGCCGGGCTGCAGCTCAACCCAGGAGCGCGGACGATGGTCCGCACCCTGCGCCGCCTCGGCTACCGCTTCGCCATCGTCTCGGGCGGGTTCTCGCAGATCACCGACCGGTTGGCGGCCGACCTCGGCATCCACTACGCCCGCGCCAACGAGCTCGAGATCGTCGACGGCGTACTCACCGGCGAGGTGGTCGGCGAGGTAGTCGACCGAGCCGGCAAGGCTCGCGCGCTCCGCGAGTTCGCCGCCGAGATCGGCATCCCCGAGGCCGCCACCGTCGCCATCGGCGACGGCGCCAACGACCTCGACATGCTGGCCGCCGCCGGCCTCGGCATCGCTTACAACGCCAAGCCCGCGGTGCGTTCGGCCGCCGGGACCGCGATCAACGTCCCCTACCTCGACACGATCATGTATCTCCTCGGCATCTCCCGCGAGGAGATCGAGGCCGCCGACGCCGAAGCCGGCATCGTCACCCCCGCCCCGCCGCTCATCTGACCCGCCCCCGCCGAGTCGGCCCATCCTGACCTGAAATCCCGCCGAGTCGGCCCGTCAAGACGCGCCGACTCGGCGGGACGTCAGGCGCGAGCGACGTGGAAGGCGGTGACGGAGGCCTCGGCCTCGTCGAGCTCGGACCAGTCGCCGTCGTAGGCGAGTACGGCGACGGCGGATGTCGGGAAGCCGAGGGCGAGCTCGTTGCCGGCCTCGTCGTCGCCCTCGCCGTCATCGAGGAGCTGCACGAGCGAGAACACGGTCGGGTTGTGACCGATCACCACGACCGTCGAGATGCCGTCATCGATGCCGCGGACGAGGTCGAGGGCGGTGGAGGTGCCGGCGGCGTACAGACCTTGGTCGTACTCGGCCAGCGTCAGGTCCCACGACGCACCGAGCGCGACGTCCTCCCAGGTCTGGGTGGCGCGGTCGGCCGCCGAGACCAGCACGTAGTCGGGGACCACGCCCTGCTCGGCCAACCACTCCCCCGCTGCGACCGCGTCGGCATGGCCGCGCTCGGTCAGCTGACGCTCGTAGTCGGTGGGTGCCGACGACTCCGCCTTGGCGTGCCGCATGATGACAAGGGTCCGCATGCGGCAACCCTATGACCTCACGCACCCAGCGAGTGATAGCCCCCGTCGACATGGATGATCTCGCCGGTGGTCGCCGGGAAGAAGTCCGAGATCAGCGCGCAGACGGCCTTCGCGGTCGGGCCCTGGTCGGTGTTGTCCCAACCCAGCGGCGCCCGGGTGCCCCAGCCCTCGTCGAGCTCCTCGAAGCCCGGGATCGCCTTGGCGGCGAGGGTCTTGAGCGGCCCCGCGGAGACGAGGTTGCAGCGGATCCCCTCAGGACCGAGATCGCGGGCGAGGTAGCGCGAGGTCGACTCGAGCGCCGCCTTGGCGACACCCATCCAGTCGTACGCAGGCCAGGCGATCGTCGCGTCGAAGGTCAGCCCCACGATCGAGGAGCCGGGAGCCAACAGCGGCTTGGTCGCCATCGCGAGCGACTTCAGCGAGTAGGCGCTGACCTGGACCGCCTGGGAGACGTCGTCCCAAGGGCCGTCGAGGAACTTGCCGCCCAGGAGCGTCTCGGGGTTGCCGTACGCGATCGAGTGCACGACCCCGTCGAGCCGCTCGACACCCTCGGCCCGGAGCACGTCGGCGAGGCCGTCGAGGTGCTCCTGGTTGGTCACGTCGAGGTCGAGCACCGGCGGCTCCTCGGGGAGCCGCTTCGCGATCCGCTTGGTGATCGACAGCGCGCGGCCGAAGTTGGAGATCAGGACGCGGGCGCCCTGCTCCTGGGCCACCTTGGCTACCGCGAAGCCGATCGAGGAGTCCATCGTGACCCCCGCGACGAGAACAGTCTTGCCGTCCAACAAACCCATGATCAGTGCCCCATTCCAAGTCCGCCGTCGACCGGGATCACGGCCCCGGTCACATAACCCGCATCAGCCAACCACGTCACGGCCGAGGCCACCTCGTCCGGTGACGCATAGCGCCCCAACGGCACCCGGTCCGTGATCGCCTTCTGCTGCTCATCGGTGAGGACCGCGGTCATCTCGGTCTCCACGAACCCAGGCGCGACGACGTTGGCGGTGATGCCCCGCGAGCCGAGCTCGCGCGCGAGCGAGCGGGCCATGCCGACCAGCCCGGCCTTGGACGCCGCGTAGTTGACCTGGCCGGGGTTGCCCATCAGCCCGACGACCGAGGAGATGAAGATGATCCGCCCGCGGCGCAGCCGCAGCATGCCCTTCGAGGCACGCTTGGCGAGCCGGAAGGACGCGGTCAGGTTGGTGTCGATCACGGAGGTGAAGTCCTCCTCGGACATCCGGAGCACGAGGGTGTCCTTCGTGATCCCGGCGTTGGCGACGAGGACCTCGACGGGTCCGTGGGCGGCCTCGGCTGCGGCGTACGCCTCCTCGACGGCGGCCGGGTCGGTGATGTCACACACCAGGTCCAAGGCGCCTTCCGGGGCCCCGCCCTTGCGGGAGGTCACGGCGACGTGGTCGCCGTTGGCGAGGAACGCCTCGGCGATCGCCCGGCCGATGCCACGGCTGCCGCCGGTGACGAGCACCGAGCGGGGTGGCGTTGTGGGGTTTTCACTGTCAGTCACAGGCGCGACGGTAGCGATTACTTCGGCGTACGACCAATGTCTTGGATTTGCTTGTGAGAACCATCCAAAGTCCTTCGGAGCGCCCCTGTTGGGACCACACCATTGACCGATTGCCATCGGCCACGACCTAGACTGGCGGTATGTCCAAGGCGCAACCGATCAGGATCACCACCGCCGGGCGTAGCCGCGCCGAGGACATCGCGATCCGTCAGAAGCGCTACGCCATCTCGATGTCGATCCGCTCGCTGTGCTTCATCGGTGCCGTGATCGCCGGTCTGGCCGGCATCGGCTGGCTGTGGCCGATCCTGATCGCGGGGGCGCTGATCCTGCCCTACGTCGCGGTCGTCATGGCCAACGCGGCCAACACCAAGAGCGACGAGATGAACCTGATGGACTCGCCCTACGGCCCGCGCCAGCTCACCAGCGGGCGCGAGCAGCAGCTCCGTGAGAAGGGTGAGCAGTGATGGGCGCGCTCGACTCCGACCTGTGCTCGGCCAAGGGCTGCCAGGACTCCGGTTCGTGGGAGCTGCAGTGGAACAATCCCAAGATCCACACGGCCGATCGGCGTAAGATCTGGCTCGCGTGCGAGACGCACAAGGAGTCGCTCAGCGACTTTCTGGGAGCGCGCGGATTCCTCAAGGACGTCGTCCCTCACTAGCCGTTTCCCCCGGAGAGGTCGTGCGATGAACCCGATCCCTGTGCTCCTCGACTGCGACCCCGGCCACGACGACGCCATCGCGATCCTGCTGGCCCTCGGCAGCCCGCACATCGACCTGCTCGGCATCACCACCACCTTCGGCAACTGCCGGGTGGAGAAGGCGACCTACAACGCCCAGCGGATCCTGGCGCTGGCGCACCGGCCCGATGTCCCGGTCGCCACCGGTGCTGCCGGGCCGCTGGCCGGCGAGATCCACATCGGCGACTTCATCCACGGCGCGACCGGGATCGACGGACCCGACCTTCCCGAACCGCTCGCTGCGCCCGTCGCGGTGGGCGCGGTCGAGTTCCTGCGTACGTCCCTCCTGGCCGCCCCGGAACCGGTCACCGTGGTCGCGACCGGACCGATCACCAACGTGGCGGAGCTGCTGCGCGACCATCCTGAGGTCGGTCCTCACATAGCGGAGATCGTGTTCATGGGCGGCTCGACCGAGCGCGGCAACACCACGCCGGCCGCCGAGTTCAACGCCTACGCCGACCCCGAGGCGCTCGACCTCGTCCTCACCAGCGGCCTGCCGATCCGGATGGTCGGGCTCAACCTGTCCCATCAGGCGCTGGCCACTGCCGAGGTCGTCGCGCGGATGCGGGCCATGGATCATCCGGTGGGCCGGGCGTGCGCCGACCTGATGGGCTTCTTCGGCGGCACCTACTCCGACATCTTCGACTTCGCCGCTCCCCCGGTCCACGACCCCTGCACCATCGCGGCCCTCATCGACCCCGGCCTGATCACCTGGCACAAGTCGTTCGTGGCGGCCGAGACCGCGGGCCGCTGGACCCGCGGCGCCACCGTCGTCGACCTGCACGGCCGCCTCGACGAGCCGCCCAACGCCCAGGTCGCGATCACCCTCGACGTCGACGGCTATTGGGACCTCGTCCTCGACGCCCTCGACCGCGTCGGACACCCAGTCGCCGAGAAGTGAGTTGTGGGCGTCGAAAGTCGACTTTCGACGCCCACAACTACAGATTCGGCCGCCGCTTCGACGGTCTCGGCGGAGGGGGCTAGCCGCCGATGGCACTCATCGGGCGGTCGGGCTGGAGGAAGCCGAGGTCGTCGATGCCGTGGCCGGCGCGCTTGCCAGCCATGGCGGTGACCCACCGGGCGGCGAGATCGTCGTCGGAGGCGCCGGCACGAAGCGGCGTACGCAGGTCCGACTCGGAGCGCGCGAACAGGCAGTCGCGCACCTGCCCGTCGGCGGTGAGGCGCACCCGGTCGCAGTCGCCGCAGAAGGGGCGGGTGACGGAGGCGATGATGCCGACCTTGGCCGGGCCACCGTCGACGTAGAAGAGCTCGGCGGGCGCGCTGCCGCGGGGTTCCTCCGCGGGCGTCAGGTCGAAGGCCGCCGACAGGGCAGCCAGAGTCTCGTCGGCGGTCACCATCTTGTCGCGCGACCACCCGTGCTGGGCGTCGAGAGGCATCTGCTCGATGAACCGCAGCTCGTAGCCACGCTCGACCGACCAGCCGAGCAGCTCGGCAGCCTGGTCGTCGTTGACTCCGCGCAGCAGAACCGCGTTGATCTTGATCGGTCCCAGACCGGCGTCGGCCGCGGCCTCCAGCCCGGCGACCACGTCGGCCAGCCGGTCGCGCCGGGTGATCTCAGCGAAGATCTCCGGCCGGATCGAGTCCAGCGACACGTTGACCCGGTCGAGCCCGGCCTCGGCGAGGGACCCGGCCATCTTGGCCAGGCCCAGCGCGTTCGTGGTGATGGAGAGCTCCGCCTCGGGGGCGACCTCGCGGGTGCGCGCGACGATCGAGACCAGCCCGCGCCGCACCAGCGGCTCACCACCGGTGAACCGCACCTCGCGTACGCCGAGCTGACCCGTGGCCACGCCGATCAGCCGCACCACCTCGTCGTCGGTGAGCACCTCGTCGCCGGGCAGCCAGTCGAGCCCCTCCGCCGGCATGCAGTAGGTGCACCGCAGGTTGCAGCGGTCGGTCAGAGAGACCCGCAGATCTGTCGCGACCCGGCCGAACCGGTCGACGAGCCTCTGCTGGGTCTGATCTGTCGGGGAGGTCGTCATCACACCAGTCTAGGCAGGCTCGACCCGGATCGTGAGTGAGGACCGCATGCCAGTTAGTCTCGTAGGGTGAGTTCGTTCCGTTTCCTGCTCAGCCGACGCTGGGCCGGTTTCACGGTGTTCGTGCTGATCCTGGCCTACGGGACCTGGTGGCTGGGCCAGTGGCAGTTCGACCGTCTCGAGGACCGCAAGGCCAGCAACCAGATCGTCCGCGTCAACGAGCACGCCGAGCCCGCGCCTGTCTCCGACGTACTGGCCCCGGGCCAGAAGGTCGCCGAGAAGGACGAGTGGCGGCGGGTGACCGCGACCGGGACGTACGCGGTCGACGACACGATCATCTGGCGCTACCGCACCCCCGACGACGCGAAGGGTGTCGACATCGTCGTCCCGCTGGTGCTCGCCGACGGCAGCGCCGTGCTCGTCGACCGCGGCTGGCTGCAGACCGAGTCGCAGGACGAGTTCGAGGACCTCCCGGCGCCGCCGTCGGGTGAGGTCACGATCACCGGCTGGGTCCGCGCCGACGGAACCGGTGACTCCACCGACGTCGCCCAGGTCGACGGCTACCACGCCACCCGCGCACTCTCCTCGACCCAGGTCGCGAAGGTGGTCGACGAGCCGCTCCTGACCGGCTGGCTCCACCTCGACAGCGAGTCCCCCGAGCCCGCCACCCAGCTGCGCCAGGCCGACCTGCCCGAGCTCGACAACGGCCCCCACTTCTTCTACGGACTGCAGTGGTGGTTCTTCGGCGTCCTCGCGATCGCCGGCTTCTTCTACCTGATGTACGACGAGCGGCGCACCCAGCGCCAGGACGCCCCTGCACAAGACGATGACACCGCCGACAGCGACGAGCCGGCCGACGAGCGCACCCGCAAGAAGGCCGCCAAGCTCGCCCAGAAGCGGGCCGTGAAGGCGGCCTACCAGGCGGCGTACGAGAAGGAACGCAGCGGGAAGAGCTGACCGCCTACCGGCGGAACTGCGTCTCGTAGAGCTCCGCGTAGAGCCCGCCCGCGGCGAGCAGCGAGTCGTGGGTGCCGGACTCCACGACCCGTCCGGCCTCGACGACCAGGATGCGGTCGGCGGCGCGGATGGTGGAGAGCCGGTGGGCGATCACGATGGACGTACGTCCCTCCAGCGCGGCGTCCAGAGCGGTCTGCACCGCGGCCTCGGACTCGGAGTCGAGGTGGGCGGTGGCCTCGTCGAGCACGACGATGTGGGGCGCCTTCAGCAGCAGCCGGGCGATCGCGAGCCGCTGGCGCTCGCCGCCGGAGAGGCGGTAGCCGCGGTCGCCGACGACGGTGTCGAGGCCGTCCGGGAGGCCCTTGATGACGTTGGCGACCTGGGCGGCCTCCAGGGCGGCCCAGACGTCGCCGTCGGAGGCGCCGGGGCGGGCGTAGAGCAGGTTGCCGCGCACGGAGTCGTGGAACATGTGGGCGTCCTGGGTCACGTAGCCGACCGCGGCCTCGAGCGACTCCAGGGTCACGTCGCGCACGTCGAGGCCGCCGACCTCGACCGCCCCGGAGCGTACGTCGTAGAGCCGGGCGATCAGGTGGGTGATCGTCGACTTCCCGGCGCCGGACGGTCCGACCAGGGCGACCATCTCGCCCGGTTCGGCCACGAAGTCGATGTCGGTCAGGACCTCGCGCACCTCCCGGCTCTCCGGGCGCGCGATCGTCTCGAGGGAGGCGAGCGAGACCTCGTCGGCGCCCGGGTAGGTGAAGGCGACATGGCGGAACCGCACCGACGCGGCGTCCGCCGGCACCTCGACCGCGTCCGGCTTCTCCTTGATCAGCGAAGGCAGGTCGAGGACCTCGAAGACGCGGTCGAAGCTGACCAGCGCGGTCATCACGTCGATGCGTACGTTGGAGAGCGCCTGCAGCGGCCCCAGCAGCCTCACCAGCAGCAGACCGAGTGCGGTCAGGGTGCCGAGGGTGACGTCGCCCTGGATCACCATCCAGCCGCCGACGCCGTAGACCAGCGCGGTCGCCAGTGCCGGGACCACCTGCATGGTCGCCCCGAACAGGCGGGTCAGCAGCGCGATCCGGATGCCCAGACGGCGTACGACGTCGGCTCGCTGCGCGAACGCGGCATCCTCCTCCTCGCGGCGGCCGAAGAGCTTGAGCAGCAGGGCCCCACCGACGTTGAACCGCTCGGTCATCGTCGTCGCCAGCGCCGCGTTGCCGTCCATCTGCTCGCGGGTCAGGCCGGCCAGCCGCCGGCCGACCCAGCGCGAGGTCAGGAACAGGATCGGGAAGAGCGCGACGCACATCAGCGTCACCTGCCACGACAGCACCAGCATCGCCGCGCCGACGACGACCAGCGAGATCAGGTTGGAGACGCTGTTGGACAGGGTCGAGGTGAAGGCCCGTTGCGCACCGAGCACGTCGGTGTTCAGGCGGCTGACCAGCGCGCCGGTCTGTGCCCGGGTGAAGAAGGCCAGCGACTGGCGTTGGACGTGGCCGAAGACCTGGGTGCGCAGGTCGAAGATGAGTCCCTCGCCGATGCGGGTCGAGAGCCAGCCCGAGACGATCCCGAAGCACATGTCGATGACGGCCACCAACGCCATCGCCGCGGCCAGCCAGACCACCAGCGAGACGTTCTTCTCGAGCACACCGTCGTCGATGAGGCGCTGGGTCAGCAGCGGGGTCACCACCACGAGCGCGGCGTCGAAGACCGTGAACACCAGGAACGCGCTGATCAGAGCCCGGTGAGGCCCGGCGTAGGAGATGACGCGCTTCAGCGTGCCCTTCGGCAACCCGCGCTGGAGAACCGTCCGGTCGGCACGTAGGTTGCGCATGATTCCGCCGCCGCCCATCGCCCCGCCGCTCGCACCGAAGCCTGGACCCATTTGTGACACCCCGTCACCCTAGTTCGCCCGGCGACGTTCGGCCGCCTCGGGATGGTTCGTCGAAATATGGTCAAAATCACCCGGGGTAGGTGACCAAGCGCTCTGTTGGTGGTATGAAGTGGAGCGCGTGTGTGCGCCGGTCTCCGGGGGCTGGATCAGGATTCGTCCAGACTGCCCTGAACCCGCGGGTTCATGCCCTGACTGCTCACCCCCACACCAGGTGCCCTGACATGACCCGACCACTCCTGGTCCGACTCCATCGAGCCGGTCCATGGTTCTGCAGTACCGCGATCCTCCTCTTCGTCGCGCTCTCCCCCGTCATCTTCGTCACCGCCTCCGGTGACCAGTGGTTCTGGCCGTGGATCCTCGCCGGCGTACCCGTCGTCGCCCTCACCCTGTGGCTCACCGCGATGGCCTACGACACCACCCCTGCCGAATCCGTAGAAGCGGCGGCCGAGTCTGCAGAAGTGGACGACGAGTCCGCCGTTGCTGCGATCGAATCGGCAGATTCGGGCGCCGAGACGGCAGTCTCGGCGCCCACAAGTGAGGACTCGATCGCCGAAAGTGCGGACTCGGTCCCCACAAGTGCGGATTCGGCCGGACCGGCGTGGAGGGGTGGGGAGGCCGGGATGCGGGTGGCGGTGCTGTCGCTGTCTCGCAAGGTGCAGGCGTCGGCGCACCGGATCCAGGAGGAGTCGACGCGGATGGTGGCGAAGTTCCCGGCCGAGCCGGACGTGCTCGAGGCGGGGATGCGGGTCGACCACGCGGCGGCGCAGCAGGCGCGGCTGGCGCAGAGCATCGCCACGCTGTGCGGGGAGCAGCCCGGACAGCACTGGCGCGACCCGCTCGCGATCGCCGACGTCGTACGCGGCGCGGCCGGCAGGATCACGGCCTACCGCCGGGTCCGGGTGGAGGGTGACCCGCCGGTCGCGGTCCAGGGTGCGTACGTCGAGCCGCTGATCCACCTCGTGGCCGAACTCCTCGCCAATGCGACACAGTCGTCGCCGCCGGCGACGGAGGTGCTGGTCACGATCCGTTCCGTACGCCGCGGCGCGGCCCTCGAGATCGACGACGCGGGCGTCGGCATGGACGAGACCAACCTGGCCTGGATGCGTGAGATCGCCTCGGGCACCCGACAGGTTCGCCTGCACGACCTCGGCGAGATCCCGCAGACCGGACTGGCGGTGGTCGGCACCTACGTACGCCGCCACGGCTTCCGCGTCGACCTGACCGAGTCCGTCCACGGCGGCCTGCGGGTCGCTGTGCTCGTCCCCGAGGCGATGACCACCCCGCTGAGCCCGGCCGCGCTCGAGCCGGTCGCGCCGCGTACGCCGACCTCGACCCCCGTTCCCGCCGCGCTCCTGTCGAAGGCGCCGAAGGCCCCGTCCCCGTCGACGACCCCGCCGCCGGCCTGGCCCGTCCACAGCACCCCGAACGCCCCCGATCCCGTCCCGGACCGCGAGCAGAGCGAGCAGCGCGAGCCGTCGCTGTTCACCTCCGACGGCCTACCGCAGCGCCGATCGAAGCGCGGCCAGCGCTTCGCGACCGGACAGCAGATCGCGGCGAGCCAACCCGTCCCGGCGCGCCCCGAGCCGACCGCCGAGCAGGCGGGCGCCTGGATGAGCAGCTTCCTCAGCACCCCGGCCACACCCGCGGCCGGCACGACCATCCCCCACCAGGCCGTCGACCCCGAAGGCGGCAGCACCGCCGCGGAGACCGATTCCGCATCCGAGAACCACTGGAGGAACCATGACCGATGAGAACAGCTGGATGCTGGAGCTGGTCGCGGGAGTACGCGGCGTACGTCATGTCGTGGTCCTCTCCGCCGACGGGCTCGTCCGGGTCCGCACGAGCCACACCCCGCGTGAGGAGGCCGACAAGCTGGCCGCGGCGTGTGCCGGCCTGACCTCGCTCGGTCACGGGATCAGCCGCCAGTTCGGCGCCGACGCCCACCCCCGTCAGGTGATGGTCGAGTTCAACGGCGGCTTCCTGTTCATCCGCGGCGCCGGCGACGGCTCCCGCCTCGCGGTCGTCACCGAGATGAGCATCGACCCGGCGCTGGTCGCCCAGCAGATGCAGGCGACCGTCCTGATGCTCGGGGAGCGCGCGATGAGCACCCCGAGACGTTCGATCTGAGCCGACCCGACCCGATGCCCGACGCTTCTGACGACTACGTCGACCACCCGATCCGGTCCTACGTCCGGACGGGTGGTCGTGCCCGGCCGACCCATCGGCTGACGCCGGCGACGCTCCTGATCGGCCACACCAGCCCGGCGGCCACGGACTCGTCGGTGGGCCGTCAGGAGCGCGAGGTCCTCTCCCAGTGCCTCGGCGTGATCTCCATGGCCGAGATGGCAGTCCATCTCGGCCAGCCGGTCAGCGTCCTGGCGGTGATCGCCTCGGACATGATCGACGCCGGCCTGATCGGCGTACGTCCCGACAGCGACGCCGCCGCCGGCCCCTCCCGCGAAACCCTCCAGAAGGTCCTGCATGCTCTCAACCACCTCTGAGCCCACCCCTGGCGGCAACCACTATCTGGCGCCCACGGTCGTCGAGTCGGTCAAGATCCTGGTGGTCGGCTCCTTCGGAGTCGGCAAGACCACACTGATCGGCTCCGTCAGCGAGATCGAGCCGCTGCGCACCGAGGAGACGATCACCCAGGCCAGCGAGGGGATCGACGAGGTCGCGGCGACCCCGGAGAAGACGACGACCACGGTCGCGATGGACTTCGGCCGGATCACGCTGACCGACGAGATCGCGCTCTACCTGTTCGGCACCCCGGGGCAGCGCCGCTTCTGGGACCTGTGGTCGGGCCTCGCCGAGGGCGCCGCCGGTGCCCTCGTCCTGGTCGACACCCGCCGGCTGGAGGACTCCTTCGAGGTCCTGGACCAGCTCGAGACGCGTACGTCCCTGCCCTTCGTGGTAGCGATCAACCAGTTCCCGGGCGCGCCGAACTACGAGCCCGACCAGATCCGCACGGCGCTCGATCTCGACGACGAGACCCCGATCGTGGTGTGCAACGCCAAGAACCGCAACGCCTGCGTCCGAGCGCTCGCCGCGCTCGTGCGCCACGCCCTGAAGACGCACTGACCCCCGATCCACGACCGACAGGCACTCCTCGCGATGACTCCCACCCGCACCGTACGTCTCGCCGACCTCACCGACCTCGTCCAGGCGCCCGAGACCGTCGGGCCTCGGGCGAGAGAGGTGCACCAACGGCTCCGGGCCGAGTGGGGCCCGGTCGCCCCCGGCGAGCTCTCCCCCGGCGTACGCCTCTGGTTCGCGATGGGCTATGCCGAGTTCAGCGAGGTCATCCGCAACGAGGACGTCTTCTCCCGCAACGGCGACAACTGGAGCGCGGTGCAGGAGGGCAAGATCCTGCCGGACATGCCGATCTATCCCTTCGTGACCACTCGGCAGAACTCCTTCCACAACGACGGCGAGCTCCGTCGGCGGCTGCGCTCGCCGGTCGACCGGGCGCTCTCGCGGGTCGACGAGCACGGCTACGCCGCGAAGGTACGCAGCATCTGCAACGACCTCGTCGACGACATGCTCGAGCGCGGCGAGGCCGATCTGGTCCAGGACTACGCCGTGCTGATCCCGCTGCTGTCGGTCGCCGCGATGTTCGGCATGGGCCACGAGGTCGGCGACTCGATGCGCAAGGCCGCCCACAAGGTCCTCGGTGGCGGCCAGCTCGCCCAGGAGGGCGTCATCGAGCTGGCCGTGGAGATCGTCGACCACATCGCCAAGCGCCGCAGGGAGCCCCAGGACGACCTCACCTCGCACCTGATCGACGACCCCGGCCTGTGGGACGACAACGAGGTCATGGAGGCGATGATCGTGATGATCATCGCCGGCAACGAGCTGACCATCGCGACCATCACCCAGACCCTGCTGCTGATGCTCTCCGACGAGCGTTTCGCCGGCCGGCTGCGCGGCGGCCGCCTCGACGTCGACCAGGCGATCGAGGAGGTCATGTGGCGCGACCCACCCTGCTACAACATCACCCCGCGGTTCGCGCTGCGCGACGTCGAGCTCGGCGGTCAGCTGATCCGTAAGGGCGATGCCGTGGTGCCGTGCATCGCGGCCGCCAACGTGGACCCGCTGATGACCGGCGGCGACCCGTGGCTGGAGATCGGCAACCGCGCCCACATGTCGTGGAGTGCAGGGCCCCACTCCTGCCCCGCCCAGCGGCCGGGCACGATCATCGTCCAAGCGGCCGTACGCACCGTCCTGGAGCGTCTCCCCGAGGTCTCCCTCGCGGTGCCGGCCGACCAGGTCGAGCGCAACACCGACTCGCTCTCCTACCGCTACCCGACCTCGATGCCGGTGACGTTCGTCCGCACGCTGACCTGAGCGTCAGGCGAGCGAGACCAGGTCGGCGTACTCCTCGTTCCACAGGTCCTCGACGCCGTCGGGGAGGATGAGCACCTTGTCGGGCTCCAGCGCGTGGACAGCGCCCTCGTCGTGGGTGACCAGCACGATCGCGCCCTCGTAGCGGCGGATCGCGTTGAGCACCTCCTCGCGGGAGGCCGGGTCGAGGTTGTTGGTGGGCTCGTCGAGCAGGAGCACGTTGGCGGCGGAGACGACCAGGGAGGCCAGGGCCAGCCGGGTCTTCTCCCCACCTGAGAGCACCCCGGCGGGCTTGTGCACATCGTCGCCGGTGAAGAGGAAGGCACCCAGCACGGTGCGCGCCTCGGTGTCGGTGAGCTGCGGCGCCGATGACTGCATGTTCTCCAGCACGGACCGCTTGGTGTCGAGGGTCTCGTGCTCCTGGGCGTAGTAGCCGACCTTCAGCCCGTGGCCCGGCACGACCTCGCCGGTGTCGGGCTGGTCGACGCCGGCCAGGATCCGGAGCATCGTGGTCTTGCCGGCACCGTTGAGCCCGAGGATGACCACCCGGGTCCCTCGGTCGATCGCCAGGTCGACGGCGGTGAAGACCTCGAGCGCGCCGTAGGACTTGGAGAGGTCGTTGGCGGTGAGCGGGGTCTTGCCGGAGGGCGCGGGCGAGGGGAACTTGATCGCGGCGACCTTCTCCTGCTTCCGCTCCCCCTCGACGCCGGCCATGATCTTCTCTGCGCGCTTGAGCATGCTCTGCGCGGCCGTCGCCTTAGTGGCCTTGGCGCGCATCTTGTTGGCCTGGTCGGTGAGCGTCTTGGCCTTGTTCTGCGCGTTCATCAGCTCACGCTTGCGGCGCGCCTCGTCGGTCTCGCGCTGCACGAGGTACTGCTTCCACGGCATGTTGTAGATGTCGATCACCTCGCGGTTGGCGTCGAGGTGGAAGACCTTGTTGACCGTCTGGGCGAGCAGATCGTTGTCGTGGGAGATCACGATGAAGCCGCCCTTGTAGGACTTCATCCAGTCGCGCAGCCAGATGATCGAGTCGGCGTCGAGGTGGTTGGTCGGCTCGTCGAGGATGAGCACCTCGGCCGACGAGAAGAGGATGCGCGCCAGCTCGACGCGTCTCCTCTGGCCGCCCGACAAGGTCTTGAGCGGCTGGGTCATGATCCGGTCGGGGATGCCGAGCGACTGGGCGATCTGCAGGGCCTCGGTCTCGGCCGCGTAGCCACCGCCCGCGTCGAGCTCGTCGTGGGCGCGCTGGTAGCGCTTCATCGCCTTCTCGCGCACGTTCGGATCCTCGGAGCCCATCTCCTCCTCGGCGATCCGCATGCGACGTACGGCATCGTCGAGGCCGCGCGCGGACAGGATCCGGTCCTTGGCGATCACCTCGGGATCGCCGACCCGTGGGTCCTGGGGCAGATAGCCGATCTCACCGGCGTTGGACACCGTTCCGGAGGCAGGCAGGTGGTCGCCGGCGAGCACCTTCGTCAGGGTCGTCTTCCCAGCGCCGTTGCGGCCTACGAGCCCGACCTTGTCGCCGGGTCCGACTCGGAATGTGACGTTCTCCATCAAAAGTCTGGCGCCGACGCGGACTTCTAGGTCATGGGCAGTGATCATCTCCGTCACTAGTGTATGGGCGGGGCACTCGGTCCCACACATCACCACCTCCAGGGGGACAAGATGCGGTTCAACCCGAAGGCCAGACTCGACACCAGCCGGACCTCCGGCGGTGGCGGTGGCGGGTTCGGTGGTGGAGGTGGCGGCCGGATCCCGATCCCCGGCGGCAAGGCGAGCGGTGGCATCGGCACCGTCATCGTGCTGCTGCTCTTCTTCCTCATCACCCAGTGCACCGGCGTCGGCCCGCAGGTCCTCGGCGACAGCGGAGGCACGACGTCGGTGGGCACCGGCACCTTCGGCGGCATGCAGGCGGCCGACGGCGGCGAGACCGGCGACTTCGGGTCGTGCCAGACCGGCGAGGACGCCAACAACGACGAGAACTGCGCCTTCGTCGCCCTCGAGAACTCGATGACCGGCTACTGGGACTCCCAGCGCGACCTCTCCGGCCGGTTCCAGCCCGAGCAGGCGGTCGTGATCTTCTCCGACCAGGTCCAGACCGGCGGCTGCGGCTCCGCGTCGAGCTCCGTCGGCCCGTTCTACTGCCCGGCCGACCAGACGATCTACCTCGACCCGACGTTCTTCGACTCGATCTTCGAGCAGCTCGGCGGGCAGGACACCACCTTCGTACGCGCCTACGTGCTCGCCCACGAGTACGGCCACCACATCCAGAACCTGCTCGGCACCATGGGCCAGGTGCGCACCCAGCAGGGTCCTGAGTCCGACGCCGTACGCCTGGAGCTGCAGGCCGACTGCTACGCCGGCATGTGGACCGCCGCCGCCGAGGACGACGGGTTCGTCGAGGACATCACCGACCAGGACATCACCGAGGGCATCGATGCCGCCAAGACCGTCGGCGACGACCACATCCAGTCCCGCACCACCGGCCGCGTCGACACCTCGCAGTACACCCACGGCTCCTCCGAGCAGCGGATCGCCTGGTTCCGGAAGGGCATGACCACGCCCGACTCGATCGCCGGCTGCGACACGTTCAAAGCGCGGGATCTCGACAACCCGTAGGCCCGGTGCAGGGATACCCGGTTAACCGGGTATCCCTGCACTTCTCGGGCATTGCAACACCTGAGAAGTGCAGGCATTGCCTGAGCGGTGTTGCAGATGTGACGCCTGCGACCGAGCGGCTCACATCTCGAGCAGCGCCTCGACCAGCGGTGCCTGCTTCTGCAGGGTCCGCAGGTGGGGCGCGACGGCGGGGTGGCGGAACTTCGCGAGCAGCGGTCCCTCCCCCGGCTTGATCCGGCTCAGCGCCCACTCGGCTCGGCTCAGCGCGGTGTAGACGGCGCTGATCTGCGCACCGAGCGTCACCTCCTCACGAGTTGCGACGCCGGCAGGCAGCCCCAGGACGTACGCCTCCAGCAGCGGCTCGAACGACTCCCGGGCGTGCAGCAGATAGAGCCCGAGGTCACCGCCGACGGGGCCGTGGCCCAGGCTCGACCAGTCGATCGCGATCAGCCGCTCGCCGTCGTCGGTGCGGCCGAGGAGGTTCTGCGGCGCGGGGTCGCCGTGCTGGGCGACCTGGGGCAGCTCGTCGAGGAGGTTGGTGAAGCGCCCGCGCCGCTCCCAGAGGGTGTGGGCGATGTCCGCAGCTGTCGTGCGCATCATCGTCGGCCAGCCGCCGTTGTACTCCACCCGCGCGATCCGGTCGCGGAACTGGTCGCGCGCCAGCCAGCGCGCCTCGCCCAGGTCCGCGCCGGCGAAGCGGCCCATGGAGAGCGCCGCGAAGAGCCCGGAGTTGGCGGCGTCCTCGACCCACTCGCTGGTCAGGGTGATGCCCTCGTCGTCCTCGGCGACGCTCGTACGCGCGCCGATCATGCCGGGGGTGTCGTCGACGAGCCCCGAGGTGGCGACGTCCGCCGCCCGCCGCCAGTAGGCGAAGTGTCGCCGGCGGCTCAGTTCGGCCGGATCGTACGCCCCCGGCTGCCCGAGCCGCTTGACCACGACCGGCTCCTGCTCCTCGCCCACAGCGGTGCGCCAGACCCCCAGCGTGGAGGGTCCGGTGCCGCCGGGGAGGACGAGCCACCCTGGGTCGGGCTGCCACATGCTTGCCAAAGTAGCGCATCCTCGCAGGTCGCAACGGCACTCACCGCCGGGAGGCGACGACGGGATGCTGAGTTTGATCCTGGGGCCGATATGGTTGAGCCGATGTCCGAGACTGACTACTGCGAGCTGTGTGACCTGCCGAAGTCACAGTGCATCCATGGGCGGCCCCCGGCCCCGCCCGCTCCGGCTCCAGTGAAGAAGCCGACAACCCGGGTACGCAAGACCACGACGAGCTCGACGGCCGCCGCGCCGAAGGTCGTCACCAAGTCCGCTCCCCGCAAGTGGACCCCGCCGGCCGCCTTCGCGCCACTCATCCTGGAGATCCTCGAGACCGCCGGCGGCTCGATGTCTGCCGACGACGTTCTCGACGAGCTCGAGAGCCAGCTGGCCGACAGCCTCCTCCCGGGCGACTTCGAGACCACCCCGGAAGGCGAGCTCCGCTGGCGCTACGCGGCACGCCGTGCCCGTCAGACGCTGCTGACCGACGGCCTGATGGTCAAGGGTTCGCCAGGAGTCTGGCAGCTCCCCTGACGCGTCAGCTGTCGGCGTTGAGGACCTCGATCCGCACCTTCTGGGCCTCCTCGATCGCCTGATCGAGCACCGCGCGGTTGGGGTCCTGCACGGCCAGCCACGGTCCGGCCACCCTGAGCGACGCCAGCCGCCGATCCTCGAGCACGTCGTCGACGCCGCCGTGGTCGCCGCCGGTGACGAGAGGGCCTCGCAGCCCGTCGAGGATCCGGGCGGCGTGCTCGGCCGCCGCCTCGTACGCGGCACTGGCCTGGTTGGCGCGGCGCCGGGCGAAGCGCTGCTGGCTCCAGCCGCCCGCCTTGGTCTTCCCCTGGACGTGCCGCCGCCCGATCTTGTGGTCGGCGATCTCGCCGCCGCTCATCCGGGCGATCGCGAAGCCGCCCTTGCGCACCAGCAGCAGGCCCCAGTCCTGCGGCGGAGCCGAGGCGGCGATGAACGCCTCGAGATCGGCCGGCCCGGCGTACGTCTTCTCGAACGGCAGCGCCGCGATGAACGAGGATCCGTCGGCCGCGGCACCGGTCAGCGCGCCGGAGTCGACCCCGAGCCGGGTCTCGCCGTGGCGCGCGGCGAAGTTGTCGACCCAGCGCTGGATCCGAGCGACCGGGACGGCGACGTTGGGCATGTCCGTACGCTACCGGTCCAGGCCACGCAGCAGCCGAGGCGGCGCGATGTGACGATAGGCGTCCTCGCAGATCTCGGCGACCTCGTCCCAGTCGACGTCACCGTCGAGCCGCATGCCGACCCAGCCACGCCCACCGACATAGGGAGGTACGAAGAAGCGCTCGGGATCGTCACCGATGACCTCGGCCTGCACCCCCGCCGCGGCGGCCGCCCACAGATGCGGCTCGCCGCGCCCGTGATGTCCCTGCGGCCACAGCATCACGAACTGCTTCTTCACGAAGAACCCGGGCGCGCCGTGGGTGACCCGCTCAGCGCTCTCCGGGAACCCGAGGCAGATCTCTCGGACCCGCTCGGTCAGCTCGGTCGGTGTCATCCGCCCATCATCCGGGTTCCGGATCAGTCCGGCTTCGGCCAGACGAGCTCGAACTGCTCCATCACGACCGGCATGTCCTCGCTGAACTCGTTGTCGGGACCGGCGAACTCGGTGAAGAAGCGTTCGTGCACCTCGCGCCAGTACTCGAGCGACAGGTCGCCCTCGCCCTCCAGTCGCGCAAACTCCGCAGGGACCTCCCGGAACGGGGCGACGTCGACCTGAGTGGTGGCGATGAGGGCTCGTGGATGACCGGAGCCGTCGAGGATGATGCTCATGCCACCCACGGTCGGGAACGGTTCGTCTCCGCTCTCGAAGTCCCACTGCGCCGTGGCCGTCGCCGTCTTCACCCCTTCGAGAACGAGCTCGAGCAGCCCGTCTGCCTCTTCCGGCGTCCCGCCGAACGCCCACGCCGGTGGCTGCAGCGCTTCCAGCGGGGACGCACCGAAGTAGCCCGGCGCGGCGCTGAGGTGGGCGTGATGCTTCACGTCCTCCCAGAACGCAGCAACCTCTGCCTCTTGCTCAGGGTTGTCGGGAACCATGACGGCGTCGTCGCTCATAGGCGACACTCAACCACAGTTGGCACTAGCCGTGCCGGGACTCGACGGAGGTACGCGGCGTGGCTGATCGCGCGGTCACCAGACTGGCCCGGGCGCGCCAGCCGAGGCCGGCGTAAAGGGGCTCGCCCATCTCGCTGGCGACCAGAAGGCCATGGACGGCACCGGCCTCGCGGGCGGCCGAGACGAGCAGGCTCATCACCGCACCGCCGAGACCGCGGCGCCGGTGGTCGGGCTCGGTCTGGATCCGGTCGGCGACGGCGTCGGCACCGATGACGGCGATCCGCCCACGGGCCGCGACATCCTCGCCCACGCGGACCGTCACGGTGATGACGCCGCCGTCGCGATCCACCTCGGCGCGATAGCCCTCCGGAAGCCGCCGGAACGCGTGGTCGGCGAGCTGGATCGACATCAGCGCCTCTTCGCCATCGCTGGCGACCAGTCCAGCCTCGACGAACCATGGGCGTACGCCCGCGGGCGACTCGGTCACCACCGACAACCACGCCTCGGGCGTGGCCCGGGCGGTGTCGACGAGCATGGCGAGCGTGTCCGCGTCGTCGGTCGCCACCCACTCGACCCGGCGTCCCGGCTCCCCCACCTCCACGCGTACGCCTCCGGGCACCGCCGCAGGGCGGGGAAAGCCCCGGGCGTAGGCCCAACCGCGGACCCATCGGGAGACCAAGTCCGCAAGGTCGGTGTCCGCCGCCGCAGCGGACAGTGCGGCCTGACGGCCGCGGTACCACTCCCCCAGCACCGTCGCGACCAGCACGGCGACGGCCAGGCCGAACGCGAGCGGATCCAGGGTGAACAACCCGATCACCGCGAGGCCCACCGCGGCGACGTACCCGAACCAGATCCGACCAGGAGCCTCCACGTCCGGGGAGCCTACCCGGGTCAGCCGATCCGCTCCCGCAACGTCGCCACCCCTGGTCCATCGAGATCCGCCAGAGCGACCGAACGTCCGGAGAGAGCCATCGCCAGGGCCTCGCTGGGCCCCGAGACCTCCACCCCGTCCGGCGCCGTCCAGAACCAGTCCTGGTCGGTCGCGCGCAGCGCGAGCCCGTCGAGCCGGCCAGCCGGGACCACCCCCAGCGAGGCCTGCTTGGTCGGCAGCCAGTCGAGCACCGCGTGCCAGTCCTCGAGCGGGACGTCGGTGTCGAAACCGAGCGGTCGGGCGCAGTCACGCAGGTGGATGCAGTGGTCGGTGAACTGTCCCATCGGACCGACGCCGGGCGCCGGCACCCGCTTGGTGGCGTACGTCCTCAGCAGCCCGGTCAGCTCGGCCACCGGCCGCCGCGCCTGCTCCTCGGCGATCGCGGCCGAGGCCCGGTCGATGGAGCCTGTGGCCAGCAGCGTGCGCCACAGCAGCCGCCCGATCCCGACCGAGAACGGCATCGCGCTGTGGCCCAGCACCTCCCTCACCGTCCAGGCCGAGCAGAGGCCCTGTGCCTCCAGCTGGGTCTCGTCGAGGCCGTCGAAGAAGTCGGCGAGCAGGCGGCGGTTGGCTGCGGTGCGGGCGGCTACGTCCATGACTCCATCGTGTCAGGCCGCCGCCTCCGCGACAGACTCCACCATCGGCTTCGTCCCGGCGTACACGTCCCGGTCGATCTCATCCGCGCCGTGCGCCACCAGCAGAGCGACCATGGTGTCTCCGTTCACGTTGAGGAACGTACGCAGGATGCCGGTGAACCAGTCCACCGCGATGAGCAGCCCGGCGGCCTCGATGGGTAGGTCCAGGGACGTGGCCAGGAAGATGGCGACGACCGGGAACCCGCCGGGCACCGTGATCGTGCCGATGTTGAGCAGCACCGCGAGCGCCATCCCGAGCGCGATGTCGCCCGGAGAGAGCGAGACGCCGGAGGCCTGGGCGAGGAAGAGCACCACGATCGTGTAGTTGAGCACCGCGCCGCACGAGCCCATCGTCATCCCCAGGCAGAGCGTGAAGTCCGCGACCCGCTTCGAGATCCCGAACTTCTCGACCGCGTTCTTCAGCACCGTCGGGAAGGTGACCGCCGACGACGTCGTGGTGACGGCCACGACGGTCTGCTCGGCGAGCTTCGCGGGCAGGCGCAGCGGGTTGAGCCGGGTGACGGCGACGACCACGATGACGTAGAGGGCGGAGATGATCACCACGCCGGCCAGGGTCGTGCCCAAGTACGCGAGCGCGGTGGTGACCACCCCGAAGCCGACGCGGCCGGCGAGGTCGGCGAGGAGGCAGAAGACGCCGATCGGCGCCAGGAACATGACGTACCTGATCATCAGCAGAACGATCGCCTGGATCTGCTCGAAGAAGGTGAGTACGACGGTCGGGCCGTTCATCGCGGTGTAGCGGTTGAGCGCGAGACCGAAGATCAGGGCGAAGACGATGATCGGCACCATCGCGCCGGTGGCCATCGCCTCGACCACGTTGGTGGAGACGAAGCCGGTCACCGTCTGCTGCCACCCGACCGCGGTCGCCGCGGCCGAGTCGGTCAGGGTCGGGTCGAGCTCGCCGTCATAGCGCATCCCCGCTCCCGGCTCGATCAGCTCCGCCAGCCCCCAGCCGACGAAGGCGGCGACCACCGCGAACCCCAGCATCCAGCCGAAGGTCGCCCCAGCCAGCCGGCCGGCGCCCGCCCCGGTCATCGCGCCCGTCGCGACGATCACCGACGAGGCGACCAGCGGGACGATCGACATCTGGATCAGCCTGATGAAGATGTCGCCGACGAACTTGAGGTTCGCCGCCCACTCCCCCACCACCAGGCCGAAGACGATGCCGGCGACCGCACCGGCGAGGATCAGGACGGCTGGGGACTTCAAGACCTTCATCGGGTCTCCTAAGCGTCGGGGACGATGGATCCCGGACGCTAACGAGGCCGCGTACGCAGCCGGTTAAGCCGCCGTCACCGGCACGTTTCCCGCGACAAACCAGTGGTCCCGGCTGGGGCGGGGTGAATACCATTGATGTCATGCGCGAGACCACGATCTGCAAGCACCTGGGCCGACCGGTCCAGGACGTGGAGTTTGCGCGCTCGGAGCCGCAACGAACGTAGGTGCTCACCGCATCCACCAGGGCCGCTCCGATCGAATCGGAGGCGGCCCTTTCTCATGTCCAGCAGCATCACCAGGAGGTGAACGAGATGGAGATCATCACACTCTTCGGAGAGGGCAACAGCTCGAAGACCTATGAGCTGACGCTGAAGCACCCGACTCCCCGGACCGACGAGTGGGCCTGCGTGGGCGAGGACCCGGAGCTCTTTCATCCCGAGGACCTCACCCAGCTCGCCGAGGCGCAGGAGGTCTGCGCCGCCTGCCCGATGCGGCAGACCTGCCTCGAGCTCGGCACCGCCCGGCGGGAGTGGGGAGTCTGGGGCGGCGTGCTCCTGGAGAGCGGCAAACCTCGGGACACTCCCAGAACTCCCGGACGAAAGCCCTACAAGCGCAGCCAGGAAGCGATCGCGCGCGCCCGTCGCGTCGCCTGAAATGACGTGGGAGTCCTGAGGTCACCCAGTGACCTCAGGACTCCCACGTCGGGCGAACCCTCAGACGTTGAACCCGAGCGCGCGCAGCATCTCGCGGCCGTCGGGGGTGATCTTGTCCGGGCCCCACGGCGGCATCCAGACCCAGTTGATGTGCACGTCGTTGACCATGCCCTCCAAGGCCTGCGAGGTCTGGTCCTGGATGACGTCGGTCAGCGGGCAGGCCGCCGAGGTCAGCGTCATGTCGATGACCACGTTGGAGTGGTCCTCGATGTGCAGGCCGTAGATCAGACCCAGGTCGACGACGTTGATGCCGAGCTCGGGGTCGACGACGTCCTTCATCGCCTCCTCGACGTCCTCGATCTTCAGGCTCGCGCCCTCGACCGTGGACGTACGCATCCCCTGCCACTCAGGCGCCTCGTGACCGTGCCCATGGCCGTGGCCCGAGTGGTCATGACCCGAGTGATCATGGCCGGAGTGGTCATGACCCGCGTGGTCGTGTCCCGCATGATCGTGCTCAGTGTGGTCGGTCTCAGTCATCAGTTCTCCTCGGCGACAGTCTTCGCGGCGGCGTCTTTCCAGGCCATCCACGACAGCAGCGCGCACTTGATCCGGGCGGGGAACTTGGCGACGCCGGCGAAGGCGATGCCGTCCTCCAGAATGTCCTCGTCGGGCTCCACCTGGCCCTTGCCCTGCATCAGCCGCAGGAACTCCTCGTGGATCACCATCGCCTCGTCCACCGTCTTGCCCACGACCAGGTCGTTGAGCACGGAGGCCGAGGCCTGCGAGATGGAGCAGCCGAGGGCGTCGTAGGAGATGTCCTCGATCTTGCCGCCGTCGACGTGGAGCCGCAGGGTGATCTCGTCACCGCAGGTCGGGTTGACGTGGTGAACCTCCGCCTCGAAGGGGTCGCGAAGACCCTTCCCGTGCGGGTTCTTGTAGTGGTCCAGGATGATCTCCTGGTACATGCTCTCGAGGTTCGCGGCAGTCATCACTTGTCCAACTTGAAGAACGTGCGTACGTATTCCAACCCCTCGACCAGCGCGTCGATCTCGGCGGGCGTGGTGTAGAGGTAGGACGACATCCGGTTGGAGGCCTGGACGCCGAACCGCTGGTGGGCGGGCTTGGCGCAGTGGTGCCCGGCGCGGATGGCGACGCCCTTGGAGTCGAGCACCTGGGCCACGTCGTGCGGGTGCACGCCGTCGAGCTCGAAGGCGATCGCGCCGCCGCGCTTGGCGGCGTCGGCCGGGCCGAGCACGGTCACACCCGGGACGGTCGCGAGACGCTCCAGCGCGTAGGCCGTGATCGCCTGCTCGTGGGCGTGGACGTTCTCCATCCCGACGTGCATGAGGTATTCCAGCGCCGCACCGAGACCCACTGCCTCGGCGATCGGCGGGGTGCCGGCCTCGAACTTGTGCGGGATCGGCGCGTAGGTCGACTTCTCCATCGTCACCGTCGCGATCATCTCGCCACCACCGAGGAACGGCGGCAGCGCCTCGAGCGCGGCACGCCGGCCCCACAGGACGCCGATGCCGGTCGGGCCGACGACCTTGTGGCCGGTGAAGGCGAGGAAGTCGGGACGCTCCTCCTCGGCCATCGAGGCCAGGTCGATCGGCAGCACCGGGGCGGCCTGTGCAGCGTCGACGACGACCAGCGCACCGACCTCGTGGGCCTTCCGGGCGATCTCGGCGATCGGGTTGATCGTGCCGAGCATGTTGGAGACCCAGGTCAGCGCGACGATCTTGGTCGCCGGCGTGATCAGCTCGTCGATGTTCGACAGGTCGAGCTCACCGGAGTCGGTGAGTCCGAACCACTTCAACGTCGCACCCGCGCGCTGTGTGGCGAGCTGCCACGGAACGATGTTGGAGTGGTGCTCCATCTCGGTGGTCACGACCACGTCGCCGGCGGCCAGCGGCACGGTGTTGGCGACCAGGTTGAGCGCCTCGGAGGCGTTCTTGGTGAAGATCACCTCGTCGCGCTCGGGCGCGCCGAGGAAGCGCGCGACGGTGTCGCGCGCCCCCTCGAACGCCTCGGTCGCCTCGGCACCCAGGTGGTGCATCGCCCGAGCGATGTTGGCGTTGTGCCGCTCCAGGTGATCGACCATGGTGTCGATCACGATCTGCGGCTTCTGCGAGGTGTTGGCGCTGTCGAGGTAGACCAGCGGGGTCTCGCCGCCGTCGAAGGTGCGCTCCAGGATCGGGAAGTCCTTGCGGACCAGATCCAGGTCGGGCAGCAGACCCTTCATGTCAGACCCCTGCCGCGACGTACTTCTCGTAGCCGTTGGCCTCCAGCTCCTCGGCCAGGTCCGGGCCACCCGACTCCGCGATCCGGCCGGCCACGAAGACGTGCACGTGGTCAGGCTTGATGTAGCGCAGGATGCGGGTGTAGTGGGTGATCAGCAGGACCGACTTGCCATCGCGGGCACGGAAGTCGTTGATCCCCTCGGAAACGACCTTGAGCGCGTCGATGTCGAGGCCGGAGTCGATCTCGTCGAGCAGCGCGAAGGCCGGGTCGAGGATGTCGAGCTGGGCGATCTCGTGGCGCTTCTTCTCGCCACCGGAGAAGCCCTCGTTGACCGAGCGCTGCGAGAAGGTCGGGTCCAGGTGCATCTTGTTCATCGCACCGTTGACGTCCTTGACCCACGTACGCAGCTTGGGGGCCTCGCCGTCCAGCGCCGTCTTCGCGGTGCGGAGGAAGTTGGCCACGCTCACGCCGGGAACCTCGACGGGGTACTGCATCGCCAGGAACAGCCCGGCCTTGGCGCGCTCGTCGACCGACATCTCCAGGACGTCCTCACCGTCGAGGGTGACAGTGCCGCCGGTGATGGTGTACTTCGGGTGGCCGGCGATCGAGTAGGCAAGCGTCGACTTGCCCGAGCCGTTGGGGCCCATGATCGCGTGGGTCTCGCCGGAGTTGATCGTCAGGGTCACGCCCTTGAGGATCTCCTTGGCACCGTCCTCGGTGTTCACCGAGACCGTGAGGTCCTTGATCTCAAGCGTGCTCATGCGGTTGCGTCCTTCTCGATAAGGGTGTTGATGTTCTTGGCGAGCTCGGCCTCGACCGTGCTGGTCAGCTTCTCCTCGAGCTCGGGGACACCGATCTGACGGATCAGGTCGTTGAAGAAGCCGTGCACGACCAGGCGCTTCGCCTCGGTCTCGGAGATGCCGCGGCTCTGGAGGTAGAAGAGCTGCTCGTCGTCGAACCGGCCGATCGCCGACGCGTGACCCGCGCCCTCGATCTCGCCGGTCTCGATCTCCAGGTTGGGCACGGAGTCGGCCCAGGCACCGTCGGTGAGGATGAGGTTGCGGTTCTCCTCGTACGTCTCGATGCCCTCGGCCTCCTTGCGGATCAGCACGTTGCCGATCCAGACCGCGTGGGCCTTCTCGCCCTGCAGCGCGCCCTTGTAGACCACGTGGGACTTGGTCTTCGGGGCGGTGTGGTCGACGAAGAGACGGTGCTCGATGTGCTGACCGGCGTCGGCGAAGTAGAGGCCGAGCGACTCCACGGAGCCGCCGGGGCCGGAGTACTCCGCCGAGAAGTCGTGGCGCACCACGTCGCCACCGAAGCTCACCGAGACGTGCTTGAGGTTGGCGTCGCGGCCGACCTTGGCGTGCTGGGTGGAGAGGTGGACGGCGTCGTCGGCCCAGTCCTGGACGGAGACGACGGTGAGGTCGGCACCGTCCTCGACGACGATCTCGATGTTGTCGGCGACGACGGCAGAGCCCTCGAAGACCAGCACGACGGTCGCCTTGGCGAACTTCTCCGCCACGATCACCGCATGACCGGCGCCGGCGGTCTCCGAGCCGGTGCCGTGGTGGCGGATCACGGTCGCGCCCTCGACGACGGTGTCGGTCGGGACCCGCACGACGGTCGCGCCGGTGCTGGCCGCCCAGGCCCGCGCCGAGACACGGTCGGTCGGGACGAGGCCCGAGCTGCCGCGTACGTCATCGTCGGCCGCGACGGTCTCGACGGTCACGCCCGTGGCCGCCTCGACCTCCACCTTGGTCGCACCGTCGGCGAACGGGGCGTTGTCGTGGATGCCCTTGAGGCGCTTGAGCGGGGTGAACCGCCAGATCTCCTCGCGACCCTTCGGCACCTCGTGCGCCTCGACGTCGAAAGAGCCTTCCGGGTGGAGGTGGGACTCGACCTTGTCGAGCTCCAGGGCCTCCTGCACAGCTGCGGTCATCAGCCGACCGCTCCTTCCATCTGCAGTTCGATCAGGCGGTTGAGCTCGAGGGCGTACTCCATCGGGAGCTCCTTGGCGATCGGCTCGACGAAGCCGCGCACGATCATCGCCATCGCCTCGTCCTCGGCCATGCCGCGGGACATCAGGTAGAACAGCTGGTCGTCGGAGACCTTCGAGACCGAGGCCTCGTGACCCATCGAGACGTCGTCCTCGCGGATGTCGACGTAGGGGTAGGTGTCCGAACGCGAGATCTGGTCGACCAGGAGCGCGTCGCAGAGCACGTTGGACTTCGAGCCGTGCGCGCCCTCGTTGATCTGGATCAGGCCGCGGTAGGAGGTGCGGCCACCGCCACGCGCAACGCTCTTCGACAGGATCGACGAGGAGGTGTTCGGAGCGGCGTGCACCATCTTGGCGCCCGCATCCTGGTGCTGACCCTCGCCTGCGAAGGCGATGGAGAGCGTCTCGCCCTTGGCGTGCTCACCCATCAGGTAGACCGCCGGGTACTTCATGGTCACCTTGGAGCCGATGTTGCCGTCGACCCACTCCATGGTCGCGCCCTCCTCGCAGGTGGCGCGCTTGGTGACCAGGTTGTAGACATTGTTCGACCAGTTCTGGATGGTCGTGTAGCGAACGCGGGCGTTCTTCTTCACGATGATCTCGACGACCGCGGAGTGCAGCGAGTCCGACTGGTAGATCGGTGCGGTGCAGCCCTCGACGTAGTGAACGTAGGAGCCCTCGTCGGCGATGATCAGGGTGCGCTCGAACTGGCCCATGTTCTCGGTGTTGATCCGGAAGTAGGCCTGCAGCGGGATGTCCACGTGGACGCCCTTGGGCACGTAGATGAAGGAGCCACCCGACCACACGGCGGTGTTCAGCGCGGCGAACTTGTTGTCGCCGACCGGGATCACCGTGCCGAAGTACTCCTGGAAGATCTCCGGGTGCTCCTTGAGCGCGGTGTCGGTGTCGAGGAAGAGCACGCCCTGGGCCTCGAGGTCCTCGCGGATCGAGTGGTAGACGACCTCCGACTCGTACTGCGCGGCGACACCGGCGACCAGGCGCTGCTTCTCCGCCTCGGGGATGCCGAGCCGGTCGTAGGTGTTCTTGATGTCCTCGGGCAGGTCCTCCCACGAGGTGGCCTGCTTCTCCGACGAGCGCACGAAGTACTTGATGTTGTCGAAGTCGATGTCCGAGAGGTCGGAGCCCCAGGTGGGCATCGGCTTGCGGCCGAAGAGCTTGAGGCCCTTCAGGCGCAGGTCGAGCATCCACTGCGGCTCAGACTTCTTGCCGGAGATGTCGCGGACGATGGCGTCGTTGAGACCGCGCTGTGCCGCAGCACCGGCGACGTCCGAGTCGGACCAGCCGAACTCGTACTTGCCGATGCCCTTCAGCTCGGGGTTGAGCTCCTCGATGGAGGTCATGTCGTGACCTGCTCCTTCTTCTTCGAAACTTCGCCGGGACCGGAGGATCCAGGAGGGATGTGCGTCGTGCAGACTCCGTCGCCGTGGGCGATGGTGGCCAAGCGTTGTACGTGGGTGCCGAGCAGCTTCGCGATCGCCTCTGTCTCCGCCTCGCAGAGCTCGGGGAACTCCTGGGCGACGTGGGCGACCGGGCAGTGCTGCTGGCACAGCTGCTCACCTGCGTCATGGCCGTTGATCAGCGGCAGCTCCCTGACGGAGGCCGCGTAGCCGTTGGCCGTGAACACATTCGCGAGCACCTGCGCGGGGCTGAGATCCGTCTCGCCGGCGGCGATCCGGTCCAGTCCCTGCTTGATGAACGCCGCGCGGCGCTCCGCGAATTCCCGCACGGCCTCTTCGCCGGCCACCTCGGAGAGGAACCGCAGCGCCTCGACCGCCAGGTCGTCGTACTTCTTCTCGAAGCCGTCCCTACCCTGGTCGGTGAGCGCGAAGAGCTTGGCCGGGCGGCCCCGCCCACGCGTGGACGCGGTGCGCGGCTCACGCTGCTCCACCGCCTCCTCCTCGGCCAGCGCGTCCAGGTGGCGCCTGACCGCGGCCGGGGTGAGATCGAGTCGCTTGGCCAGCGTCGCAGCGGTCTGCGGGCCGTCGACAAGCAGCGACCGAGCGACCCGCTGGCGGGTGCTCTCCTCGCTGGTCTCTGCGGGCTGCAGAGTGCTCTCGTCGAATTTCACAACACCATTGTGACGTTATTCCCCCAGGCGATTCAACGAAGGCAACCCTTACTTGCTCGCTGGCCGGTGACGACGTGTCGTACGTCACCACCGCATCCTCACGGACACCTCGCCCGGATCAGCCCGTCGGCATCCCGTCAAGGGTCGGAGAGGCAAGGGCGGCGACGCCGACGTAGACGGCGTCGGGCGGCAGCCAGCGGGTGCCGCGGTCGGAGCGCAGGACCGTGCGACCGCGTTCGAGGTCGAAGATGCCGACCCGGATGCGGCCGCCGGAGCGTACGACCGCCACCTCACCACGCTTGGGCCGGCGGGGGTTGATCACGAGGTCGGAGCCGGGCGGGAGACCGCGCGAGGTGAGGTGGGCGCCGACAAGACGGTGGACCAGAGTCTCGTCCTCCGGCGCGGGCGCAGGTGCCCGCCGCGCGGGCGTGGGCAGAGCACCGGGAACGACGTCGAACGGCAACGGTACGTCGCACCGGGACGCGCCGCCAGTCGATCTCATGTTCGAAAGCGTACCGGTCGGCGACGGCACACGGAACCGGGAACGCGGACTCGTCATGCGCCCTGCTCTCCCATTCGTCGCGCCGGCTGGAGAGACTGTGGCCATGACCGTCAACGACCCCACCGACTGGGACACCGCATACATCCGCGGCACGACCGGCTGGGACCTCGGCGCCCCCTTGGCCTACATCGAGGAGAACGCGACACTCCTCGGCGAGCCCGGCACCGCCTTCGCGCCCGGCGCCGGCCGAGGGCACGATGCGGCAGGACTGGCGGCTGCCAGATGGCATACGACGGTTGTCGACCTCTCCCCCACGGCGGCCGCCTACGCCGCAGAGCACTACCCGAATCTCACCTACGCGGTCGGCGACGCCCTCGATGCCGACGTCGTCCTGGCCGCGACCGGCGGGCCGGTCGACCTGCTGTGGGACCACACCTTCTTCTGCGCGCTGCCGCCCGACTGGCGCGGCCGCGTCGGCGACCTGGCCCGCGCGGTCGTACGCCCCGGCGGGCGGGTCGCGTCGGGCATCTTCCCGATCGACCGTCCGAGGACGGAGGCGGGCCCGCCGTGGACGTACGTCCCCGAGGACATGACCCGCGCCCTCGGCCCGGACTTCGACCTGGTCCACGTCTCCGAGCCGCGCCGACTGAACCCACGGATGCCGTGGAGCCACCGCCTCGGGATCTGGCAGCGCCGCCTCAGCGTTCACGCAGCGGCGTCCTTGCGGCACTCGACACCCTCGGTCTGAGCGGCAGGTCGGCGACGGTGAAGGTCTCCTTCGCCTTCGTGCGCGACATCCTCCGCCCCGACCCATGGGAGGCGGAGCATGGTTGACGCCACGGCCCCTCAGCTCGAGGGCAGCTGGTAGGCCGTCGTCTCGCTGTCCTCGCGCGCCGCGTCGACGCCGCCCACCAGCAGCAGGTCACCGACCTTCGTCACCACGGCGGGTGTGTTCTCGACGGAGCCGACGACTTCATCGGAGCCGTCATCGAGGTCGCGACGGAGCACGCTGTAGCCGGCCTCGGACCGGGTGTCACGACCGATGTAGACGCCCTTCTCGTCAGCCCCCAGGAAGATGTCGCCGGCTTCGCTCGCCCGACTCCAAGCCTCCGTGCCCGAGGTCAGATCCCACGTTCGCACGGCGCCGTCCGCGGCGGCGTCGGACCCGGACAGCTCCTCGTCGTAGGCGCCGGCGATCCGGTCTCCCACGACGTCGGCCAGCCCGAGCGTCGGCGTCGCAGCGCCAGCATCCAGGGACCGGCCGACGATCCTTCCCAGCTGACCGGTGGGTGGGTCGATCATGCGAACGCCTTGCATCCCGTCGACCCACACGTCGGCGACGATCGGTTCGGTGGCGTAGACGGCGCCCACCTGTGGGCGGTCGCCGGCGACCGTCCACAGGCGCTTGCCGGTATCGACGTCGAAGCCACTGAGGCCGTCCTTCTCTGGGACCAGCGCGGTGTTGCCCGTGGTGGCGACCCGGCACCCGAACGAGCCCAGCTCGGCGGCACCGTCGCGAGCCATCAGCGGCTCCAGGCGATCACCGGACGCCGCCTCCCAGCGTTCGACTGCGCAGTCGGTCGTAACCGACACGGTCGTCTCGGTCAGCCCGACCATGCCACCGCCCTCGGAGCGTCCACCGATCGACTCGAAACTCTCCGACCACAGGGGGTCGCCGTCGGAGGTGTCCACGACCGTGACCCGGTTGCAGCCATGAGAGCCCGGTGGGTGGTCACGCACCGCGACGAGCCCGGCCTGGTTCACCGGCGAGATCTCGCACACGTTCTCCTCGAGAGGCAGGTGCCAGGCTTCCTCGCCGTCGGCAAGGCGTACGGCTTCGATCCGGGAGGAGTCGATGTTGGCGTAGATCCACAGCTCGTCGGTCGCCGTCCAGGAGCCCGAGGACAGGAACTCGCTCTCCGGACCGCCTGCTCGAGACCACTTCTCGACCAGCGCTGACCCCGCTCCGCCCGTCTCGCCGCAACCGACGAGCAAGGTGCCGGCCAACACGAACGTCGCCAGCAACCTCTGCTGAGATTTCATGGGCCTCAACGCTAAGACCCCTCACGATCGCGGTGTCGGCTTTCCAGAAACCAGCCACGCTGCAACTCCACCGGAGAAGTGGTCATTTTGGGCCCTCGGCAGGGTCGCCTTCGGGCCCAAATTGGCCACTTCCTGTTTCCTGCCTCAGCCCTTCACACAGAGCAGCGTGCGCAGCCGAGCCTCCACGGAGACCAGATCCGTCTGTGCCTCGATGACGCTCTCCAGGGACTTGTACGCACCGGGGATCTCGTCGACGACACCGGCGTCCTTGCGGCACTCGACTCCCTCGGTCTGCGCGGCGAGGTCGGCCACGGTGAAGGTCTTCTTCGCCTTCGTACGCGACATCTTCCGTCCCGCGCCGTGGGATGCGGAGCAGTAGGACGCCTCGTTGCCGAGCCCGCGCACGACGTACGAACCGGTGCCCATCGATCCCGGGATCAGCCCGTACTCGTCGGACTTGGCCGAGATCGCGCCCTTCCGGGTGACGACCAGGTCCACGCCGTCGTACGTCTCCCGGGCGACGTAGTTGTGGTGGGCGTTGACCTCCCGGCCCCACACGACCTCGGGGAAGAAGCGCGCGAAGACGCTCTTGACCGTAGCCATCATGATCCGCCGGTTGAGCTTGGCGTAGTCCTGGGCCCAGTAGAGGTCGTGCAGGTAGGCGTCCATCTCCGCGGTGCCGGCCAGGAAGACCGCCAGGTCGCGGTCGGGCAGGCCGAGGTTGTGCTCGAGCCCCTTGGCCGCGTAGATGTGCCGCTCGGCGATCTCCTTGCCGATGTTGCGGCTGCCGGAGTGCAGCATCAGCCAGATCACGCCGTCGTCGTCGGCGGTCACCTCGATGAAGTGATTTCCACCGCCGAGCGAGCCGCACTGCGCGACCGTCCGCTTGTGCCGGTCGCCGAGCTTCGGCGCCCGCAGCTCCTCGAAACCGCCGAAGAGCTTGTCGAAGGCGACCTTCAGCGTCAGGTCCTTGCGGACGACGCCGGCCTGGCCGTCGTTCGCCTGGAACCCGACCGGGACCGCCTCCTCGATCGCCGAGCGCAGCGGGCCGAGGTCGTCGGGCAGGTCGCTGGTCGTGACGGAGGTCTTGACCGCCATCATCCCGCAGCCGATGTCGACGCCGACCGCGCTCGGCGAGACGGCGTCCTTCATGGCGACCACGGAGCCGACCGTGGCGCCCTTGCCGAGATGCACGTCCGGCATGACACGTACGCCGTGCACCCAGGGCAGCTTGGAGATGTTGCGCAGCTGGTCCTGGGCGGCGTGCTCGATCTCGTGCGGGCGCGCCCACATCAGGGTCTCGGCCTTGGCACCGGCCAGGGCGATCGGGAACTCGTTCGTCATCTCTTTCTCTCCTTCGACAGGGCCGGGGCATGCGAAAGGGCCGCTCCGGCCGGGTTCTTGCGGCGGGAGCGGCCCTTTGTCGGCGCTGATGCTCAGCGCGTCGTCGGCTCCTGGCCGATGCGGTCCGAGCGGAGGTCGGAGCGCAGGCGGGCTTCGCTCGCCAGACCGGGGTTCCCGGCGGCGGAGCGGATCTCGACCGACCTGCGCATGCTCATCTCCTCGTGGTGTTCCTGTGTGCTGGAAACGGTAGTCAGCGGCGTACGTCTGGTGCCACTGGTTTACGCAAGGCGGGCGGGGAAGCCGCCGGTGGCGACCGGGCCCCAGCGCTTCGGGGTGATCCGGAGGAGGGACTTGCCCTGGTCGACCATCGCCTGGCGGTACTCGTCCCAGTCCGAGTGCTCGCCGGAGATGTTGCGGAAGTAGGTGACGAAGGCGTCCAGGGCCTCCTCGCCCGCGGTCGCGTCGAGCACCTCGGCGTCGCCGTCGACCTGGACCCAGGCGCCGTTCCACTCCTCGGAGAGGACCATCACGCTCACCTGCGGGCGGCGGCGGGCGTTGCGGGTCTTGGCGCGTTCGGGGTAGGTCGCGATCACGATCCGCCCGTCGTCGTCGACGCCACCGGTGACCGGCGAGAGCTGCGGGGACCCGTCGGCTCGGCTGGTCACCAGGATCATCTGGTGGCGGGGACGTACGAACTCCAGGAGCCCCTCGAGATCAACGGTCGTGTTCGTCGCGATCGTGCGTGCCATGGTCACCAGCCTGCCAGGTGAACCCGTCCGGGTCGGTGAAGGCCTCGCTGCCGCCACCCAGGACGATTCCGTACGCAGCGTCCGGGTCGACCGCGACACCGGTCTCCTTCTCCAGAGCACGCCGGGGATAGATCGCGAGCTGGACGGCACCGGGAGCGGCCTCGAACTCGGCGTACTTGCCCCCGAAGCTCCGCTTCACGCCCAGTCCGTGCTCGGCGTAGAACCGCTTGGTCGCCTTGACGTCGGCGACGCCGAGGAGCAGGACGATGTCGTCGATCTCGCGGGTGGCGGGGCCGTTGTCCTTCTTCGCCGAGGTGGCGATCTTCCAGATCGAGCCGTCGGGAGCCTGGACGATGCCGCCGTAGCCCCAGAACGACTTCTCGACCGGCTTGAGGGAGGTGGCGCCGGCCGCGAGCGCGGAGTCGACGAGGCTGTCGACCGTCGAAGGCTGGCCGACGACCAACGAGATGGTGAACGGCCGGCCGGTGCCGGTGCCCGGGCCCTGGCGTACGGAGATCTGGTCGGTGAGCCCGAAGGCCTTCTCGTAGAACGCCCGGGCGTCCGTGGGGTCTGCAGCGTCGAGGGTGATGGTCTGAAGTGTGAACATGTCTCGACCTTAGGAATCCCGGGGCCTTGCGGGCTTCTCGATTCCTGACCGCCTTGCTTGTTGATCTCCTGAGCAGAAATTGTGTCTGAGACACCGCGTCATAGGACTGGGGGCATCGCGTCTCATCCCCGCGTTGGCCGTCCTTCGGTGGGAGTTGGGCGGCCAACGTCCTGACAGACACCTAAGAATCCATAGGATCGCACCTAGGCGATTGGGCCGGTGGCGTACGCCTTCTTAGACTGCCGCCGTGGACTCTTCCGTCGCCAGGCCTGCTGTCGAGGTACGCGACCTGCGCATGACCTATGGCGACAAGACGGCCGTCGACGGACTCACGCTGAGCGTCGCGGAGGGCTCGATCACGGCCGTGCTCGGGCCCAACGGTGCCGGCAAGACGACGACCCTGGAGACCTGCGAGGGCTACCGGAAGCCCCAGCAGGGGACGGTTCGCGTCCTCGGGCTCGATCCCATCGCCGACCGCAAGCAGCTGCTCCCCCGGATCGGGGTGATGCTGCAGGGGCAGGGCGCCTGGAGCGGCGTACGCGCCATGGAGATGCTCAAGCACATCGCCCGGCTGCACGCGCATCCGCTCGACGTCGACTACCTGGCCGAGCGGCTCGGCCTGGGCGAGTGCGGCCGCACCCCCTACCGGCGACTCTCCGGCGGGCAGCAGCAGCGGCTCGGGCTGGCGATGGCGCTGGTGGGCCGTCCGGAGCTGGTGTTCGTGGACGAGCCCACGGCGGGGATGGACCCGCAGGGGCGGCGTACGACCTGGGAGCTGCTGCGCGAGCTCAGGCAGGACGGCGTCACCGTCGTGCTGACGACGCACTACCTGGAGGAGGCCGAGGAGCTGGCCGACCAGGTGCACATCATCGACCGTGGCCGGATGATCGCCTCGGGCACTCCGCTGGAGCTCACCAGGGGTGGTGCGACCGCCACCGTGAGACTGGTCGTGACCAAGCCGTTCCCGCCCGGTGCCCGCGAGTCGCTGCGCAAGGCACTCGGTGAGGACACCGAGGTCACCCTGCTCGACGAGCGCTCGATGCGGGTCACCGGCAAGGCCGACCCGACCACGCTCTCCAAGGTGAGCCGCTGGTGCGAGGAGAACGACGTCCTCCCGGAGTCGCTGACCCTTGGCCGCAGGAGCCTCGAGGACGTCTTCCTCGATCTCACCGGCGGCCTTCACCTCACCGAGGGGATCGAGCATGTCTGAGGTCGCCACGGGGACCTTCACCCCCAAGCCCGGCGGTGCGCCGATCACCCAGCAGGTGGTCGCCCAGGCGCTGATGGAAGCCAAGCTGATGCTCCGCAACGGAGAGCAGCTCCTGCTGGCCGTCGTGATCCCGGTGATGGTGCTCGTCGGCGGCGTCACCGCCGGCAACGCCATCGACCTCGACCTCGGCACCGACCGCCCGCTGGTCGACCTCCTGACCCCCGGCGTCCTTGCGCTGGCCATCATGTCGACGAGCTTCACCAGCCTCGCGATCGCGACCGGGTTCGAGCGGCGCTACGGCGTGATCAAGCGCCTCGGCGCCTCACCGCTCCCCCGGATCGGCCTGCTCGCCGGCAAGGTGCTCGCGCTCGGCTGCGTACAGCTCGTGCAGCTCTTCGTCATCGGCGGCGTCGGCCAGATCCTCGGCTGGACTCCCGCCGCGGGGTTCGGCACCGTTCTCGCCTTCTTCCTCGCCATCGCGATGGGCACGCTGGCCTTCGCCTCGCTCGGGCTCTTCGTCGCCGGGGTGTTGCGCGCCGAGGCGACCCTGGCCGCCGCCAACCTCATCTATCTGCTCCTCCTGGCCGGCGGTGCCGTGGTGCTGCCGCTGACGGCCTACGGCGCCTACGGCGATGTCGCCCGCTGGCTCCCCTCGGGCGCGCTCGGAGAGGCGGTACGCACCGCCTTCCTCGACGGCGTCCCGGCCTGGCGGGACCTCGGGGTGCTCCTCGTCTGGGCCCTCCTCGGCTCGACCCTCACAGCTAGGACCTTCAAGTGGGAATGACCACCACCGAACCTTCCACCGACCCGGGCCGCTCGGCCAAGGACAAGGTCCTCGGCTGGCTCCGCGCGCATGCGTTCGGGCTGGCCATCGCCAACCTCGTCGCCAACATCGGGATCGTGGTGACCGGTGCGGTGGTCCGGCTGACCGGCTCCGGCCTCGGCTGCCCCACCTGGCCCAAGTGCACCGAGGAGTCCTACGTGGCTCACGAGGCGCTCGGGATCAACGGCGTCATCGAGTTCGGCAATCGGCTGCTGACCTACGTCCTGGCCGCGATCGCCATCACCGTCGTCATCGCCGTCTGGAACCGCCGGGGCACCATCCGCACCCTGGCGATCGTCATCGCCCTCGGTGTCCCGCTGCAGGGTGTCATCGGCGGCATCACCGTCCTCTCCGAGCTCAACCCGTACGTCGTCGCGCTCCACCTGCTCGCCTCGATGGCAATGGTCGGCCTGTGCGTGTGGCTGCTCGACGACCTCCGCTCGCCGGAGCGTGAGGCCGCGCCGCGCAACGTACGCATCGCCGCCGTGGTCACCTTCGTCGTCGGCTGGCTCTCCCTCTGGCTCGGCACGGTCGTGACCGGCTCCGGCCCGCACTCCGGCGACCTCGAGTCCCGCCGGACCGGCCTCGACCCGGCGCTGATGTCCCACATCCACGCCTACGCCGTCTACGCGCTCATCGCTGCGACCCTGGTCACGCTGTGGCTGGGCCGCAAGCACGCGTACGTCCGTCAGGTCACGCTCGTCCTGCTGGTCATCGAGCTCGCCCAGGGCCTGATCGGCTGGGTGCAGTACCTCACCGACCTTCCCGTCCTCCTGGTCGGCTTCCACATGCTCGGCGCCGCCCTCATCTCCGCCGGCCTCGCCCGCGTCGTCTGCTCGGTCCGCGCCCACGCCTAGCCCCGACGTGGTCGGCTCCCGTCAGAGCAGCGCGCCGTTGTGGATGTACGTCGTGGGCGGAGCCATCCCGCGAACCCCCAGGTAGCCGTCGGTGCCGAGGCTCAGGCGACAGGCGAGCCCGACGTCCGTCGCCCACTGGTTGGCGGCGGTGACATGGCCGACGACGGCCCGCTTGTCCGTGGTGCGCGCCAGGCACTCCCACAGCAGCCGGACTGCGGTCTCCTCGTCGAGGGCGGCGAGCAGCGCGGGGCCGCTGGTGCCGCCATAGGCATACCCACGACCCGCGGTGTCGACGACCAACGTGCCCATCGACGCGAGTGCCTCGTGATCGGGACCGTGGCCCGCGCCGCGGGCGATCCGGTCGATGCGGTCGAGGAGCCCGACGTCGTCCAGCGAACCCTGCCGCAGTCCGCCGACGGCCGGCAGGGCTGAACGGTCGACCTGGCCCCACAGGACCATCTGCGGGTGCAGGTCGAAGCCTGCCAGCCGGTAGCGCCGGACCGCCTTCGGATCATCGCTCGCGGACAGCATCCACCGCGGGCAGCCCGCACCGTGCCGGGCGGCCAGGGAGAGGATGCGCTTACCGACCCCTTGCCCCTGCAGCCCGGGACGTACGGCATAGGTCGCCAGCGCCCACACCGCATCGTCGCGGCGGATCGAGGTCGCGAAACCGGCGAGTCCGTGCTCGTCGACCGCGACGACACACCCCGCCGGGTCGGTGTCCAGGAACCGCTGCGTACGCCGGTTCCACTTCTCCGCCTGCTCGGGGGACCGCTTCTCCGGCTCGGTCTCGTGCGGCCGCGGGATCCGTACGTCGAGCTCGTAGAACGCCTCCGCGCTCCGCCAACGGGACGTCCTCGGGCTGCATCGACCGGATCTCCACGCCGGAACCCTATCGAGCCACGCAGCGGGTCGTTCAGCCCTGCGGGCGGAGGTCTCAGCGCAGGAGCGGGTCGACCGCGAGGGCGACGAAGAGCAGGCTCAGGTAGAGGTTGCTCGAGTGGAAGAGCTGCATCGGGCGGATCTTGGTGAGGTCCTCGGTGCCCTTGGCTCGCGCGTGCAGCTGGTGGGCCTGGACGAGGAAGACGGCGCCGAGGCCGATCGCTGCGACCGGGTAGAGCCAGCCGGTGGAGGCGAGGGGCCACAGCAGCAGCGAGGTGGCGACCATGACCCAGGAGTACGCCACGATCTGAGCGCCCACGTAGCGGGCGGACTTGACCACCGGCAGCATCGGCACGTCGACCTGGGCGTAGTCCTCGCGGTAGCGCAGCGCCAGGGCCCAGGTGTGCGGCGGGGTCCAGAAGAAGACGACCATGAACAGGATCAGCGGCTCCCAGTTCACCGAGTTGGTGACCGCGGTCCAGCCGATCAGGGTCGGGAAGCAGCCCGCGATGCCGCCCCAGACGATGTTCTGCGTGGTGCGCCGCTTGAGCAGCATCGTGTAGACGAAGACGTAGAACGCGTTGGCGGCCACCGACAGCCCGGCGGAGAGCCAGTTGACGAAGAGGCCGAGCACGACCACCGACAGCACCGCGAGGACCGACCCGAAGATCAGCGCCGCCCGCGGGGTGACCACGTGCCGCGGCAGAGCCCGGCGTCGCGTACGCCTCATCTGCTCGTCGATGTCGCGGTCGTAGACGCAGTTGAAGACCGAGGCCGAGCCGGCCGAGAAGATCCCGCCGACGACCGTGGCCGCGACCAGGCCGACGCCCGGCACACCCTGGGCGGCGAAGAACATCACCGGCACGGTCGTGAGCAGCAGCAGCTCGATCACGCGGGGCTTCGTCAGGGAGACGTACGCCGAGATGACATCGCGCATTGACGCGCGGTCGCTACGCTGGTCGAGGTCGGGGACCGGCTGTTCGACGTGCGTCACTGAGAAGATCCTTCTCGATCGGGTTGAGGCTTCACATGCGGCTCATACAGGCAGTTCACAGCATGCGGCTCGCAGTCTAACCCGGGGCGTGAGTAGGCTCGGATTCGGCAGCCCCCCACGGCCAGCCCAAGAACTTCCCAAGTGGACTCTCCGATTTGAAAAGGCACCTCGTGAGCACCAAACCTGTACTCGAGTGGACCGATCTGGACAGCAAGGCCGTGGACACCGTCCGCGTTCTCGCCATGGACTCCGTGCAGAAGGTCGGCAACGGCCACCCTGGCACCGCGATGAGCCTGGCCCCTGCTGCCTATCTGCTCTTCCAGAAGGTGATGAAGCACAACCCGGCCGACACCGACTGGCTCGGTCGCGACCGGTTCGTGCTCTCCGTCGGCCACTCGAGCGTCACCCTCTACATCCAGCTCTACCTCGGCGGCTTCGGTCTCGAGCTCGGCGACCTGGAGAGCCTGCGCACCTGGGGCTCGCTGACCCCGGGCCACCCGGAGCGCGGCCACACCCGCGGCGTGGAGGTGACCACCGGCCCGCTCGGCCAGGGCGTCGCCAACGCCGTCGGCATCGCGATGGCCCAGCGCCGGCTGCGCGGCCTGCTCGACCCGGACACCCCGGTCGACCAGCCGAGCCCGTTCGACCACAAGACGTACGTCCTGGCCGGCGACGGCGACCTGCAGGAGGGCGTCAGCAGCGAGGCGAGCTCGATCGCCGGCACCCAGAAGCTCGGCAACCTCACGATGATCTACGACGCCAACCGGATCTCGATCGAGGGTGACACCAACGTCGCGTTCACCGAGGACGTCGCGGCTCGCTACCGGGCCTACGGCTGGCACGTCCAGGAGGTCGACTGGACCCACGACGGCACCGGCTACGCCGAGGACGTCCCGGCGCTGTTCGACGCGATCAACGCCGCCGGCGAGGTCACCGACCAGCCGTCGCTGATCGTGCTGCGGACCATCATCGCCTGGCCCGCCCCGAACGCGCAGAACACCGAGGCGGCCCACGGTTCGGCGCTCGGCGCCGAGGAGGTCGCCGCGACCAAGGAGATCCTGGGCTTCGACCCGGCGAAGTCCTTCGACGTCGACCCCGAGGTGCTCGCCCACACCCGCAAGCTCATCGAGCGCGGCGAGAAGGCCGAGCAGGCCTGGCGCGCCGAGGAGGCCGCCTGGGCCGAGGCCAACCCGGAGGGCGCCAAGCTGCTCGAGCGGATGCAGGCAGGGGAGCTTCCCGCCGACGTCGCCGACGCGCTGCCGTTCTTCGAGGCCGACGCCAAGGGCATCGCCACCCGTGCCGCCTCCGGCAAGGTGATCAACGCGCTGGCGCCGGTGCTGCCCGAGCTGTGGGGCGGCTCGGCCGACCTCGCCGGCTCCAACAACACCACCATCGCCGGTGCGCCCAGCTTCGTCCCCGAGGACCGTTCCACTCACGAGTGGAAGGGCGACCCCTACGCCGGCCGCGTGCTCCACTTCGGCATCCGCGAGCACGCCATGGGCGCGATCCTCAACGGCATCGTGGCCCACTCGCCCACCAAGGCCTTCGGCGGCACGTTCTTCCAGTTCTCCGACTACATGCGCGGTGCCGTACGAGTCGGGGCGCTGTCCAAGCTGCCGGTGATCCACGTCTGGACCCACGACTCCGTCGGTCTGGGCGAGGACGGCCCGACCCACCAGCCGGTCGAGCACCTCGCCGCGGTCCGGGCGATCCCGGGTCTCGACGTGGTCCGTCCCGCCGACGCCAACGAGACCGCCGCCGCCTGGCTCGAGGTGCTCAAGCACCACGACCGCCCCTCGGCGCTCATCCTGACCCGTCAGGCGCTGCCGACCTTCCCCCGCGGAAAGGACGGCTACGCGACCACCGAGGGTGTAGCCAAGGGTGGCTACGTACTCCTCGACTCCCCCACCGGCACCGTCGACGTCGTCCTGCTCGGCACCGGCTCCGAGGTGCAGTACGCCGTCGCCGCCCGCGAGGAGCTGGCGAAGGAGGGCATCGGCGCCCGCGTCGTCTCGCTGCCCTGCCTGGAGTGGTTCGAGGCCCAGGAGCAGGACTACCGCGACTCGGTGATCCCGCCCAACGTCAAGGCGCGCGTCAGCGTCGAGGCCGGTGTGAAGCAGGGCTGGCGGGAGTACGTCGGCGACGCCGGCCGGATCGTCTCGCTCGAGCACTTCGGCGCCTCGGCGTCCGGTGCGCTGCTGTTCAAGGAGTACGGCTTCACCCCCGAGGCGGTCGTCACGGCCGCCAAGGAGAGCCTCGCCGCCATCAACAAGGGAGCATGAAACATGTCTGACCGTCTCAAGGCGCTGGCCGAGGCCGGCGTATCCATCTGGCTCGACGACCTCTCCCGCGAGCGGATCGAGACCGGCAACCTCGCCGATCTCGTCAAGGAGAAGTCCGTCGTCGGGGTGACCACCAACCCGACCATCTTCGCCGCTGCGATCGCCAACGGTGAGCGCTACGACGAGCAGCTGCGCTCGCTGGTGGCCGACGGCAAGAACGTCGACGAGGTCATCTTCGGCCTCACCACCGAGGACGTACGCAACGCCTGCGACATCCTCGCGCCGGTGGCCGAGTCCACCAAGGACGACGGCCGGGTCTCGATCGAGGTCGAGCCCACCCTGGCCAACGACACCGAGGCGACCATCGCCTCCGCGAAGGCGCTGTGGGCCGCGGTCGACCGCCCCAACGCGCTGATCAAGATCCCGGCGACCCTGGAGGGGCTCCCGGCGATCACCGCCGCGATCGCCGAGGGCATCTCGGTCAACGTGACCCTGATCTTCTCGGTCGAGCGCTACCGGGCCGTGATGGACGCCTACCTGACCGGTCTGGAGCAGGCCAAGGCGGCCGGCAAGGACCTGTCCACGATCCGCAGCGTGGCGTCGTTCTTCGTCTCCCGCGTCGACACCGAGATCGACAAGCGGCTCGAGGCGATCGGCACCCCCGAGGCCAGCGCTCTGCTCGGCAAGGCCGCGGTGGCCAACGCGATCGCCGCCTACGCCGCCTTCGAGGAGGTCCACGCCGGCGAGCGCTGGACCGCGCTGGCCGCTGAGGGCGCCAACGCCCAGCGCCCCCTGTGGGCCTCGACCGGGGTCAAGAACCCGGCCTACCCCGACACCCTCTACGTCACCGACCTGGTCGTCGCCGACACGGTCAACACCATGCCGGAGAAGACCATGGAGGCCTTCGCCGACCACGGCGAGGTCAAGGGCGACGTCGTCACCGGCAAGGGTGCCGAGGCGGCCACCGTCTTCGAGTCGCTCCGCTCGGTCGGAGTCGACCTCGATGACGTCTTCCTGGTGCTGGAGACCGAGGGCGTGGACAAGTTCAAGGTCTCCTGGACCGAGCTCGTCGACACCGTCGTCGCCCAGATCGAGGCGGCCAAGCAGTGAGCGAAGGCCCGGTCGACGCGACGACGACGGACGCTTGGAAGGCACTCACCGAGCGGCGGGCCGGCTTCGAGCCGGACCTGCGCTCGTGGTTCGCCGATGATCCCGGCCGGGCCTCACGCTTCACCTTCGAGGCCGCCGATCTCCACGTCGACCTCTCCAAGGATCTCATCACCGACGACCTCCTGGCCGATCTGCTGGCGCTCGCCGAGCAGGTCGGCCTGGAGGCGCGGCGCGACGCGATGCTCGCCGGCGAGCACATCAACGTCACCGAGGACCGCGCAGTGCTCCACACCGCCCTGCGCCTTCCCGCCGACGCCTCGCTCGAGGTCGACGGCACCGACGTGGTGCCCGCCGTCTACGAGACCCTGGCGAAGATGTACGCCTTCGCCGACCGGGTCCGCTCCGGTGAGTGGAAGGGCGTCACCGGTGAGCGGATCCGCACCGTGGTCAACATCGGCATCGGCGGCTCCGACCTAGGCCCGGTGATGGCGTACGAAGCGCTCGAGCCGTTCCGTCACCCCGAGATCGAGTGCCGGTTCATCTCCAACATCGATCCCACCGACGCCGGCCAGAAGCTGAAGGGGCTCGACCCCGCGACCACGCTGTTCGTCGTCTCCTCCAAGACCTTCTCGACGCTGGAGACGCTGACCAACGCCCGCCTCGCGCGCACCTGGCTGCTCGACGCGCTCGGTGACGATGTGGACGCCGCCGAGGCCGTCGCGAAGCACTTCGTGGCCGTCTCCACGGCCCTGGACAAGGTCGCGGCCTTCGGGATCGACCCGGAGAACGCCTTCGGCTTCTGGGACTGGGTCGGCGGCCGCTACTCGGTCGACTCCGCGATCGGCACGTCCCTGGCGATCGCCATCGGGCCGGAGGGGTTCGCCGAGTTCCTCGGCGGGTTCCACGCGATCGACGAGCACTTCGCGAAGACCCCGCTCGCGCAGAACGTGCCGGCGCTGATGGGTCTCCTGAACGTCTGGTACGTCAACTTCCTCGACGCTCAGACCCACGCCGTGCTGCCATACTCCCAGCTGCTGCACCGGTTCCCTGCGTACCTTCAGCAGCTGACGATGGAGTCCAACGGCAAGTCGGTGCGCTGGGACGGCACCGCCGTCACCACCGACACCGGCGAGGTGTTCTGGGGAGAGCCCGGCACCAACGGACAGCACGCGTTCTACCAGCTGATCCACCAGGGCACCCGGGTGATCCCGGCCGACTTCATCGCGTTCGCCAACCCGGCCTATCCGCTCGCGGACGGGGACATCGACGTGCACGAGCTGTTCCTGGCCAACTTCTTCGCCCAGACCCAGGCGCTCGCCTTCGGCAAGACCGCCGAGCAGGTGCGCGCCGAGGGCACCGCGGAGAACATCGTCAACGCGCGGGTCTTCTCCGGCAACCGGCCGACCACCTCGATCATGGCGCCCGCGCTGACCCCCGGCGTACTGGGCCAGCTGATCGCCCTCTACGAGCACATCACCTTCACCCAGGGCGTGGTGTGGGGCATCGACTCCTTCGACCAGTGGGGCGTCGAGCTCGGCAAGCAGCTCGCCGTCCAGATCAGCCCGGCGGTCTCCGGTGACGCGGACACCGCCAAGCAGCAGGACACCTCCACCCAATCCCTCATCGCCTACTACAGAGAGAAGCGCACGTGACCAGCGACGGTCATCCCGAGTCACTCATCGAGGTCCACGACAGCGCTGAGGCCCTGGCCTCGGCGGTCGCCGGAGAGTTCCTCAGCCGCCTCGCCGACCTGCAGGCGGCCGGCGACGTCCCCACCATCGGCCTCACCGGTGGCACGATCGCCGAGGCGATCCACCGCGAGATCGCCCGCCTCGCACCCGAGTCGGGTGTCGACTGGGGCGCGGTCGAGTTCTTCTTCGGCGACGAGCGCTATGTCGCTGCCGACTCCCCCGACCGCAACGCCGGTCAGGCCCGCGCCGCCTTCCTGACCGAGGTCGGCGTCCCGGACCACCGCATCCACGAGATGCCCGCCACCGACTCCGGCCTCAGCGTCGACGAGGCCGCGGCACGGTTCTCCGAGGACGTACGCAGCCACGGCTCCGGCGGCTTCGACATCCTGATGCTCGGCGTCGGCCCCGACGGCCACATCGCCTCCCTCTTCCCCGGCTTCCCGCAGCTCGAGGCGAAGGACGCGATCGCGGTCGGAGTCACCGGCTCCCCCAAGCCGCCGCCCGAGCGGATCACCTTCACCTTCGAGGCGCTGCGCCGGTCCACGACCGTCTGGTTCCTGGTCAGCGGCGAGGGCAAGGCCGAAGCCGTGGCCAAGGCACACGCCGGCGCTCCGATCACCGAGATCCCCGCCACCGGCGTCACCGGCACCACCGAGACGACCTGGTTCCTGGACCGAGCGGCCGCGTCCAAGCTCTGACCCCCTCCCGACTCGGCGCGACTGTCCCACCCAGGAGCGCCGAGTCGGCGCAAATGTCTCGGGAACTCCGTTACCCAGGTTGCTAACTGCAGGTAAATCTTTCCCGCAGCGGGTTCCGCGGGCACCTGCCGACTGCCACCATCCGAGCATGTCCCTCAGCGCCTCTCGGCGGCTCGGCCTGACCCTGGCCAGCCTCGTTGCCCTCGCCCTGGCGAGCTTCATGGCGGTCGTGATCACGACCGCCCCGGCCCAGGCGGCCACGATCAACGTCACCACGGCGATCGCCACCCAGAACGGCTCGACGGCCACCGTACGCGGCTACGTCGTCGGCCAGCCCACAGCGACCAGCACGGTCGTGACCAGCAACTACCCCAGCGACTACGCTCTCGCGATCGCTGACTCGGCGTCGGAGACCAGCACGTCCAAGATGCTCTACGTGCAGATCCCCGACGCGTTCCGCAGCGCATGGGGCCTCCGGTCCAACCCGGGCCTCAAGGGGCGTCAGATCGACGTGACCGGCACCCTGACGGCGTACTTCTCCCATCCCGGCCACAAGAACGCGACCGCCTTCGCGTTCGCGGGCTCCACGCCGACTCCGACCCCGACCCCGACGGCCACCCCGACCGCGGACCCGAACATCCCGGCGGGCTACTACGACTCGGCCGCCGGCCTGTCCGGATCGTCGCTGAAGTCGGCGCTGCACAACATCATCGACGGCCACACCACGCTGTCCTACAGCGCGGTCTGGGAAGCACTGAAGGTCCTCGACCAGGACCCGAACAACTCCGCGAACGTCATCGAGTTCTACTCCGGGGTCTCCACACCGAAGACCAACAACGGCGGAGACGCCAACAACTGGAACCGCGAGCACACCTGGCCGCAGAGCCACGGGGACTTCGGCACCAGCAACGGCCCCGGCACCGACGTACACCACCTGCGTCCGGAGGACGTCACCGTCAACTCCACCCGCGGCAGCAAGGACTTCGACCTGGGCGGGTCGGCGGTCTCGGAGTGCGGCGACTGCTGGACCGACTCCGACTCCTTCGAGCCACGCGACAGCGTCAAGGGCGACCTCGCCCGCGGCATCCTCTACATGGCCGTGCGCTACAACGGCGACGACGGCTTCGCCGACCTGGAGGTCAACAACTCCACCAACGGCTCGACCAACTACCTCGGCAAGGTCTGCGTACTGCTCAACTGGCACACCGCCGACCCCGTCACCGCGGCCGAACGCACCCGCAACAACACCATCTACTCGACCTACCAGCGCAACCGAAACCCCTTCATCGACCACCCGGAGTACGCCGAGTCCATCTTCGGCGCCACCTGCTGACCCTCCTAGCCGAGTCGGCGCATCTGTCCCACGCAGAGGCGCCGACTCGGCGCGTCAGCCCCGCTCGAGCGCCCCGAGCCGGCGCGTCAGCCCCATACTGTCCACAGACTTTTCCACAGGCAGCCGACGACCGCTGGCGGGATCCGGGGACGGCTCCCAGACTCTGGGCATGGACATCGACGAGATGCTGTTCAACGGAAGCCTCGGAAGCAGCTTCCCGCTCCCGACGACCGAGCCATTCACCTTCAGGATGGCCCGCGAAGCCGGGATCTCGCGGAGGCGGCTCGGCACGCTTCTCGAGACGGGCCTTGTGCGTCGCCCCATCAAGGGTGTGTATCTGGCCACAGAGGCGGGCGACTCCCTCGCCGTCCGCGCTGCATGCTTGAGACTGGTCGCACCCGCCGACTGCATCGTCGTCGACCGACATGCCGGCTGGCTCCTCGGAGCCGAGATGATCCTCGCCCCCGGCGAACACATCAGCCTTCGACCACTCTCGTTCTTCCGCCCGTCCGGCCGCGGCCGCCTTCGCAACCACATCGCCAGCAGCGGGGAACGCGACGTGGCGGACAGCGAGACCGAGGAGATCGGCGGCCTGAGGGTCACCACCGCGCTGCGTACGGCCTGGGATCTCGGTCGCGTCCGCTGGCCTGACGAGGCGATCGCCGGAGTCTCGATGATGCACCGGCTCGGCGCGTACGAGCCTGAGGAGTTCATCGAAGGGATCGAGCAGTTCCGCGGTCAGCGATGGGTCACCACGCTTCGCGGAATCGGCCCGCTGGCGGACGGGCGGTTCGAGTCACCACCCGAAGCGGTGCTGGGTCTGCACTGCCATCATGCGCGGTTTCCCATGACGCCGCAGGTCGAGGTCTCCACGGTGACCGGACAATTCGTCGCCCGTCTCGATCTGGCCAACGAGGACCTTCTCGCCGCCGTCGAGTACGACGGCGCGGAATGGCACTCCTCCCCCGACCAGCAGGTACGTGACCGGGAACGGCGTCTGGAGGTGTGCCGAGAAGGCTGGCTGGTCGAGGCGTTCACGAAGAGCGATATCTTCACGCGGACCGGCACCGCAGACGTAAGCATCCGGCAACTGCACCATCGGGCACTCCGGCGGCGCGGTGGACGGCTGGCGAGCTGAACGGGACAGTTGCGCCGACTCGCGCTCCACGGGCGGGACAGATGCGCCGAGTCGGCGCCTCTGCTTGGAGCAGATGCGCCGACTCGGCGGGGGTTCAGAAGATGATCTCGCCGGATTTGCGGCGGGAGCGGAGGAGAGCGATTGCCTCCTCCAAGATGTCCTCGGCCTCGGCGTCGGAGCGGCGCTCCTTCACGTAGGCGAGGTGGGTCTTGTAAGGCTCGATCTTCGGCGCCGGGGGCGCGTTCTCCTCGTCCAGACCGGCTGGGAGCCCACACTTGGGGCAGTCCCAGGAGTCCGGTGGCGTCGCCTCGACGGCGAAGGTGATGACCGAGCGATGTGCGTTGGTGCAGAAGTAGGTGACGGCCTTCCGCGGCGCAGCCTCGCCGCGCTCCGCCTCACCCATCGGCCCAGCACCGACTCGGGAGCCCCGAATCGCGTTCCCTCCACCTGCCATGGTGCTGCGGTGTCCTCTCTCAACTTAAAGTTCGCAGCCCCGAGAGGCCACTTTGGGGGAATCGGACGGCAAAATCTCCGTCCAGCGTCGATGAGTTTAGACGCTATCGCGCGTGCGCTGAAGGGGAATGTTTCAGTAGGCCATCAGCAGGCCGAGCGCGATCACACAGGCGAACCAGATGACACCGATGCCGATGGTGAGCCGGTCGAGGTTGCGCTCGACGACTGAGGATCCACCCAGCGAGCTCGAGACACCGCCACCGAACATGTCGGAGAGTCCGCCACCGCGGCCCTTGTGAAGCAGCACGAGCAGGATCATCAGCGCACTCGCGATGACCAGGATGATGGTGAAGAGAAGTTCCACGTCTGAAATCCTATCTGGAGAGCCCGAAACCTACAGCACTGGCCTAGAGGACCGGCAGGTCGTAGTAGCGCGAGATGGCCGCGAAGTCCTCGACCGAGAGGCTCGCCCCGCCGACCAGCGCCCCGTCGACGTCGGCCTCCTGCATCAGCGCGGCCACGTTGTTGGGCTTCACCGAGCCGCCGTAGAGGATGCGTACGCCATCGGCGATCTCCGCGCCGTAGCTCTTCTCGAGCTGGTCCCGGATGCCCGCACAGACCTCCTGAGCGTCCTGCGCGGTGGCGGTCTCCCCCGTGCCGATCGCCCAGACCGGCTCGTAGGCGATCACGACCTGGCCGACCTCGGCGTCGGTGAGCCCGGCCAGCGATCCCTCGACCTGGGCGGTGCAGTGGTCGAGGTGGTTGCCGGCCTGGCGGACCTCGAGGCCCTCGCCGACGCAGACGATCGGGATCATGTTGTGCTTGAGCGCGATCTTGGCCTTGAGCGCGACGATCTCGTCGGTCTCGCCGTAGTGCTCACGACGCTCGGAGTGACCCACGATCACGTAGGAGCAGCCGAGCTTGGCCAGCATCGCGGCCGAGACCTCGCCGGTGTAGGCGCCGGACTCCTGGGTGGAGACGTTCTGGGCACCGTAGGTGATGCGCATCTTGTCGCCGTCGACCAGCGTCTGCACCGAACGGATATCGGTGAACGGCGGGAAGACCGCCACCTCCACGGCGGCGAAGTCGTGGCGCTTGTCAGAGAGCGTCCAGGCGAGCTTCTGGACCAGGACCACCGCTTCTTGGTGGTTGAGGTTCATCTTCCAGTTGCCGGCGATGAGCGGGGTGCGCCCCGTGGTCGGCTTCTTGGCCGCCATCAGCCCAGTCCTCCGACCACGGTCGCCTCGTCCAGCACGGCGACGCCCGGAAGGGTCTTGCCCTCCAGGTATTCGAGCGAGGCACCGCCGCCGGTCGAGATGTGACCGAACTGGTCATCGGCGAAGCCGAGCTGGCGGATCGCCGCGGCGGAGTCGCCACCACCGACGACCGAGAGGCCGTCGATCGTGGTGAGCGCCTGGGCGACCGCGCGGGTGCCCTCGGCGAAGGCAGCCTGCTCGAAGACGCCCATCGGGCCGTTCCAGAAGACCGTCTTGGCGCCCTCGAGCGCGGCGGCGTAGGCCTGGGCCGACTCCGGGCCGATGTCGAGCCCGAGCGAGTCGGCCGGGATCGCATTGGCCGCGACCACACGGGCGGAGGCCTCGTCACCGAAGGAGTCGGCGACCACGACGTCGGTCGGCAGCAGGATCTCGACGCCGATCTCCTCGGCGCGCTCGAGGTAGCCGAGCACGGTGAGGATCTGGTCCTCCTCGAGCAGCGACTGGCCGACCTCGTAGCCCTGGGCCTTGAGGAAGGTGAAGACCATGCCGCCCCCGATGAGCAGCTTGTCCGCCTTGCCGAGCAGGTTGTCGATCACGCCGAGCTTGTCGGAGACCTTCGAGCCGCCGAGGACGACCACGTAGGGGCGCTCGGGGGTCTCGGTGAGCCGCTTGAGGACCTCGATCTCGGTGGCCACCAGGCCGCCCTGCGCGCTCGGGAGCAGCTTGGCCACGTCGTAGACGGAGGCCTGCTTGCGGTGGACCACGCCGAAGCCGTCGGAGACGAAGGCGTCGGCCAGGGCGGCGAGCTCGGCCGCGAAGGTGGCCCGCTCGATGTCGTCCTTGCTCGTCTCACCGGCGTTGAAGCGTACGTTCTCCAGCAGCGCGACCTGGCCGTCAGCGAGTCCGCCGACGACCGAGCTGGCGGAGTCGCCGACGGTGTCGGTCGCGAAGGCGACCTCGGCACCGAGCAGCTCACCGAGGCGGGTCGCCACGGGCGCCAGCGAGTAGGCCGGGTCCGGCTCTCCCTTCGGCCGACCGAGGTGGGCGACCACCACGACCTTGGCGCCGGCATCGGCCAGCGCCTTGATCGTGGGCACCGAAGCACGGATGCGACCGTCGTCGGTGATCGTCGTGCCTTCCAACGGGACGTTGAGGTCGGAGCGCACGAGAACTCGCTTGCCCGCGACACCCTGCTCGATGAGCTGCGTGAGATTCAGAGACATAACGGGCTAGACCCTAACCTGTGAGGCAGGTCGTTGGGTCACAGGCTCGCGCCAACGTACGCCACCAGGTCACCGAGCCGGTTGGAGTAGCCCCACTCGTTGTCGTACCACGCTGCCACCTTGACCTGGTTGCCGATCACCTTGGTCAGCGGGGCGTCGAAGATCGAGGACGCCGGGTTGGTGACGATGTCGGAGGAGACGATCGGGTCGGTCGAGTAGACGAGGTACTTCCCGTCCGCGGCCTTCTCCATGATCGAGTTGATCTCCTCGACCGAGGTCTCGCGCGAGGCCTCGAAGGAGAGGTCGACGATCGAGCCGGTCGGCACCGGCACGCGCAGGGCGTAGCCGTCGAGCTTGCCCTTCAGCTCCGGCAGCACCAGACCGATCGCCTTGGCGGCGCCGGTCGAGGTGGGCACGACGTTGAGAGCGGCCGCGCGGGCGCGGCGCATGTCCTTGTGGATGTTGTCCTGAAGGTTCTGGTCGGCGGTGTAGGCGTGGATGGTCGTCATCAGGCCCTGGTTGATGCCGACGCCGTCGTTGAGCGCCTTCGCCAGCGGCGCCAGGCAGTTGGTCGTGCAGGAGGCGTTGGAGATCACCGTGTGGGCCTCGGGGTCGTAGACCGACTCGTTGACGCCCATCACGATGGTGGCGTCCTCGTTCTTCGCCGGCGCGGAGATGATCACCTTCTTCGCCCCGCCGGAGTCGATGTGGGCGCGGGCCTTGGTCGCGTCGGTGAAGAACCCGGTCGACTCGATCACGACGTCGACGTCGAGGTCCTTCCAGGGGATGTTGGCCGGGTCGCGCTCGGCGTACGCCTTGATCTCCTTGCCGTCGACGACGATCGCGTCCTCGGTGGCGGACACGTCGGCGCCGAGCGGGCCGAGGATCGAGTCGAACTTCAGCAGCGTCGCGAGGGTCGCGTTGTCGCTGAGGTCGTTCACCCCGACGATCTCGATGTCGAGGTCGGAGGCGCGCACCGCGCGGAAGAAGTTGCGGCCGATCCGGCCGAATCCGTTGATGCCTACTCGAACTGTCACGTGGACTCCTGGTTCGCGTCGAAAAGATTGTGCGCGGGATCACCCGCTGACGCCGACACTACCCAGCGCCTCTGAACAGCGGGAGACTGGGTTGGATCGTTCCAAAAGACGGACGAGTAGCAAACGGCCCGAGCCCCTCGATCAGTCGAGGGGCTCGGGCCGGTTCTCAGGTTGTGGATGCTGCTCTCAGGCGTCCTCGGCGAGCATCTCGGCGGTCAGCGACGCCTCCGTGTCGGGGATGCCGAGCTCCTCGGCCCGCTTGTCGGCCATGGCCAGCAGGCGGCGGATGCGGCCGGCGATCGCGTCCTTGGTCAACACCGGGTCGTGGAGCTGGCCGAGCTCCTCGAGCGAGGCCTGCTTGTGCTCGAGACGGAGTTTGCCGGCCTGGCGCAGGTGGTCGGGGATGTCCTCGCCGAGGATCTCCAGGGCGCGCTCGACTCGGGCGCCGGCGGCGACCGCGGCACGGGCCGAGCGGCGCAGGTTGGCGTCGTCGAAGTTGGCGAGCCGGTTGGCGGTGGCGCGGACCTCGCGGCGCATCCGGCGCTCCTCCCAGGCCATCAGCGACTCGTGGGCACCCAGGCGGGTGAGCAGCTGGCCGATCGCGTCACCGTCGCGGATGACGACACGGTCCACGCCGCGTACCTCCCTCGGCTTCGCCGAGATGCCGATACGGCGGGCGACGCCGACGAGGGCGAGAGCCGACTCCGAGCCCGGGCAGGTCACCTCCATCGAGGAGGAGCGGCCCGGCTCGGTGAGCGAGCCGTGAGCCAGGAAGGCACCGCGCCAGGCGGCCACCGCGTCGCAGGCTCCGCCCGAGACGACGGCAGGCGGAAGACCCCGCACCGGCCGGCCACGCTGGTCGAGAAGGCCGGTCTGACGCGCCAGCGCCTCACCGTCCTTGACCACGCGCACGATGTAGCGGCTGCCCTTACGGAGTCCGCTCGCCTGGATGAGAGCCACCTCTGCCTCGTGACCGAAGACGTCGGCGATGTCTCGCTTCAATCTCCTGGCGGCCAGACCGGTGTCGAGCTCAGCCTCGACCACGATCCTGCCTGCCACGATGTGGATCCCCCCAGCGAACCTCAACGTCGAGGCAACCTCTGCCTTCCGGCAGCATGTCTTGGTGATCTGAGTGGAGGCCAGCTCGGCCTTCACCTGTCCCGTCATCGCCATGCCGGAGAGTCTTTCATTGATGTCAACGACCCTCGAATCGGTTCCACGTCAGAGGCCGCGCTAACCCGCCCCGATCACCCTCGCGTACGCAGCGGCAAGCCGCTCCGGGTCGTGGCGAGGAGTCCCGTCGCCGACGGCCACATCGGCGACCTCGACCTGCGCACCGCATTTCTCGGCCACTCGCGACAGCTCTTCGAGGCCGTCGAGGGAGGAGTCGACAAGGACGGTGTGGATGCGGAGGTCGGGGGCGTGCTCGAGGAGGACCGAGAGGTGCTCGGCAGGGCCGAAGCCGGTCGTCTCCCCCGGCTGCTCGCCGAGGTTGAGCACGACGACGATCTTCGCGGAGGTCGCGACCAGGGCCTCACGCAGCGCGCGGACCATGAGGTGTGGCAGCACCGAGGTGAACCATGATCCTGGACCCAGGAACACCCACTCCGCCTCGCGGATCGCCTTGACCGCGTCGGGCGCGGCAGGAGGGTTGTCCGGGATCAGCCGGATCGACTCGATGATCCCGTCGGTGCTGGCGACCTCGACCTGGCCCTGCACCGAGGTGAGGGCCTCGGGAGACTCGAGCACCAGGCCGCGTACCTCGGCGACGATGTCCATCGGCACCAGCGCCATCGGCAGGACCCGGCCCTTGGCGCCCAGCAGGCGGCCGACCCAGTCGAGGGCCTCGACGTGGTCGCCGAGCTGCTCCCACAGGCCCACGATCAGCAGGTTGCCAAGATTGTGGCCGCGCATCTCGCCCTCGCCGGCGAAGCGGTGCTGCAGCACCTGCGCCCAGGTGTCGTCCCAGCGGTCCGCGCCGCACAGCGCGGCGAGCGCCATCCGCAGGTCGCCCGGCGGGAGCACGCCGAACTCCCGTCGGAGCCGGCCGCTGGAGCCGCCGTTGTCTGCGACCGTCACGATCGCCGTGAGCTGGTCGACGGTCAGGTCGTCGACCAGCAGCCGCAGCGCGCTCAACGACGCATGCAGTCCGTGCCCTCCCCCCAGGGCGACGACGGCCTGGGCATCTGCCCCGGGTCGGTCGGCCCCGGCCACTCTCACTCCCGCCCGAGGTCTCGGTGGATCGCCTTAGCATCCAGGCCGGCATCTCGCAGCCGCCTGGAGATCTCCTCCGCCATCGCCACGCTGCGGTGCTTGCCGCCCGTGCACCCGATCGCCACGCGCATGAACCTCTTTCCTTCGTGGAGATAGCCCTTGGTCACTCCGATGAGCACCGGAACATACCCGCTCAGGAACTCCTCCGCACCAGGGCGTGAGTAGACGTAGGCGGCGACGTCGGGGTTGTCGCGTCCGTTGCCGTCCTTCAGCTCCGGCACCCAGTGCGGGTTGGGCAGGAAACGCATGTCGGCCATGAAGTCGGCGTCAACCGGGATCCCGTACTTGAACCCGAAGCTCACCACCGACACCTTCAGGGTGGTGCGCTCCGGAGTGCCGAACGCCTCCGCGATCCTCGCGGTGAGCTGGTGCACGTTGAGCTGGGTGGTGTCGATGACGAGGTCGGCGGCACCACGCAGGTTGGCCAGCACGACCCGCTCCCGCTCGAGCGCGTCCAGCAGCCGCTCGTTGCCCCGCTGCATCGGGTGCGGCCGCCGCGCGGCCTCCTGACGGCGTACCAGGGTGTCGTCGGCGGCGTCGAGGAAGACCAGCGTCGTACGCCGCCCGGTGGCTCCCTTCGCAACGATCTCCTCGAGCTCGGCGAAGAAGGACCCCGAACGTACGTCGGTCACGACCGCCACCGGCTGCTCCGGGCCGCGGGCCGCGTCGACCCGCTCGACCACCTGCGGGAGCAGGCTCGGCGGCAGGTTGTCGACGACGTAGTAGCCGAGGTCCTCCAACTCCTTGGCGGCGGTGCTCCGCCCGGCACCGGTCATGCCGGTGATGACGACGACCTCCCCCTTGTGCATGACCTACTCCTCGATGATCTCGCCGGTGGTGACGTTGATGGCGCTAACCTTGCCATTCTTCGCGGTCTGCTCCACAGCGGTCTTGATCGCTGTCGCGGTGCCGGGGCCGATGCCGGGCACCTGAGCGATCTCCTCCACGGTCGCCGCCTTGAGCTTCTTGAGCGAGCCGAAGTGCTTCATCAGCGTCTTGCGGCGCACCTCGCCGAGGCCGGGTACGTCGTCGAGCAGGCTCTCCACCATGGACTTCGACCGGCGGCCGCGGTGGTGGGTGATCGCGAACCGGTGTGCCTCGTCGCGGACCCGCTGCAGCAGGTAGAGCCCCTCGGAGCTGCGCGGCAGGATCACCGGGTCCTCCTCGTCGGGGACCCAGACCTCCTCGAGCCGCTTGGCCAGGCCGACGACCGGGATGTCGTCGATGCCGAGCTCGGCCAGGGCGCGCTGCGCGGCCGCCACCTGGGGCGCGCCGCCGTCGACGACGACCAGGCCGGGGGCATAGGCGAACTTGCGAGGCCGGCCGGTCTCCGGGTCGACCAGCATCGGACCGCTGGCCCCCTCGACCTCGGTCGAGACGATCGACGTCGACTGCTCGTCGAGAAGCCGCTTGAACCGCCGGGTGATCACCTCGTGCATCGCCTTGACGTCGTCGGAGCCGTCCTGGCCCTTGATGATGAACCGGCGGTATTCGGACTTGCGGGCGAGGCCGTCCTCGAAGACCACCATGCTGGCCACGATCTCGGTGCCCTGCAGGTGGGAGATGTCGTAGCACTCGATGCGGAGCGGCACCTCGTCGAGCTCGAGCGCCTCCTGGATCTCCTCGAGCGCCCGGTTGCGGATGGTCAGATCGCTGGCGCGCTTGGTCTTGTGGAGCGCGAGCGCCTGCTTGGCGTTGTTGGCGACGGTCTCCTGGAGCGTCTTCTTGTCGCCGCGCTGCGGGACCCGGATCCTGACCTTCGCCTTCCGTACGTCCGAGAGCAGGTCCTCGAAGGTCTCGTGGTCGGGCGGGAGCGCCGGGACGAGGATCTCGCGCGGGATCGCCTCCGCATCCTCGCCGGCGTAGAGCTGGAGCAGGAAATGCTCGACCAGGCCGGCGGTGTCGGCGTCGTCCATCCGGTCCGCGACCCAGCCGCGCTGGCCCTTGATGCGGCCACCGCGTACGTAGAAGATCTGCACGCCGACCTCGAGCGGGTCCTCGGCCAGGGCGATCACGTCGGCGTCGGCACCGTCGCCGAGCACCACCGCCTGCTTCTCCAGGGCACGCTGCATCGCGGCGAGATCGTCACGCAGCCGCGCGGCCTTCTCGAAGTCGAGGGCCTCGGACGCGGCGTACATCTCCTTCTCGATCCGCTTGGTGAAGGTCGTGGTGTGGCCGGCCATGAAGTCGCAGAAGTCGTCGACGATCTCGCGGTGCTCCTCGGCGGAGATGTTGCCGACGCACGGGGCGGTGCACTTGTCGATGTAGCCGAGCAGGCAGGGACGGCCGATCTGCTGCGAGCGCTTGAAGACGCCGTTGCTGCACGAGCGCATCGGGAAGACCCGCAGCAGGATGTCGACGGTCTCGCGGATCGCCCAGGCGTGGCCGTAGGGGCCGAAGTATCTGGTGCCCTTGCGCTTGGCCCCGCGACCGACCATGACCCGCGGGAACTCCTCGCCGACGGTGACCGCGAGCCACGGGTAGGACTTGTCGTCGCGGTACTTGACGTTGAACCGCGGGTCGAACTCCTTGATCCAGGTGTATTCGAGCTGGAGCGCCTCGATGTCGTTGTTGACCGTCGTCCACTCGACACTCGCCGCGGTGGTGACCATCGTCGCCGTGCGCGGGTGGAGCGACGGGATCGGCTGGAAGTAGTTCGCGAGCCGCTGGCGCAGGTTGATCGCCTTGCCGACATAGATCACCCGCCCCTTGGGGTCGCGGAACCGGTAGACCCCTGGCTGGGTGGGGATGTCTCCAGCTCGGGGGCGATAGCTCTGCGGATCGGGCACGCCGTCAGCCTATCGGCGGGCACCGACACTCGAACCGCGCCCGGCGGGCCGTACCTGTCAGCGGCTCCAGTCGATCGCGTCGAGCTCGGCCAGCAGCCGGGCGCCGCGTACGGGATCGTGCTGGGCCACCCAGGAGACACGGCCGCGCAGATGCTCCTCGAACGCCGGGACCTGGTCGCGGTTCTGTGTGCTCGGGCCATGGCGGCGGCAGTTATGGAGGATCGCGCGGAGAAGGTCGACATCCTCACGTGGCACGCGGGGTCGATCGTTCACGACCAGCCCGGCCAACCGCTGACGGCCACCGCGTGGCATCACGCCGGTCTTGCGCGGGTTGAGCCGGAAACCCTCATCACGCACGATCTCCTCGATCGCGTCGAGCAACCGCGAGGTGCCATGCCCCCAGCCGGCCTCCCCCGAGAACGCCAGGTCGTCGGCGTACCGGGTGTAGCGGCCGCCCCATGAGCGGGCGAGAGCGGTGAGTCGGACATCGAGGCCGTACGCGGTGAGGTTGGCCAGTGCGGGCGACGTCGGTGCACCCTGGGGCAGATGGGGTGCGGCCAGCCGGCGGCCGAGCCGCCAGTGGGCATCTAGAAGCTCTTCCTCTGCGGGGCGCGGGACCGCTCGCCAGGCCCCACGCGGCAGTACGCAGGTGGTCAGTCCGGCCAGGCAGTGCGCGACCGGTTCGGGATAGCCCGCCGTGCGCCAAGTGCCATAGACCCGAGAGACGCTCACGCTGGCGAAGAACGCCTCCAGATCCAGGCGCAGGACGATCGGCCGGCCGGCATGCGGTACGGCGTACGACCTCACCGATCCACCCGGCCGGAAGCCACGAGCCGCATCGTGCGGCGGGATCCGCGAGACGATCCGGTCCAGGAGCAGCCGCTGGATGGCCCGCAGCCGGGGCTTGGGTGCCTCGAGCACGCGGATCGCGCCGCTCGGAGCGGTCCGGTGGCTGATCCGGTAGTGCTGGAGCCGGGGCTCGTCGGCGGCTCGGGCCCAGCGCCGCAGGTCGGCGAACCAGTCCAGCTCGGCTGCGGTCACGTCGAGGAAGGCAGCGACCGAAGCCAAGTCGTCGAGCCCAGGCAGGGCCCAACGGTTGGTGACCATCCGGGTCCCTGCCACCGGCTGGGTGACCGGGCCGACGGCTACCGCCTTGTCGGCTGCTGGCAGGCTGCGCAGGACCATGGCGAGCTCGCGCGGCCGGTCGTGGGGCGGCCGGGGATAGAGCTCGAGCGCCTGCGTCGCCAAGGAGCGCAGCCAGGCCAGGCGTCGCCCGAGGACGACCGCGCCGCTCGCGACCAGGCCGTCGCGGGTCCACTCCCCCGCCAGGAAGCCCGCCGCCAACGCCCGCGCCAAGTCGGCTCTCACCGCGGCGGCCAGGGGCCATGAGCACCGCTGGAGTGCGGCAGCGCTGCTCGACCTGTCCCGTCGTGCGCGCGGCGACCTGCAGCGGAGCGCAGCCTGTCGCGCGCGGTGCCGTGCCCGGACGTACCGGTGACCCCCGGGGTAGCCCCGGGGAGGCTGACCGGTGTCACGCACCGGCTCGCCGTCTCGAGATGACGCTGCCGCACGTCAGCACGATAACGTCCCCAGACGTGGTGGCCGTCCGCAACCGGCCGCGCGCTGGGATTCCGTCGAGGATCGGCTGATGCCCGACCGGTGTGGGCCGGGCATCAGCTCACCCGACGGGCTAGCCCAGCAACTCCACCTCCGAGAGCGTGATCGGCTCGCCGGACGTACCGGTGAACTCGATCCGGATCCGGTTGAACCTCGACTCCGACTCGAGCTTGAACGGCCGGGTGGCCTGCTGCCAGGCGAACTCCTCACCCGAGCGCCGGTCGAGGACCTTCCAGTCGGTGCCGTCGTTGGACCCCTTGACGACCCAGCCGCTCGGCGAGCGGCCGTCGGCGCCGTTGGTGAGGGTGTAGAAGGAGACCGGCACCCTGGTCCCGGAGAACCGGTACTCCACCCAGCCGTCACCGGCCACGGTCGTCTGGGTCCCGGAGTCGTTGTCCACCAGTCTCTCGCCATCGTTGCCACTGGCCGAGACCGTGCCCTTGCCCGCACCGGACTTGTCGGCGATCGGCGTTGCCGGCTCCGAGCCAGTGGTCAGCGAGGGCGGGACGGCGTTGGGCGAGGTGCCCCAGCGCGACGGCTTCGAGCCCATGTCGAACTCGATGGTGCCGCCGTCGGCGAGCTCCTGGTGGGAGACGTACGTCTTGTCCCAGGTCTTGCCGTCGATCCTGACGCCCTGGACGTAGATGTTCTCGTTGCTGTTCTTCGGTGCCTTGATCACCAGGTCCTTGCCGCCCTCGAGGTGGAGGGTGGCCTTGGTGAACTGCGGCGAGCCGAGCACGAGGTTCTCGCTGCCCATCTGGAGCGGGTAGAGGCCGAGGGCGGCGAAGAGGTACCACGCCGAGGTCTCGCCGTTGTCCTCATCGCCGGCGTAGCCCTGCCCGATCTCGGAGCCGGTGTACATCCGGCGCAGGGTCTCGCGGACGATCTTCTGCGTCTTCCAGGGCTGCCCGGTGTAGCTGTACATCCACGGGATGTGGTGGCTGACCTGGTTGGAGAAACCCCACTGCCCCATGCGTACGTCACGGGCCTCACGGATCTCGTGGATGATGCCGCCGTAGGACCCCGGGTACTCCCCCGTCTCCGGGGTCGCGAAGAACGTGTCCAGCTTCTTCGCGAGCCCGCCGCGACCGCCGTAGAGGTTGGCCAGGCCCTGGCCGTCCTGCGGGGTGTGGAACGCGAAGTTCCAGCCGTTGGTCTCGGTGTAGTCGTGGTCGCTCCCCCAGATCAGCGGGTTGTAGTCGGCCGGCGACTTCTTGAAGGTGCCGTCGGCGTTGCGGCCCTGGAAGAAACCCACCTTGGGGTCGAAGGTGTTGACGTAGTTGCGGGCCCGGCCGAGGAAGTACTCCGACTCCTCCCGCAGCCGCTTCCGCTCGGCCGAGGAGATTCCGTCACGCTCGGCGAGCTTCGCGGCCATGTTCCCGATGCCGTAGTCGTTGATGTAGCCCTCGAGCCCCCAGGAGACGCCCTCGCTCACGGCCGCCGGCGTGTAACCGAGGAACACCGAGGTCTGCATGCCCTTGCGACCGACGTTGGAGTTGGTCGCGGAGCCCGGCGGCCGGACGGTGGCGTTCTTCACGGCGGCCGCATAGGCGGCCTCGGCGTCGATCCCCTCCACACCCTTGACGTACGCGTCGGCGAAGGAGACGTCCGAGCTGGTGCCGGTCATCAGGTTGGCGTAGCCCGGTGAGGACCAGCGCGAGATCCAACCGTTGTCCTTGTACTGCTGCACGAAGCCGTTGACCATCTCGGCCGCCTGGCTCGGCTCCAGGAGCGAGTAGGCCGCCCAGGTGGTGCGGTAGGTGTCCCAGAAGCCGTTGTTCACATAGACCTTGCCGTCCTTGATCTCGGCCCCGGTGTGAGTGGGCGTCGTGCCCGGCGGGTTGGTGTCACCGGAGGTGGACTGCACGGCGTGCTTCCAGACCGGCTCGTCCTCGGTGCCGGTGTTCTCATGCCCCGAGTTCGGGTAGAGGAAGAGCCGGGCGAGGTTGGAGTAGACGGTCGTCTTCTGGTCCTCGGTCGCACCCTGGATGTCGAGCACGTCGAGCTTGTCCTGCCACAGTGCCTTCGCCTTCTCCTTGACCGTGTCGAAGGAGTCGTCGCCGACCTCGAGCTCGAGGTTGCGCTTGGCCTGGTCGATGCCGATCAGGCTCGTGGCGATGCGCATCGTCACGGTCCGGTCCGCGCCGGCGTCGAAGGCGAGATGGCCCTGTACGTTCGGGCGCTCGCCGGTAGCGTACTTGCCGCCGCCGGTGACCGGCTGGTCGAAGGTCGCGTAGACGTACATCCGGGTCGCGCCGTTGGACAGGCCGCTGCGGGTGTCGGTGAACCCGGTCAGCGTCCCGGCCGCCGGGTCGAGGGTCAGCCCGCCGTCGTTGTTGACGTTGTCGAACACCAGCCGCGCGGAGTCGCCGGGGTAGGTGAAGCGGAAGACGGCCGCATGGTCGGTCGGTGCGATCTCGGCGCTCTGCCCGTTGTCGAAGCCGACCTTGTAGTAGTGAGGACGGGCGGTCTCGTTCTCGTGATCGAAGGTGAGCTCACGCGCGTTGCGGCCCGGGTCGGGGACGCCCTCGGCGGCCGACGGCATCACCTGGAAGGTCTGCCGGTCACCCATCCACGGGCTGGTCTCGTGGCTCAGCGTCAGCGCCTGCAGGCTGGTCCGGTTCTGAGCGTCGTTGTCCTGGTGGTAGCGGTAGAACCACGACAACGAGCCGGCGTTGGTCATCGGCGCCCAGAAGTTGAAGCCGTGCGGGACCGCGGTGGCCGGGATGTTGTTGCCCCGCGAGAAGCTGCCGCTGGACTGGGTGCCACGGGTGGTGACGGCGTAGTCGACGCGGCTGGTCCCCTCCGGCGCCTCGGGGGATGCGGTGATCTCGATGTCGTCGTACCAGCCACGGAACTTCGTCGGGCCGCTCGGGGCGTCGACGGCGACCAGGATCCGGTCGATCGTCCTGCCCGCGGCGACCTCGCCGATGACGGAGGTCCTCTTGTTCCACTGGTTGGTGTAGAGCGACTTCGACTCGCCCTGGCCCTCCGGGGACAGTACGTAGCCCTGCTCATCGCGCGCGCCGAGCTCCGAGAGCAGGGTCCCGTCGGTGAACGCCAAGTCGACGGCCGTGTAGGTGCTCGGGTAGCTCAGGTCGCCCTCGATGAACTCCGGGAAGACCAGGTAGGACAGCTCGGTCTCGGCGCCGACCGGGATGTCGACGTCGAAGACGCGGTTGTAGGAGTGGCCCTTGTCGGCGGTGATCTTGCCGGCGTACTCGAAGGCGTGCACGCCGGTGAAGCCGACCTTCGACTTCGCGGCGTACGCCGAGGCGGGACCGTCGTCGGGGTGGCTCGTCATGTTCTTCAGCGGTGGCGGGGGCTCGGAGCCGTCGGAGAGCTGCCACTCGGCGAGCTGGATGATGCCGCCGCTCTGGTTGGCGGAGATGTCGATGCGGTAGTGGGAGTACGCCTGCGGCGAGGCGATCTCGAACTCACGGGTCTGGAAGCGCTCGTCCCAGGACTGGCCGGTCCGCGTGTCGACGGTCGTCCAGGTCTGGCCGTCGGTGGAGCCCTGGATCACCCAGTTCTTGGGGTCACGTTCGGCGGCGTCGTTGGCCGAGGTGAGGGCGTACCTGACGACGTTGACGGGCTGGTCGAGCTCGATCTGCACCCAGCCGGTGGTCGCGAAGGTGAGCCACTTGGTGTTGATGTCGCCGTCGACGAGCTCGGCGGCCCCCTCGCCCGAGCCGGAGTTCTCTCCGCTGGCGGAGACGCCGGTGATGTGCTCGGAGATGTCGCCGGGGATGCCGAAGGGGTCGGGTCCGGTGACGCCCGCGGTGCGTGGGTGGCCGTCGTCATCGGTGTCGACGAGGTCGGCCCAGCTGGGCTGCGGGTCGTCCTCCTCGAAGGAGGTGGCCCAGTCGCCGCCCTCGGCGGCCCGCTGGGGATCGGCGGTGTTGCTCCTCGGGGCCGAGGGCTCAGGTGCCTCCGGCGTCGCGAGCGCTGGTGCGGTGCCGCTCATGGCAGCCATCAGCGCCGCCGTCGCGGCGATCATCGCGGCCAGGCGGGCCCGGCCTCTCGTTCTGCGTGGTACGTCCCAACGATGCATCGGTGTGATCTCCTTCACATGGGGGCCATCCCAGATGGAACCGTGAGATGACAACGTTGTCAACGGCGTTGTCGAAGGATTTACGCGTGCGCTCTGTGGATTCCTCGCGATTTGTGCCGACACACGGGAAGAATCGAGACATCGTTGTCGCGCTCGGATCGACGTCTACGCTGAGCACGTGGCATCACCCTCGTCCGAGCAGACCCGTCAGCAGCGCCGCCCGACCATGAAGGACGTCGCGGCGTCGGCCGGGGTGAGCCTGAAGACCGTCTCACGGGTGGTCAACGGCGAGTCGAACGTCAACGACGACCTACGCGCGGCAGTGCTCGAGTCGATCGCCAAGCTCGGCTTCCGGCGCAACGCCAGCGCACGCGATCTCCGGCAGGGACGGTCGGGCACCGTCGGACTGCTGCTCGAGGACGTAGCCGACCCGTTCTACTCGATCCTGTCCCGCGCGGTCGAGGAGGTCGCCCGGGAGCACGGGACGATGGTCTTCGCCGGATCCTCGGCCGAGGACGCCGACCGGGAGCGCGAGCTAGCTCTCGCGTTCTGCGAGCGACGCGTCGACGGGCTGATCGTCGTGCCGGCCGGCACCAGCCACTCCTACCTCCTCCCCGAAATGCGGGCCGGTATCCCGGTCGTGTTCGTCGACCGGCCGCCCGGGGACATCGAGGCCGACATGATCCTCACCGACAACCGCGGTGGCAGCCGGCGCGGCGTCGAGCATCTGCTCACTCACGGACATCGCCGCATCGGCTTCATCGGCGACGCGCCGGAGATCTACACGGCCGGGGAGCGCCTGCGCGGCTACCGCGAGGCGCTCGAGGCCGCCGGGATCCCCTTCTCCGACGATCTCGTCACGCAGGCGCCTCCGTCACCCGCGTCGACCGCCGACGCACTGGACCGGCTGCTCGACGGACCGTCACCGGCGACGGCGCTGCTGTGCGGCAACAGCCGCACCACCGTCAGCGTGCTCCGTGAGCTCGCCCGGCGCTCCACGCGACTGGCCCTGGTCGGGTTCGACGACGTCGAGCTCGGTGACCTCCTCCAGCCGGGACTCACGGTCGTCGCCCAGGATCCCGGGGCGATGGGCGCGGCCGCCGCGCGACTCCTCTTCCAGCGCATCGCCGGCGACACCGCCGGCCCACCCCAGACGGTCACCATCGGCGCCCGGCTGATCCCCCGGGGCTCCGGCGAGCTCCCGGCTCCCTGAGTCTGGGGAAATCTGCCGCGTCGGCCTGGGTTTTAAAGTCTAGTGGTCTAGTATGGTTATGTGCCTTGTCGTGACCGCTACGGATACGCGCTGACCACCAGCGACGAAGCTGCCCTGGCCTACTCCCAGGGGCTGCTCGACGTGCTTCGTCTACGGGACGGCGCCCTCGCCTCCTTCGCGGCCTCGATCGTCCTCGACCCGACGTTCGCGCTCGGACACGCCGCGCTGGCACTGCTGGGCCACGAGATGTGCGCGCCCGTCGACGTCGGCGCTCGCCTGAAGCAGGCCAGGCTGCACGCCCGGCGGGCGACCGAGCGCGAGCGCAGCCACGTGCACGCGGTCGAGGCCCACATCGGCGGCAATCCGCGGCCACTGATCGACCACCTGGCGGCTTTCCCGCGAGACGCGCTGCTGCTCTCGACCGCGGTGCCGACCATCGCCTTCGCCGGGGCCACCGAGGTGCCTGAGGAGGCATGGGCGATCGTCGAACGTGCCAGGCCCGCCTACGGTGACGACTGGTGGTTCGCCGGCCTGCTCGCTTTCGTACGCCAGGAGCAGCGGCGCTTCGACGACGCGATGTCGCTCTCCTGTGCCTCGCTGGCGGTGGAGCCCAGCGCCGGCCACTCCGCCCACGCCCGCGCACACGCCCACTACGAGACCGGCGACCACGAGGCCGGACTCACCTGGATGTCCTCGTGGGTGCTCGGCGACGGCGCCCAGATCGACTCGCTCTCCCACTTCTCCTGGCACGCCGCGCTGCACGAGCTCTCGCTGGGCGACCTGGAAGCCGTACGCCGCCGCTACGAGACCCAGCTTCAGCCCGGCCACGCGCTGGGCTGTCGTGCGCTGGTCGACTCCGGCTCGTTGCTCTTCCGGTGGGCGCTCACGCCGGGTGCTCACGACGTTCCCGACATCGCCGAGGTCGTACGCGTCACCGGCCGCGAGACGATGATCCGGCCCGCCACCCCGTTCCTGGCCATGCACACCGCGGTCACGCACCTCGCCACCGGTGACGCCGGTGCGCTCGACGAGCTGAGGTCGTGGGCCGCCGGGCACGTACATCCGACCATGGCCACGGTCGTCTCCCCGCTCGCCGAGGCGCTGGGGATGATGGCCCGCGACGAGAACTCGGCTGCCGCCGACCGGCTCGCCGCGCTCGCGCCGTCGATCCGCCGTCTCGGCGGCTCCGACGCGCAGCGGGAGATCATCGAGGAGGCCCGCATCGCCGCCCTGCTCCGTGCCGACCGCTGGGACGAGGCTCGGGTCCTTCTCGATGCCCGTCTCGACCGCCGCCGCTCTCCGCGCGACGAGCTGTGGCGGGCACAGGCGCTCGCACGCGCCTGATCGGCCCCGCCGAATCCTCAGTTGTGGGTGACGAAGGTCGACAATCGTCACCCACAACTCACCACTCGGTGGCCACAACTACAGATTCGCACCCCACAGGTGAGGATTCGGCCGCGGTGGCTCAGCTGGGAACGATCTCGCCGTCGGTGACCTCGAAGGCGACCTCCTCCAGTGCACTCGTAGCCGGGCCCTGCGTTACCGAGCCGTCCTCGATCGAGAATCGGCTGCCGTGACACGGGCAGTCGATGGTGCCGCCGGCGACCTTCGTGACCGGGCAGCTCCGATGGGTGCAGATCGCGGAGAAGACCTTGAACGTGCCCTCGGTCGGCTGGGTGGCCACCAAATTGCGGTCGGCGACGATCACTCCCCCGCCGACCGGGACCTCGCTGGTCGCGACCAGCGGGCCGCTGCCACCTGACCCGCCGTCACCCGAGGGGCCGGTGTCGCCGTCACCGCTGCCGCATGCTGCCAGGAGAGGGACGCCGACCGCGGTCATCGCGGTGCCGGTGACGACCTTCCGCCGGGTGATTCGAGATTCACTCATGCCGCCCAGAATAGGCGCGCCGGCGACGCACGTCCCTCGCCGAGCGCAAACCTTCTGGCAAATCTCGATCTCGGGTCAGGACGCGCTGACCTTCTTCCGCGTCGCCGGTGCCTTCTTGGCCGGTGTCTTCTTGGTCGCCGTCTTCTTGGCCGGCTCTGCCTTCGCCTTCACCGGCTTGTCAGGCGGCTGCTCGGCGGCCTTGCCGTCGAGCAGCGGGGCGAGGAAGCCGCCGGTGTGGCTGCCAGGGGTCGCGGCGACGGTCTCGGGAGTGCCCTCGGCGATCACCGTGCCGCCACGGTTGCCGCCCTCCGGACCCATGTCGATGATCCAGTCGGCGGTCTTGATCACGTCGAGGTTGTGCTCGATCACCAGCACCGTGTTGCCCTTGTCGACCAGCGAGGAGAGGACGCCGATGAGCTTGCGGATGTCCTCGAAGTGGAGGCCGGTGGTCGGCTCGTCGAGGACGTAGAGGGTCTTGCCGGTCGAGCGCTTCTGCAGCTCGGCGGAGAGCTTGACCCGCTGTGCCTCACCACCCGACAGCGTCGTCGCGGGCTGCCCCAGCCGCACGTAGCCCAGGCCGACCTCGACCAGGGTCTTCATGTGGCGCGCGATCGCGGGCACGGCGGCGAAGAACTCCACCGCCTCCTCGATCGGCATGTCGAGCACCTCGGCGATCGACTTGCCCTTGTAGTGGACCTCGAGCGTCTCGCGGTTGTAGCGCGCACCGTGGCAGACCTCGCACGGGACGTAGACATCGGGCAGGAAGTTCATCTCGATCTTGATCGTGCCGTCACCCGAGCAGGCCTCGCAGCGGCCGCCCTTGACGTTGAACGAGAACCGGCCCTGCAGGTAGCCCCGCATCTTGGCCTCCGGGGTGGAGGCGAAGAGCTTGCGGATGTGGTCGAAGACACCGGTGTAGGTGGCCGGGTTGGACCGCGGCGTACGCCCGATCGGGGACTGGTCGACGTGGATCACCTTGTCGACGTTGTCCAGGCCGGAGATCTTGGTGTGCCGGCCCGGAACCGTGCGGGCGCGGTAGAACTCCTTGGCCAGGGCGGTGTAGAGGATGTCGTTGACGAGCGTCGACTTGCCCGAGCCGGAGACGCCGGTGACCGCGAGGAAGAGCCCCAGCGGGAAGGTGACGTCGATGTCCTTGAGGTTGTTCTCCTTGGCCCCGTGGACGGTCAGCTCGCGCCCGGCGGTGCGGGGGCGGCGTACGGCCGGGACGGCGATCTCGCGGCGGCCAGCCAGATACTGACCGGTCACCGACTGCTCGTTGGCGAGCAGCTCCTCGACCGTGCCGGAGTGGATCACCTGTCCGCCGTGCTCGCCCGCGCCGGGGCCGATGTCGACGACCCAGTCGGCGACCTTGATGGTGTCCTCGTCGTGCTCGACGACGATCAGGGTGTTGCCGAGCCGCTTGAGCCGCTCGAGGGTCTCGATCAGCCGGTGGTTGTCGCGCTGGTGGAGGCCGATGGACGGCTCGTCCAGCACGTAGAGGACGCCGACCAGACCGGAGCCGATCTGGGTCGCGAGCCGGATCCGCTGGGCCTCACCGCCGGAGAGCGATCCCGAGGGCCGCTCCAGGGAGAGATAGTCGAGGCCGACGTCGAGGAGGAAGCGCAGCCGCGCCTGGATCTCCTTGAGGACCTGCTCGGCGATCTGCCGCTCCCGGCCGCTGAGCTCGACCTGGTCGAGCCACTCCGCGGCCTCGTTGATCGGCAGCGCGCACAGCTCGGCGATGTTGAGACCGCCCTCGCTCCGCTCACCGAGCGTCACCGAGGTCGAGACGGGCTTGAGCCGGGTGCCCTTGCAGGTCGGGCACGGCACCTGGCGCATGTAGCCCTCGAAGCGCTCCCGGGTGGTGTCGGACTCGGCCTCCTTGTGGCGGCGCTCCACCCAGCGGCGTACGCCCTCGAACTCGGCGTCGTAGGAACGGCGGCGGCCGTAGCGGTTGACCGAGACCACGTGCACCTTGCGTCCGTGACCGTCGAGGATCGCCTTCTGACCGGCGGCTGGGATGTCGTCCCACGGGGTGTCCAGGTCGAAGCCGAGCTCACCGCCGAGAGCCTCCAGGAGGCGCAGGAAGTATTCGGCGACGTGGGCCTGGGACCAGGGCTGCAGCGCGCCTTCGGCGAGGGTGGCTGCCGGGTTGGGGACGACCAGCTCGGGGTCGACCTCCATCCGCGTGCCGAGGCCCGTGCAGGCCGGGCAGGCGCCGAACGGCGAGTTGAACGAGAACGACCGCGGCTCGAGCTCGTCGGTGTCGAGCAGGTGGTCGTTGGGACACGACATCCGCTCGGAGAACTTCATCTGCTCGCCTGTGTCGACGAAGTCGAAGACGACCAGACCGCCGGCCAGCTCCAACGCGGTCTCGACCGAGTCGGTCAGCCGTCGCTTGGAGGACTCCTTGACCGCGAGCCGGTCGATGACCACCTCGATGGTGTGCTTCTTCTGCTTCTCCAGCTTGGGCGGCGCGTCGAGCTGGTGGGTCTCGCCGTCGACCCGCACCCGGGAGTACCCCTGCTGCTGCAGCTGGCTGAAGAGCTCGACGTACTCCCCTTTGCGGGCCCGGATCACCGGGCTCAGCACCTGGAAGCGGCGCCCCTCCTCCAGCGTGAGCACGTGGTCGACGATCTGCTGCGGCGTCTGCCGCTCGATCGGCGCACCACAGGTCGGGCAGTGCGGACGGCCCGCGCGCGCGTAGAGCAGACGCAGGTAGTCGTAGACCTCGGTGATGGTGCCGACCGTCGAGCGCGGGTTCTTCGAGGTCGACTTCTGGTCGATCGACACCGCCGGGGAGAGCCCCTCGATGAAGTCGACGTCCGGCTTGTCCATCTGGCCGAGGAACTGTCGAGCGTACGCCGACAGCGACTCGACGTAGCGCCGCTGGCCCTCCGCGAAGATGGTGTCGAACGCGAGGCTCGACTTACCGCTTCCGGACAGGCCGGTGAACACGATCATCGAGTCCCGAGGCAGGTCGAGGGAGACATCCTTGAGGTTGTGCTCCCGGGCTCCCCGGATGATCAGCTGCTGCTCCGCCACGTTCTTTCCTCGTCCAGTGCTTATCGCATCGCGCTACCGCGTCGAACAGATGTTCGCATCATACGACGCTGGGAAGACTCCCAGACGGCACCCTCTCACGGAGCACCGACATTTTACTTCTGGTCGTGTCCGACGTGCTTGCATAGGCGTATGAGCGATGCCCCTACCACTTATACAGGCGCGGTGAAACCGGGCGGCCCGGCGGACGTACGCGAGCTCGGCCGACTGACCGTCACGAAGGTCGCCGTCGACGCGCAGATGTCCAACAACTGCTACCTGCTGCGCTGCCGAACCACCGGCCAGCAGCTTCTCATCGACGCCGCCGCCGAGCCGGAGACCCTGCTCCCCCTCATCGGCGGCGAGCTGGCCACCCTCGTCACCACCCACCAGCACTGGGACCACCACCGAGCCCTGGCCGACGTGACCGCCGCAACCGGCGCCGCCACGCTCGCCGGGGAGCCCGATGCCGCCGCGATCACGGAGGCCACCGGCGTACCCATCTCTCGCACGCTCTCCCACGGAGAGACGGTCGCCGTCGGCGATTGCACCCTCGAGGTCATCGCGCTGCGTGGGCACACGCCCGGGTCTGTCGCTCTCGTCTACCGCGACCCCGAGGGCACGCCTCACCTGTGGACCGGCGACAGCCTGTTCCCGGGCGGCGTCGGAAACACGCAGCAGGATCCCGTACGTTTCACCCAGCTGCTCGACGATGTCGAGGAGCGCATCTTCGGCACCCTCCCCGGCGAGACCTGGTTCTACCCCGGCCACGGCGACGACTCCACGCTCGGCGCCGAGCGTCCCCATCTGGCCGAGTGGCGCGAACGGGGATGGTGACTACGGCTCCGTAGTCGGAGTCGCGGTCTCCGTCGGCGTCGGATCCGTGGACGGATCGGCCGACTCGGTCGGCTCGGCGGTCGGCTCCGGCTCCGTCGTAGGCGTGGGCCTGGAGGTGGGAGTCGAGCCACTGGTCTCGGCGGGCTCCTCCGGCTCACGCGACGCCGTCGGCCGGTCCGGGCCGCCGGCCGTGGAGGGGTCGGTCTCCCCCGGTTCGTACGTTGAACCGTCACGATCGTCCGCCGCGCCGTGCGGACGCGACGAATAGCCGGCGTAGGGCTCCTTCGACGGCTTCGAGCCGGGCGGCGGCAGCGGATCCACGTCGGGATAGACGTTCCCGACGTCCTCATAACCCGTGACCGGGTCACGATCGGATCGCTCAGCCTGCGCCAAGCCGGCGATGAGGACGACCACCCCGAGACCGGTGATGACCCCGCCGGTCAGGATGCCTGCCACGGCGACCTGCTTGCTCTGCAACTCGACTCCCTGTACCCGCCCCGCGCATGGTGTGGCGCACAGCGTAGGGCAGCGCCGCCGCGAGCGTTACCCACCCGGGGGCATCGCGGCCGGTGCTCGAGGAGCCGAGGTCAGTCGGTCGGGCTCTCGCTCGGCGACTCGCTGGGCTCGCTCGGCGACTCGGTCGGCTCGCTCGGCGACTCAGTGGGGTCGTCGCTCGGCGACTCGCTGGGGTCACTGGGGCTATCGCTCGGCGACTGGCTGGGCTCGCTCGGCGACTCGGTCGGCCTGCCCGTCGGCCTCGGCTCCGACGGCACCTGAGTAGGTCGCGCCGGGAGCGGCATGTAGCCGTCTGCCGACTCCTCGACCGACCGCGGGCTCGCCGGGACCGGCTCAGCCACCTCGGGAACCTCGCTCCCGGGACCCATCTGGCTGGGAGGACCAGCCTGCGACGGCGTCGAGGACGACTTCGACTTCTCCAGCGGCGCCACCGGCGAGATCAGGCTGACCCCGGACTCGTCCGTGGCGTAGTGATGACCTGGCTCTTCCGCTCCGGCGTTGCCGACGATCAGGCCACCAATCCCGATGCTCGTCATGGCCAGCCCCGTTGCCATTCCAGCCAAGGCGATCTGCTTGCGATGCAACACGATTCCCCCGTGATACCAACGACTCGACAAGTTCTCTGGTCGTGCACAGTAGACCTACAAAGATCGAAACTGTGCGACCACTATCGGAGTGTCGGGCCTCGCTGGCAAGTCCTTGTCATCTATCGTTCGACCGATATAACCCCTGGTAAGAGGTATGTTCGCCCGGCGCGAACGGTCCGTCCGGGCCTCGGGTGGGGCGCTAGTGTGTTGGCATGGGCGAAGTGATCAGGTTTCCCGGCCATCCGCTGCCGGACCGCGACAAACCGGCGCCGCTGTGGCGTGAGGCCGCCGGCCAGGTGATCCGCGAGGAGCGGTCCCGCCAGGAGCGCACCCTCGCCGACGTCGCCGACGATGCCGGTGTCTCGACGCAGTATCTCTCCGAGATCGAGCGCGGCCGCAAGGAGCCGAGCTCCGAGATGCTCGAGGCGGTTGGGGGCGCGCTGGGCCTCGGCCTCGTCGACCTCACCGAGCGGGTCACCCGCACACTGCGCGCGGGCGCCCGCCCGTCCGGCCCGATGGCTCTCGCCGCCTGACCCGGAGGGCCAGGTCGACCCAGGTCATACCGAAGCGAGCTTGCGGCTCTCCAGCACTGCGTCCACCAAGCCGTACGTCACTGCTTCTTTGGCGCCTAGGACGAGGTCGCGCTCGGTGTCGGCGTGGATCTGGTCGGTGTCGTGGCCGGTGTGGCGCGCCAGCAGCGCGTCCATCTCGGCCCGCACCCGGCCGATCTCCTTCGCCGCGACCTGCAGGTCGGTGACATCGCCCCGCTGACCGTCCTGGCCCGGCTGCTGCAGCACGACCCGCGCGTGCGGGAGGATCGTACGCCGCCCCGGCTCCCCCGCAGCCAGCAGCACGGCCGCGGAGCCTGCAGCCTGGCCCACGCAGGTGGTCGCCACCGGGGAACGCAGGAACTGCATCGTGTCGTAGATGCCCAGCATCGCGGTCGGATCACCGCCGGGCGAGTTGAGATAGAGCTCGATCTGCCTGTCGGGCGCGTCCGACTCCAGGTGGATCAGCTGCGCGATGACCACATTGGCGACCCCGTCGTCGATCGGCGTACCGAGGTAGACGATCCGGTCCGAGAGCAGGCGACTGTAGACATCGAGCGCCCGCTCGCCACGTGGGGTCTTCTCGATGACGGAAGGAATCGTGTACGAGCTCATCGGGCACCCCCGGCCGCGGAGAGACCGAAGGCGACGCTGCGCTGCTGCACCGGCGTCACCGACTGCACGTCGTTGAGCACCTCGTCCACGAACCCGTACTCGCGCGCCTCCTCGGCGGTGAACCACCGGTCGCGCAGCGAGTCCTGGTCGATCTGCTCGACGCTCTGACCGGTGTGGGCGGCGGTGATCCGGAGCATCTGCTCGGTCATCCGCGCCAGCCGCGCGGCCTGCACCTCGATGTCGGCCGCCGAGCCGCCGATCCCCGCGGACCCCTTGTGCAGCAGCACCTCGGTGTGCGGCAGGACGTAGCGCTTGCCCGGAGTCCCGGCGGTGAGCAGGAACTGCCCCATGCTGGCCGCCATCCCCATCCCCAGCGTGGAGACGTCGTTGGGGATCAGGTGCATCACGTCGTAGATCGCCATCCCGGCCGTCACCGAGCCGCCGGGCGAGTTGATGTAGAGGGAGATGTCGCGGTGCGGATCCTCGGCGCTGAGCAGGAGCAGCTGCGCGCAGATCCGGTTCGCGATCGCGTCATCCACCTCCTGGCCGAGCACGATGATCCTCTGGTTCTGCAGTCGTGCCGTGAGCTGCTCGTCGAGCGGCCCGGCCGCCACTGGTGTCTGAGTCATGCTGTCGAGCCTGACTCAGGCGTGAGCCGCGATCCAGCGATTCTGCCGGGAGCAGATCTGCCCTGAGCAGATCACCCGGTCGAGCCCCACAACAGCCGAGGCTGCGGCACACTCTCACCCGTGCTCGCCGATATCGAGGTCGTCCACGTCCTGGCCGCAGGACTGCTTGCGTACACCAGCTACGCCGCCGTGGTCGCGACGGTGACGGGAGTCAGGATGCGCAGGCTCACTCGGGACTCCGGCCCCGACACCGCGTACGTCGCACTGTGTGCGAGCCACGGCTGGACGTACGCGAGTCGTGACGAGGGCCTGCCGGCGAGATTCCAGATGATGCCGACGCGCATGGACTCCGCGGTCCCCGAGCCGAAGGCGGTCAACGTGGTCACCGGCACCTACGCCGGCCTGGCGTTCCTCTCCTACGAGCACAGGTCGTTCGAGAGGGAACGCCTGGTCCAGGGGCTCTACCGCTACCGCACGGAGTCCCTCCATCTGGTCGGGTTCGACCTCGAGCACCTCCACCCGTGGCTGCACCTGCAGCCGAGGCGCCGCAGCGACAGCTTCGAGCGCGCGTACGCCGTGGAGACGACCCGCACGTCGTTCTCCAGGGCCGTCCTCCACGACGAGATGCGCGATCACCTCCTCCGCAGCAGGGCCCGCTACCAGTTCGACGGGACGTGGCTGGTCATGGTCGTCGACGGGCCCGCACGGCCGGATGACCTCGAACCACGGCTGGCCGACCTGACCGCCTTTCTCGACCTCGTTCCCGATCACCTTCTGAACCGCTACTGACCGACCTCGTACGCTCTGCACGTGCGCTGCGTGATTCTCGACGACTATCAGGACGTGGCGAGGACGTACGCCGCCTGGGGCTCGCTCGACGGGGTCGAGGTGACGTCGCTGACCGAGCACCTCGGGGCGGACGCCCTGGTCCGGGCGCTCGACGGTGCCGAGATCGTGGTGGCGATGCGGGAGCGTACGCCGTTCCCGGCCGCCGTGCTGGAACGGCTGTCCGACCTGAAGCTGCTGGTAACGACCGGGATGCGCAACGCCTCGATCGATCTCGCCGCGGCGGCCCGGCTGGGGATCACCGTGTGCGGCACGCCGTCGAGCCCGCATCCGCCGGTCGAGCTGACCTGGGCACTGATCCACGCGCTGACCCGCCACATCGTCACCGAGGCGACCGGGCAGACCTGGCAGCGGACCGTCGGGAGCGACCTCCACGGCCGGACCCTCGGCCTGCTCGGCCTCGGCAAGATCGGGGCCCGGGTCGCGGCCGTCGGGCAGGCGTTCGGGATGGACGTGATCGCCTGGAGCCCGCACCTCACCGCCGAGCGCGCCGAGCCGCTCGGGGCGCGCGCGGTCGACAAGGCCACCCTGTTCGAGTCCAGCGACATCGTCTCGCTCCATCTCGTGCTGTCGGAGGCCACGCGACACATCGTCGGAGACGCCGATCTGGCCTCGATGAAGCCGACCGCCCACCTCGTCAACACCTCCCGTGCCGGGCTGGTCGACACCGACGCGCTCATCGCCCACCTTGGCTCCGGCACGATCGCCGGCGCGGGCCTGGACGTCTTCGACGTCGAGCCGCTGCCCGCCGACGACGTGCTCCGTTACCTCCCGAACGTGGTCGCGACGCCACACCTCGGCTACGTCACCGAGGACAACTACCGCCGGTTCTACGGTGGCGCCGTCGAGGACATCGCCGCCTGGCTGGCCGGTGACCCGATCCGTACTCTCCTGCCGAAGGACCCTGATGTCTGACCCGATCCAGTTCGCCGCCGATCTGGCACCGACCGGGGTCCTGCGCGCCTCGATCAACCTCGGCAACCCGGTCCTCGCCCAGGGCACCCCCGAGGCGCCGAGCGGGGTCACCGTGGACATCGCCCGAGAGCTGGCGAGCCGGCTCGGCGTACCGGTCTCCTTCCAGTGCTTCGACGCCGCCCGCAAGTCCTTCGAAGCACTGCGGACCGGCGCCGCCGACGTCGCCTTCCTCGCGGTCGAGCCCGCCCGGGCCGCCGAGGTCGAGTTCACCGCGCCGTACGTCCTCATCGAGGGCGTCTACGCCGTCGCGGCCGACTCCCCGATCCGGACCGCGGACGACGTCGACCGCCCGGGCGTTCGGGTCGGCGTGAAGGAGGGCTCGGCCTACGACCTCTTCCTGACCCGCACGCTGGAGAACGCCGAGGTCGTACGCGGCGCCGACGGGATCGACGCCTTCCGTGGGCTCGGGCTCGAGGTCGCCGCCGGGATCCGGCAGCCTCTCGGCCGGCATGTCGCCGCCGACCCCGGTCTGCGGCTGGTCGAGCCGCGGTTCATGCAGATCCGCCAGGCCGTCGCGGTCGCGCGCCACCATCGTCCTGCCACCGTGAGCTTCGTGCACGAGCTGGTCGAGGACCTGAAGTCGAGCGGACGGATCGCCGAGTCGCTGGCCACCTCGGGGCAGGACGCGTCGGTCGCTCCCTGATCACTGTGAGCTGCGCCGGACGTAGGGCGTCGTGGTTCCGACCTTCGCCAGCCCCGAGCGCTCCAGGATCGGCCGGGAGAACTCGGTGGAGTCGCTGTGGATGTAGCGCTTGCCCCGGGCGATGGCGGTGCGGGCGCGAGCGGCGGTGAGCGCACGGTAGATGCCGCGGCCGCGCCACTTCTCCAGCGTCGCTCCGCCCCAGATGCCGGCGAACTCCGTGTCCGGCACCATGTCGATCCGGCCGGCACTGACGATCTCGCCGTCCGCCTCGGCGACCCACATCGCGCTCTCCCCCGCCGCGATGCCTCGCAGCTGGCTCTCGACCCGAGCCTCCGAGGCGGGTGAGCCGAAGACGCCGTCCTGCATGCTGCTGGCGGCGCGTACGTCCTGCTCGCTGGTGATGGCACGCAGGCCGATCCCGGCCGGCAGGGGCACGTCGACGGCCAGAAGCGCAGCCTCGCCGACCATGATCGACTCCGGCTCGTCGGGCGCGAAGCCGTGCCGCAGCAGCGTGTCGTGCAGCCCCGGGGCGTGGTCGTGGCCGCGGGTCTTCCACTCGACCTCCTCGATCGCCGGGTCGGCATCGAAGTGCGCGACCGCGGCGGCGACCAGCTCCTCGACACCGGCTGCGTCGGCCCCGTCGAGGTCCTGGTAGGAGATGAATCCTCGTCCGCCACCGAAGGTCGCGAGGCGCAGCGGTCCGTGTCGGGTCACCGACACCGCCCCGGAGGTCTCGGCATCGGTTCGCAACTGCTCGTCATAGGCCTTCAGCACGGCGAGAAACCTACGTCGAAGTCGTACGCCGATGCATGTAGTTATCGGGCGGCCGGCTCCGTTCCCCTCGTGAATGGCGCTTACAAGGAGCGCCCGAAGTGGAAGGGTGAGAACATGCCTCGCTACCTGATGATCCTCGACTACCAAGCCGGCAACGACGAGACTCCCGGCGGCATGGCTGGCTGGAAGCCGGAGGAGGTGCAGGGCCACATGAGCTACTACGAAGCGCTCAACAAGGCCCTGACCGAGTCCGGCGAGCTGGTGCACGTCGAGGCCCTGACGCCGCCCGACCAGGCGTTCGTGGTGACCTCCGACGGTGCCGACAGAACCGTCACCGACGGGCCGTTCCAAGAGTTCAAGGAGTGGGTCGCCGGCTACATGATCATCGACGCCGAGACCCTGGAGCGCGCGCTGGAGATCGCCGGTCTCTACTCCGCGGCTCCGGGCCCGGGCGGGCGGCCGATCGAGCAGCCGATCCAGGTGCGCCGGATGTACCACGGCACCGACGGCTCCTCGGTCGACGACACGATCGCCTTCGGCGAGGCGAGCATCGAGTGACCGAGGCGCTGCCGGGTGACCTCTTGCGCGACCTCACTCCGCAGGTCGTCGCCGTCGTCACCCGGCGCTGCGGGGATTTCGACGCCGCGGAGGACGCCGTCCAGGAGGCGCTCGTCGAGGCGGTACGCACCTGGCCGGAGCGCGGCGTACCGGAGAACGCTCGCGGCTGGCTGATCGCCACCGCGATGCACCGCCTCATCGATGCCAAGCGCAGCGAGTCACGCCGCCGCGACCGCGAGCATGCTGACCATCTCGCCGAGCCCGAGGGTCAGAACGCCTCTGGAATCGACGACTCCCTCGACGTACTCCTGCTCTGCTGTCATCCCAGCCTGACCCCGGCCTCGGCAGTGGCGCTGACCCTGCGGGCGGTCGGCGGGCTCACCACCCGGGAGATCGCGAACGCCTACCTCGTCCCGGAGAAGACGATGGCGCAGCGGATCTCCCGGGCGAAGGCGACGATCAAGGGACGCTCGCTCGGGATCGACGGCTCCGCCGACCTCGCCGCGCGGATCCCGGCGATGATGAAGGTGCTCTACCTGCTCTTCAACGAGGGGTACGTCGCGACCGAGGGCGACCACCTGCAACGCGTCGACCTGTGTGCCGAGGCGATCCGGTTGACCCGCCTCGCCCGCACCGCGCTCGCCAGGATGACGGGGACCGCCCACGGCGAGCTCGGCGGTCTGCTCGCGCTCATGCTGCTGCTCGATGCTCGCCGCCCCGCCCGGATCGACGCGCACGGCGCCGTGGTGCCGCTGGCCGACCAGGACCGGAGTCGGTGGCGTCACGAGGCCACCCGCGAGGGGGTCGCGCTGGTCGACTCCGTCATCGGCACCGGCCGGCCGGGGACCTACCAGATCCAGGCCGCCATCGCCGCGCTCCACAATCGCGCGCCCACCGCGGAGGGGACCGACTGGCTGCAGATCACCGCGCTCTACGGGTTGCTGGAGAAGGTCGCACCCGGGCCGATCGTGACGCTCAACAAGGCTGTCGCGGTCGGGTACGCCGACGGCCCGGGCCCCGCGCTCGCGCTGCTCGACGAGCTCCTGCGCGACTGTGCCCAGAACGGCGCCGGAGGCTTCGCCGACCATCCACGGGTGCCCGCGGTGCGCGCTCATCTGCTGGAGCTCGCCGGCGACCTGGACGGTGCTGCCGCTGCGTACGATCTGGCCTCGGTGCGGGCCACGAACCTCGCCGAGCGCCGTTTCCTGACGTCGAAGGCGGCCGCGCTGCGCGATGCTCGCTGCTGACGCATCGCTGAATTCTAGTGAGAACCGTTCTCAGGATACGCTGTGCCTGTGATCGAACTGCGCACCCCGACCCAGATCGAGCAGATGAAGCCCGCCGGCCGATTCGTGGCCGACGTCCTGACCGCACTCCGCGAGCACGCTGCCGTGGGCGTCAACCTGCTCGAGCTCGACGAGCTGGCGCACAAGATGATCAAGGACCGCGGCGCGGAGTCCTGCTACATCGACTACCACCCGAGCTTCGGCGCGATGCCGTTCGGGAAGGTGCTCTGCACCTCGGTCAACGACGGTGTGCTGCACGGCCTGCCCTTCGACTACAAGCTGCAGGACGGCGACCTGCTCAGCGTGGACTTCGCGGCCAGCGTCGACGGCTGGGTCTCCGACTCGGCCCTCTCCGTCGTCGTCGGTACGCCCCGCCAAGAGGACCTCGACCTGATCGAGACCACCACCCAGGCGCTCGCCGCCGGTATCGACGCCGCGCGCGTCGGCAACAAGGTCGGCGACATCTCCCACGCGATCGCCAGCGTCGCCCGCGCGAAGGGCCTCAAGATCAACACCCAGTTCGGCGGCCACGGCGTCGGCCGCACCATGCACGGCGACCCGCACATCGCCAACGACGGTCGCCCCGGCCGCGGCTTCAAGCTGCAGCCCGGCCTCGTCATCGCGATCGAGCCGTGGTTCCTGCACACCACCGACGAGATCTTCACCGACCCGGACGGCTGGACCCTGCGCAGCGCCGACGGCTCCCGCGGAGCCCATATGGAGCACACCGTGGCGATCACCGAGGACGGGCCTCTGATCCTCACCGCGCGCGACTGACGTACGAAGAACGACGGCGCCCCGCTCCCGAGAGGGAAGCGGGGCGCCGCGCTTTGTCTCGCCTACGACAGGTTCACGGCCGTGTCATCGATCAGGAAGCTCGTCGCGAGGGAGGAGTCCTCCGTACCGGTGAAGGTGAGGGTGACCGTGGAGCCCGCCTGCCCGCTGAGGCTGAGCGACTTCTGGACGTAGCCCGAACCCTTGTTGAGGTTCGAGTAGGTCGCCAGGGTGGTCGTCCCGGCCTTGACCGTCAGCTTGTCGTACGCCGAGGTCGTGGTCGTCTCATCGGAGTCGACGTACAGCCAGAAGGTGAGCGAGGCGGCACACCCGGACGGGATCGTCACCGACTGCGACAGCGTGTCGGTGTGGGTGGAGCCGTACCCGTTCAGCCAGGCCTTGTACGACCCGGAGTGCGCCGGCGCGCTGGTCGAGCTGTCGATCACACCCGAGGAGGCGGTCCAGCCGGTCGCGCCGGACTCGAAGCCCGGGTTGGTCAGCTTCTGGCCCGAGCAGGTGCCGCCGCCGGTGCCTGAGACGGTGAAGGTGAACTGCACGTTGCCGGTCACACCGGCGGCGTCAGTCGCGGTGACCGTCGGCGTGTAGGTGCCGGCCGCGGTCGGCGTGCCGGAGACCGTGCCCGAGGACGAGATCGAGACGCCCGCCGGGAGGCCGGTCGCGGTGTAGGTGTAGGGCGAGGTGCCGCCCGAGGCCGTGACCGTGAGGGACGAGATCGCGGTGCCGACGGTGCCGGTCTTCGAGCCCGGGGAGGCCACCGTCACGGGGCTGCTGCCGCCACCCGGGGTGCAGGTCGGGTCACCGGTCTGGGCGGGAACCGAGACGGCGTTCCAGGCGGCCTTGACCGCGTTGAACTCGGTGCAGGTGGTGGTGCCGTACAGGTTCTTGGCCGCGGTGAGCGTCCAGGTGCGGTACTTCAGGTACGACGACGAGGAGGTCTTCAGCAGCATCGCGTTGTACATGACCTTCATCGCCTTCTGGATCCCCACACCGGTGACGGTGGACCCGTTGCAGGTCGGCGAGGTCGGCTGACCGTTGGTCGGGTTGGACCCCTCGGCGAGCAGGTAGAACCAGTGGTTTCCCGGTCCGGCCGCGGCGTGGACCTCGTCGCCCGGCGTCGAGGACGAGTAGCAGTTGTCGTCACCGACCAGCGACGGGTTGTACATGTTGCGGATCGGGCCGGCGCCCACCAGGTCGACCTCCTCACCGACGGTGTAGTCGGGGGTGTCGTTGGCGGTCTGGTTGTCGTACCACTCGGTGGCGGCGCCGAAGGTGTCCGCGACGAACTCCTGGGTGTTGCCACCCGAGATCCCGCCGGGGGTGTGGTCGTCGATGCCGTGGCCGAACTCGTGGGCGACGACGTCGAGCGAGCCGATCCAGCGGGAGCCGGACTGCGAGTGCCCGATCTGCACCTGCGTACCGTCGTAGTAGGCGTTCACGTCGGCCAGACCCACCCGGATCGGGAGCCAGCCGCCGGAGCCGTCCATGCCCGAGCGACCCAGCCACGAGGTCAGCATGCCCTTCTCCTGCTGGGCGGCGTAGAACGCATCGACACAGCCGGTCTCCCGGTTGGTCGGGTCGCCGTTGCCCCAGGCGTCGTCGGTGCCGGTGTAGGTGACGTTGCCGCTCGAGTTCTGACACTTGAGCGTCGTCGCAGACGGGTCGGTCAACGAGTACGTCGACCCGGAGAGCTGCGTCGAGATCGACACGGACCCGGAGTAGCCCGAGTTGCCGGTGCCCTCGACGACGTGCTCCTTGGTGGAGAGCACCTTGCCCGTGGCGGCGTCGACGAAGACCGAGAGCCGTGAGGGCTCGCCCGCGCGAGTGCCGGTCACGATCGTCTCGTACGCCAGGTCCGAGCCGGCCTCGCCCTGGACGATGACCAGCTCGCTGGACTCGACGACCGGCTTGGTCACCTTGCCCTTGGCGACCGTCCGTGCCTTCGCCTCGGTGATCGCGGGCTTCGTGGTGGAGACCTTGACCGGGGCGTCCTGGGCGACCGAGGTGCCCAGCAGGTTGCCCTCCGCGTCGGCGGCGACCACGAAGTCACCGCCGACGACGCGCAGGCCCTGGTGGGTGCGGTCGTAGGAGACGTACTGCAGCCCGGAGGACTGGTACGTCTTCAGCCTGACGGCCTCGTCCTTGGCGCCGAGGTTCAACGCCGCGGGATCGGCGGCGACGAAGGCCGCAGCTGACCTCTCCGCCTTGGTCCTGGCTTCCTTGCCGCTGACGACGGCGCGGCCGTCGTCGGTCTCCTGGGATGCCACGGTGCCTTTGCCGGGCTTGGGGTCGCTGGCCGCCTGCACGCCTGTGGGCATGCTGATGGCGGCCACCGCCGAGATGAGGGCCATGGTCAGGCCCTGTGCTACGCGTCTGTTGTTCACGCAGACTCTCCTTGAGCCGGCCCCGCCGAGGCGAGCAGCCGATACTGACCTGTGGACAGTGGCGATCGGCCGCGGAGCGGGTCAATGCGCGTCCAGCCTCACAATCGCGCACTGCACGGAGTCGCATTTACGCCAACATATGAATACCCGCGGGCACATGTCGGATGCGTCAGTTTTCGCGTGGGTTGCCGGAGGCGCTCGCCTGCGACGGCAGCCCGGAAAGTGGGCCGAAATAGAAGTCAGCCGCTGGCGTCTCGGGTCACCAGCGGCTGACAAGAAGAACGTTAGCCGACGAACCCGAACACGTGCAAGCACTTGCAATGCAAAAGACTGCAAATGACCCGAACGGGCTACTCAGCCCACCTGAGCGGGCTATGAGCGCGGGTTCTTCGAGCGCTGCGTACGCCGCGCGTCGCGCTGCCGCCGCAGCCGGCGCACCAGGACGCCGTCGTACGCGAGCGCCTCGGGCTTGTCGATCAGGTCGTTGACGGCTCGGTGGTATTCGGCCGCGCTCATCCCGAGCTGCTCCCTGACCGCCTCGTCGCGTCCAGTGCCGGCCGACCACCAGGAACGCTCGAAGTCCAGCAGTTGCTTCTCGTTCTCGGAAAGGCCCGGCTGCCCGTCGGCAGACCCGGGGCTGTGGGGCGCCTCGGTCATGCGTACATCATCCCAGGCGCGACGGGCGCCTCCGAAACCGCCACGCGTCACCGTCTAGAACTACCCGGCATAGCCCATCTGGGCCATCTTCATAAAAGTGCAGAACAACTCTTTGAAGCCCGCCGGACCGTCCGCTAATCTCTTCCATGTCAGCCGCTGGTGACCCGAGACGCCAGCGGCTGACTTCTATTTCAGCGGGTGTTACGCCTCCGCGGTGTCCTCGCCGTGCGTCCCCGGACGCGGCGCCCAGGGCAGCTCTCTCGCGGCCCGCACGACGACCAACCGGTCCCCGCGCGACAGGGTGCCGACGACCGGGTCGAAGTAGCGGAAGACCTTCTCGTCGCGTACGACCGCGATCACCTGGTCGGCCAGCTGCTGCGGCTGCTTGCCGACCTCGTTGACCAGCAGGTCGCGCTCGGCGACCTCCAGGCCGGTGCCGGAGTTGAGCAGGTCCTCCATGACCGACCCGAGGGTCGGCGAGATGGTGGACAGACCCATCAGCCGGCCGACCGCGTCGGCGGAGGTGATCACCGAGTCGGCTCCGGACTGCTTCATCAACGGCGCGTTCTCGCGCTCGCGCGCGGCAGCGACGATCCACGCCTCGGGGTTGATCTGCCGCACCGTCAGGATCGTGAGCACGTTGGAGTCGTCACGGTTGGTGGTGATGATGACCTGCTCGGCGTCCTTGACGCCCGCCCGCATCAGCACCTCGCGCCGGGTGGCGTCGCCGGTGACCACGGCGATCCCGTCGGAGTGGGCATCCGAGCGTGCCACCGGGTCGGGGTCGACCACGACGAACTCCTCGGGATCGGCACCGCTGGTCAGCAGCGTCTCCACGGCGCTGCGGCCCTTGGTGCCGTAACCGACGACGACGATGTGCTGGGACATCTTCTTCCTCCAGCGAGCGACTCGGATGAGGTCACGGCCCTGCTTGGTGAGGACCTCGAGGGTGGTGCCGATCAGCAGCACCAGGAAGGCGATGCGAGCCGGCGTGATGATGAACGCGTTGATCATCCGCGCGTGCGCCTCGACCGGGGCGATGTCGCCGTAGCCGGTCGTGCTCAGCGTCACCGTCGTGTAGTAGATCGCGTCGATCAGGCTGATCTGGCCGGTGGGATCGTTGTTGTCGGCGTACGCGTCGCGGTCGAGATAGACCAGCAGGACCGTTCCGATCAGGATCGCCAGCGCGGCCAGCAGCCGCCGCCCGAGCTGCCACCAAGGCGACCGCACTGTCTCGGGAAGAGCGACCTGCTCGACACCGGCCCACTTCGGGGCATATGCAGATGTCTCGGACACATCTGTGACCCTATCCGCCGCGCTCTATCGTCTGTTGCATGAGTGCCTCCGACATCCGCCGTGTCACCAACCAGGCGCCCGCGCTCGCGGGTCACAACGTGGTCACCGGGGATGCCGCACTGTCGGCGGCGGTCCTGCGTCACGCGGGCGAGGAGACCCTCGACTCGCTCGTCTCCCTGGGCGCCGAGGCCGGCACCGCCGAGGCACAGGAGCACGGCCGCCTCGCCAACCGCTTCCACCCCGAGCTGGTCCCCTACGACCGCTACGGCAACCGGATCGACGAGGTCGCCTTCCACCCGTCCTGGCACTGGCTGATGGAAAAAGCCGTCGGCCACGGTCTGGCCGCCGCGCCCTGGGCACTGGCGGAAACGGGTGAGGGGAACGCCCACGTACGCCGCGCCGCCGGGTTCCTCGCCTGGTCCCAGACCGAGCCCGGACACCTGTGCCCGATCTCCATGACGTACGCCGCGGTCCCCGCGCTCCGCGCCGACGAGTCCCTCGCCGAGGAGTGGGTGCCGAGACTCGCCTCCACGAGCTACGACTTCGGTCTCCGCGACCCCGCCGAGAAGCTCGGCGCCCTGGCGGGCATGGGGATGACCGAGAAGCAGGGCGGCTCGGACGTACGCCTCAACATCACCGAGGCGCATCCCGTCGGCGACGGCGTCTACGAGCTGCACGGGCACAAGTGGTTCACCTCGGCACCGATGAACGACGTCTTCCTGGTGCTGGCCCAAGCACCTGATGGCCTGACCTGCTTCCTCCTCCCTCGCATCCTGCCCGGCGGCAGCCGCAACCAGCTCGACGTGGTGCGGCTCAAGGACAAGCTCGGCAACCGCTCCAACGCCAGCTCCGAGCTCGAGTTCCGCGGCACCACCGCCTACCGGCTGGGCGAGGAGGGCCGCGGCGTACGAACGATCATCGAGATGGTCGCCGCTACCCGCCTCGACTGCGTGCTGGGCTCGGCCTCCTTGATGCGCCGGGCCGTGGCCGAGGCGAGCTGGCACGTCGCCCACCGCTCCGCGTTCGGCGCCACCCTGGCCGACAAGCCGTTGATGCAGAACGTGATCGCCGATCTGGCCGTCGAGTCCGAGGCGGCCACGACCCTGGCGATGCGCCTGGCCGCCGCCGTCGACCGGCCGGACGAGGAGCACGAGCGGGCATTGCGCCGTATCGGCCTTCCGCTGGCGAAGTTCTGGGTCTGCAAGCGCACTCCGGCGATGGTCGCGGAGGCGCTGGAGTGTTTGGGCGGCAACGGCTACGTCGAGGAGTCGGTGATGCCCCTGCTCTTCCGCGAGTCCCCGCTCAACTCGGTCTGGGAGGGCTCCGGCAACGTCAACGCCCTCGACGTCCTGCGTGCCATCCAGCGCGAACCCGGGGTCCTCGACGCGTGGATCACCGAGGTCGGCAAGGCCAAGGGCGCCGACCGGCGCTACGACCGCGCCGTCGACGCCACCCTCTCCCTGCTGGGCGAGTCGATGACCAGTCCCGAGGAGCTGGAGCGCTCGGCCAGGCGCCTGGCCGGCAGCATGGCGACACTCCTCCAGGGGAGCCTCCTGGTCCAGCACGGCCCGGACGAGGTGGCCGACATCTTCTGCGCCAGCCGCCTGCCGGGCCACGGCGGGACGTACGGCATGCTCGCCGGCGGCGACCAGGTGGCGGTCGTGCAGCGGGCGAAGCCGACCCTGTAGAGGTGGCTGGACGCACGGCGGGCGCCATGCCCCGAAGGAGACATGACGCCCGCCGTTGCGGACCGAACCTCAGCCCTTGACGGACCCGGCCGTGAGCCCACGGACGAAGTAGCGCTGCAGCGAGAAGAACACCAGCAGCGGCACCGTCATCGTGATGAACGCGCCAGCAGTGAGCAGGTGCCACTCCTGGCCACGGTCGCCGATCAGGTCGCGCAACGTGATCGTGACGACCTCGTTGTCACCCGCCCCGAGGAAGATGAGCGCGACCAGAAGGTCGTTCCAGACCCAGAGGAACTGGAAGATCGCGAACGCTGCCAGTGCGGGCACCGACATCGGCACGATCAGCCTCCAGAAGGTCTGGAAGTGGGAGGCCCCGTCGATCTCGGCCGACTCGATGATCTCCTGTGGCAGGGTCGCCATGTAGCTGCGCAGGATGAAGACAGCCAACGGCATCCCGAACGCCGTGTGGGCCAGCCACACCGCGAGGAAGGTGCCGTTGAGGTCGTAGCTCCCGAACAGGTTGAGCAGCGGCACGAACGCCACCTGCAGCGGGACCACCAGCAACCCGACGATCACCATGAACAGCACGTTGCGCCCCGGGAACCGCATGAACGTGAATGCGTACGCAGCGAACGCGGCGATCATGATCGGCAGCACCGTCGCGGGGACGGAGACGACGATCGAGTTCACGAAGGCGTTCGCCATCCCGCTCTCGAGGACCTGCGAGTAGCTGTCGAAGGTCCACTGGGAGAACGGGTCGGTGATGACCGTCCACCAGCCCGACGACTTCACGTCGGCCTCGTCGCGGAACGACGAGATCAGCAGACCCAGCGTCGGGATGAACCAGAGGACGCACAGCAGGACGATGCCCACACGGACAGCGACGCTGCCGAGGGTGAAGCTCCTCATCAGCGGGCCTCCTGCTTCTTGAACTGGCGCATCTGGTAGACCATCACCGGGATCACCGCGATCATCAGGACCACGACCACCGCGGCCGCGCGACCGGCGTCACCGAACTCGAAGAGCTCGAGGACGAAGGTGTTGGCCAGCACCGAGGTGCCGGACCGGCCACCGGTCATCACGTAGACGATGTCGAAGACCTTCATCACCAGGATGAGGATGGTCACGAAGACCACGATCACCGTCGGCCAGATCTGCGGTACGACGACCTTGAAGAAGATCTGGATCTCGCTGGCCCCGTCGATGCGCGCCGCCTCCACGGTGTCCTCGGGGACGCTCTTGATCGCCGAGGAGAGCAGCACCATCGCGAACCCCGCCTGCAACCAGATCATGATGACGATCAGGAGCAGGTCGTTGAGGTTGTAGTCGGAGATGCGCAGCCAGGCGACCGGCTCGAACCCGAGACTGGTCGAGATCGCCGAGAGGAGCCCGATCTGCTTGTCGCCCTGCGCGAACCTGGTCGCGTAGACGAAGCCCCAGATCGTGCTCGCCCCGACGAAGCTGATCGCCATCGGCATGAAGATGACCGACTTCGCGACCCGCTCCGGGAACGCCTTCAGCTGGTCGGCCAGCACCGCCACGAGCAGGCCGACGATGACGCTGGCGGCCGGGACGATGAGGATCCAGAGCAGGTTGTTGACCAACGTGCCGATGAACTCGTCGTCCCGGAAGAGCGCCGTGTAGTTGTCGAACCCGACCCAGTTGATGCTGTTGTCATCGGCGAAGCTGTAGATCACCGTCATCAGGGCCGGGTAGACCAGGAAGACGGCGACCACCAGGATGGCCGGGCCGATGAAGACGTACGGCTTGACCCGCCTCTCCCACTGGCCCGGCAGCAGGCCCGAGAGGAAGTTGAGCAACCAGAAGAGAGCAGCGGTGCCACCGACCCCGAGGACGATCGCGATCAGGCCGTTGAGGATCTTCAGATATGGGTCATCGCTCATCCTCGCCAGCTCTCCTCGATCGCGTCGGCCGCCTCCTGAGCGCTCTTCTCACCTCCGACGTAGGCGTTCATCTCGCTCCAGAACGTCCCGGCGCCGACCTGTGCGGGCATCAGGTCCGAACCGTCGAAGCGGAACGTGTCGGCGTCCTGCAGCAGGGTCGCGATCTCGCCGAACATCGGGTCGGCGTAGTTGGAGTTGTCGAACTCGACGCTCGGCGAGAGCCAGCCACCGGACTTGGCCCACTCGACACCGAAGTCGGGGGACGCGAAGAACTCCATCAGCTCGACCACGTCGGTGTCGTTGGTGAAGGCGGTCGCCATGTCACCGCCGCCGAGCACCGGGTTGCCCTCGAAGCCGCCCTCCATGCTGCCCGGGAGCGCGAAGACGCCGACGTTGCCGGCCAGGTCCTGCTGGACGTCCTTCGGGAAGAAGGTGGTGATGAAGTTGGCCTGACGGTGCATCTGGCAGCCCGGCTTCGCGTCGAAGAGCGGGAGCGGGGAGTCGCCGAAGGGCTCGCTCAGGGTGCCGTCGGCCCCGCCGCGTACGTTCTTCGGCTTGTTGATGATGTCGCCCATGGTCTCGATCGCCTCGACGATCTTCGGGTCGTTGAAGGGGACCTCGTGGGAGACCCACTCGTCGTAGAACTCCGGGCCCTCCTGGCGCAGGACGATCTCCTCGACCCAGTCGGTGTAGACCCAGCCGGTGTCGGCACCGGCCTCGGCGCCGAGGCACCACGGGGTCTGGCCCTTGGCGATCATCTGGTCCTCGAGGCTTCGCAGCTCGTCCCAGGTCGTGGGCGCCTTGTAGCCGGACTGCTCGAAGTTCTTCGGGGTCCAGACCAGCGACTTCATCGAGACGCGGATCGGGACGCCGTAGGTCTTGTCGTCGATCTCGACCGAGTCCATCAGGCCCGGGATCATGGTGTCGTCGAGCGAGCCGACGTCGATGAGGTCGTCGAGCGGGAGCGTGTCACCCGACTCGGTCAGGTCACCGACCAGACCGGGCTGCGGGAAGAGCGCGATGTCGGGCGCGTCGTTTCCGTTGACCTTGGTGCGGATCTCGGTGGTGAAGTCCGTGGAGGGGGTGTAGGTCACCTCGATCCCGGTCTCCTTGGTGAACGTGTCGAGGGCCGCGTTGAGCCCCACGGCCTCGCCCTCGGGGATCGCGCCGAGGATCTGGATGCTGCCGTCTCCCTCTTCGGTGTCGCCGGCATCGTTGCTGCCGCCGCCACCGGGGACGCCGCAGCCGGTCACAGCGAGCAGACCTGCGACTACTGCTCCGATTTGCCACTTTCGCACGTGCATCTGATTGCACCCTCCATCGTCGTGTTGATCCACGGAGTCGTGCCACGCAGGCCGCGTCGGGTCCACGAGGCAGCGCCTCGTTATGTGATCTCCATAACATTAGTCGTTATGGTCCTTCGATGTCCCGGGCAAATTGTCGAACACTCACCCGAGAACGCGCAGGACGATACCTGTCACGCACTCCGGCACCATGACGACCCGCCATCCCGGTGTGGCTCCGGCAGCCGGGTTAGGCCAGAATCAGCGCCCAAATGAACTATCCGCATCCTCCCCATCAAGGCCCCGGCCAAGGGCCCCATCACCAGCCGCCTCGCGACCCACTGGCCGTGGCCGGCCGGCTGGCCGCCGTCATCTGCTCGATCCTCTTCTGGCTGATCGGAGCGATCGCCGTGATCGCCGCCGTCATCGGCATCTTCCGGGCCTTCGGCGGCGACCTGGCCTGGCGTACGGTCGGGATCTGGGCCGTCGGTGGTATCGGCTGCTTCGCCTTCTCCTGGATCGTCGCCGCCCTCGGCCGGATCGGGCTCGACGACGAGCCGATCGGGTCGTGGCGCGCCGCGCCGTTCGAGCTGGCGCGGATCCTCTACCGCAACCGATGACGACAGGCCGTACGTCGCGCGTGTCCGCGCGGCGTACGGCCTGTTGTCGTGGGGTCTAGACGAGCGCCTTGTCGGTTTCGGCCGCAGGCGGGGCGGCGTGGTCGTCGACCATGGTCGTCTCGTCGAACGGGTCCTGACCGTCCAGGACGCGGTCGAGCTGGCTGTGGTCGATGGTCTTGGTCCAGTGGCCGACCAGGACGGTGGCGACCGAGTTGCCGGCGAAGTTGGTCAGCGCGCGGGCCTCGGACATGAACCGGTCGATGCCCACGATGAGCCCGACCCCGTCGACCATCTCCGGGCGGTGGGACTGCAGTCCGCCGGCCAGGGTCGCCAGGCCGGCGCCGGTGACACCGGCGGCACCCTTGGAGGCGATCATCATGAACAGCAGCAGGCCGATCTGCTCGCCGATGCTCAGCGGGTCGCCCATCGCGTCCGCGATGAAGATCGAGGCCATCGTCAGGTAGATCGCGGTGCCGTCGAGGTTGAACGAGTAGCCCGTGGGGACCACGACACCGACGGTCGCCTTCTCGACACCGGCGTGCTCCATCTTCGCGATCAGACGCGGAAGAGCCGACTCGGACGAACTGGTGGAGAGGATGAGCAGGAACTCGCGGGCGAGGTACTTGAGCAGCTTGAAGAGGTTGACGCCAGTCGCCAGCTTGAGGAGCACGCCCAGGATGCCGAAGACGAAGATCGCGCAGGTGATGTAGAAGGCGACCATGATGACGGCGAGGCTCTTCAGGGCGTCGATGCCGGTCTCGCCCACCACACCGGCGATGGCGCCGAAGGCGCCGACCGGGGCGGCCCACATGATCATCGCGAGCACCCGGAAGATCAGGTTCTGGATCATGGTGATCGCCTTGAGGATCGGCTTGCCCGACTCACCCATCCGCTGCAGCGCGAAGCCGACCAGGAGCGCGACCAGCAGGGTCTGCAGCACCACGCCAGAGGTCAGCGCCGAGAAGAGCGAGGTCGGGATGATGCTGAGGAGGAAGTCCGTCGTGCTCGCGTGCCCCTCCGAGGCAGCCTCCTGGCCCGCGCTGGACGCGTCCGAGCTCAGCTGGAGGCCGGTGCCCGGGTCGATGATGTTGCCGACGACCACGCCGATCGCCAGGGCGACCGTGGACATCACGATGAAGTAGGCCAGCGCCAGGCCACCGACCTTGCCGACCTTGGCCGCGTTGGCGACCGAGCCGACGCCGATGACGAGGGTGCAGAAGATGATCGGCTGGATCATCATCTTGATCAGATTCACGAAGGCCGTGCCGATCGGCTTCAGCTCCACCGCGAACGACGGGGCGATCAGCCCGACCAGAATGCCGAGGACCACCGCGGCGATCACCGCGATGTAGAGATAGTGTGTCCGGTCCTTCTTGGGTCTTGTCTCAGTCGTGGTCGTACTCATCGTTCCTCCTGGTCCGGTGTGTCCTGCCCTCCGGGGCAACTCGGGCAACTCTCCGGGAGAACGTGACGACCGTCACTGTTGTGTTCGTTGTGTTCGTGGCCGCGATCACATCCACGCAACGGAGGTGGTCCAGAATGTTGTCGTGCCCCGTGTCCACCCGTTCCGCCCTCGCGTTCTCCGCGATCGGCCGGTGGCCCAGCAGGTGCTTCTCCTGCAGTTCGGCACAGTGCTGCTGCTCGTCGTCACCGGCATCCTGATGGCCTCCTACGACGCCCAGCGCGACTCCTACAGCCGCGCCACCCAGCGCGCGGTGGCCGTCGCCCAGACCGTCGCCGACTCCCCCACCGTCAGCACGGCGCTGCGTGGCGAGGACCCGACGGCGACCCTCCAGCCCTGGACCGAGCAGGTACGCCGCGATACCGACACCGACTTCGTCGTGGTGATGGCCCTGGACCGCACCCGCTACACCCACACCGATCCGCGCCAGATCGGCGGGAAGTTCGTCGGCGACCTCGGCGGCGCGCCCGACGGCGAGGTCTTCATCCAGCAGTACACCGGGACGCTCGGCCCGTCGGTCCGCTCGGTGGTGCCGGTCGAGGACGGCGACGAGGTCGTCGCGCTCGTATCCGTCGGCATCACGGTCAGCGACATCAACCGCGGTCTCAGGCGCGACGTCACGATCGTGCTGCTGTGCGGCGCGCTGGTGCTGGCCGTGGGGCTGACCGGCGCCTGGCTGCTGAGCAGGCGCCTGCACCGGCTGACCCATGGCATGGGCGAGCGTGAGCTGGCCCGGATGTACGAGTACTACTCCGCCGTCCTCCACTCGGTCCGCGAAGGTCTGCTCCTGCTCGACGGGGAGGGGCGCGTGCAGCTGGTCAACGACGAGGCGCGGCGCCTGCTGGCGCTGCCGGAGGACGTCATCGGCACCCGGATCGAGGACCTCGACCTGGCGCCCGGGCTTGTCGCCGCCGCCCGCGGCCGCACCGCCGAGTCCGACGATCTCTACCTCGCCGGCGAGCGGATCCTGGTGGTCTCCTCGGCCCCCGCCCTGTGGGACGGCCGCGAGGTCGGCGCCGTGGTGACGCTGCGCGACCACACCGAGCTGCGCTCGGTGACCGGCGAGCTCGAGGTCGTACGCCGCCTCACCGAGTCGCTCCGGTCCCAGAACCACGAGGCCGCCAACCGCCTCCACACCGTGGTCTCTCTCATCGAGATGGGCCGCGAGCAGGACGCGGTCGAGTTCGCGACCGAGGAGCTCCAGGTCGCCCAGCTCCTCACCGACCGGGTCGTCGGCGCGGTCGAGGATCCCGTCGTGGCCGCGCTCCTGCTCGGCAAGTCGGCCGAGGCGGCCGAGCAGGGCGTCGAGTTCCGTATCGTCGGCGAGGTGCCGTCGGGCACGGGCATCCCGCCCCGCGACCTGGTGACGGTGCTGGGCAACCTCGTCGACAACGCCTTCGACGCCGTCTCCGGCTTCGAGTCCCGCCAGGTCGAGGTCCACCTGACCGGGGACGACGACACCCTCACGGTGCGCGTGGGCGACAGCGGACCTGGCCTGGACGACGCTGACTCGGCGCGCGTCCTCGACCGCGGCTGGACTACGAAGGCCGAGCCCGGCACCGGCCGCGGCTTGGGCCTCGCACTGGTCGGGCAGATCGCCCGGCGTCATGGTGGCGAGGTCGTCATCGGCCGCTCCCACCTCGGCGGGGCCGAGTTCACCGTCACCCTCGGCACGGAGGTGGCCGGATGAACGTGCGTGTCCTGGTCGTCGAGGACGAGGCGCTCGCCGCCGAGGCCCACGCGGCGTACGTCGGCCGGGTCTCGGGCTTCGCCCTGGCCGGGATCGCGCGGTCGGCGCGCGAGGCCGTCCGCGCGCTCGATGCGGCCCGCGACGCCGGCACTCCGGTCGACCTGATCCTGCTCGACATGAACCTGCCCGACGGGCATGGGCTCGGGCTGCTCAGCAGGCTGCGCGCCGCCGGGCACCTGTGCGACGTGATCGCGGTGACCGCGGCCCGGGACACCAAGGTCGTGCGGCAGGCCGTCGTGCAGGGGGTCGTGCTCTACCTGCTCAAGCCGTTCACGTTCGCGACGTTCCGGGACAAGCTCGAGCAGTACGCCGACTATCGCGCCCGCTTGGACGCTGCCCCCGAGGAGGTCGTCCAGGACGAGGTAGACCAGCTGCTGGGATCGCTCCGGCCCACCGGCAGCACACCTCTGCCCAAGGGCATGAGCGCGGAGACGCTGCGGGCGGTGACGGCCGCGCTGCGCGAGGCCGACCGCGACCTGTCCGCGAGCGAGGTCGCCGCGGTGGTCGGCGCGTCGCGGGTGACGGCGCGGCGCTACCTCGAGCATCTTGCCGACAAGGGCCTGGCCGCGCGCGGGGTCCGCTACGGTCCCAGCGGCGGCCGGCCCGAGGTCGGCTACTCCTGGCTCTGAGCCGGACGTCAGACCGGGAAAATGGTTCGCGCCGGGGCATCTCGCCGGGCAGAGTCGACGCCCATGACCAGCAGCGATCTGTGGACCCGCGACGACGCCGAGCGCTACGACGACCCCGACGACTGGGTCAACTCACCCGAGGTGACCGGCCCGGTGGCCCGCTTCCTCGCCGACCTCGCCGACGGCGGCCCCGCGCTCGAGCTCGCCATCGGGACGGGCCGGATCGGCGTACCGCTGCGGGAGCTGGGGGTGCCGGTCACCGGCATCGAGCTGTCCCAGCCGATGGTCGACGTCCTACGGCGCAAGGTCACCGAGGAGGAGATCCCGGTGGTGGTCGGCGACATGGCTGCCGCCGAGGCGCCCGGGGTGGGGACGTACTCGTTGGTCTATCTGGTCTACAACACGGTCTCCAACCTGCTGACCCAGGACGAACAGGTCGCCTGCTTCGCCAACGCTGCTCGTCATCTGGCCCCGGGCGGGCGGTTCGTCATCGAGCTGTGGGTGCCGGAGCTGCGCCTCCTTCCACCCACCGCGGTCGCGGCAACGTTCGACGTCTCGGAGCGTCACGTCGGTCTGGACACCGTCGACATCGCCATGCAGCTGCTGACCTCTCACCACTTCACCAAGGAGGGCGACACCTACCGGCGCGGCGAGTCGAACCACCGCTACATCTGGCCCTCCGAATGCGACCTGATGGCGCGGTTGGCCGGAATGACCCTGGAGGCGCGCTACGGCGGCTGGGATCGATCCCCGTTCACCAGCGACTCGCTCAGTCATGTCTCGGTCTGGCGCAAGCCGGCATAGTCCTGGACCTGTTCCCGCGGATCGGCGAGACTGAAGACGGACGACGAATCCACCTTCCAGATCGCCACCAGAAGGGAGCATGTGATGAGCATCGCCAGCCATTCTGGCGACCTCACCCGCGTGCCGATGTCGTGGGACGAGTATCTCGCCCTCGAGGACACCCCGGGTGAGTACTACGGAGGATCGCTCGTCACCATGGCACCGCCAGGACGCAAACACCAGCGCATCATGTTCGAGCTCCAGACGCTGATCCGCCATCACCTCGCGCCGGGCGCCGATGTGACCCAAGTATGGGGGTGGTCGCCGAACGACGTGCGAGAAGAGCTCATCCCCGACCTCATGGTCCATGTCCAGACCGACGAGGAGCGGACGTTGACCAGCACACCGCACCTGGTCGTCGAGATCCTCTCCAGCAACCGTCGCGACGACCTCGTCGGCAAGCTCAACCGCTATGCCCAGTGGGGCGCCCCGGCGTACTGGATCGTCGACCCTCGTGACCACGTCATCCTCACCCATCGCCTCGAGGGCGGCTACTTCGTGGAGACCGGCCGATACACGGACGGGACAGCGACGCTGACCTACGTCGACGTCAAGGTCCCGGTCGACGTCGACGCTCTCCTCGGCTGATCGGGTCAATCGCCGCGCTGGAACTCCCAGGCGAGCTGTATCGCTGATTTCACGGCCTCTGAAGGGGCACGGTCGAGGTAGGCCTCGATCTTGTGATGGGCCTCCAGCCGGGGCGGGATGCCGAAGGCGTCCGGCCAGCGCTCGACCAACTCCTCGCGGCGCTCGACCGGGACCCGGACGAGCAGGGTGGTCGGGTCGACCAGCCTGGCGACCAAGCGGTCGTGGACATACCAGCCACGCGGTTTGTGGCGGCAGCCGTCCAGCGAGGAGAGGAAGGCGTCGACCTCGTCCGGAGTCATGCCTGTGGAGCGTACGCCGCTCGCCACCGCTCGGCAGCCATCTGCGCGGCCTCGCTGATCAGCGCGGTCAGCTCGGGGCGGTCCGGGACCGGGAACGAGGTGTAGGCGCTGCGGCCTCCCTCGACCGGGCGGCCGTACGCCTTGGCCGCGAGGCGCCCGTCGGGCAGGAGACGTACGTTGAGGGTGCTGAGCCGGAAGACCACGTCGCGGCGGGTGTCGGTCCACTGAAGGGCCTCGGGAACGGCGACATTGATCGCCAGGGCGCTGACCTCGACCTCATCACTCGTCACGGGCCGAGTCTAGGGCCGCCACAGCCCGATCTCCGCCGCGAAGCGGGTGGCGATGGACTCGATCACGCCGCCGGCAGCGAGCAGCGCCGCGGTCTCGTCCGCGGAGGCACCACCGCTGTCGCAGAGTGTCCGGAGCCTGGCCAGCTGCGGCGCCAGCGTTGGTTCGATCTCGCTCCAGCGGGCTGCGGCCGCGAAGCGGTCGGTGGTCCAGGTGCCGTCGTGGACGCTGACCAGGCCGGCCAGGGCGAGCAGGGACTTGCGTGCGATCCGGCGGGAGAGGTCGCTCGGGTCGTCGCGGCCGAAGGCGGTGCGCCACCGGCGCAGGGCACGCTCGATGTCGCCGTTGAAGCCGCGGGCGGCACGAGCGTCTGCCGGGAATCCGGGCAGGGCCTCGCCCGGGTCGGGGCCGGCCAGATGGGCGCAGTAGTGGTGCAGGAAGACGCGGTTGCCGTACGCCTCGTCGCCCTCCCCGGCGTAGTCGTCGGCGGACGCGGCGGCGATCTCCACGCCGCGGCAGACCCGGTCGAAGGCCGCCGACGCCTCGGCGCCGAGCGCGGAGGCGTCCGCCGCCGGGAGTCCGATCGTCAGCAGGTCGACGTCGGAGGTGGGCTCGGTGGCCGTGCCGTTGGCCACCGAGCCGTAGACGTGGACCGACACCTCGGGTGGGACCCGCCCGAGGACGTACGCCAGGACCGGCTCGTACGCGGACGGCACCCGGTCACGGCGCGCTCCCGTGACGATCAGACCGTCGGGGGTCACGCCCTCGCGTGGATCGGCCATCGCGGTCAGGTGAGGCGGAGCGCCATCTTCGACTCGGTGCGGGGGTCGCCCTCGGGGAAGGGCTGCGTCTCACCGGTGAGCTCGAAGCCGAGGCGTTCGTAGAGGCGGCGCCCGGACTCGTTGCCATCGACGACCCACAGGGTCAGCACGGAGGCACCGTCACGACGCGCCCAGCCGGCGACGGCCAGGATGAGGCCCTCGGCGAGACCATGGCCACGCGCCTCGGGGGCGAGCCACATGTTGATCAGGTGGTGCTCGCCGTCGTGGATGATCCCGGCGGCGAGCCCAGAAGGCTTCTCGCCGAGCCAGGCGATGTAGGCGGCGCCGGACGCGGCCCACAGCCGCCAGCGCTCGTCGGGCCAGGTCACCACCTCGTCGTAGGAGGCCCAGAACGCACGAGGAGTGTCCTGGAGAGCCGCGAGGCGCACCTTCTTCAGCGCCGGCCACTCGTCCTCGACGACGACACGCACCTCCGCCGTCGGGACCACCTTCTCAGGGGCCCCGACGCCGGGGATCGAGCTGGGTCGCTTCGGAGCAGGCACGAGCTCAGGCGAGGTCGAGACCGGGGTACAGCGGGAACTTCGCGAGCAGCTCCGCCGCGGCGGCCTTGGTGTTGTCTGCGACGGAGTCCTCGATGGCGTAGGACGCCTTGGACGGGCCGCCGGCCTTCGTGGTGCCGGGGGTGGTCTTCGAGAGCACGTCGACGATGAGCTCGGCGACCCGGTCGAACTCGTCGGCGCCGAAGCCGCGAGTGGTCAGCGCCGGGGTGCCGAGGCGGATGCCCGAGGTGTACCAGGCACCGTTGGGGTCGGCCGGGACCGAGTTGCGGTTGGTGACCACGCCGGAGTCGAGCAGCGCCGACTCGGCCTGGCGGCCGGTGAGGCCGAAGCTGGTCACGTCGAGCAGGACGAGGTGGTTGTCGGTGCCGCCGGTGACGAGCTTGGCGCCACGCTTGAGGAAGCCCTCGGCGAGCGACTTGGCGTTGTCGGCGACCTCCTGGGCGTAGATCTGGAAGCTCTCCTGCTTCGCCTCGGCGAACGCGACGGCCTTCGCGGCCATGACGTGCGAGAGCGGGCCGCCGAGGACCATCGGGCAGCCGCGGTCGACGCTCGGGGCGTACTCCTCGGTGGCCAGGATGAAGCCGCCGCGCGGGCCGCGGAGGGACTTGTGCGAGGTCGAGGTGACGACGTGGGCGTAGGGAACCGGGTTCTCCTCGCCCTGGAACACCTTGCCGGCGACGAGGCCGGCGAAGTGGGCCATGTCGACCATCAGGGTGGCGCCGACCTCGTCGGCGATCTCGCGCATCTTGGCGAAGTTCACCCGGCGCGGGTAGGCGGAGTAGCCGGCCACGATGATCAGCGGCTGGAACTCCTTGGCCTTGGCGCGCAGCGAGTCGTAGTCGAGCAGCCCGGTCTCGGGGTCGGTGCCGTACTGGTTCTGGTGGAACATCTTGCCGGAGATGTTCGGGCGGAAGCCGTGGGTGAGGTGGCCGCCGGCGTCCAGCGACATGCCCAGCAGGCGCTGGTTACCGAGCTCGCCACGGAGCGTCTCCCAGTCGGCCTCGGAGAGCTCGTTCATGTTCTTGACGGCCATCTTCTCCAGCCACGGGCCTTCGACCCGGTGGGCGAGGATGGCCCAGTACGCCGTCAGGTTGGCGTCGATGCCGGAGTGCGGCTGCACGTAGGCGTACTCCGCACCGAAGAGCTCCTTGGCGTGCTCGGCGGCGATCTGCTCGACGGTGTCGACGTTCTGGCAGCCGGCGTAGAAGCGGTGACCGACGGTGCCCTCGGCGTACTTGTCGGAGAACCAGGTGCCCATCGTCATCAGCGTGGCGGGGCTCGCGTAGTTCTCGCTCGCGATCAGCTTGAGGCTGGCGCGCTGGTCAGCGAGCTCCTGCTTGGTCGCCTCGGCGATGCGGGGCTCCACGGAGGCGATGACCTCGAGGGCTTGGTTGTAGGCAGAACTCGTCAAGGCGGACAGATCGCTCATGGTCACAGCGTAGTCAGCCGCGCGGACGAGAGCAGCATCGTGGTCGCCCGGTGCGTTGCGTACGTCCTCTATCACCGCCCGCGGGAATGACCGACTGCTCAGCCTGGTTAAGAGACCGTGACCAGATGGTGACCTCGGCCACACCGCCCGCGTGAACGAGCGGGAACGTCCCACATAACGGACCGATGTCTCATATATCGGGATTCCAGATTGCGTGAGGGCCGTCCGCTACCTGAGACTCCTTGACATGGTCACTGCTGCAACACATGCGCACCTCGTGGTTCGACGCCACGTGGACTATTGCCGCATCCGCAGCTCGATCTGTTGGCGCCACTGACGCCCAGCGCTCCGCATCCCCCGCGTCGAGCCGCTGGCCCGCCGCCCGACAGACATCCCGGGCGCCCGCCGCGAGCACGTCCCTGCTCCGCCGTGCGTCCACGACCGACGCAAAGGTTTCTCTGACATGAGCGACAACCGGTTTCAGGCCAAGCGCGCCACCCGAACCGAGATCCCCCGGCCCAAGAAGGGCGAGGGCCAGTGGGCCCTCGGCTACACCGAGCCGCTGAACAAGAACGAGGAGTCGAAGAAGAACGACGACCCGCTCAACGTTCGCGACCGGATCCTCTACACCTACTCCAAGCGCGGGTTCGACTCGATCGACCCGGCCGACATGCGCGGCCGCTTCCGCTGGTTCGGCCTCTACACCCAGCGCAAGCCCGGGATCGACGGCGGCAAGACCGCCATCCTCGAGGAAGAGGAGCTCGACGACCGCTACTTCATGATGCGTGTCCGCTCCGACGGCAAGCTCCTCTCCCCCGCCGCGGTGCGCACCCTGGGCCAGATCGGCGTCGACTTCGCGCGGGACACCGCCGACATCACCGACCGCGAGAACATCCAGTACCACTGGATCGAGATCGAGAACGTCCCGGAGATCTGGTCGCGCCTCGAGGAGGTCGGGCTGCACTCGACCGAGGCCTGCGGCGACTCGCCGCGTCCGTTCCTCGGCTCGCCGGTCGCCGGCGTCGCCGCCGACGAGATCATCGACGGCACCTCGGCGCTGCGCGAGATCGAGTCCCGCTACCTGGGCGACCCGGCCTTCTCGAACTTCCCGCGCAAGTTCAAGACCGCGCTGACCGGCCACCCCTCGCACGACGTGGCGCCCGAGATCAACGACATCGCCTTCGTCGGCACCGTCCACCCCGAGCACGGCCCCGGCTTCGACGTCTGGGTCGGCGGCGGTCTCTCCACCAACCCGCGCCTGGCCGAGAAGCTCGGCGTGTGGGTGCCGATCGACGAGGTCGCCGACGTGTGGGCCGGCGTCGCGGGCATCTTCCGCGACTACGGCTACCGCCGGCTCCGTTCCCGGGCCCGGCTGAAGTTCCTGGTCGCCGACTGGGGCAAGGAGAAGTTCCGCGAGGTCCTCGAGAACGAGTACCTCGACCGTCAGCTCGTCTCCAACCCCTCGCCCGAGTCGCCCCTGGGCCACCGTGACCACGTCGGCATCCACGACCAGAAGGACGGCAAGAAGTACGTCGGTCTGGCCCCGATCGCCGGTCGCATCTCCGGCACCCACCTGGTCGAGCTCGCCGGCGTCATGGAGAAGTTCGCCGTCGAGGGCGCTCGGCTCACGCCGTACCAGAAGATCGTGCTGATCGGGGTCTCGCCCGAGGTGGTCGAGGACCTGGTCACCGCGCTGGACGCGATCGGCTTCTCGGCCCGGCCCTCCAACTGGCGCCAGAACACGATGGCCTGCACCGGCATCGAGTTCTGCAAGCTCGCGATCGTGGACACCAAGGACCGGGCGCGCGACCTGATCGCCTCGCTCGAGTCGCGGTTCCCCGAGCTCGACGCCTCCATCACCGTCAACGTCAACGGCTGCCCCAACGCCTGCGCGCGGACGCAGGTCGCCGACATCGGCCTCAAGGGCCAGCTGGTCCTCGACGACGAGGGCAACCAGGTCGAGGGCTTCCAGGTGCACCTGGGCGGCGCGACCGGGCTGACCGCCAACTTCGGGCGCAAGCTGCGCGCGCACAAGGTGACCTCGGCCGGGCTCGACGACTACATCTCCGCGTTGGTCGTCAACTACCTGGCCGACCGCACCGACGGCGAGACCTTCTCCGCCTGGACCGCGCGGGCCGACGAGGTCCTGCTGCGCGGCGAGAAGACCTTGGACGAGGTGACCGCATGAGTGAGCGCGCAAGCACCCCGTTCCACTGCCCGTTCTGTGGCGAGACCGACCTGTGGCCGCACGAGGCCACGCACGGGTCCTGGGAATGCCGCGCCTGCCTGCGCGCCTTCCAGCTGAAGTCACTGGGACAGATCTCTCGGGCAACCACGAAGGAGGCGCACCGATGAGCGTCAGCACAGCAGCCGCCCGTGCCAACCGCGCGGTGGACACCGAGGGACGTACGCCCGAGGAGCTGCGCGAGATCGTCTCCCACTGGGGAGCCGAGCTCGAGCTCGCCCCGGCCGAGACGATCATCGAGTGGGCCGCCGCCACCTTCGGTGAGAGGTTTGCGATCACGTCCTCCATGGGGGACGCGGTCCTGGCTCATCTCGCCTCGAAGGTCGTACCCGGGATCGACGTGGTCTTCCTCGACACCGGCTACCACTTCATCGAGACGATCGGCACCCGCGACGCCGTCGAGGCGACGATGCCGGTCAACCTCCTCACGATCACGCCCGTGCAGAGCGTGGCGGAGCAGGACGCCGAATACGGCAAGGACCTCTACCGGACCGACCCCGACCTATGCTGCGCGCTGCGCAAGGTCAAGCCCCTGGCCGACTCGCTCGCCTCCTACGACGCCTGGGCCACCGGCCTGCGCCGCGCAGAGACGAAGAACCGGGTCATCGCACCGGTCATCGGCTGGGACGCCAAGCGCCAGAAGGTCAAGGTCTCGCCGATGGCGCGATGGTCCGACGAGCAGGTCGAGCGATATATCGAGGACAACGGAGTGCTCGTGAACCCGCTCGTCTACGACGGGTATCCCTCGATCGGCTGCGCGCCGTGCACCCGCCGGGTAGCCCCCGGCGAGGACCCGCGCAGCGGGCGATGGGCCGGCACCGGCAAGACCGAGTGCGGCATCCACGCCTGATCGGCCTCTCCACCACACCAACAGACTTTCCCTGCAACACCGAAGGATGAAGACAATGGCAGCTCCTGCACTGGTAGCCCTGGCTCACGGCAGCCGCGATCCGCAGTCGGCCGCGACCATCAACGCACTCGTTGCCGAGGTCCGGGCCCTGCGCCCCGACCTCCGCATCGAAGCCGCCTTCCTCGACCACTCCCGGCCGCGTTTCCAGGCCGTCGTCGACAAGCTGGTCAAGGCCGGCCACGACGAGATCGTCGTCGTGCCCCTGCTCCTGACCGAGGCGTTCCACGCCCGCGTCGACGTACCCTCGGTCATCGCCGAGGCCACCGCGCGCCACTCCGGCCTGCGCATCCACACCAGCGAGATCCTCGGCCTCGAGAGTGTCTTCCTGCAGGTGCTCGACGAGCGCCTCCGGGCGTCGCTGAAGGCCGCGCGGGTGCGTGAGCTCGACGCCCTCGTCCTGGCCGCCGCCGGCTCCTCGGACTCGCTGGCCAACCAGTCGGTCGCCCGCCTGGCCCGGATCTGGGGTGCCCACCACAAGCTCCCGGTCGTGGCTGCGTACGCCTCGGCCGCTCCGCCGGCCACCGGCGAGGCCGTCCGTGCCTTCCGTGCCGAGGGCCGCCGCCACATCGCCGTCGGCATGCTCTTCCTGGCTCCCGGACAGCTGCCCGACCGTGCCAAGGAGCTCGCCCTCGAGGCCGGCGCCGTCGCGGTCAGCGACCCGATGGGCGCCCACCCCGAGGTCGCCCGCACCATCCTGGCCCGCTACGCCGTCGGTGCCGTCGAGCTCGTCCCGGTCTGATCCACTCCGCGCCGAGTCGGCGCATCCTGACATCGAATCCCGCCGAGTCGGCGCGTCATGACGCGCCGACTCGGCGGGGTTTTCAGGTGATCTGGTGGCCGAAGACGCGGTCGAGCTCGGCGGCGGCGTCCGTGGTCACGCCGCCGTGGACCGGGCCGGGCTGGAGGACGGTGCTCTTCGGGGCCTTGAGGAGGCCGAAGCGGGCCGACTCGTTGTCGGAGAGCGCTCGGAGGCCGTACGCCGTGGCGCGGACGCCCGCGCCGAAGCCGGCGTGGGCGGCGCCGGCGCAGATCAGGTCCACCGACTCCAGGGCGGCCCGTACGAGGGAGAGGTCGAGGCCCGGGGCGAAGGCGGCAAGACGCTGCTCGTCGAGCGCCCACCGGGCGGCGAGGAACTTCTGCTCGGGGCAGTAGAGGACGACGCCGACGTTGAGGAACTCCTCGCGCTCGGGGCGAGGTACGCAGCGGAGCACGACGTACTGGTAGGCGTCCATCACGCCTCCTGGGTGGGCTCGGCCGCCGGCAGCCACGGGCGCTCGCCGTCGAGGCGCGCCCGCAGGAACGCGACGTAGCGCTCGCGCAGCGACTCCGGGGTGTCGTAGCCGGGAACGGGCTCGAGCCACTCGTCGGGTACGTCGGCGAGCACCTTCTCCAGCACCGCGTCGTCGAGCCGCGCGGCGAGGTCGTCGTTCTGGGCGATCGCCTCGGCCGCGTAGGACCGCAGGATGTGCTCGGAGGTGTCGAACGGCTGCGCCGCGTAGCGCGCCGGGTCGCCGCCTCCGCCGGGCCAGACGTGATGGAAGTAGAGCGAGGCGCCGTGGTCGATGACGTAGAGCGCGCCGTTCCACAGCAGCATGTTGGGGTTGCGCCAGGAGCGGTCGACGTTGGCGATCAGCGCGTCCAGCCACAGGATCCGGCCGGCCAGCGACGGGTCGGGCGAGTAGGCGGCGTCGTAGCCGAAGGCACCCGCCAGGAAGTCGATGCCGAGGTTGAGCCCGGCGCTCACGTTGAGGAGGTCCTGGACCTCCTCGTCGGCCTCGTAGCGGGCGATCTCGGGATCCAGATCGAGCACGACCTGGTCGGGCGTGGGGATGTCGAGCGCCCGGCACAGGCCGGTGACGATCACCTCCGCGACCAGCACCCTCAGCCCCTGTCCGGCGCCGCGGAACTTGCAGACATAGGTGCCGAGGTCATCGGCCTCCACGATCCCGGGCAGGCTGCCGCCCTCCCGGAGCGGGGTGACATACCGCGTCACCCGCACCGTCTCCAGACTCACGAGATGGTGTCCTCTTCCAGTCGTCTCTTCTCCTCGGCGACGTCGAAGGTGGGCGCGGGCCAGTCCAGATCGAGCCGGTCCAGGGTCTCCAGGAGCAGCTCGCCGATGGCCAGGTTGCGATACCACTTCTTGTCGCTCGGCACGAGGTACCACGGAGCGTACTCGGTGTTGGTGCGCTCCAGCGCAATCTCGTACGCCTCCCGGTAGCCGTCCCACTGCTGACGCTCGTCGATGTCCCCGGGGCTGTACTTCCAGTGCTTCGTCGGGTCCTCCAGCCGCGCCAGGAGCCGCTTCTTCTGCTCCTTGGGCGAGATGTGCAGCATGCACTTGAGGATGATGGTGCCGTCGTCGGCCAGCCGCTTCTCGAAGTCGTTGATGGCGCCGTAGCGCCGCTCGATCTCCTCGGGTGGGGCGAGCTCGCGGACGCGGCCGATCAGCACGTCCTCGTACTGGGAGCGGTCGAAGACACCGAGGTAGCCGGGCTCCGGCACCGCCTTCTCGATGCGCCACAGGAAGTCCTGGGCCCGCTCCTCGTCGGTCGGCGCCTTGAAGCTGGTGATCTTCACGCCGACGGGATCGACCAGCCCGACGGTGTGCTTGAGCACGCCACCCTTCCCGGAGGTGTCCATCCCCTGCAGGATGAGCAGCACCCGCCTGGGGTCGCCGCTCTCCTTGGAGGCGAACAGCTTGGTCTGCAGCTCGAGCAGCATCGGGCCGAGCTCGGCGAGCACCTGCTTGCCGGTCTCCTTGTCGACGTCGACGCCGGGTGCGGAGTTGGTGTCGTACTTCCGCAGGTCCACCGGTCCGGCCGGCAGCCGCAGCTCGTCAAGAAGGGTCATGGCTAGACGATAGGCGCCTCAGCCGAGAACGCGCCGCAGATCCAGGGAGCAGCCGACCATCGTGGTCGTCGTGCCGTCGGGCTGAGGCTCGTCGAACCAGGTGCCCTGATCGAAGCCGACCTTGGCGAGCATCCGCAGCGAGGCGGCGTTGCGGTGGTCGGGGGCCGCGAAGCAGGCCGTCGCACCGGGATAGCGGCGCGGGATCGAGGTGAGCCAGACCCAGGCCATCCGCGGCCCGATCCCGCGGCCCACGAAGGCCGGCTCCCCGATCGCGTAGTCGAAGCCGATCGCGTCCGGGTCGGGGGTGAGCAGCGCATAGTCGGGCTCGTCGCTGATCCGGTAGTCCTGGCAGAACCCGATCGAGCGACCGTTGACCTCGATCACCCAGAACGTCACCGGCGTCTTGCCGTCGATGTCGGGCCCGTAGTTGTCGGCCACCCAGTCGGGTGTGGGGTCGCCGTCCACGCCGTACCACCGGTGCACGTGCTCCGCGTTGAGCCAGCGGACCAGGTGGGGTAGGTCGCCGCGGGTCATCGGTCGCAGCGCTACCACCGGCATCGGGTCGGAGGAGAACTCCTTCACCTCACCGGAGAGGTCCACCGCGTACGCAGGCCGCCCGGCGATCCTCGTCGCCGCCGCTGCCCAGCTCTCCCCCGGGCGCGTCACCCCGCCGAGACGGTGTGTCCCGTTGTGGACCGCAACCGGCGTGAACATGCACCCAGGTTAACGCCGCTGGGTCAGTGGGCCTGGCCGCCGCGGCGGTCGACGAGCGGCGGCTGGGAGGACCACGGGAAGTCGATCCAGCGGTCGGTCTTCTTGTAGACGTAGTCGGCGTTGATCACAGTCCACGGCTTCTCGAAGATGACCGCGGTGCGGGCCTCGGCCACGTGGCCCTCGCAGAAGTCGTGGACGATCTCGAGGGTCTTGCCGGTGTCGGCGACGTCGTCGGCGATGAGCACCTTCATCCCGGTCAGGTCGACGGCCGCCGGGGTCGGCGGGAGCATGATCGGAACGTCGAGGCGCTCGTTGATGCCGGTGTAGAACTCCACGTTGACCGCGGACAGGTTCTTCACGTCGAGCGCGTAGCCCAGGCCCATCCCGAGGGCGAGGCCACCACGGGCGATGGAGAGCACGATGTCGGGCTCGTAGCCGCTGTCGACGACCTTCTGGGCGATGTCGCGCACCGCGGTGCCGAAGAGGTCGTAGGTCAGGATCTCGCGCTCTTGCTGCTCACTCACAGATCGGATTCTGGCACGAGACCGCCGGCGCCATCGTCATCGGCCAGGCTGAGCTCCTCGCGAACGATGCTGTAGGCCACACCGGCGCCGTATCCCTTGCGGGCGAGCATCCCGACCAGACGGCGGGTCTTGGTCTGGTCGTCGAAGCGCTCCAGGGAGCGTAGCTTCCGCCGGACCATCCGCCGGCCGGCCTCACGCTCGTCGTCGGGGTCGATCTCGTCGAGCGCATCGCGGGCCACGTCGTCGTCGATGCCCTTGCGGCGCAGCTCCTGGGCCAGGGCTCGTCGGGCCAGGCCCTTGCCGGGCTGTCGGCTGGCGATCCAAGCCCTGGCGAAGGCCTCGTCGTCGATCAGGCCGACCTCTTCGAAGCGGTCCAGCAGCCGCGTCGCCAGGGCTGCCGGGACCTCCTTCTTCTCCAGCTTGTCGGCAAGCTCCTTGCGGCTGCGCGCCTGGCCGGTCAGGGCGTCGAGGAGGATCTTCCGGGCGATCGCCTCGTGGTCGGGCTCGGGGTCGTTCTTGGGATCGGCCGGGTCCGCGGGGCGGGGTTTCCGCCGACGGGAACGTGTTGGTTTCGACTCGTCGTCGCTCCTTCGTCGCGACGACGGCTCGACCGACGGGGGCGACGGCTCGACCGACGGGGGCGACGGCTCGACCGACGGGGGCGACGGCTCGACTGACGGGGACGGGGCCTTTCCGGCCCAGGCTTCGACGCCGAGAGTCACGTCCCCCAGCCAGTCGGGCGCAGGCCGTTCGTCCACCCAGGGATCCTGGGTGGACGAACGATCAGGCCTTGACGAAGCCACGGGTCAGCCGGTGCCTGTGGACCTAGAAGTCCTCGACGCCGGCGGGCTCGGCCGCGGGCGCCTCGCCGTCGGCCGGGGCGTCGACCGTCGGCACGACCCCGAGCTTCTCCAGGATCCGCTTCTCCAGCTCGTTGGCCAGGTCGGGGTTGTCCTTGAGGAAGTTGCGGGAGTTCTCCTTGCCCTGACCGAGCTGGTCGCCCTCGTAGGTGTACCAAGCGCCGGCCTTGCGGACCAGGCCCGCCTCGACACCGACGTCGATCAGGCCGCCCTCACGGGAGATGCCCTTCCCGTACATGATGTCGAACTCCGCCTGCTTGAACGGCGGGGCGACCTTGTTCTTCACGACCTTGACGCGGGTGCGGTTGCCGACCATGTCGGTGCCGTCCTTGAGCGTCTCGATCCGGCGCACGTCGAGTCGCACCGAGGAGTAGAACTTCAGCGCGCGACCACCGGTCGTGGTCTCGGGCGAGCCGAACATCACGCCGATCTTCTCGCGCAGCTGGTTGATGAAGATCGCGGTCGTGCCGGAGTTGTTGAGCGCACCGGTCATCTTTCGCAGCGCCTGGCTCATCAGTCGAGCCTGCAGACCGACGTGGCTGTCGCCCATCTCGCCCTCGATCTCGGCCCGCGGCACCAGCGCCGCGACGGAGTCGATGACGATCAGGTCGAGCGCACCCGAGCGGATCAGCATGTCGGCGATCTCCAGGGCCTGCTCACCCGAGTCGGGCTGGGAGACCAGCAGGGCGTCGGTGTCGACGCCGAGGTTCTTCGCGTATTCCGGGTCGAGCGCGTGCTCGGCGTCGATGAAGGCCACGATGCCGCCGGCGCGCTGCGCGCTGGCGACCGAGTGGAGGGCCACCGTCGTCTTACCCGAGGACTCCGGACCGTAGATCTCCACGACCCGCCCGCGGGGCAGACCGCCCAGACCCAGCGCCACGTCGAGCGCGATCGAGCCGGTCGGGATCACTTCCAGCGGAGCCCGGGTCTCATCGCCCAGCCGCATGACCGAGCCCTTGCCGAACTGCCTCTCGATGTTGGCGAGAGCGGCGTCCAATGCCTTCTCGCGATCACCTGCCGCCATGTTCTTTCCTTCCTGAGGGGCAGACTTCTTCCCCTTGCCTGCCGCTTGTCCACGTGTCTTCGTCGTCATCAAGGCAGACGCTAGACGGGACCACCGACAGTTTTGAACGGGACCCTCTGGCACGGTGTTTCACGACCCGGTTTTTGCCTGGGCGATAGCACGAACCACGCTCCACCTACTACCACACACTAGCCCGAACAAGCGTTCGATGTGAACACCTGTTCGGGCGTGTCGGGGTCGTCGGATCCTCAGTGGCCCTGCATCTCGACCTGCTCGGCGGGAGCCGAGCCGCCACCCATCTCGTCGGCGACGGCGACCGACAGGCCACCGAGCATGAAGGCGATGATCACCGCGGCCAGGGCACCGCTCGAGAAGGACGGGATGAAGCGGCGTACGCCTTCCTGGACCGGCTCCGCGCCGTGGTACTGATGAGTGAGCGCATGCCCCTTGCCCCGCTGGAGCAGGTATCGGTTCACCGGGAAGGCCGCCACGAAGGCCACCGAGAGGGCGATCATCATCCCGATCCAGAACACGACGTTGACCAGGCCGGCCTCCATGGCCCCGGGGATCAGCGCCATCACCAGGTTGTCGACCAGCTCCATCGTGGCGATCGAGAGGGTGTCGGCGGCCAGCACGACGCTGAACGCCGCACCGACGGCCAGACCCGACTTGAGCAGCGGCAGCGTCGAGAGCGCGTAGCCGAAGGCGAACGCCAGCGCGACGGCCAGGACGATCGTCCACCCTGTGCTGAGCCCGATGGCGGTGCCGATCATCAGTCCGGCGATCTCGCCGATCGCACATCCGGTGAGGCAGTGCAGCGTGGCACTGGCCGCCATCGCGTTCACCCCGCCCCCGTGCGCGCCGTGCGCATCATGCGCGCCGTGCGCCGAGTGGTCGCCGCCATGACCCTCATGGTCCTCGTGCATCGAGTGCTGATGTCCGCCGTGGTCGTGTCCAGCATGCAGATGCTCGTCATGCGACGTCATGTCGCTCCCTTGGTCGATCGGTCCGTTGTGCCTACCCGACATTCATACCCCATGGGGGTATGTACTCGCAAGCGACATCTGGTCGGAGACCTCACTTTGTCCAACCACGAAGGACTCCTTAGGGTGTGCTGTGTGTGGACGGCAGCGCGACGACGGCAGTGGACGACCCGTGCGGTCGCGCGCGCCGGCCTGCTGGCGGCGGTCGTGGTCACGGTCGCCGGTCTCCTGGCCATGCATGCGCTGAGCCTCCACGGCACCGACTCCGACGGCGAGCACGGCGCGCTGAGCCTGCCCGCCGCCCACGTCGAGCACACGCACGCTCTCGAGCACACCGGCCACGGAGCGGCCGACGCCGCCGGCCACCCGGGCGGCGACGGGCACACGGCGATGATGCTGTGCGCGGCCTTCCTGCTCGCCGCCGGCGTGCTGCTGCTGAGCGGGCTGTGGCGGCGTACTCCTTCCTGGTGGTTCTCACGGGCCCGCGGCTGGTCCCGGACCAGCGGATTCGCGCCCTTGCTCACCTGTCCCGCGACCGGGCCGCCCTCCGTCTGGGCCTACTCCGTCATCAGGTGCTGAGCGGCCTGACGCCACCCGCGGCCCGGCCATGCCCGAGGTCCGCTGGTGGGTCAGCGATGCCCGTAATCAGCACTTGACAAGGAGAAACAACAGATGCGTACGCAACGTCCCCTCTTCCGCGCGACCTGGGCGGCGGCCGGCCTGGCCGTGCTGCTCACCCTGTCGGCCTGCGGCGGCAACGACGAGGCCGAGGCGCCTCAGAAGCTCTCGGAGACCGAGCACAACAAGGCCGATGTCACCTTCGCGACCGACATGATCCAGCACCACGCCCAGGCCCTGTCGATGGTCGACCTGACCATGGACCGCAACCTCGAGCCCGAGGTCCAGGAGTTGGCGGACTCGATCCGGGCGGCCCAGAGCCCCGAGATCGAGACCATGTCCGGCTGGCTCCAGCAGTGGGGCGAGGAGGTGCCGTCGACGATGCGTGACCACGTCAACGGCGGCCACGAGGGCCACGGCGACGGCGAGGACAGCAGCATGTCCGACTCCATGGAGGGCATGGACGGCGACATGCCCGGGATGATGTCGGCCGAGGACATGGACGCCCTCGAGAACGCCTCCGACGCCGAGTTCAGCGACATGTGGCTGACGATGATGATCGAGCACCACGAAGGCGCGGTCGAGATGTCGGAGACCGAGCAGGACGAGGGCCGGTTCAAGCCGGCCGTCGACCTGGCCGGGACGATCATCGAGTCGCAGACGGCCGAGATCGACACCATGGAGAAGCTCCTCGGCTGAGGACGCCGTGGTGGGCAGGGCCGCCCAGCGGCCCTGCCCACCAGGCAGGCCCGTCAGGCCGCCTTACGGGCCACGTACGCAGCCCCGAACAGCACCGTGACCAGCAGGATCGTGCCGAGCGCGAGCGCCGGATATCCGGCCAGGTCGACGACGACGCCCGACACCGCCCCGGCAGCGGCGGCGGCGACGCCCATGATCAGGTCGGCGGTGCCCTGGACGTCGGCGCGCACCTCGAGCGGGGTGTGGTCCGCGACCGAGGTGGCCGCGGCGATCGTGGCCAGCGACCAGCCGAGGCCGAGCAGGAAGAGCCCGACGAAGATCCGCGCGGAGCTGCCCTCCGGCGCGGCGGCGCACAGGACCAGGGACACCAGGAGCACCCCGCCGCCGAGCGCCATCACATCGGCCCGGCCGACGCGGTCGGCGAGCCAGCCGGCGATCGGCGCGAAGGCGAACATGCCCAGTACGTGCCCACTGATCACCAGGCCGATGATCTCCAGTCCGGCGCCGCCGTGCTCCATGTGGAGCGGGGTCATCACCATCACCGCGACCATCGTGGCGTGGGCCGCGGCCTGCCCGACGACCGCCGCCGCCAGCGCGGGCCGCTCCCGGATGACGGAGATCGCCCGGCGCCAGCTCGTGCCCTTCGCCTTCTCCGCCGGCGGAGCGCCCTCCCGGGCGACCAGCAGCGGGTCAGGTCGCAGGAAGACCCCGACCACCAGCGCGGCGGCCAGCATCCCCATCGACCCGATCGCGAACGGCCCGGTCAGTGCCGGGATCCCGACGGAGTCGGAGAAGATCTCGGCGACGCCGGTCAGGTTGGGCCCGATCACCGCCCCGAACGTCGTGGCCCAGACCACGACCGACAGCGCTCGCGCACGGCTCCTGGCAGGTGCCAGGTCGGTGGCCGCGTACCGCGCTCCGTTGTTGGCGGCGGTGGTCGCGCCCAGCAGCACGGCGCCGACCAGCAGCAGCGTCATCGATCCGACCACGCCGGCCAGCACCGCCAGCAGCCCACCGGCCGCCCCGAGCAGGTAGCCCGCCACCAGCCCGAACCGGCGCCCGCGCGCGTCCATGACCCGCCCCAGGACGTACGCAGCGACGGCAGCGCCGAGCACCTGGGTCGTCTGCGAGAGACCTGCCATCGACTCCGAGCCGGACAGGTCGCGCGCCAGCAGGGAGGCGGTCGCGATGCCGATCGTGATGCCCATCGCCCCGACCGCCTGGGTGGCGACCAGGGTGAGGATGGTGCGCTTCTGGACCGCGGCCACCGAGGCCGGTGCGACCAGCGTCACCGCTCACGCGCCGGCAGCTCCAGGGCCTTCCAGACCGCGGCCCAGACCTCCTTGGGCGGGACGCCGTCGTCGAGGGCCTCCTGGGCGGTGCGCCCGCCGAGGTCGCCCATGACGAACTGGCGTGCCCACGCTCGCGCGTAGCCCGCGCCGAGCGCCTCGTCCATCCGGGACCAGAACTCCGTGTGTCTCATCGCCTCGAATGCTACTCAGGCGCGCCGACGGGCGAGGACGTCGAGCCAGACGTCGCCGAGGCGTCCGTCGGCGTGCCCGACCTCGAGCACCTCCCAGCCGGCCTCGTCCAGCGCCGCCCGGAGCGCGGGCTCGCGCCAGTAGACGAAGAGGCGGGGAGCCTCGATGTGACCGCGGTTGGTCCACTCCTCGCCGTCGCCCTCCTTCATCGACACGTGCAGTGCACCGCCGGGGCGGGTCACCTCGGCGAGCCGGGCGAGCACGGTCCCGAAGTCGTCGCGGGCCACGTGCAGCAGCGTCGCCGAGGCCCAGACCGCGGCATAGGGGACGTCCGGGTGGACCGGGTCGCGCAGATCGTCGGTCAGCGGGTCCAGGCAGGCAGCGGCGTACCCCTGCTTGCGCAGGTGCGCCACGAACCCCTCGCTGATGTCGGTGCGCCGCACCCGCACTCCCCCGGCCTCGAGCGCCTTCGCGTCGTGGCCGGGTCCGGTGCCGATCTCGAGTACGTGGTCGCCGGGCTCGAGCACGGCCAGGAACCTGTCCAGGACCGAACGGTTCTCCTCGGCGAACGAGCTGCCCTGGACGTACGTCGCGACGCTGGCGTCGTAGGCGGCGACGGTCGCCTGCTTGGCGGCCGCGCGTACGTCCCACAGGTGGTGGACGACGTCATGGAGGTGGTAGCGGCCCAGCGACTCGACGCTGAACACGTCGCCGTTGGACCGGGTCCCGCGACGGCCCCAGGCGTCCGGCGGGACCTTCTCGTAGATCGTGGCGATCTCGTCGGCGGCGTCCATCAGCTCCTCGGCGACGACCGCCGGGTCCTGGCCGGCGTAGTCGCCCTCGAGGGCGGCCTCGTCCTGGTCCCAGTTGGCGAAGCGCGGCTCGTCCTCGGTCAGCATCTGCTGCAGCCGCTCCCCGAAGACTCTGTGGACGTCGCGTACGTGTGCTCCGTACTCCAGCGCCGACCACACTCCGGGCTGGGGGCGGTCGCGGGCGTTGTCGGCGGCGAGGTAGATCTCCCAGTACGTCGCGTTGTCCCGCACGATCTCGGGGAGCTGGTCCGCGGTCACGGCACCGGCGATGAAGCCGCATTCCGGGCAGGGCCGGTCGAGCACCCACGTCCAGTCCTTGGTGTCCGGCTCGATCGCGTCATGAGTCATGGATCAATCTTGACGGCCCGCCCGGGCCCTCACGAGGGAGATCCTGCCTTTGAGACGCGAGTTGCTGCCCCTCAGGTGAGGAGTAGGGCGTCGAGCCGGCGGCGCACGACGACCAGGCCGACCGCCCCGAACGCCAGCAGGTAGACCACCGAGACCAGCGAGCCCCACGACGGCACTCCGAGCGTCAGGTCTCGGCACAGCACGACCCCGCGGTAGAGGGGCGTGACCTCCACGACCCAGCGCAGCCACTCCGGATAGGCCGTGACCGGGAAGAACGTCGCGCTGAACAGGAACATCGGCATCATCGCGAGGGTGACCTTCTCGAAGTCCTGCCAGGAGGTCATGTAGGTCGTCAGCGCCATGCCGACGGCCCCGAAGGCCGACCCGATGAGCAGCGCCGCCGGCACCACCAGGATCGCCCACCAGGAGTGGACCAGGTCCATCGCGACCATGATCAGCAGGAACGCGGTGACATAGATCCCACTGCGCAGCTGGTTCCAGAGGATCTCGCCGACCGCGATGTCGACCGTACGCAGCGGGGTGGCCAGCATCTGGTCGTAGAGCTTGTTGTACTTCAGCTTGAAGAAGAAGTTGAACGTCGCATCCAGCAGCGACCCGTTCATCGCCGAGGCCGCGATCATCCCGGGGGCGACGAACTCGCGGTAGTCGACCGGCTTGCCGGCGTACTCGAAGCCGACCACCATCGCGCCCACGCCGATGCCGATCGAGAACAGGTAGAAGACCGGCTCCAGGAAGCCGGTGATGAAGACCAGCCAGGCGCGCCGGTAGACCAGGATGTTGCGCCACAGCAGCAGCCGGGCGGCTTCACCGCCTCGCAGCGGCCGGGCGACGGTGGCGCCCACGGCAGCGGAGAAGAGCGCCATCTCAGGAGACCAGCCTCTCGCCCAGCTTGCGCACCGCGAGCCACCAGCAGACGCCCGCGAGCAGTCCGAGATAGCCGACGTGGAACGCGGCCAGCGCCCAGTCGATCTCGCCCAGCGCGAGCATCCGGGTCAGGTTGACGCCCTGCCACAGCGGCGAGGCCATCGCGACCTTCTCCAGCACCGGCCCGAGGTTGGCCACGGGGAAGAACGTGCCGGAGAACAGCGTCAGCGGGATCATCCCCAGCCGGAAGATCAGCGCGAAGGACTCCTCGCCCTTGATCGAGAGCGAGAAGAGCAGCACCGGCGTCGCGAAGGCCAGCACGACCAGCCCCTGCACCAGCCACGCCGTCAGCACGCCCCACCACGTCTCGAAGACGCCGAACGGGGCCAGGACCAGCAGGAAGACGCCGCAGGCGAACAGCGTACGCAGCATCAGGAAGCCCAGCTGGGCCAGCACGATGTGGGAGGCGGTCAGCGGCGAGGCGATCATCGAGAAGTAGATCCGCTGCCACTTGACCATCCCGTAGACCGGGTAGGTCATCTCGGAGAAGGCGATCGTCATCGCGTGGGCCGCGACCATTCCCGGGGCGACGAAGGCCAGATAGGAGTCTGCACCCTCCAGCGTGGCCGGGTCGGCCTCCACGAAGCCGCCGAGCAGCACGCCCAGCGCGAGCACGTAGAAGAACGGCGTCACGAAGGTCGTGATCACCCCGCCCTTCCAGGTGCGCGCCAGGACGGTGAGCCAGTAGTCGCCCATCCGCAGCGCCCCGGAGACCAGCCCGGCGGGCGCGGTCGGCGGGGTCGCCGGTCCCGAGTCGGCGTAGTCGGCCATCAGTCCACCAGGGTCCGGCCGGTCAGGTGCAGGAAGACGTCCTCGAGGGAGGAGCGCCGCACCAGGGTGGCGACCGGCGACAGGTCGCGGCTGTGGACGGCCTCGATGACCGCCTCGCCGTCGTCGCTGTAGAGCAGCAGCCGGTCGGGCAGCACCTCGACCCGCTCGGCGAGGTCCTCGACCTTGGCCGCCAGCGCCTCGTGCTCACCGACGCCGAAGCGCAGCTCGGCGACCTCGCGGGTGGAGTGCTGCTGGATGAGTCCCAGCGGCGTCCCGTGGGCCACGATCCGGCCCTGGTCCATCACCACGAGCTCGTCGCACAGCTGCTCGGCCTCGTCCATGTAGTGAGTGGTCAGCAGCAGCGTCACGCCCGCCTGCTTGAGCCGGAAGAGCCGGTCCCAGATGACGTGGCGGGCCTGCGGGTCCAGACCGGTGGTCGGCTCGTCGAGCACCAGGATCTCGGGCCGGTTGATCAGGCTGCGGGCGATCGTCAGCCGTCGCTTCATGCCGCCGGAGAGGTCGTCGACCTTCGCCTTGGCCTTGTCGGTGAGCTGGACGAAGTCGAGCAGCTCCTCGATCCGGCCCTTGACCTCGGCCCTCGGCAGCCCGAAGTAGCGGCCGTAGACGAAGAGGTTGTCGTAGACGTTGAGCTCGACGTCGAGGGTGTCCTCCTGCGGGCACACTCCGAGACGCGCCTTGATCCTCGGCCCGTCCTTGGCCGGATCCATCCCGAAGACCCGCAGCTCTCCGCCGCTCGGCGGCGAGACGCAGCAGATCATCCGCATCGTCGAGGACTTGCCGGCGCCGTTGGGCCCCAGGAAACCGAAGGCCACACCGGGGCGCACCGACACGTCGATCCCGCGCACCGCCTCGAAGTCGCCGAAGGACTTGCGCAGCCCGCGCGCCGAGATCATCAGGTCCTCACCCACGTCGGCAAAGACTAGATGGCAGCGCCGACAGTTTCGAACGAGTTCGGCCCGGCGCCTACCGCCCCTGCTGCTTCTGGCGCCGGTTGTAGTCGCGCATCCGCTGAGGTACGCCGACCACCGCGGCGTCGTAGGACGGGACCTGGTGCTTGTTGGCGAACTTGTGCGCCCACTGCGCGGACGGCACTCGCCGCCGGGTCCACTCGCCGTCATGCGCGACCAGCAGCAGGGTCACCTCGCTGACGACGGTGCGCGGCTCGACGAACCCCTCGACACCGCGCCGGGTCTTCACGAACTGCTCGAGATGCTGTTGGTCGGTGGAGTCCGCGGCGCGCACCCTTGTGGATCCGGTGTAGCTCTCGCCCGTCGGACGGCTCATGCGCGTCCCGCGGCGTCGGAAACGATCGAACAGGCTCACGGTGCAATTGTGCATCCCAACGCCCAACGCACGCCCGGATAAACCTGTTGGGGGTCCACTCCGTGGTCGCCTATGTTGGAGCCTTTGACCCCGCGCCCCATCGAGACCTGCCGCCACGGAGAAGCGATGAACCAGCCATGCCCCTAGACGACCTCGACGCGGAGCGCGAGCATCTGGCCGCCTCTCGGCAGGATCTGGCCCGGATGCGGAAGAAGGTGGAGTCGCTGGACTCCTCGACGGCCGGCAACTGGGTCAGCGCCGAGATCCTCGACGCCACCCTCGCTCGCAGGCTGGAGCAGCTCGCCGACGATCCGGACGTGCCGCTCTTCTTCGGTCGCATCGACCGGGCCGCCGATCTGAGGGCGGAGTCCTTCCACATCGGCCGGCGCCACATCTCCGACGGCGCGGGCGATCCGATGGTGGTCGACTGGCGGGCCCCGGTCAGCGTGCCGTTCTACCGGGCCTCGCGGACCGAGCCGATGGGGCTGGCGCGGAGGCGGCGCTACGGCTTCTCCCACGGGGAGCTGACGGCGTTCGAGGACGAGTCGCTGACCGACGCCGGACCCGGGCCTGAGCACTCGGCGATCCTCGAGGCCGAGATCGAGCGGCCGCGTGTGGGGCCGATGCGCGACATCGTCGCGACCATCCAGCCCGAGCAGGACGTGCTGGTCCGCGCCGACCTGTCCCAGACGATCGTCGTGCAGGGTGCGCCGGGGACGGGCAAGACGGCCGTCGGGCTGCACCGGGCGGCGTACCTCCTCTACGCGCACCGCGACCAGCTCACCCGGCGCGGGGTCCTGATCATCGGCCCCAACGCCTCGTTCCTGCGCTACATCCGCGACGTCCTCCCCGCGCTGGGTGAGATCGAGGCCAAGCAGGCGACGATCGCGGAGCTGGTCGCCAAGAATGGGCAGAGCCACGGTGCCGTCCGCGCTGAGGAGGCCGCGCCGGTGGCGACGCTGAAGGGCGACGTACGCATGGCCGAGGTGCTCCGCCGGGCGGTCTGGTCCCACGTCGGCGACCCGGAGGAGGCGCTGGTCGTCCCACGCGGCTCGCGACGCTGGCGGGTTCCGTCCTACGAGGCGCGGGAGGCGCTGGAGGGGCTGCGTGCCAACGACCTTCGGTACGCAGCGGGCCGGGCGCTGCTCCCGCGTGCCCTGGCCCACCGGGTGCTGGTGCAGATGGAGCGCTCGGGCGACTCGCCCGACGACCGGGTGCACGACGCGGTCGCACGGGCGAAGCCGGTCAAGGACTACGCCGCCGCGCTCTGGCCCGATCTCAAGCCCGCCCGGGTCCTGTTCCGGCTGTTCACCGACGCGGCCTGGCTGGCGGAGGCCGCCGACGGGCTGCTCTCGGAGGCCGAGCGGGCGAGCCTGCTCTGGGAGAAGCCGCCGCGCTCGGCCGGCGCGGCGCGCTGGTCGCTGGCCGACCTGGTGCTCCTCGACGAGATCGCCGACCTGCTCGACCGCACGCCGTCGGTCGCACACATCGTCGCCGACGAGGCCCAGGACCTCTCCGCGATGATGCTGCGCGCGCTCGGTCGCCGTTCGACCACGGGCTCGCTGACGATCCTCGGGGACCTCGCCCAGGCGACCACGCCGTGGGCCTCCTCGTCGTGGGCCTCCGCGCTGGAGCATCTCGGCAAGCCCGACGGCCATGTCGAGCAGTTGACGCGTGGCTTCCGGGTCCCGGCCGACGTGATCGCCTACGCGGCTCGCCTCCTCCCCCACATCGCCCCCGACCTCGAGCCGCCGGTCGCGGTGCGCCGCACCCGCGGAGACCTCACCTTCACCACCTCGTCAGTCGTCGAGGCGCTCGGGGCTGCCCTGGAGCGCCCCGGGTCGGTCGGGCTGATCGTGCCCGACGCCTCGCTGGCGGCGGTGCGCGCCGAGCTGACCGCGGCCGGGCTCTCCTTCGCCGAGATCGCCCTCGGCGAGCTCAGCGCGGACGAGGAGGAGACCGAGTTCGACTCCCATCTCGACCTCGTCCCCGCCTCGCTGGCGAAGGGGCTCGAGTTCGACCACGTCGTCGTCTCCGACCCAACCGGGATCGTCGCCGGCGAACCCGACCGCGACACCGGGCTCCGCCGCCTCTACGTCTGCCTCACCCGCGCGGTGACCTCCCTGGTCGTACGGCATGATGGCCTCCCCGAAGAACTCGGTGGCGTCCCGGAGCGGGTTGATGCGAAGGTGGGCGCATGATCGACACCCGCCCTGATCCGCTGGTGAAGGCCGAGTGGCCGCTGCGCACCGAGCGCCTGGTGATCCGCCGGATGGTGGCCGCCGACATCGAGCCGACCTGGGCCTTCCGAGGCCTTCCCGAGGTGGCCGAGTGGGTGACCACCGCGTTCGCGGACCTCGAGGCCTACCGCAAGGTCTTCGAGAATCCCGACGTCATCGGCCCCGCTCTGGTGATCGAGCGTGACGGCGTCATCGTCGGCGACCTCATGCTGCGGATCACCGACCCGTGGTCGCAGACCGAGGTGCGCGAGCACGCCAACGGCACCCAGGCCGAGCTCGGCTGGACGATCGACCCCGCCCACCAGGGCAACGGCTACGCCACCGAGGCCGTACGCGCCGTGCTCGACGTCTGCTTCGGCCCTCTGGGTCTGCGCCGCGTCGTCGCGGAGTGCTTCGCCGACAACGAGGCTTCCTGGCGGCTCATGGAGCGCCTCGGCATGCGGCGCGAGTCGCACACCGTCAAGGACTCCCTGCACCGCACGCGCGGCTGGCTCGACGGCCTCTCCTACGCGATCCTCGCCGAGGAGTGGGCTACGCGTTGAGCGCAGCCTCGATCGCCGCCTCGCAGTGCAGGCGGGTCGTCGGGAACAGCGGCACACCCGCGTACGCCTCGATCGGCAGCAGCAGCTCGATCTCGGTGCACCCGAGGATCACGCCCTCGCAGCCGGCGGCGACGAGACGATCGATGACCTCGAGGTACGCCTGCCGGGAGCTGTCCATGAACGTCCCCAGACACAGTTCCTCGTAGATGATCCGATGGACGGTCTCCTGGTCCGGCTCGGTCGGGACGATGACCTCGAGACCGTGGCCGCGGAGCCGGTCGGCGTAGAACGGCTGCGACATGGTGAACCCGGTGCCGAGAAGTCCCACCCGCCCGACCCCCGCCGCCTCGACCGCAGCCGCCGTCGTGTCGCCGAGGTGCATGAAACGATCCCCGTACGTCTCCTCCAACGCCCCGGCCACCTTGTGCATCGTGTTGGTGGCCAGCACGATCACCTCGGCCCCGGCGTCGCTGAGCGTCGCCGCCTCCGCGGCAAGGCGCTCCCCCGCCCGCTCCCACTCGCCGGATGCCTGCATCTCCTCGATGTCGGCGAAGTCCACCGACCGTACGAGCAGGTCCGCCGAGTGCAGTCCCCCGAGCCGCTTCGCGGTGATCTCGTTGAGCAGGCGGTAGTACTCCGCCGTCGACTCCCAGCTCATCCCACCCAGTACGCCGATCCGTCGCATGCCTTTCAGTCTGCCTGGGCGGCCAACTGCCACCTTGCTTCTTGGTCCCGCGAGGGCGCGCGAAGGTTGGCGTGGGTTCATTTCGAGGTTCGCCGCCGACCCTTGGTTCGATTGTTTCTCGATCACACACCGCGTCAAGGACGGGCTTCGCCCGCCGGCTTCACCGGTCGCCTTCGGCGATCCTTGACCCGGTGCGCGATCGAGAAAGATTTGGCCTGTATCGGGTCGGCGGCAGGGTTTGGCGCAGCGGATTCAGTTGGGCACGGGCTTGGGGCCCTGGCTGGTCGTGCGCCGGCGGATCGTGCCTCGTGGGTGCCTACGGCTGTGGGCGCGATCTTGTGAATGGTTCACAAGCGAGCCGTTGCCTTGACCGGATCGGGCTCGGTGGCGGCAGGGTCGCGAGTTCCCCACCGATGGAGAGAGTTCCCCACGGGCGTGGAGGTTCCCCATGCCCCGGATCGTGGGGAACCTCCACTGCGGTGGGGAAGTGTCCTCGCCGGTGGGGAGCGGCGGGCGTGGAGTCGAGAAGGGTGGCTGGAACGCTCATGTGGGCACCGGGACGGACGGTTTCAGCGAGAGCTGAGACCGCTCGACGGTTGGAGTCGTCAGGCCCGACGGGCAGGACCCGGTGAAGTGGTTCCTCGCCCAGTCGGTTAGGGGCGGCGGGTGAACCTGATGGTGCCGTCGGGTAGTCGCTCATGAACGTAGGCCGCATTGTGGGCCAGGCGGTGATGGTGGGGACAGAGCAGCGCCCCGTCCTTCAGGTCTGTCTTGCCGCCGGCGGCCCAGGGGTCGAGATGGTGGGCGTCGCACCATTCCGGTGGCATGTCACACCCTTCGGCTTGGCAGCACTTGTGCTGCAACCGGAGCGCCTTGCGTTGGATGGGCTGGAAGAACCTGCTGCCACGACCAGCATCGAGGACCTCGCCGTCACCGCCCAACACCCAGGGGATGATGGTGGCGTTGCACGCCATCCGCCTCGCCTCCGCCGCCGAGATCGTGGCCCCGTTGGTCTCGTCATAACCCAACGTGGCGATGCCGAGGTCCTTGCGGAGTTCCTCGAGGCTGATGACCACGTTGACCACGGTGGCGTCACCGCCGTGGCGGGGCAGGGCGGCCGGGTCGACGGTCTCCAGCAGCCGCGAGAACCCTTGGCCCATGAGTCGTTCCCACGGCGGCAACGGAGCACCCTTGCCGACGAGCTGTTGCTTGCGGGGCTGGGCCCAGGCCTCCACCAGACGCTTGAACCGCATCCCCATCGAGACCGGCAGGACGCCGTCGAAGCCGACGGTGCCGTCGTGGTTGTCCCAGACCCGTAGCGCGGTCTTCTGCTGAGCACGCTCCTCTTCAGCCAGCAGGGCTTTGGCTTCGGCGTCCTCGAACCGGGCCGGGTCGATCTCACGCAGGATCCGTCGTCCGACGATGCGGAGCTCGTTGGCGGTCAACCGGGTGGCGTAGTCAACCAGCAGCTTCTCGGCGAGGACCAGGTCCTCGCTGCTGGCGACCGGGTCGGTCTCGATCTTGTCGAGCGCCTGGGTGATCACCCGGGCCTTGTCCTGGGACACCACACCCTCGGCCAGGCCGGCGGCCACGAGGTCGTACTTGGTGACCGCTGCCGCGAGTTTGATCTGCGAGCGTGCCACAGCCTTGTCGACCAGGAGCTCGGTCCGCATCCATCCGGAGGCGTCTTTCGCGCCGGTCTCCTCGGCGATGTCGCCGGCCGTCGCGAGCACTCTCAGTTTCAGTGCGGCTTGTTGGGCCTGGAGCTTCTCCAGCCGCTCGAGCAGGTCCTTCTTCTGGCCGGTGCGCCAGTAGGCGGGATCGGTGGCCAGCAACTCTTGGAGGGCGGTCTCGATGGCGGCCAGGGCAGCGTCGATCGCATCCCCGGGGTTGGTGCCCCAGTGGTCGATCGAGCGGCCGAGACTCATCGCTGATCCTCTCCTTCAGAGGTGTGCTGTGATGTGTCCGATTCTACGCTTCACACGCCGTTCTGACTATCTATTTTCCCAGGTCAAGCACTGTTTTCGCGGTGAGCGAACGACCTCGTATCTGTGGATGGTAAGTGGCCCGAAGGGCCACCCTCATGCCCCATCAACATCACCGGTCCCAAACAACATTCACTCCGCGCCACACCCGGGCCGCCGCCCCGATAGCCAGCCAAATCTTTCTCGACGGGCCCCGGTGTCAAGGACCGCGAAGCGGCCGGCGAAGCCGGCGGCCGCAGGCCGTCCTTGACTCCGGGGTTCGTCGAGAAGACCCTCGAAGAACGGGTCGGCGGCCCACCCCAACCCCGAAAACACCCCTGGCCCACGACGTACGGTAAAGAGCATGGGTATCCCACTCGAAGACCGCCAAGAACTCCTGACCCAGCCCCTGATCGCAGCGCTCTCGGTGAGCAGAGAAGACGGAAGGGCGCCGCTGACGGTCCCGATCTGGTACGACTACACCCCCGGCGGCGAGGTGTGGTTCGTGACCGGGAAGGACTCGCTCAAGGCCCGGCTGCTCGCAGCCGCCGGACGGTGCACCCTGATGGTGGAGCGGCTGGATCCGACGGTGCGCTACGTGTCGGTCGAGGGGCCGGTGCGGATCGCCGACGCCGCCGAGCGCGAGTCGGAGGCGATGGCGCGACGGTATCTGCCTCCGGATGCAGCCGACGCCTACCTGGCGGAAGCGGCGAACTTCCCGCCCGAGGTCACCGTCCGGCTGTCGCCGGAGAACTGGCTGTCCGCCGACCTCGGCGCCTTCTGAGGCTCAGCCGCCTGAGGCTCGGCCAATTGTCGTCGGACCGCAAGCGCCGCGGCCCGGCCGGCGCGACTGGCCCCGATCGTGCTCGCGGAGGGACCGTAGCCGACGAGCTGGACACGCGGGTCGTACGCAGCGGTGACGGCGGTCTGGACGTCGGCGGAGTCGCGCAGCAGCGGGATCCCACCGTGCGAGCTGCGCAGATGAAGCGGAGCGAGGTGGGTGACGGCGGGACGGAAGCCGGTGGCCCACAGGATCGCGTCGACCGGTTCGAACGCCCCCGAGTCCCACCGCAGCCCGTCCGGCTCGATGCGACTGAACATCGGCAGCCGGCGCTCGTAGACCCCGAGCCGCGCGGCCTCCTGCTCCTGCGGCCGCAGCGAGAGACCCGTGACGCTGACGACGCTCGCCGGCGGCAGGCCGGCCTCGACCCGCTCGGCCACGAGCGTGACCGCCTCGCGCCCACGCTCGGCATCGAAGTCGGAGCGCCAGACCGGCTCACGCCGAGTCACCCAGACGACGTCGGTCACTGGCGCGAGCTCGCCGAGGAACTGCACCGCCGAGGCTCCTCCACCGACCACCGCGACGCGCTTGCCCCGGAAGTGAGCAGAACCGGGATAGTCGTGGGTGTGCACCTGCTCCCCGAGGAAGGTCGATGCGCCCGGGTAGTGCGGGACGAACGGTCGCGTCCAGGTCCCGGTCGCGTTGACCAGCGTACGGGTGAACCACGTCCGTCCGTCGGCCGAGTGCACCGCGAGCAGGTCGCCGACCGAGGTCACCGAGGTGACCTTCACCGGGCGCTCCACCGGCAGGTCGTGCAAGGACTCATAGGTCCCGAACCATCCCGGCACGGCGACGTTGGCCCGCTCCCCCGACCCACCCGGCGCCCGTCCGTCCGGCAGATCCGCGACCCCGTGGACGTCGTGCATGGTAAGCGAGTCCCAGCGGTGCTGCCAGGCGCCGCCCGGGCGACGCTCGGCGTCGAGCACGACGTGGCGTACGCCCAGCCGGCTGAGGTGGTAGGACGCCGACAGACCGGCCTGACCGGCACCGATCACCACTGATTCGTAGCTCTCCACGCAGACCTCAACAACGCGCGAGGCCCATCCATGCCCCGTGAACGGCTGCGGGAACACGTTCTACTTGACTAACCTCAGCAGAGTCACTCGGGACCGGGAGGTCGGGCATGATGGATCAGGCACCATGACAGCGACCGAGGCGCTACGCGAGATCCCACGACTCGCGCCCGGCGACCGCGGCCTCCCCTGGATCGGCCGGCTGCTGGACTACTCCCGCGACCCGGTCGGCTTCTACCGGCACCAGTGGGAGACGTACGGTCCGGTCTCGCCGTTCTTCCGGGCCGGCGAGGCCGGGGTGGTCGCGCTCGGACCGGACGCGTGCGAGGCGGTGCTGCGCAACAAGGACAAGGCCTTCGCCAACGGGCCGGCCTGGGGGCAGATCGTCGGTCCCTTCTTCGACCGCGGCCTGATGCTGCTCGACTTCGAGGAGCACCACGCCCATCGCCGCATCATGCAGGAGGCCTTCACACGGGACCGGCTCGCCACCTACACCACCGCGATGCACCCGGCGATCGCGCACGGCATGCGCAGCTGGGCCAACGCTCCGGCGTTCCAGGCCTATCCGCGGCTCAAGCAGCTCACCCTCGACATCGCCGCCGACATCTTCATGGGTGGTGCGGCCGAGACCAGCCGAGCCGAGATGGACCGGGTCAACAAGGCGTTCATCGCCTGCGTGCAGGCGGCCGCCGGTGTCGTACGCGGCGATGTGCCGATGACCCGCTGGGGCCGCGCGTTTCGCGGCCGGAAGGTGCTGGAGGGCTTCCTGCGCCACTACCTGCCCGCCAAACGGGCCACCGCGAGCGACGACATCTTCTCGGTGCTGTGCCACATCGAGACCGACGACGGCGAGCGGTTCAGCGACGAGGACGTCGTCAACCACATGATCTTCCTGATGATGGCCGCGCACGACACCTCGACCATCACCTCCTCGACGATGCTCCAGTACCTCGGCCAGCATCCACAGTGGCAGCAGCGCTGCCGCGAGGAGGCCCTCGCGCTCGGCGAGGCGCCGACGATGCAGGAGATCGAGAGCCTCACCAGCCTGGACCTGGTGATGCGGGAGGCGCTGCGGCTGCGCGCCCCGGTGCCGGCGCTGATCCGGCGTACGGTCAAGGAGACCAGCCTCCTCGGGGTCCGTATCCCGGCCGACATGGGCGTGATGGTCGGGGTCCAGTTCAGCCACATGATGGAGGACTACTGGACCAACCCGAGCGTCTTCGACCCCGAGCGCTTCGCGCCGCACCGGCGCGAGGACAAGAGCCACCGGATGGCGTGGGAGCCGTTCGGCGGCGGGGTGCACAAGTGCATCGGCCTCTACTTCGCCGGCCTGGAGGTCAAGTCGATCCTGCACCGGCTCCTGCGCAGCTACCGGTGGAGCGTCTCCCCCGGCTACCGCGCGCCTCTGGACAACAGCTCGCTGCCGTTCCCGAAGGACGGCAACCCCATCCATCTGACCCGGATCTGAGGAGATCGATGACCACGAAGACAACGGAGGCCGCGAGCGTACGTCCCGGCTGGATCGACGAGGCACGGCTCGCCTCCTGGACGCGATGGGTCTCGGCTCCGATCTCCGGGGGCGACGGCACGCTGACAGCGGTCGCACCCTACGACGCCCAGCCGACCGCCCCGGTGCCGTCGGTGACCGCAGCGGACGTCGCCGAGGCCGCCACGGCGGCGCGGGCGGCCCAGCCCGACTGGGCCACGCTGGCCTTCCAGGACCGCGCCGAGGTCATGCTCCGCTTCCACGACCTGCTGGTCGAGCGTCAGGACGAGGTGCTCGACCTGATCCAGTGGGAGATGGGCAAGGCCCGCTTCCACGCCTGGCAGGAGATCCTCCAGGTCGGCACGATCGCCCGCCACTACACCCGGCGCGGCCCGGCGTACCTGGCCGACAAGCGCGTCCGCGGGGCCATCCCCGGCATCACCTCCGTGAAGGAGGTGCGGGTGCCGAAGAAGGTCGTCGGGATCATCTCGCCGTGGAACTATCCGCTCTATCTCGGGGTCGGCGACGCCATCCCGGCCCTCCTCGCCGGGGCAGCCGTGATCAGCAAGGCCGACCCGCAGGCGCCGCTGACGCTCCTGTGGGCCCGCGCCCTGATGGCCGAGGCGGGACTGCCCGAGCACGTCTGGCAGGTCGTCACCGGGCCGGGCGCGGCCACCGGTGAGGCGGTCATCGACAACGTCGACTACATCGCCTTCACCGGTTCGACGGCCACCGGGCGGATCGTGGCTCAGCGGGCAGCGGGCCGGCTGATCGGCGCCTCGCTCGAGCTCGGCGGGAAGAACCCGCTCATCGTCCGCCGCGACGCCGACCTCGCCCAGGCCGCTCGCGGCACGGTGATGGCGGCCTTCGCCAACACCGGACAGATGTGCGTCCACATCGAACGCGTCGTGGTGCACGAGGACGTCTACGACGCCTTCCGCCAGGCCCTGGTCGCCGAGACGGAGAACCAGGTCGTCCGCCAGACCTTCGACTACTCGGCCGACGTCGGGTCGCTCGCCTCGCAGGCGCAGCTCGACAAGGTCACCGCCCATGTCGCCGACGCGGTCTCGAAGGGCGCGACCGTGCTCGCGGGCGGCGAACCGCTCGCCGAGGTCGGTCCGTACGCCTTCGCCCCGACGGTCCTGGAGGGCGTGACCTCCGAGATGGATCTGTGTCTCGGTGAGACCTTCGGCCCGGTCCTCGCGCTCTATCGCGCCGACAGCGACGAGGAGGCGGTCCGGATCGCCAACCAGGGCGAGGCCGGGCTCTCGGCGAGCGTGTTCAGCAAGAACGTACGCGAGGCCGACATGATCGCCCGGCGCATCCGCGCGGGCGCGGTGAACATCAACGACGGCGCCGCCCTGGCGGCCGGGAGCATCGAGGCCGGGATGGGCGGCATGGGATCGAGCGGGCTCGGGCGCCGCCACGGCGCGGACGGGATCCGGAAGTTCACCGACGCCCAGACCGTCGCTGCCTCCCGGATGGGGCCGATCGGGCCGTTCAAGGGCCAGACGGTCGAGAAGTTCGTCGCGCTGGGCAACGGGCAGCTCAAGGCACTACGGAAGCTGGGCGCCCGATGAGCGAGCCGCAGCCCGGCGAGCACAACCTGGCGGTGCTGGCCGAGGAGTCCTATGCCCGCCACGGCGACCACCCGATGGTCTTCTTCGAGGGCACCTGGCACTCGTCCAAGGAGATCGCCGAACGGTCCGCGCGGGTCGCCGGCGGCCTGCGCGAGCTCGGGATCGAGCCCGGCGACCGGGTCGTGGTGCTCACCATGAACACCCCGGAGGTCTTCGTCAGCTATCGCGCCCTGTGGCGCCTCGGCGCGGTGGTGACGCCGGTGATCTTCCTGCAGACCCCGCCCGAGCTGCGGCACATCCTGCAGGACTCCGGAGCCAGGGCGGCCATCGTGACGCCCGAGCTGCTGCCGCTGGTGCAGGCTGCCGGCGACGGTCTCGACCTCACCGTTGTCGTGGCGGGGGACGTTCCGGCGGGAACGGATGCGGTGGCGTACGAGAGCCTGGAGAGCGCCGAACCGATCGACATCGCCCCGCGCGGCGACGACGACCTCGCGGCCCTGCTCTACACCGGCGGCACCACCGGGCGGGCCAAAGGCGTCATGCTGAGCCACCGTGGCCTGTGGGAGTCCGGGCACGCGCTCCACCGGGTCGGCGAGAGCCAGGGCACGACACGGTGGCTGCTGCCGCTGCCGCTCTCCCATGCGTACGGCCTGATCGTGGTCATCAGCGGGATGCACTCCTCGCGCCCGCAGAGCTCGGTGCTGCAGCGCTGGTTCGACGCCAAGGGATGGCTCGAGCTCGCCCAGGAGCACCGGGTCGAGTCGAGCACGGTGGTCCCCTCGATGCTGCAGATGCTGCTCGACCAGCCCTACCAGGACTACGACCTGAGCTCGCTGCGCTCCTTCGGCAGCGGTGGCGCGCCGCTGCTGCCGGCGCTGCGGGAGAAGGCCGAGGAGGCCTTCGGCGTGACCATCCTGGAGGGCTACGGCTGCACCGAGTCGAGCGCGGTGATCGCCGCTTCGACGCTGGAGGAGTCGCGGCCGGGCAGTGTCGGCAAACCGCTGTCCCACGCCGAGGTGATCATCGCCGGACCCGACGGCTCGCCGGTCCCGACCGGCGAGGAGGGCGAGATCTGGGTACGTGGCCCCGGGGTGATGCAGGGCTACTGGAACGACCCGGCACAGACCGCCGCGACCGTCGTCGACGGCTGGCTGCACACCGGCGACATCGGACACTTCGACGCCGACGGCTACCTCTACGTCGACGACCGGATCAAGGACCTGATCATCCGGGGCGGGTTCAACGTCTTCCCCCGCGACGTCGAAGACGCGCTCCTCGCCCACGAGGCGGTCACCGCCGCCGCGGTGGTCGGGCGCCCGGACGCTCACAAGGGCGAGGAGGTGGTCGCGGCCGTCGCCCTCCATCCCGGCGCACGCACCACTCCCGAGGAGCTGATCGCCTTCGTCAAGACGCGGCTCGCGCCGCACAAGTACCCCCGCGAGGTGCTCATCCTCGACGCCGTCCCCGTCACCAGCGTGGGCAAGACCGACAGAAAAGCCGTACGCAGCCTGGTCCGCACCACCGAAGGAGAGTCATGACACGCGAGATCGAGGGAACTGCCGTCATCGTCACCGGAGGCGCCCGTGGCATCGGCCGCGCCACGGTCGAGCGGCTGGCCCGCGCCGGGGCGTCGGTCGCCGTCGGCGACCTGGACCCGGACCTGCTCGACGATGTGACCGCCGAGTTCGGGTCGCGGGTGATGGCCGCACATCTCGACGTCACCGACCCCGCCTCCTGGCGTACGTTCCTCGAGTCGGTCGAGGACCTGGGGCCGTGGGACGTGCTGGTCAACAACGCCGGGATCATGCCGCTCGGGTCGGTCCTGAAGGAGGAGGACGCGCTCACCCGGGCCATCTTCGAGGTCAACGTGCACGGCCCGATCAACGGGATCAAGGCGGTCGCGCCGGCGATGGTCGAGCGCGGCCAGGGCCACATCGTCAACGTCTCCTCGGCGGTCGGCCGGGTGCCGGTGCCGGACGCGGCGACCTACTCGGCCTCGAAGTTCGCCGTGGTCGGCTTCTCGGAGGCGCTGCGGATGGAGCTGGCGCCCTCCGGGGTCGACGTCTCGCTCATCCTGCCGGCGGTGGTGCAGACCGAGCTCTCCGACGGCGTGCCACAGGCGAAGGGGATGAAGCCGGTCACTCCCGAGGACGTCGCGGCCGCGATCGAGGACGTCATCCGCGAGCCGCGGCCCGAGGTCTGGGTGCCCAACTGGGCCCAGGCCCTGACCAAGATCACCCAGGCGATGCCGCGCCGGTTCCAGGACTTCGTCGACCGGACGACCAACGCCTCGCAGCTGCTCGCGGGCGTCGACCCGGCGGCTCGGGCGGCCTATGAGGAGCGGGTGCGGCGCAACGTACGTTAGGGCCGGATCAGCCCGGGATTGGCCCAGGTGATGAGGGCCTGATTGGCCGGGCGCGGAGGGCTCTGGTCTCACTAGCGTCAGACTCGTGAAGAACGACGGACTCTCCGTGCCCCAGGGCGCGGCTCTCACCCTCGGCGCGGTGCTCGGCACCGGTGTCATCTCTCTGCCCGCGCTGGCGGCGAGCGAGGCCGGACCGGCCTCGCTCGTGGCCTGGTTGGCGCTGATCCTGCTCTCGGTGCCGCTGGCGGCGACCTTCGCCGCGCTGGGAGCTCGGCATCCTGACGGCGGCGGGGTGGCGACGTACGCACGGCTCGCCTTCAACCAGCACGTCGCGACGATGGTCGGCTGGGCGTTCTACCTGACGATCGGCGTGGGGGCTCCGGTCGCGGCGGGGTTCGGTGGGGCGTACGTCGCCGACGCCGTCGGCGGCGGGCGGGGTACGTCGCTGGCGGCGACGGCGGCGATCATCGTGCTGGTCACCGCGATGAACTGGTTCGGGATCAAGGTGTCCGGAGGCGTGCAGCTGGGGATCGCCGGGGCCATCGCGGTGCTGCTCGCGGTGGCGGTCGTGGTGGCGCTGCCGCATGCGGAGCTCGAGCGGCTGACGCCGTTCGCGCCGCACGGGTGGGGTGCGGTGGGCACCGCGGCGGCGATGCTGGTGTGGGCGTTCGCGGGGTGGGAGATCCTCTCCTCGCTCTCGGCCGAGTACCGCGACCCGGCGCGTGACATCCGCCGGGCGACCTTCCTGGCGCTCGGAGTCGTGACGGTGCTCTACCTCGGGATCGCGTTCGCGACGGTCGCCTCGCTCGGTTCCACCTCCGGTGCGGCGCCGCTGGCGGACCTGCTCGTCCTGGGATTCGGGGAGCCGGCGCGACCGGTGACGGCCGTCGTGGCCGTGCTGCTGACCGTCGGGGCGATCAACGCCTACTTCGCCGGAGGCTCACGCCTGGGAGCGTCGTTGGCGCGCGAGGGTGCGCTGCCACGGCTTCTGGCCGACCCCGCGTCCAGCATCCCGCGCCGCTCGCTGCTCGCCATCTGTGCCGTGGCGCTCGGCTCTCTCGCGTTCATCTGGGTCGCCGGGTCCTCGACCGACGCCCTCCTCCTGATGGCTTCGGGGACCTTCTCCCTGCTGTACGTGGTGGGAGCGGCGGCTGCGCTGCGACTGCTTCCTCGTGGCACCGGGTCCTGGTGGGCGGCGGTCTGCTCGATGGTCGCGGCACTGGTGCTGCTGGGCCTCACCGGCGCCCACCTGCTCGGTCCGGTGCTCTGCGGCGGTGCCGGTCTCGTGTGGTCGCTGGTCCGCGCCCGTCGAGAGCGGTCACGCCCAGCCCGCGAGCTCACCCAGGAGCTCGAGCCCGTCGGGCAGGCTGTCTGTCCGGACGGCTCCGTAGCCTAGGAAGAGGCCGTCGCGTCCAGGCAGCTGGCGATGAGCGGCGATGGTGTCCACCGCCAGCCCCTCGGCAGCGGCACGCTCGGCCAGGTCGGCGGGGAGCTCCACGTAGGCGGACAGGTGCAGTCCGGCAGCCGACGGGAGCACCTCGACCGGCCACGTGGAGAGGGTCTCGAGGAGGATCGAGCGGCGCTCGGCGTACGTCTTGGACGCCTTGCGCACGTGACGAGCGAGGAGGCCCTCCTCCAGGAAGCGGGCCAGCGCGGCCTGGGGCTGGACCGGGCCGAAGCCGTCGCCGAGCTGCTTGGCGGCCAGGAGGCTGTCGACGAGCGAGCCCGGGGCGACCAGGTAGCCGGTGCGCAGGCTCGGCAGCAGCGACTTGGAGAAGGTGCCGACATAGATCACCCGGCCCTGATCGTCCATGGCGTGCAGCGGTTCCAGGGGCCGCTCCGTGAAGCGGAACTCGCTGTCGTAGTCGTCCTCCACGATCCCCGCGTCGTGCGTGTTCGCGAAGTCGAGCAGGGCTCGGCGGCGTGGGAGGGAGAGGCGTACGCCGAGCGGGAACTGGTGGCTCGGGGTCGTGTAGACGAGCCGTGCCTGCTCCGGGATCTCCTCGACGACCAGTCCTTCCTCGTCGACCGGGACCGGTACGACCCGGGCGCCGTGGGAGGCGAAGAGGTCGATCGCGGACGGGTATCCGGGATCCTCGACGGCGACGACGTCGCCCGGCTCCAGCAGCACCCGGGCGACGAGATCGAGCGCCTGCTGGGTGCCGCTGGTGACCACGATCTGCCCCGGGTCGGCCCGCACCCCGCGGTGGTAGGCGACCGTGTGCGCCAGCGCCTCGCGCAGCCTCGGCAGGCCGGCGGGCGAGGCGTAGGTGCCGGGGTTGTGGCCGCGTAGCCGCGACTCCGCCGCGAGGATCCGTCGCCAGGTCTCGAACGGGAAGAGCTCGGCATCGGGGATCCCCACCCGCAGGTCGTACGCCGGCACCGCCGCCTCCGCGCTCGTCGGCCGGGGCGCCCAGCGCCAGCCCGGGCGTGGCGTCAGCGACCCGGGGGCGTGATCTCGGCGCCGCCGCGTGGTCTCGGCGACGTACGTCCCCGCGCCCACGCGCGACTCCAGGAACCCCTCCGCGACCAGCCGCTCATAGACCGTGGCGACCGTGTTCCGGGAGATGCCGAGGTCCTTGGCCAGCGCCCGGCTCGGGGGCAGCCGGTCGCCCGCCTTCAGCCTGCCGTCGCCGAGCGCGTCGCGCAGCGCCTGGTAGAGCGATGCGGATCGTACGGCGCGGTCGGTCAGATCAAGCGCGAGGTCCACAGCGGGATTGGACCATATCCCTGTTGGCGGCGGGGCTTTCACCCCGGCAGCCCCAGACGCGCGATGATCTTCTCGGCCACCTCGGCTGCCGACAGATCGGTGTTGTCGATGACGAAGTGTGGGAGGTCGAGCGGGAACGGCACCTCAGGGCCCGTCGAGAGCTCCCAGCGCTCGTTCGACCCGATGACGTCTCCGCGTGCCCATTCGGTGTCGCGTTTGGACGGCTTCGCGGCCAGCCGCTCGGGCGTGCCCTCACGAGCGAGCCGGACCGTCACGTCGGCGTACAGCTCCACGAAGTCGATCCGCGCTCCCGCCTCGACCGCAGGCGCGATCATCCACTCGACCTCCTCTGCATCTGCGGGGACGTCCAGCGCCCAGGTGAAGGTCAGGATCAACCCCGGAAGGTCGTACGCCACCGCCTCCTCGATCACCCGCCTGCGGAGCTCCCTCTTCAGCGTGTTGAACGGCTGGGTCCCCCAGTCGAAGACCTCCAGCAGCGGCTCGATCGTGGCGTGGTTGTGGAGGAGGCGGTACGTCGTCCGGGACGTGATCTCCCGGCCGACGCTCATCTTGCCGACCGCCTGCGGGCCGAAGAGGACGACGAGGTGCATGAGGTCAGTGTGGCCGCTGAGTGTCGGTGGTCGCGACTAGGTTTGTCCCATGAGCCGAGAAGATGGCTTCGAGCTCCGCTTCAGCGATACGGATTCGGCGTTGGCGCGGTTCAGCGACCCGACACGTACGTGGTTCGCGGCTGCCTTCGCTGCGCCGACCGCGGCGCAGGCTGGTGCCTGGGAGGCGATCGGGGCGGGGCGCAACGCGCTGGTGGTCGCGCCCACCGGTTCGGGCAAGACGCTGAGCGCGTTCCTGTGGTCGATCGACAAGCTGCTCAGCGAGCCGGTGCCGGAGAAGAAGCAGCGGTGCCGGGTGCTCTACATCTCCCCGCTCAAGGCGCTCGGCGTCGACGTGGAGCGCAACCTGCGCAGCCCGCTGGTCGGGATCAGGCAGACCGCCGAGCGGCTGGGCGTGGAGGCGCCCGAGGTGCGCGTCGGCGTGCGGTCGGGCGACACGACCGCTGCCGACCGGCGCAAGCTGACCACCGCTCCCCCGGACATCCTGATCACCACCCCCGAGTCGCTCTTCCTGATGCTCACCAGCCAGGCCCGCGAGACGCTGCGCAGCGTCGAGACGGTGATCGTGGACGAGGTCCACGCGGTCGCGGCGACCAAGCGCGGCTCTCACCTGGCGCTGACCCTGGAACGTCTCGACGCGCTCCTGGACAAGGCTGCCCAGCGGATCGGGCTCTCCGCGACCGTACGGCCCTTGGAGGAAGTGGCTCGTTACCTCGGTGGCGCCCAGCCCGTCGAGATCGTCGCGCCACCGGCGGAGAAGCGCTGGGACCTCAGCGTCGTCGTGCCGGTCGAGGACATGACCGCGCCGAGCGCCTACGGCGAGGAGGAGGACGACGACCCGCAGCGGGCCTCGTCGATCTGGCCCCACGTCGAGGAGCACGTCGCCGACCTGGTCACCGCCCATCGCTCCACCATCGTCTTCGCCAACTCCCGGCGGATCGCGGAGCGGCTGACCGCCCGGCTCAACGAGATCGCCTCCGACCGGGTCTTCGAGACCGGTCCGCCGCCCGCGCAGGTGATGGCCCAGTCGGGGCAGTCCCACGGCGCGGTCCAGGTGATCGCCAAGGCCCACCACGGAAGCGTGTCCAAGGAGCAGCGTGCGCTGATCGAGGACGATCTCAAGTCCGGTCGGCTGCCCGCCGTGGTCGCGACCTCCAGCCTCGAGCTCGGCATCGACATGGGCGCGGTCGACCTCGTCGTCCAGATCGAGTCGCCGCCCAGCGTCGCCTCCGCTCTCCAGCGCGTCGGGCGAGCCGGCCACCAGGTCGGCGAGATCTCCCGCGGCGTGCTCTTCCCGAAGCATCGCGGCGACCTCGCCCAGACCGCGGTCAGCGTGCAGCGGATGCGGCAGGGCCTGATCGAGTCGATGAGCCTCCCGGCCAACCCCCTCGACGTACTCGCCCAGCAGATCGTCGCCGCCACCGCGCTGGACACCTGGGACGTCGACGAGCTGTTCACGCTGGTCAGAAGGACGGCTTCGTACGCAACCCTCCCCCGCTCCGCCTACGACGCCACGCTCGACCTGCTCGCCGGGCGCTATCCGAGCGAGGAGTTCGCCGAGCTGCGTCCCCGGATCGTGTGGGACCGGGTCGCCGGGACCGTGACCGGGCGTCCGGGAGCGCAGCGGCTGGCCGTCACCAGCGGAGGCACGATCCCCGACCGCGGGCTCTTCGGGGTCTACCTGGTCGGCGAGGGGACCGGAAGGCGCGTCGGCGAGCTCGACGAGGAGATGGTCTACGAGTCCCGGGTCGGCGATGTCTTTGCCCTCGGCGCGACCAGCTGGCGGATCGAGGACATCACCCACGACCGGGTGCTGGTGACCCCGGCTCCCGGCATCCCCGGACGCCTGCCGTTCTGGAAGGGCGACTCGCTCGGCCGGCCCGCGGAGCTCGGCGAGGCCGTCGGCGCCTATACCCGCGAGCTCGCCGCGCTGCCTGCGAAGAAGGCCGAGGCGCGAGCACAGGAGGACGGCCTGGACGCATACGCCGCCGCCAACCTGGTCACCTACCTGCACGAACAGGCCGAGGCCACCAACGTCCTCCCCTCCGACAGCAACATCGTCGTCGAGCGCTTCCGCGACGAGCTGGGCGACTGGCGACTGGTGGTCCACTCCCCCTACGGCCGCCCGGTCCACGCACCGTGGGCGCTGGCGATCAACGCGCGGATCCGGGAGCGCTACGGCGTCGACGGGCAGGCCATCGACAGCGACGACGGCATCGTGATCCGCCTCCCCGACACCGATGCCGAAGCACCGACCGGCGAGATCATCGTCTTCGAGCCCAACGAGATCGAGGACCTGGTGACCACCGAGGTCGGCGGGTCGGCGCTGTTCGCCAGCCGCTTTCGCGAGTGTGCGGCGCGGGCCCTGCTGCTCCCCCGCCGTGACCCCGGCCGTCGCTCGCCGCTGTGGCAGCAGCGCCAGCGCTCCGCCGCCCTGCTCGAGGTCGCCTCGCAGTACCCGAGCTTCCCGATCATCCTCGAGGCCGTACGCGAGTGCCTCCGCGACGTCTACGACCTGCCCTCCCTCGTCGGCCTCCTCCGCCGCATCGAGCGCCGCGAGATCTCGATCGTCGACGTCGCCACCCCGACCCCCTCCCCCTACGCCCAGTCGCTCCTCTTCGGCTACGTCGCCCAGTTCCTCTACGAGGGCGACTCACCCCTGGCCGAGCGCCGCGCCGCCGCCCTCACCCTCGACCAGGGCCTCCTCGCCGAGCTGCTCGGCCGGGCCGAGCTCCGCGAGCTCCTCGACCCAGAAGTCCTGGCTGAGGTCGAGTCCGAGCTCCAACGCCTCGCCCCCGGCCGGAAGGCCCGCGGCGCCGAAGGCATCACCGACCTCATCCGCACCATCGGCCCGCTCACCATCGACGAGATCACCGCCCGCACCACCCCCGCCGAGACGTCACGTACGTCGGGCGAGACGTCAGCTACGTCGCCCGAGACGTCACCGACTGCCATCTCGGCCGACGCGAGTGACGCTTCGACCGACGCCAGCGACGCCTCGGCCGACCGGGGTGACGTCTCGGCGATGCTGGAGGGGCTCGCCACGGCTCGACGGGTGGTCGAGGTGCGGGTTGCCGGGGAGGCTCGGTGGGCGGTGGTCGAGGATGTGGCCAGGCTCCGGGACGGGCTGGGGGTGGCGGTCCCTCCGGGCGTACCGTCGGCGTTCACCGAGCCCATCGAGGACCCGGTCGGCGACCTGGTCTCGCGGTATGCGCGCTCGCACGGACCGTTCACGGCCGCCGACGTGGCCTCGCGGCTGGGGCTGGGCGAGGCGGTCGTCCGGCACGCCCTCGCGCGGCTCTCGGCGCGCGGACGGGTGCTCGACGGGGAGTTCCGGCCCGGCGGGAGCGGGCTGGAGTGGTGTGACGCCGACGTGCTCCGGATGCTGCGGCGACGCTCGCTGGCCCGGCTGCGCAAGGAGGTCGAGCCGGTCGAGCCGGCGGCGCTGGGCAGGTTCCTGCCGGCGTGGCAGAAGACATCCGTACGCAAGGGCGCGCTGCGCGGCGTCGACGGGGTGCTGAGCGTGGTCGACCAGCTCGCCGGCTGCCCGGTCCCGGCCAGCGCGCTGGAGAGCCTGATCCTGCCGGCCCGGGTGGTGGACTACGAGCCCGCGTTCCTGGACGAGCTGACCTCCGGCGGCGAAGTGCTCTGGGCAGGCCACGGCACCCTGCCCGGCACCGACGGCTGGGTCTCGCTGCACCCGGCCGACACCGCCGAGCTGACGCTGCCGTCGCCCGCTGAGATGCCACCAGGGCCGCTCGCCGAACGGCTCCTCGAAGCCTTGGCGCCCGGCGGCGCCTGGTTCTTCCACCAGCTCGCCCGGACCATGGCGGCCGACGACGAGAAGACTCCGAGCGACGCGGATCTGAGCGCGGCGCTGTGGGAGCTGGTCTGGTCGGGGCGGGTCAGCAACGACACCCTGCTGCCGTTGCGGTCGCTGACCCGTTCCGGCACGCCGTCGCACCGCTCCCGCCGGCCACCACCGCGCGCCCGCGGCGGGCGCTACACCGGCGGTGCGCGGATGCCGGCCCGGGCCGGTCTACCGGAGACGGCCGGGCGATGGACGATCCTGCCCGAGCCCGATCCCGACCCGACCAAGCGCGCCCACGCGGCCGCCGAGCGGCTCCTGGACCGCCACGGTGTGGTCACCCGCGGAGCGGTCCAGTCCGAGCGCACCCCGGGCGGGTTCGCCGCCGTCTATAAGGTGCTCAGCGCGTTCGAGGACTCCGGCCGGGCCCGCCGTGGCTACTTCGTGGAGGGCCTGGGCGCGGCCCAGTTCGGCACCGCGGGATCGGTCGACCGGCTGCGTACGTTCTCCCGGATCGAGCCGGCCGACAAACCGGTCGCCCTCGCGCTCGCCGCGACCGACCCCGCCAATCCCTACGGCGCGGCCCTCCCGTGGCCGGTTGCGGAGGAGGGCCATCGGCCCGGCCGCAAGGCGGGCGCGATCGTGGTGCTGGTCGACGGCGAACTGGCGATGTACGTCGAACGCGGCGGCCGCACCCTGCTGACCTGGTCGGAGGATCCCAACCTTCTCGAGCCCGGCGCCGAGGCGCTCGCCGAGGCCGTCCGGAGAGGGGCGCTGGGGCGGCTCACGGTCGAGAAGGCGGACGGCGCCCCGCTGCTCGGCTCGGGAGACACCCCGCTGCGCCAGGCGCTCCAGTACGCCGGCTTCGTCGCCACCCCGCGCGGCCTGCGCCTGACCTCGCCGAGCAGGTGAGGTCGTGCCCGAGGGTGACGCGGTGCTCCGGACCGCCCGCAGGCTCGACAAGGGACTGGCGGGCCAGGTGCTCACACGTACGGACTTCCGGGTGCCGCAGCTGGCCACGGCGGACCTGTCCGGCGGCACCGTGCGCGGGACGCTGACCCGCGGCAAGCACCTGCTGAGCCGGATCGACCATCGCACCGGCGAATGGACGCTGCACACCGACCTGAAGATGGAGGGATCCTGGCGGGTCTTCGAGGCGGGCCGGCGATGGCCGAAACCCGGCTTCCAGGCGCGCGTGGCGCTCCGCACCGAGAAGACCGAGGCGGTCGGCTTCCTCCTCGGCATCGTCGAGCTCGTCCCTCGCGACCAGGAGGAGCGACTGGTCGGCCACCTCGGCCCGGACATCCTCGCCGACGACTGGGACCCCGACGCAGCCGTCGAACGCCTCGCCCGGGAACCCGACCGGCCGCTCTTCGACGCGTTGCGCGACCAGACCAACCTGGCCGGGATCGGCACGATCTACGCCGCCGAGACCTGCTTCATCGCTGGGATCAGCCCGCTGCGTACGGTCGCGGATGCCGGCGACCGGCTCCCCCGCATGCTCCAGCGCACCCGCGACCTGATGCAGGCCGACTGGTCACTCTCCCGCCGGATGTGGGTCTATGGCCGCCGGGCATGCCGACGCTGCGGGGGCACCGTGACCGTCGCCCGCGTCGGCCCCCCGGGCAAGGAGCGCCCGGCCTACTACTGCGCGAGCTGCCAGCCCTAGCGCCCGTGCAGCAGACGCAACCGGATCTGGGCGATCCGGACGCGGGTGTCACGCATGTGGCGGGCGACATGCGTCCGCTCGCCGGGAGCGACCGAGGTGAACTCGTCGCGAAGGATGTTCAGGGTCTCCTCCAGCCCGAAGAGCTCCGCCTCGAGTAGGTCGGGGGAATGCACGTCGCCCTCGAGACACGGTGACGGCACCGTCAGGTCTGGACGCTCGTTCTCGACTGCCATGGTCATCGCACCATCTCCCCATGAATGCGCGAGCCCGTGGTGGGCTCACATCGGCAAGGAGACGGAACGGACCCCGTTGAGACACGGGTGAGGGAATCTCCCCCAGATTGGGGAGAGAATCAAGCGGCGGCGGCGTCGGCCGCGGCGCGGACCGGCATCCGGAGGATGGTGGCCTCTTCGACGGCGACCGCGTGGGAGACGTCGCGAAGGACGTCGGAGAGAGCGACGTCGAGAGCGCTGCAGAGCGAGGCGAGGAGCTCGGAGGAGGCCTCCTTCTGGCCACGCTCGACCTCGGAGATGTAGCCGAGGCTGACTCGCGCCTGCGCGGAGACCTCGCGCAGGGTCATCCCACGCTCCAGCCGCTGGGCACGAAGCACCTCGCCGAGAAGTCGACGGAAGAGCACCATTGCGGTCAGCCTCCTACAGTTCACAAGTCACCGACATCTGGGTGACGTCTTGCTCCAACGCTACCTGACCCCTCGATGTTCCCGCCGAAGTAGTCCGAGTAGTTCATCAACAGCGAACAAACACGTATCACGCTGGATCTCCATGCGCGAGCCCGACAGTCCGAGAAGCGTCGTTGTTTCACCGTGTGGACCGGAAAGGCCCACATAGACCGTCCCGACGGGCTTTCCCTCCTGCTCCTCGGGCCCGGCCACACCCGTGGTCGAGAGTCCGTACGTCGCACCCGACCGCTCCCGCGCCCCCGCGGCCATCGCCGCCGCGCACTCCGCGGAGACCACCCCAACGGTCTCGATCACCGAGATGGGAACACCCAGCAGGGTGTGCTTCAGCTCCGTCGCGTACGTCACGAAACCCCCGCGGAACGTCTTCGACGCGCCCGGCGGATCGGTGAGCAGCGCGGCCAGGCGGCCGGCGGTCAGCGACTCGGCGGTCGCCACGGTGGCGTCGGCTTCCCGCAGAGCGGCATGGAGGTCATCGACTGCTGCCATGGAGAAAAAGGTAGCGGCCCGGTCACCATTTCGGTGACCGGGCCGCGTCGTACGGTTCGCGAGTCGCTAGCCCGCGTTGCGCTCCAGCCCGACGATCACGGGATCGTGGTCGGAGGAGCGGTAGGGCGAGTCGGTGTGCAGGTCGACACCGGTGTAGTTGTAGCGGCTGTACTCCATCAGCAGGGACTCACCCGAGTTGATCGACCAGATGTCCGAGCCGGTGAAGCGGCGCTGAGCGTGCCTGTTGAGCAGCACGTGGTCGAGCGATCCAGCGAGACCCGAGAAGGAGTAGCTGTACTCGTCGTTGCCGCTGAGCGTCTCGGAGTCGGCATAGCCGGCCTGGTAGAGGACCTGCATCGGGTCCTCCTGGGTGTAGGAGTTGAAGTCGCCGGCGAGCGCGACGTCGGTGACCCCCGTCTGAGAACGGATCGAGGAGACCCAGGAGACCAGTGCGGTGGCCTGGCGGACCCGCGACTCGTTGGAGGCACCCTGGCCGTCGCCGGTGTCGCCGTCCCCCGGCCACGGGCCGGGCGAGCCCTTCGACTTGAAGTGGTTGACCACGAAGAAGAACGGTGCGCCACCGTCGGCGGGCTTGAAGATCTGGCCGATGGGCTCGCGGGCGTTGCCGAAGGCCTGGTCGTCGCCGCTCTGGTCGCCCAGCGCACGAGCCTCACCGATGCGGCGTACGGCCGAGCGCTTGTAGATGATCGCGTTGGTGATCACGTCGGCGCCGGACGCGTCGGGCAGCTCGGCCGAGGACGGGTTGGCCGTCCAGACCTTGCGGCCGGCGGCCGCGTTGAGCGCGGCGACCAGCGAGTTGGTCGCCTCGTCCGGGGTCTCGCCCAGGCGGGCGGAGTTCTCGATCTCCATCAGGCCGACGACGTCGGCGTCGAGCGCGTTGATCGCCGAGACGATCTTCGACTGCTGGCGGCCGAAGTCGGCCGGGTCCCAGGCGCCGCGCTGGTCGCAGCCGCCGCTGACGTTGTTGCCGTCGCCGGCGCGGTCCTTGTAGGCGGTGCAGCCACCATCACCGACGTTGTCGTCGTTGGCGTCGCCGAGCGTGGTGAAGTAGTTGAGCACGTTGAAGGAGGCGATCTTCACGTCGGCGCGGCGGCCGATCTTGTGCTCGTCGGGGGCGTCGGTGCGTACGTCACCGAAGTCGGCCGGCCACGACGCCGGGTCGGCGGTGGCGACCTGGGTCGGCTGGAAGCGGTAGGTCGGCGCCGAGGGCGAGCCGCCCTCGGAGAGGATCACCGGGCCGCGGAAGTCGACGGAGGCTCCGACCACGACGGGCGCGGTGTTGGAGACGTAGGGGATCGTCCGGCTCGTCGGCGGGCGCAGCGTGGTCGAGGAGCCGTCGTCGAGCACGATCCCGCGAGCGGCGTTGTCGGCCTCGACGGCCTCCGCCTCGGCCGACCCGGGACGGGCCACCTCGGTCGGCTGGAGCAGCGGGCGGTCGCCCTGGGCCAGGCCGAGCTCGCCGAAGTTCTCCACACCGTAGGTGTTGCTCACGGTGACGTCGCCCTGGGGCGCGAAGAGCATCCCCTCCAGCGACTCCTTCTGCGCGGCGGTCGCCGGCCACTGCGACACGACCGGGTCGATCGACCCGGTGCCGTCGGTGACGATGTCGGCGGCCGTGGGCACCGAGATCTCGGTCAGCCCGGCGTACTCGGTCACCGCACCGGTCACGGTCACCGCGTCACCCGGCTTGACCGTGACGGCACCTGCCGAGCGGGGCTGGTAGACGAAGACCGCGTCGGAGGCGTCGTGGGACCCGAGGTCGAGCGACCCGCCCGTGCCCGGGGTCTGGAGGTAGAAGCCGAAGAAGCCGCCCGAGGGGTAGGCGGCGGTGACGATGCCACTGGTCGTGACGGTCTCACCGACGAGCGGGCTGGCGGTGCCGGTGCCCTGGATGTCGGCGATGGTGACGGCCTCGGCCGTCGTGGCGGCGCGCGCGGTCGGGATGGCGACCGCGCCGATGCCGGCGACGGCGGCTGTCAGGCCGACCACCGAACCGAGCACCTGACGTGCTGAGAACATGGATGACTCCCCGCATGGAAGTAGAAGGCGATGGGCGGTCTGCCCGATTCAGCACCGACCGAAACCACGCGACCATAACGCGGCGTACGCCCTCACGGCGGGGATCTTGGGTGAACGTCCGGTAACGGAGTTACAACTACCCGAAATTGGAGATCTACGAGGAGCGGAGCGCGGCGCGCTGCTTCCAGACGCCGTGGAAGAACTGCGCGCCCGACCACATCGTCAGCGCGACCGCCACCGCGAGGCAGATCTGGAAGGCGTAGAAGAGCAGTTCCCAGACCAGGGCGTCACCGAAGGCACCGCCGTGGGCCGAACCGTGCGGCAGCGGCAGCAGCAGACCGCCGAGGGCGACCGCCTGCACCGTGGTCTTGATCTTGCCGAGCTGGTCGGCGGCGATCACGATCTTCTTGAGCACCGAGAGCCGCAGCAGGGTGACGCTCCACTCGCGCAGCAGCACGATGATGGTCACCCACCACCAGATGTCGCCGACGATCGAGAGGCCGATGAAGGCCATCCCCGTGACCGCCTTGTCGGCGATCGGGTCGGCGATCTTGCCGAAGTCGGTGATCAGGTTGTGCTTGCGGGCGAGGTCGCCGTCGATCTTGTCGGTGATCATCGCCAGCACGAAGATCACGAACGCGACCCAGCGCAGCGTCGGGTTGTCGCCGCCGTCGGCGAGCAGCGCCCACGCGAAGAACGGCACGGCGAGGATCCGCAGCGTGGTCAGCGCGTTGGGTACGTTCCAGTTGCTGGTCTTCTCGGCCGTCGTCTCGTTCACGGGCTGCACCTTAACCGTTCACCATCGCGACCAGGTCAACGCCTTCGGAGGCGATCACCGTCGCGCTCACGAGATCACCCGGACGTACGCCAGCGACGTCTCCTTCGAGGGACGTCATCCCGTCGACCTCGGGGCCCTGGTGAGCGGCCCGGCCGAGGATCTCGCCGTCTTCGACCTCCTCGACGAGCACGACGACCTGCTCGCCGATCCGCTCCTCGGCGCGCTGGGCGGTGAGCTCCTCGACGAGCTCGTTGACGTGCTCGACGCGGGCGCGGATCTCGTCGGCGTCCAGCTTGAGCGAGTCGTCGAAACCGGCAGCCTCGGTGCCCTCCTCGTCGGAGTAGCCGAAGACGCCGGTGACGTCCATGCGCGCGGCGACCAGGAAGTCGGTGAGGATCTGGAGGTCCTCCTCGGTCTCACCGGGGAAGCCGACGATCACGTTGGACCGCACCCCGGCCTCGGGCGCGTAGCCGCGGATCTGCTCGAGCAGGCCCAGGAAGCTCTCCGGGTCGCCGAACCGCTTCATCCGCCGCAGGACGGCGTTGGAGGCGTGCTGGAAGCTCAGATCGAAGTAGGGCGTCACGCCGGGCGTGGTGGCGATGACCTTCAGCAGGTCGGGCCGGGTCTCGGCGGGCTGCAGGTAGGAGACGCGTACGCGCTCGATGCCGTCGATACCGGCCAGCTCCGGCAGGAGCGTCTCGAGCAGGCGGATGTCGCCGAGGTCCTTGCCGTAGGAGGTGGAGTTCTCCGAGACCAGGAAGAGCTCCTTGACACCCTGCTGGGCCAGCCACTGGCCCTCGTGAAGCACGTCGGAGGGGCGTCGCGAGACGAACGAGCCGCGGAACTGCGGGATCGCGCAGAAGGTGCAGCGCCGGTCGCAGCCGCTGGCCAGCTTCAGCGGCGCCCACGGGGCGTCGTCGAGCCGCGTACGTCCCGCGAAGCCGGGCACCTGGTCGACCGCGGCCATGCCGGGGACCGAGATGGCGGAGGCGTCGCGCTCGACCGGGGAGATCGGGAGCAGCAGGCGCCGGTCCTGAGGTGTGTGCGGGTGGTGGGCCTCCCCGCTGAGGATGGAACGGAGCTTGGCGGCGATGTCGGGGTAGTCGTCGAAACCGAGCACCGCATCGGCCTCGGGGAGCTCGGCGGCCAGGTCCTTGCCGTAGCGCTCGGCCATGCAGCCGACCGCGACGACGGCCTGAGCCCGGCCGGTCTCCTTGAGATCGGCGGCCTCGAGCAGCGTGTCGACCGAGTCCTTCTTCGCCTGCTCGACGAAGCCGCAGGTGTTGACGACCACGGTGTCGGCCTCGTCCGGGTCGGCGACCAGCCGGAAGCCTCCCGCCGTCAGCCGGCCGGCGAGCTCCTCGGAGTCCACCTCGTTGCGGGTGCACCCGAGGGTCACCATGGCGACGGACACGAGGGGCTGGTCGGTCTCGGCGGAGGGTTCGGTCGCAGTGCTCATCACCGTGAAGTATGACGGGCACACCCGCCTGAGACCGAACCCTCGCGCCGGGACGAGGCGATCAGTCGGGCACGGAGCCCGGCTTCACGGAGAGGACCGGGCAGGACGCGCCGAGCAGGATCCGCTGCGCGACGCTGCCCATCAACAGCTTGCCGACCGGCGTGCGCCGCCGCAGACCGACCACGACCAGCTTGGCGTCGAGCTGCTCGGCGGCATCGAGGACGGCGCCGGCGACGTCCGGGTCGATCGACTGCCGGATCTCGTGCGGCCGGCCCGACTCGGTGAGCCGGCGTTCGAGCTCGCCGACCTGCTCCTCGAGGGCGTAGCGGTCGTCGACCAGGGCGTCGCCCCGGGAGGCGTTGACGACCACGACGCCACGGTCGCGGCGCTCGGCGTCGGCCAGCGCCCAGTCCAGCGCGACCGAGCCGTAGACGTCGGGCGCCCACGCCACGACCACCCAGCCACCTGCGGGGGTCTCACTCATCACAACACCTTCTCCTTCTCGTCCTCGACCTCGGCCGACTGCTCGGCCCGTGCCCGGAGCCGGGCGATGAACGGCCGGCCCAGGATGAACAGCGCGATCAGGACGTAGATGACCACCGCGAGCGGCTCACTCAGCAGCGCCGCGTAGTCACCGCCCGAGATCGTCAGCGCCTCCCGCAGCTTGGTCTCCATCAACGGCCCCAGGATGACACCCAGGATCAATGGGAGCACCGGCAGTCCGAAGCGGCGCATCATCAGTCCGAGCAGACCGAAGGCCACCAGCAGCGCGATGTCGAACGGGTCCAGGTTGGTGGCGTACGCACCCAGGCAGGCGAAGAACAGGATGCCCGCGTAGAGCTGCGGCCTCGGGATCCGCAGCAGCCGGGCCCACAGCGGCGCCAGCGGCAGGTTGAGCACCAGCAGCAGGGTGTTGCCGATCAGGAGGCTGGCCAGCAGCGTCCACACCAGGTCGGCGTGGTCGGTCATCAGCTGCGGACCGGGGGTGATGCCGTAGCCCTGGAGCGCGGAGAGCATCACCGCGGCCGTGGCCGTCACCGGCAGGCCGAGAGCCAGCATCGGCACGAACATCCCGGCGGCCGAGGCGTTGTTGGCTGCCTCCGGCCCGGCGACGCCCTCGATCGCGCCACGGCCGAAGTCGCCGCGCTTGGAGAGCTTCCGCTCGGTCAGGTACGAGAGGAACGTCGGGATCTCCGCGCCACCGGCAGGAAGCGCGCCGAACGGGAACCCGAAGGCGGTGCCGCGCAGCCACGGCTTCCAGGAGCGACCCCAGTCGTCGCGTCCCATCCAGGGCCGGCCGACCGGGACCACGTGCGCCGGACGTCGGCGCAGGTGGGCGGCCACCCACAGGGCTTCGCCGAGGGCGAAGATGCCGACCGCGACGACCACGATGTCGAGGCGGTCGACGAGCTGGGTCACGCCGAAGGTGAGCCGCGGCTGGCCGGTGTTGAGGTCGAGACCGACCAGACCGATCGTCAGGCCGAGGAACAGCGCTGCGAAGCCGCGCAGGGCCGAGGTGCCGAGCACCGTCGTGGTCATGACCAGAGCCAGGACCATCAACGCGAAGTACGAGGGCGCACCCAGCTCGACGGCCACGTCGGCCAGAGCCGGCGAGAAGAAGGCCACCAGGATGGTGCCGATGGTGCCGGCGACGAACGAGCCGACCGCGGCAGTGGCCAGCGCCTGCGCGCCACGCCCCGCCCTGGCCATCCGGTTGCCTTCCAGCGCCGTCATCACCGAGGCGGACTCCCCCGGTGTGTTCAGCAGGATCGAGGTGGTGGAGCCGCCGTACATGCCGCCGTAGTAGAGGCCGGCGAACATGATGAACGCGCTGGTCGGCTCGAGCCGGTACGTCACCGGCAGCAGCAGCGCGATGGCCATCGCCGGCCCGATGCCGGGCAGCACGCCGACGAAGGTGCCCAACAGCACGCCGATGGCGGCGTAGAGCAGGTTCATCGGGGTCAGGGCGGACTCGAGCCCACCCATGAGAAGTTCGAAGTTCTCCATCAGTCAGTCCTCACAGGATCCCGTCGAGTACGCCAGGGGTGAGCGGGATGCCCAGACCGACGTAGAAGGCGTACCAGCTGGCGACCGAGAGGACCAGCCCGACGATCACGTCCCGCACGAGCGTTCGGCTGCCGAGGCACCAGGCGGCGCCGGCGAACAGCGCCGCCCCCGAGATCGCCCAGCCGAGCAGGTTCACGGTCGCGACCGTGAACAGCAGGACCGCGACCAGCTTGAGGACCGTCAGCCAGTCGGCCGACGAGCTCAGGTCGACGTCCTCGCCCTCCTCGGGCTCCGGCTGGGAGCCGCGGGCGGTGGCGACCGCCAGCAGCGCACCGACGACGACGAGGCCGGCTCCGATGACGTACGGGAAGACGCGGGGGCCGACCGGGTCGGCGAAGCCGACGTCCAGGCCGGTGGCGTCGACGACGGTATAGATCCCGATGACGACCAGGAACAGGGCCAGGCCGTACTGGCCGACGTCGATCCGGCGCGCGGGACTCGTGGGCTCAGGGGGTTGGGTTTCGGTTTCGTGGACGCTCACAGCAGATCCAGCTCCTTCAGGGTCGAGGCGACGCGCTGGTCCTGCTCGACCAGCAGGTCGTCGAAGTCGTCGCCGGTGACGAAGGCGTCGGTCCAGCCGTTGTCCTTCAGCGCCTGCTGCCACTGCTTCGAGTCGTGCATCCGGGTGAGCAGGTCGATCAGCTCCTGCCGGCGCTCGTCGCTGATGCCCGGCGGGGCGAGTACGCCGCGCCAGTTGAGGAACACCAGGTCGACGCCGCTCTCGGTGAGCGTGGGCGCGTCGGCGAAGACGCCGGTGCCGCGCTCGTCACCCGAGACGGCCAGGACCCGCAGCTCACCGGCCTCCACCTGGCCCTCGAACTCGGCGAGACCGGAGAAGCCGACGTCGATCTTGTGACCCAGCAGAGCGCTGGTGAGCGGACCACCACCGTCGTAGGGGACGTACTTGACCTCCTTCGGGTCGATGCCGGCGGCCTCGGCCAGCTGCATCGGGAAGAGGTGGTCGGGGCCACCGGGTGAGGAGCCGCCGCCGACCACGATGGACTCGGGGTCCTCGGACCAGGCCTTCACCAGGTCGTCGATGGTCTTGAAGGGCGAGTCGGCCGGAACCAGCACACCCTCCTGCTCCTCGATGAGCTGGGCGATCGGGGTGGCGTCCTGGGGGCGGGCGTCCACGCCGAAGGAGTAGGTGGAGCCGACGACGCCCAGACCGATGGTCATGAGCAGGTTGCCGTTGCCCTCCTCGCTCATCAGGCGGGACATCGCGACGGAGCCGCCGGCGCCCAGGATGTTGGTCACCTGGATGTCGCCGCCGGTCATGTTGTCGCGGTCGAGGACCCCCACGGCCGCCCGGCCGGTCTGGTCGTAGCCGCCACCGGGGCTGTTCGGGATCCACATGTCGAGGTCACGGGACTGCTCGCCACGGGTCACGCCGCAGGCCGATGCCGCGGCGAGCAGGCAGGTCACGAGCACGACGGCGAGGGCGCGGGTACGGCGTATGCTCGCTGCCCGGCCCCGCTGCGTCGGCAGCGGCGGTCGGGGCGGGGACTGCGATGTCGGCGTCGACAACGGCTGGCCTCCAGACTCAGGGGGATGAAACGGTCAGTGGCGATGGTCACAGTCAGGGGTGACCGCCGTCACTATTCGGCAACCAAAGGAGGTTGTGTAACTTGTGGCCACAGCGACCGCGGCGCCACCTGTCGCTGGCAGGGCAGGTGCTGCTGCTGCAGCTCTCGGTGCTGCTGCTCGTCGTCGTGGCGACCAGCATCGTCTCCCTGCGGCAGAGCGACGCCGACTTCCGTGACTCCCGCGAGGACCGGCTGCGCGCCGCCGCGGAGAGCCTGGCCGGGATCGCGGCGGTCCAGGACGGGCTGACCAGCAGCGCTCCCGACCGGCAGGCCCTGGGCTTCTACCTGCAGACCCGGGCCGCGGACGCGGGCGCCGACACCGCCTACCTCACCGCGCTCGACGGCACGGTCCTCGTCGCCACCGACCCCACCCGGGTCGGCGAGACCCTCGATCTGGGCAGGCGCGAGACGAGCCGGGCCTGGTCCGGCGACATCGACGACGCCGGCCGCCGGGCGATCGCCGCCCAGGTCCCGGTCTACGGCGGTGGCTCGACCGGCGCTGACGCCGAGGCGCCGCGTCCGGTCGGCGTGGTCGTCGTGACCGAGGACTATCCGCCGCTGACCGAGCGCCTCGCCCGCACCTGGGCCGACGCCCTTACCGTGCTGCTGGCCGGTCTCGCGCTCGGCGTGCTCGGGTCGTGGCTGCTGGCGCGGCTGATCAAGCGGCGTACGCGTGGGCTGGAGCCGCGCGACATCGCCGCCCTCGCCGACCACCGCGAGGGGCTGCTGCGCTCGATCCGCGAGGGGGTGCTGGCCGTCGGCGCGGACGGGCGGGTCAGCCTGATGAGCGACAGCGCCCGGGAGCTGCTCGGGCTGACCTCGGACCCGACCGGGCACCGGCTCGACGAGCTCGACCTGCCCGCCGAGACCCTCGCCCTGCTCAGCGGAGCCGAGGAGGTGCACGACGCGCCGCTGGTCGCCGGTGAGCGGGTGCTCGTGCTCAACCGCAACCGGGTCCACCACGACGGCCGCCCCGCCGGCACCGTCACCACGCTGCGTGACCGCACCGAGCTGGTGGCACTGCAGAGCGAGCTCAACGCCCGCGAGAGCGTCACCGAGACCCTGCGGGCGCAGACCCACGAGTTCAGCAACCAGCTGCACACCATCACCGGGCTCCTCGAGCTGGAGGAGTACGCCGAGGTGGGCCAGTTCGTCACCGGGCTGACCGCCCGCCGCGCGGCACTGAGCGACCACATCACCTCCCGGATCGACGACCCCGCGGTGGCCGCCCTGCTCATCGCCAAGGCGAGCCTGGCCGCCGAGCGCCGGGTGAGCATCGACCTGGACGCCACCAGCTCGCTCCCCCGACTCACCCCCGACGGCTCCGCCGACGTGGTCACCGTCCTCGGCAACCTGGTCGACAACGCCGTCGACGCGGCCGCGCTGGTCGGGCCGCTCGACGGTCGGGTCGGCGTACGCCTGACGGCCGAGGGCGAGACCGTGACCGTCCGCGTCTCCGACACCGGCGGCGGCGTGCCGGCCGAGCGTCTGCCCGAGATCTTCCGGCGCGGCTTCAGCACCAAGCCGCGCGACGCCAGCGGCCGCGGTGTCGGGCTCGCGCTGGTGCAGCTGGTGTGCCGTGCACGCGGCGGCGAGGTCGAGGTGGAGAATAGCGGGTCGGCGGAGCGACCCGGAGCGGTCTTCATCGCGACCCTGCCGGGCGCCGCGCCGCTCGCCCCACCCACCACCCCACCCGCCGACAATGCCCCCGAGGAGGCCCGATGACGTCCGCACCGGAGCTCACCGTGCTCGTGGTCGAGGACGACTTCATGGTGGCCTCGATCCACACCCGCTTCGTGGAGCGCGTCGACGGGTTCCGCGTCGTCGGTGTGGCCGCGACAGGCTCCCAGGCGCTCGAGGAGACCGCTCGCCTCTCCCCCGACGTGCTGCTGCTCGACGTGCACCTTCCCGACTTCAGCGGCATCGAGCTGCTGCGCCGGCTGCGCGGACGAGGCGACGACGCCGACGTCATCGTCATCACCGCCGCCCGTGAGGCCGACACGGTGCGGGCCGCGGCGGCCGGCGGCGCCGCCCACTACGTGGTCAAGCCGTTCCCGTTCGAGGACCTGGCCGCCCGGTTGGATGACGTACGCCGCTCCCGCGAGGCGCTCGCCCGGATCGGGCAGCGCGCCGAGGGAGCCGAGGGGGCCGAGCACCGCGACGAGGTCCAGGCCGGCATCGACGAGGTCTTCAGCCACCAGGGCGCACGCGAGACTCGTGAGCGGCTGCCGAAAGGGCTCAGCGCGGAGACCGCCCGGGCCGTGCTGGCCGCGCTGCAGGCCGCCGGCGAGCTCAGCGCCACCGAGTGCGCCGAGGAGATCGGAGTCTCCCGGGTGAGCGCGCGCCGCTATCTCGAGCACTTCGCGAGCACGGGCCGGATCGGCGTACGTCTCAACTACGGCACCGCCGGACGCCCCGAGCGCCGCTACCGGGCGGGCGACTCCTGAGCCGTCGGCTCAGGCGGACTCGCGGATCACCAGCCTCGTCGGGAGCACGACGGAGGGCTCGACGTCCTCCCCCGCGACCAGATAGAGGATCTGCTGGGCCAGGCGGGTGCCGATCTCGTGGATCGGCTGGTGCACCGTCGTCAGCGGCGGGTCGGTGAACCGGGCCGCCTCGACGTCGTCGAACCCGATCACCGCCACGTCGTCGGGGACCCGGCGGCCGAGCCGGCGCAGCGTGCGCAGGGCGCCGTCGGCCATCAGGTCGGAGGCCGCGAAGACGGCGTCGATGCCGGGATCGCGCTGCAGCAGCCGCTCCATCGCGTCGATGCCCGACTGGCGCATGAAGTCGCCCTCCTCGACCAGCGGAACCGCCCCCGGCAAGGCTTGCAGACCGGTGAGGTAGCCCGCCAGGCGCTCGCGCCCGGCGACCATGTCCTGCGGCCCGCAGATGGTCGCGATCCGGCGCCGGCCGAGACCGATGAGGTGGTTCATCGCCGCCTCCACGCCGCTGGCGTGCTCGACGTCGATGTACGGCACGGTCGCCTCCCCCAGCGGCCGTCCGCTGGTGACGACCGGGACGCCCGCCGCCCGCAGCTCCTCGGGCAGGGTGTCGGCCCCATGCATCGACGCCAGCACGACGCCGTCGACGGTGCGGCCGTGGACGTAGCGCAGGATCCGGTCGTGGCTCGACTGCGTCGAGGCGAGCAGCAGCACCAGCTGCTTGTCCGCCCTCTCCAGCGCCTCCCCGACACCCCGGATCACGCCGGGGAAGAAGGCGTCGTCGGAGAAGACCCGGGTCGCGGACTCCGGCAGGATCAGGGCGATGGAGTCCGTACGCTGCGTCACCAGGCTCCGCGCCGCCGGGTTCGGCACGTAGCCGAGGTCGGCGATGGCCCGGCGGATGCTCTCGGCGACGTCGGGACGTACGGTCGTGGAGCCGTTGACGACGCGCGAGACCGTCGCTCGCGAGGCCCCGGCCGCCCGGGCCACCGTCTCCAGCGTCGGTCGGCCGGCCGGGGTCTCGTTCATGAGTGGAACCTATCGCCTCCCGCTCACCGGGAGAACGTGAACCAGTTGAGGTTGACGAAGTCGGCCGGCTGACCGCTGGCGAACCGCAGGAACACCGTGTGCGTTCCGGTCACCCCGCTGATGCTGCCCGGGACCGTACGCCAGCTCTGCCAGCCTCCGGTGTTGGCCACCGAGAAGCTGCCGATCGGGGCGTTGTTCACGTTGTCGAGGCGTACCTCGACCAGGCCGCTCACCCCCGCCGGCGCACCGGAGGCGACCCGCGCGGAGAACGTGTGTGCGGCGCTGGAACCGAAGTTCACGCCGTCGTAGCGGAGCCAGTCGCCGTTGCTGAGATAGCCGACGTTCTGACCGCCGCCGGTGTCGGCGGTCGCCTCGGTCTGGGTGCCGCTCTGGGCGTTGTAGGACTCGGCCTGGATCGTGGAGTAGGCGTCCCGGTTGCCCGGGGCGGGCGGGTCGGTCGGCTCGGTGGTGCCGCCGCCCTTGGAGTAGACCGCGACGTAGTCGACCAGCATGGGCACGCCGGAGGCGGTCGCCGAGGTCGGGTTGCCGGGCCAGCCGCCGCCGATCGCGACGTTGAGGATGATGAAGAAGCCGTGGTTGGTCGCGTTGTTCCAGGTCGTCGCGTCGACCTGGTCCGAGCGGACCGTGTGGTAGAGCGTGTTGTCGACGTAGAACCGGATCTGCTGCGGACTGGTGCTGCGGTCCCACTCCATCGCGTAGGTGTGGAACGACGACTGGCAGGTCGAGCCCGGGCAGCCCTGGAGGGTCCCGCCGAGGCCCGTGGTCTCGTTGCACGGGCCGCCGGGCGAGGTGCCGCAGTGCAGCGTGCCCCACACCTGGTTGGCCCCGTTGACGTTCTCCATGATGTCGATCTCGCCGATGCCCGGCCAGTTCCAGTAGTTGCCGCGGAAGGGCTCTCCGAGCATCCAGAACGCCGGCCAGATGCCCTGGGCCGCCGCGCCGGTGACGTTGGGCATCTGGATGCGGCCCTCGACGCGGAGCACGCCGCCCGAGGGCGGCTGGAAGTCGGTACGGGTGGTCTCGATGCGCCCGGAGGTCCAGTTGCCGGCGCCGTCGCGGATCGGCTTGATGACCAGGTTGCCGTTGCCGTCCTGGTAGACGTTCTGGGTGCTGTCGCTGTGGTAGGCGATCTCCCCCGTGCCCCAGTTGGCCGCGCCGCCCGGGTAGGAGTGGCCGATGTCGTACATCCAGTTGTTCGTGTTGATCCGCGACCCGGCCGCACCGGTGAAGTCGTCGCTCCACACCTTCGTCCAGCCGGCCGGTGTGCCCGGCTCCGACGCCTCGGACGCCTGCCCGAAGGATGTCAGTGGGATCGCCACGGCGACCACGCCGGCCGCGACCACAGCGGCTCCTAATGCCTTGAGACTTCTCATGATGACTCGCTTCCCGATGAATGAGCGATGAGTCTGGCGACTCGTGAGAGCGCTCTCTCGGATGTCATGGTCCCAAACCCGATGTGACCCGCGTCACCAAATCCCGATCTCTTTAACAACCCGCCGAGTCGGCGCGTTCTGACCGAAAACAGCGCCGAGTCGGCTCGTCATGACGAGCCGACTCGGCGGGGAAGGCGCGTGCTAGTTGGCGGTGTAGGTGCGTTGAGCGGCGTCGCCAGTCTTGCCGAGAGCCTTGGCCTTGCCGTCGCCGACGGCGACCTTGAGGGACCCGTCGGAGGTCTGTACGCGCAGGGGCGGGGTGACCTGGAGCTCCTTGGACTCACCGAAGGCGAGGTCGCCGCTGAAGACCACCTTGCCTCGCGAGTCGCGGACGACCACGTGGGCACCGCCACCTGCGGCGGAGATGGTCACCGGTACGGGCGAGGACTTGCCGTAGGGGCTGTCGGTGCCGGCAGAGCCGTCGAGCTGGATCGCTCCGGCCTCGGGCTCGTGCTGGGTGCCGTCGATGACCAGGCGCGCGACCGACCAGACCAGGATGACCGCCATCACCGCGGCGACCAGGACCGACCAGGACGGACCGCCACGCATGCGCCGGACCGGGCGGATCGCGGCGCTGTGGGCGAGCTCGGCCTCGAAGACGGCGCGCGGGCTGACCGGGCCGGAGGCGTACTTCTCGTCATAGGTGCGCAGCAGAGGGGCGACCTCGATGCCGAGGACGCGCGCCAGCGTACGCAGGTGGCCACGGGCGTAGAAGTCGCCGCCGCAGGGGCCGAAGTCGTCGACCTCGATCGCCTCGATGACGTGCGGACGGATCCGGGTCCACTCGGCCAGGCCGTCCATGTCCAGGGCGAGCCGGCGGCGGGCCGCGGCGATCTCGGCACCGATCTCGGGGACCTTGGCCGGCACCACCTCGGTGGGCTCGTCGTCGACGCCGTCGATGCGGTGTCCTGAGCTTGTCGAAGGGGCCAGCGCCTTGACGCCTTCGTCGGGCACCGCGATCGCACGTACGCCCTCGGGCTCGGAGTCCTCGAGGTCCTCGTCGACGTCCTCGTCGACATCCGAGTCATCGATCTCCGCGTCGGCGAACGCGGCCTCCGCGAGGTCCAACTGGAGCGCGTTCGCGCCGTGGATGGCGATGGTCTCCTGAGGCTCCTCGGGCACGTAGCGTACGTCCACCCGGACCGCCGTGGAGGGCTCGCGCAGCGGTGCGACCGGCTCCGCCTTCGCCTCTGCCACGAGATTCACTTCGGGCTCGGGGTCGGTCTTCGGCGTCGTCTCGTCCTGGTTCGTGTCCCGGTCCACCTGGTCCTGCTCCGCCTCGTCCACCACGTCTGCGGCATTGATATCAGGCTCGTCCAAGACCCGGAGCATCCGGGGGTTGGTGTCTCCGGCCCGCTCGGAGAGGGGCGGACGGACCGCGGTGTCACCGTCGTCCGAGGCGACATCGGCAGGGTGGTCCTCGGCGCTCTCGTCGGTGTCCGTCTCCGGCTCCTCGACGTCGAGCGCGGGGTCGATCTCGACGACCTCGACGCCGTCGGCGGCGACGATCGCGATGGCCTCGGTGACGTCGTCACCGGCGCCCAGGACGCGGGTGGAGAGACCGAGCGGGAGCGAGAACGGGAGGCCGTAGAGGCGCTCGGTCAGCATCGCCTGGCGCCGGGCGGTCGGCGAGAGCTCCTCGAGCACCTCGTCCTCGTCGTACAGCAGCACGCCGATGCGGCCGTCCTTCCAGAACCGCTCGATCCCGTCCGGACGCGGGGTGTGCTCGACGGACTCGATCTTCGACCACGGGATGCCCTGCCAGGTCTGGCCGAAGCGGAGACGTACGCCCTGCTCGTCCACGAGCAGCAGCGGCATCCGCGAGTCCCAGGCCGTCCAGCCCTGCACCGCCGCGACGACGAGCAGGATCAGGCCGACCAGATAGCCCTCGATGCCGCCGCGCAGCACGAAGGCGATGCCGACGAGCAGCGACGCGAGCGCCACCACCAGCGCGAGGCGGCCGTTGCGGCGTACCTCGACGACGTCGACGTCGTGGGTCTCGACGGTCTCGGCAGGGTCGACGGTCTCGACCGCCGGTGAATTCTCGCTCACATCTCCCCCTGGATTGTTGCGATGACGCCGTCGATCTCGTCCGGCTTGACGAGTACGTCGCGTGCTTTGGAGCCCTCGGAAGGACCGACCACCCCGCGCGACTCGAGGATATCCATCAGGCGACCGGCCTTGGCGAACCCGACGCGGAGCTTGCGCTGCAGCATCGAGGTCGACCCGAACTGGGTCGAGACGATCAGCTCGATCGCCTGGATGACCAGGTCCATGTCGTCGCCGATGTCGTCGTCCAGCACCCGCTTGGACTCCGCCGGGGCGGTCACGTCGTCGCGGTAGGACGGCTCGAGCTGTCCCTTGACCGACTTCACGACCGCGTTGACCTCCGACTCCGAGACCCAGGAGCCCTGCACACGGATCGGCTTGGAGGAGCCCATCGGCAGGAACAGCCCGTCACCCTGGCCGACCAGCTTCTCCGCACCGGGCTGGTCGAGGATGACGCGCGAGTCGGCCAGCGACGAGGTCGCGAAGGCGAGCCGCGAGGGCACGTTGGCCTTGATCAGACCCGTGACCACGTCGACCGAGGGCCGCTGCGTCGCCAGCACCAGGTGGATGCCGGCGGCGCGGGCGAGCTGGGTGATACGTACGACCGCGTCCTCGACGTCGCGCGGGGCGACCATCATCAGGTCGGCGAGCTCGTCGACGATGACGAGCAGGTAGGGGTAGGGCGACAGGACCCGCTCGGAGTCGGGCGGGAGCTGAACCTTCCCGGCACGGACGGCCTTGTTGAAGTCGTCGACGTGACGGAAGCCGAAGTTGGCCAGGTCGTCGTAGCGCATGTCCATCTCGCGTACGACCCAGGCCAGCGCCTCGGCGGCCTTCTTCGGGTTGGTGATGATCGGCGTGATCAGGTGCGGCACGCCCTCGTAGGAGTTGAGCTCGACCCGCTTCGGGTCGACCATGATCATCCGCACCTCGTCGGGTGTGGCCCGCATCAGCACCGAGGTGATCATCGAGTTGATGAAGGACGACTTACCCGAACCGGTCGCACCCGCGACCAGCAGGTGGGGCATCTTGGCGAGGTTGGCGACGACGAAGCCGCCCTCGACGTCCTTGCCGACGCCGGTGATCATCGGGTGGTGGTCGCCGCGCGCGGCGTTGGAGCGGAGCACGTCGCCGAGGGTGACGATCTCCTTGTCGATGTTCGGGATCTCCACACCGACGGCCGACTTGCCGGGGATCGGCGAGAGGATGCGTACGTCCGCGGAGGCCACCGCGTAGGCGATGTTCTTCTGGATGCCGGTGATCTTCTCGACCTTCACGCCGGCGCCGAGCTCCACGATGTAGCGGGTGACCGTCGGGCCACGGGTGTAGCCGGTGACCGCGGCATCGATGTTGAACTCCTCGAGCACCGCCTGGAGCCGGCTGACGATGTCGTCGGAGGCCTTGGAGCGGGCCTTGTGCGGCGAGCCGGGCTTGAGCAGGTCGCTGCCCGGGAGCGTGTAGGCGACGTCACCGGCGAGCATCAGCTGCTCGACCCGCTGCGGCAGCTCGGCGTGCGGCGGCGGCTCGAGGTCGCCCTTGGGGCCCCGCTTCTGACCGGGCCTCGGTGCCCCGTCGGAGACCGCGGGCATGAGGCCCGCCGCATCGCTGGGCACGGCCTCGTCGGGCTGGGTGTCGGCGTCCGGGTCCTCGTCGAGGGCGAGCGCGATGTCGAGCCCATCCTTCTTGCGCTTCTTCTTCGGCTTCTCCTCCTCGAGGAGCGGCGTCTCGTAGGGCTCGAAGCCCTCCGGGTCGAAGGTGTCGTCGTCGGCGAAGAGCTTGTTGCCCCGGCGCACCCGCCGGATGTTGGTGCCGCTCTCGCTCATCTCTTCGGGCGGGGTCAGGCCGAGCGCCCGGTCGCGCAGCTCCACCAGGCGACTCGGCACCTGGTAGAGCGGGGTCCCGGTGATCACCAGGATCCCGAAGACGACCAGAAGGGACAGGAGTACGACGACCACGGCCGTCGAGCGCAGCACGTCGAGCAGCAGGCTGGCCACGACGTAGCCGATCGCACCGCCGGCCCACTGCAGCTCGGTGCTGTCACCCGAGGTGGGCTGCGGGTTGCCGTTGGCGATCTGGATGATGCCGAGCGTGGCCATCAGGAACGCGGCCCAGCCGATCGCGAGCCGGCCGACCGGAGCGGCGTTGACCGGGTCGCGCATCAGCCGGGCACCGGCGACGACGAGCCCGACCGGCACCAGCCAGCCGACCTTGCCGACGACGCCGGCCACGGCGATGCGTACAACGTCGAAGAACTGCCCGCCGAGCTGGAACCAGACGCCGGCGGCGACGAGGACGGAGAGGCCGATCAGGAACAGGCCGACGCCGTCGCGCCGGTGCTCCGGCTCGAGGTCGCTGGCGGCCTGGCCACCGACGCGGAAGATGGCCGCCACTCCCCCGGCGATCGCCAGCCACAGGCTCGCGATGGTCGAGAAGATGGCATCGAAGAGGACCGCGATCGGGCTGGGCCCGTTGCGCACGGCACGAGGTGGCGTACGGTTCGTCGTCTTCCGGTTGGTCGACTTTGCGGCGGGACGGCGCTTGTTCTGGCCCTTGTTCGGCGCTGCCTTTGAGCGGGCCCGGCTCGTGGCCGTTGCTCGCTTTGTCGTGGTCGTACTCCGGGGACGGGTGCTCTTGGTGGTGGTCGAGCTCCGCGAACCCGGCGGGGAAGACGTACGGGTCGCCATACAAGCAGGGTATTTGACCGAGCGGCCTGGCTCCGGGACCCCATGGGGGTGTGTTGCATCGGTGTAGTTTGCCGCCATGCAGAGCCTCGCAGTCCTCATCGCCCTTCTCACCGCCGCCGATGCCGTGGCGGACTGGATCTGCGTGTGGTTCGGCTGGCGGCGGATCCACTACGTCACCAAGCCCCTGGTGATGGTGGGGCTGATGGTGTTGGTGGGGCTCGTCAGCGACGGCGAGCCGGCAGCGTGGTGGCTCATCGTCGCGCTCTTCTTCGGGATGCTCGGCGACATCTCGATGATCGGGGCCTCCACCCGGCGCTTCCTCGGCGGAGTGGCGTTCTTCTTCGTCGGCCATCTGGCGTACGCCGTGACCTTCCTCGCCCTCGGTCTGGAGACCCCCGCGTGGTCCTGGGCCGGAGTCGTGGTCGCGGTCGTGCTGGCGATCCCGATGGGCCGGGTGCTCGGGGGCGCCCGTCAGATGGGCGGTGTGCCGACGGCTGCGGCCCTGGCCGCGTACTCGCTGGTGATCGCCACCATGCTCGTGCTCGGCTGGATGACCGGGAGCGTGTGGATCGCCGTGGGCGCGCTGATCTTCGTCGTCAGCGACACCCTGATCGGGATCAACCTCGCCGAGCACGGCAACGAGCCGCCGCGCCTGACCAACGTGCAGATCATGGTGACCTATCACGTCGGCCAGGCGCTGATCACGGCTGGCGTGCTGCTGGCGCTCTAGGCTTCGATGACGACCGGGACGATCATCGGGCGGCGACGGTGGGTGCTGGAGACCCAGCGCCCGAACGTACGCCGGATGGCCTGCTGCAGCTGGTAGGTGTCGGTCGCACCCTCCGAGATGGCCCGGTTGACCGCCTTGACGATCGGCTGCTTGATCGGCTCGAAGGCATTGTCCGGCCACACGTGGCCGCGGGCGTGGATCTCGGGGCCGCTGGCGACGGTGCCGTTGACCGAGTCGACCACGACGATGATGGAGACGAAGCCCTCCTCGGAGAGGATGCGGCGGTCCTTGAGCTCGGACTCGGTGACGTCGCCGACGGTGGTGCCGTCGACGAAGACGTAGCCGCACTCGACCTTGCCCGCGATCTCGGCCTTGCCGTCGATGAGGTCGACGACGACGCCGTCCTCGGCGTAGACGACGCTCTCAACGCCGGTCTGGCGGGCCAGGTCGCCGTTGGCGAGCAGGTGGCGCACCTCGCCGTGGACGGGCATCACGTTGCGCGGGCGGACGATGTTGTAGCAGTAGAGCAGCTCGCCGGCGCTGGCGTGGCCGGAGACGTGCACCAGGGCGTTGCCCTTGTGGACCACGTTGGCGCCGAGGCGGGCGAGGCCGTTGATCACCCGGTAGACCGAGTTCTCGTTGCCCGGGATCAGACTCGAGGCGAGCAGGACGGTGTCGCCCGGCTCGATGTGGACGAAGTTGTGGGTGCCGTTCGCGATCCGCGACAGCGCCGACATCGGCTCGCCCTGCGAGCCGGTCGAGACCATGACGACCCGCTCCGGCGGCAGCTCGGCGAGCTCCTTGGCGTCGACGATGACGTCCTCGGGCACGTGCAGGTAGCCCAGGTCGGAGGCGATCTGCATGTTGCGGACCATCGAGCGACCGACGTACGCCACCTTGCGGCCGTGTGCGACGGCGCTGTCGAGCACCTGCTGGACGCGGTGCACGTGGGAGGCGAAGCAGGCCACGATGATGCGCTGGTCGGACTCGCGGAAGACCTGCTCGATCGCGGGCGCGATCTTCTTCTCGGCGGTCGTGAAGCCGGGGACCTCGGCGTTGGTGGAGTCGGTGAGGAACAGGTCCACCCCCTCCTCGCCGAGCCGGGCGAACGCGCGCAGGTCGGTGATCCGGCCGTCCAGCGGCAGCTGGTCCATCTTGAAGTCGCCGGTGTGCAGCACGAGGCCGGCGCCGGTGCGGATCGCGACCGCGAGCGCGTCCGGGATGGAGTGGTTGACCGCGACGAACTCGAGCTCGAACGGCCCGAAGGAGATCGTGTCGCCCTCGCGTACCTTGTGCTGGACCGTCTCGCGCAGGCGGTGCTCGCGCAGCTTGGAGCCGAGCAGGGCCAGGGTCAGCTCGGAGCCGACCAGCGGGATGTTCTGACGCTCGCGGAGCAGGTAGGGCGTCGCGCCGATGTGGTCCTCGTGACCGTGGGTCAGGACCAGCGCCTCGATGTCGCCGAGGCGGTCACGGATCGGGCCGAAGTCGGGCAGGATCAGGTCGACGCCGGGCTGCTGCTCCTCGGGGAAGAGCACACCGCAGTCGACGATCAGCAGCCGGCCGTCGTATTCGAAGACGGTCATGTTGCGGCCGACCTCGCCGAGGCCGCCGAGAGGGGTGACCCGCAGGCCGCCCTTGGGGAGCTTGCCGGGTTCGGTCAGCTCCGGGTGTGGGTGAGACAAAGGCGTTCCTTCTAGAGAAGGCCAGAGGCCTCCAGCCCGGCTCGCAGCGCCTCGACCTCGTCGCTGTCGAGAGCCACCAGGGGCCCTCGTACGTTGCGGTTGTCGATCACGCCGGTCAGCTCGAGAGCGGCCTTGGCAGTGGTGGCTCCGTAGTTCGGGACGCCCATGATGGCGTCGATCGCGGGGAGCATCCGCGCATAAGTCTTGCGGGCGGTCTCGATGTCGCTCGCCGCGAAGGCGTCGATCATCGTCCGCGTCTGGTCGCCGAGCACGTGGGCGGCGACGCTGATCACGCCGACGGCGCCGTGCGCCAGCCAGGCGAGGGTGAGCGCGTCGTCACCGGAGTAGATCGAGTAGCCGAGGTCGAGCAGCCTGGTGCCGCGCGGGAAGTCGCCGGCGGCCTCCTTGACCGCGACGACGGTGTCACAAGTGATCGCCTCGCGGTAGGTGTCGAGGGTGATCGGGGAGCCGGTGCGGCCGGGGACGTCGTAGAGGATGACCGGGGTGTCGGTCGCCGAGACAACGGTGCGGAAATGCTCGCGGATGCCGCGCTCGCCCGGCTTGTTGTAGTAGGGCGTCACCAGCAGCAGGCCGTCGGCGCCGACCGACGCCGCCTGCTTGGCGAGCTCGACGGTGGTGCGGGTGTCGTTGGTGCCGATTCCGGCCACGATCTTGGCGCGGTCGCCGACGGCGTCCTTGACCGCGGCCAGGATCTCGCCGTCCTCGGCCGGAGTGGTGGTCGGCGATTCGCCGGTGGTGCCGGAGACGACGATGCCGTCGTGGCCGTGATCGACCAGGTGCTTGGCGACTTTCTGGGTCTGCTCCAGGTCGACCGAGCCATCGTCGTTGAACATCGTGACGAGTGCGGAGAGCACGGTGCCGAAGGGAGCATCAGTCATGGCGTACAGACTATCGTCAGACGCGCTGCATGGCCTCGTCGGCTACGAGTGCGAGATGGTCGAGATCGCTCAGGTCGAGCACCTGGAGGTAGATGCGGGTCGCGCCGGCGTCCTCGAACCGCTTGATCTTGGCGGCCACCTCGTCCGGGGTGCCTGCCAGACCGTTCTCACGCAGCTCGGCGGGCTCGCGGCCGATCGCCTGCGCCCGGCGGGCGATCTCGTCCTCGTCGCGGCCGACGCAGAGCACCTGGGCGGCGGAGTAGATGATCGAGTCGTCCCGGCCCGCCGCCTCGACGAAGCGCCCGACGTTCTCGAACAGCGCCTGGGATTCCTCGACGGAGACGAACGCGGCGTTGAACTCGTCGGCGAAGGTCGCGGCCAGCGTCGGCGTACGCTTCTTGCCGCCACCGCCCACGATCACCGGGATCGAGCCGGCGTGGCCACGGGTCTGGATCGGCTTCGGCAGGCCCGGGCTCTCCTTGATCGTGTAGTGCTTCCCGTTGAAGTCGAAGGTCTCTCCCGGCTCGGTCGCCCACAGCCCGGTGATGATCTCGAGCTGCTCCTCCAGCCGGTCGAACCGCTCCCCCAGGGCCGGGAACGGGATCCCGTACGCCTCGTGCTCCTGCTCGAACCAGCCCGCTCCCAGGCCGAGCTCGACCCGGCCCTCGGACATGTCGTCGACGTTGGCAGCCTGGATGGCCAGCACACCCGGGAGGCGGAAGGTCGCCGAGGTGACCAGGGTGCCGAGCCGGATCGTGCTCGTGTCGCGGGCCAGGCCGGCGAGCGTCGTCCACGCGTCGCTCGGTCCGGGCAGTCCGTCGACCGAGCCCATCTTCAGGTAGTGGTCGGAGCGGAAGAACGCCCCGAACCCCAGCTCCTCGGCCTTCTTGGCGACAGCGAGGATGTCGGCGTAGGACGCCCCCTGCTGGGGCTCGGTGAAGATGCGCAGCTCCATGCCGTTTACCTTAGAGGGGCGAGGCACCTACTCGCGCGTCAGGGAGCGAAGGCGGGCTGTGGAGCTCAGCTCACGGCGCTCTCGTTCGGCCATGACCTGCGCCTGGTAGTGGGCACTCAGCGGATCGGCTCGCGGCGCTGTCGTCACGGGCGCTCCCCACATCGTCCAGGTCGGCCCGTTCTCGATCGGGAGCCAGGTGTTGGTGAAGTCCGCCGCCCAGTCCCCTGGCGGTTCGAGCCGCAAGTCTGATCGCTCGAGGCCGACGAGGTCGGCGGTGAAGACCGCCCAGGCCCCGAGCGTCGCCACGAGCGGAAGGGGCTTGCGGGCGGCGATCTGGAAGGCCGTCAGTAGGGGCAGGTGCCAGTCTCCTGCCACCACGGTGGCCTGCTCCTCCCATGTCGCCTTCAGGTCGAGAGGTCGCTGGCGCCCGATCCGCGCGATGAACGGTCGCCACCGGTCGAGCACCTCGTCGCTGCACCTCGGCCGCGCGAGCAGCTCCTCGAACCGTTCGTTCTCGTAGAAGTACGCCGACCCGACCCGGTGCCGCGGACCGGCCAGCCCCGCGCGCAGCACCCGCTTCGCCTGGGCCTCGCCCAACAGGTGCACGTCGGCGAGCCGGAGCACGGCCTCGGTCGTAGTGATCCACATACGCCGAACGTACGTGCGAGCACCGACATCGATGATCCGACCGGATCGGCCGGGTCGCAGCAACAACCCGCGATGGGGCGACTATGACTCAGGATCCGAGCTTGTGAAGCCTTCACAAGCTCGGATCCTCAGTCATAGCGGGCGAGATCGCACTGCCCTGCCGCTAGTCGAGGCGCTTGCGCATCAAGACGTCGTCGATGCCCGGAGCTCGACACGACTGAGAAAGACCCGGTCGTACGCCTCGTGGGGCTCACGCTTCGTCTCGACCCATTCCGTCTCGTCGAAGTCCGGGTAGAGGACGTCGCCCTCCGGGGTCAGGTGGACCCGGGTGATGACCTGCTCGGTGGCGTACGCGAAGGCGGCCGCATAGACCTGCGCGCCCCCTGCGATGACGATGTCGCCCTGCTCCGCTGCGGCCAGGGCGAGAGCGGAGTCGATGTCGTGGGCGACCAGGACACCGTCGTACGCCCAGTTCTCGTCGGTGGTCAGGACGACCGTCGTGCGGCCCGGGAGGGGGCGGCCGATGGACTCGAAGGTGGTGCGGCCCATGACGAGCGTGTGGCCCATCGTGATCGCCTTGAACTCGGCCTGCTCGCCGGGGATCTTCCAGGGGATGTCGGGACCGTTGCCGATGACGCCGTTGTCGGCGACGGCGGCGACCATCACGACGCGCCCCGAACCGGCCTCAGACGGCAACGGGAGCCTTGATGGCGGGGGCGGGGTCGTAGCCCTCCAGCGTGATGTCCTCGAGCTCGAACGCGTCGATGTCCTTGACGTCCGGGTTGAGCCGCAGCGTCGGCAGCGGCCTGGGCTCGCGGGTGAGCTGGAGGCGGGCCTGCTCGAGGTGGTTGCTGTAGAGGTGGGCGTCGCCGAGCGTGTGCACGAAGTCACCGACCTCGAGCCCGGTCACGTGAGCGACCATGTGGGCCAGCAGGGCGTAGGAGGCGATGTTGAACGGCACCCCCAGGAACACATCAGCGGAGCGCTGGTAGAGCTGCAGGCTCAGCTTGCCGTCGGCGACGTAGAACTGGCACAGCGTGTGGCATGGCGGCAGCGCCATGTCGTCGATGTCGGCCGGGTTCCAGGCGCTGATGACGTGGCGGCGGCTGTCGGGGTCAGTGCGGATCTGGTCGATGATCTTGGCGATCTGGTCGACGTGGCGCCCGTCGGGAGTCGGCCAGGAGCGCCACTGGTAGCCGTAGACCGGGCCCAGGTCGCCGTTCTCGTCGGCCCACTCGTCCCAGATCGTGATGCCGCGCTCCTGGAGCCAGCGCACGTTGGTGTCGCCGCGCAGGAACCAGAGCAGCTCGCCGAAGACCGAGCGGGTGTGGACCTTCTTCGTCGTCAGCAGCGGGAAACCCTGGCTGAGGTCGTAGCGGGTCTGGTGACCGAAGACGCTGATCGTGCCCGTCCCGGTGCGGTCGGACTTCTCCACGCCCTCGTCGAGGATGCGGGTCAACAGGTCGAGGTAGGACTGCACGGCCCCAGCCTAGGTCAGAGCTCGGCTCAGAGCTCGACCGTCCCTCGGATGGTGGTCAGCGTGTCTCCGCCCACCCACACCTGGTCCTCGATCCGCTCGACGTGCACACGCCCCCGCCGCTTCATGACGGTCCCCTGAGAGGCGACGTATGCCTCCGGTAGCTCCGACCCGGCGAGCCACTGCCCCAGCGCGGCGTTGAGCGACCCGGTGACCGGGTCCTCGAAGGCGACGCCGTCGGCCGGGAAGTACGCCCGGACCTCGACCGCGCACTCGCTGCCCTCGGGGTAGCGCCCGACGAGGCCGACCTTGTGACTCCCCAGAGCGGCGTGGTCGGGCGTCACGGCCAATACGGCCTCCGCATCGGCGAGCATCACCCCGACCCAGCCCGGCCCGTTGTCGCACCACCGCGCGCCCTGGATGTCGTCCCGAGAGATCTGCAGCCCCTTCGCGATGGCTCCCAGCGTCTCCTCGTCGACCTCGCCGCCCCGGATCAGCTCAGGCGCAGCGAAGGCGATCCGCTCCTCACGGCGCAGCTCGACCAGACCGACGCCGCACTCCTGCACCAGGCTGGCGCCCTTCGGCTTCCCGCCCGCCTCCAGCCAGGCGTGCGCCGACCCGAGCGTCGGGTGGCCCGCGAACGGCAGCTCGCCGCTGACCGTGAAGATCCGCAGCCGGTAGTCGGCAGCCGGGTCCGTCGGCGTCAGCAGGAACGTGGTCTCGGACAGGTTGGTCCACCGCGCGAAGGCAGCCATCTGCTCGTCGGTGAGGTCGTCGGCGCCGTGCACGACGGCGACCGGGTTGCCCAGCAGCGGCTCGTTGGTGAAGACGTCGACCTGGCGGAACTCGTAGGCAGTCACGCGCGAGAGCCTAGCCATGGCCGGAGAGAAGCCTCAGGCGGTCAGCTTCATCGGACCGTAGACCTGCCGGTCGTGCTCGAAGAGCACCACCGCGGCCACGCCCGCGTCCAAGAGGTCCTGCCAGACCTCGCCCACCCACGACTCGGCGTCGCTCTGGTTGGCGAAGCGCTGGCCGGCGAGGTCGCCGTCGACCGACACCTCGGCGCCCGAGGCGTCGACGAGCTGCCACCACCACGGCCGGTCGGCCGCCGACGGCTGCTTGAAGACGGAGGGGACGTCGGGAATGCTCACGTTGCTCACCCCTCCCGCACGTGCGAGGGGACGAAAGGCGGCTTGGTGAGCTGGAAGATCTCGCGGCGGCCGCGTACGTCGATGCCGATCTCGGCCTCCGGGTTGACCGTGGTCGAGACGAGCACCAGGCCGACGCCCTTCTTCAGCGTGGGCGAGAAGGTGCCGGAGGTGACCTCGCCGACCGGCACGTCGGCGGTCAGGGACGCGGTCATGTGTGGGCGTGGGATGCCTCGTCCGACGGCGACGATGCCGCGCAGGACGCGCTCCGGGCCGGCCTCCTTCTCGGCGACCAGCTTGTCGCGGCCCCAGAAGGCATCCTTCTTCCAGCCGACGGCCCAGCCGAGGCCGGCCTCGTTGGGAGTGACGTCCAGGGCGATGTCCTGGCCGTGGAGCGGGTAGCCCATCTCCGTACGCAGGGTGTCGCGGGCGCCGAGGCCGCACGGCACCGCGCCGAGCTCCTCGCCCCGGGACAGCAGCGCTTCCCAGAGCGCGGCGGTGGCCTCGTTGGCGACGATCAGCTCGTAGCCGCGCTCACCCGAGTAGCCGGAGCGGCAGACGACCACGCCGATCTCGTCACCGAGTACGTCGGGAGCGGCCGCCTCCACGAAGGACATGTACTCGTGACCGGCCGGCAGCCCGACCGCCTCGAGCAGCTCGTCGGACTTGGGCCCCTGGACGGCGAGCACCGCGTAGTCGCGGTGGTGATCGGCGAGGTTGATCCCCTCGGGCGCGGCCTCCTGGAGCCGACGCACGACCTCCGGGGTGTTGGCGGCGTTGGGAACGATCAGGACGTGCTCGTCGTCGCGGTAGTAGGCGATCAGGTCGTCGACGATGCCGCCGGTCTCCTCGTCGCAGCACAGCGTGTACTGGGCCTTGCCCGGCTTGATCCGGTTGAGGTCATTGGTGAAGGACTCGTTGACGAAGTCGGCCGCACCCGGCCCGCTGATCATGACCTTGCCCAAGTGGCTGACGTCGAAGACCCCGACTGCCTCACGGACCGCCGTGTGCTCCTTGATGACGCCGGAATACTCCAGCGGCATCGACCAGCCGCCGAACTCACCGAACTTCGCGCCGAGCCCGACGTGGTTTTCGTGCAGAGGGGACTGGAGCAGCTCCGACCCGCCCCCCGTGGAGGTCTCTTCAGCCATACCGCGAACTTATCGCACCAGGCCGACACTCCCCGGTCGGCGCCCCCTCCGGGCGCGCCACACCTAGACTGCACGGCGTGACCCTGCCTGACATCACCTACACGCTGCGTACCGCCTCCCCTGCCAAGACCCGTGCCGAGGCGGTCGTCGTCGGCATCGGCCAGGGCGCGAAGGCTGTCGAGGCGACCGCCGGCGCGGAGGATGTCAAGGCCGCCTACGGTCGCCGGTGGCGCGGGATGCTCGCCACCCTCGGTGTCAGTGGCAAGGCCGGTGAGGTCACTCGCCTCCCGGCCGGGAGCGAGATCGGCGCCCAGCTCCTCGTGCTGGTCGGGCTCGGCAAAGCCAGGGCGGACGGCACCTACTCGGCCGATGCCGTACGCCGCGCCGCCGGCGCCGCCGCTCGCTCGGTCCCCAACGCGACCTCCGTCGCCGTGTCCCTTCCCTCCGACACCCCCGAACTGGTGCGTGCCGTCACCGAGGGCTACGTCCTCGGCGGCTACACCTACACGACGTATAAATCGAGCGCAGCCAAGTCGAACGGCGGCAAGTCGGGCGGGGACAGCAACGGGCCGAGCGATGTCGCGATCCTGAGCGCGATCGCGCGGCGTACGGACGCGGTCACCGCCTTCGAGGAGGCGCAGGTCCTCGCCCAGGCGGTCGCCGGCACCCGCGAGTGGGTCAACATCCCGCCGGCCGACCTCACTCCCCCGGCGTTCGCCGACGCCATCGCGCACGTGGCCGAGCTGGTCGAGGGCGTCGAGACGACCGTGTATGACGAGAAGCAGCTCGCCGAGCTCGGCTGCGGCGGAATCCTCGCGGTGGGCATGGGCTCGGCGGCCAAGCCGCGTCTGGTCGAGCTCACCTACTCCCCCGACGACGCGCGCGGCCACATCGCGCTGGTCGGCAAGGGAATCACCTTCGACTCCGGCGGCCTCACCATCAAGCCGGGCAGCTCGATGTCCACGATGAAGTCGGACATGGCCGGTGCTGCCGCGGTGGCCCAGGCGACCTTCGCGATCGCCCGCCTCGGGCTGCCGGTGAAGGTCTCCGCGTTCGTGCCGATGGCGGAGAACATGGTCTCCGGCTCGTCCTACCGCCCCGGTGACGTGGTCACCCACTATGGCGGCACGACCGTCGAGGTCTCCAACATGGACGCCGAAGGCCGGATGATCCTCGCCGACGCCCTGGTGCGGGCCACCGAGGTCTCGCCGGACCTGATCATCGACGTCGCCACCCTCACCGGTCACATGGTGATGGCGCTGGGTGACCGGGTCAGCGGCGTACTCGGCTCCGAGGACGTCGTCGACCGTGTTCTCGCCGCCGCCGACGTCGCCGGCGAGCAGATGTGGCCGATGCCCATCCCGGAATGGATGGACGAGCGAATCCGTTCTTCCAAGGTGGCCGACCTCAACCAGCACGACTGGATCCGCTGGGGCGGTGGGCTGTACGCCGCCGCCTTCCTGCGCGAGTTCACCGGCGGTCTCCCCTGGGCCCATCTCGACATCGCCGGACCCTCTTTCAACAGTGGTGGCGCCTCGGGCCATCTCACTCCCGGAGGTACGGGTGTGGCGGTGGCAACACTGGTGGACTACGTACGCGAGATGGCTACCGATCAGTAGTGGTCCGGTTGACACAGCGCTGCGGGGGTAGTGACAAGATGGGCTCCGTGATCGACGCCCTTGGCCGCCCGTCTGGCGGCATCATGAGTGCGTCGGGCAGGTGTCGACCCAGACCGATGCGCCTTTCTCTCACGGAGTCTCCTCGCCGAGCCCTCGGGCTCGGTCGTGGCGACGCGCGTGTCCGGACATACAAGTAGAGCAACGAACAGACGTAGAACGAAGGAACCCATGGCCACCGAAGTAACTCTCCCGGCACTCGGCGAGTCCGTCACCGAGGGCACCGTCACCCGCTGGCTCAAGCAGGTCGGCGACACGGTTGCGGTCGACGAGGCCCTGCTGGAGGTCTCCACCGACAAGGTCGACACCGAGATCCCCTCGCCGGTCGCCGGCACCGTACTCGAGATCAAGGCGTCCGAGGACGACACCGTCGAGGTCGGTGGCCTGCTCGCCATCATCGGCGCTGCCGACGAGGCCGGCGCCGATGACGCTCCCGCGGAGCCCGCCGCGCCCGCGGCCGAGCCCGAGGCCGCCGCCCCCGCCGCCGAGCCCGAGGCTCCGGCCGCTCCGGCCGCTCCCGCCGAGCCCGCCGCGCCTGCCGCTCCGGCGCCCGCCGCCGGCGGCAACGCCACCGAGGTTGCTCTCCCCGCGCTGGGCGAGTCGGTCACCGAGGGCACCGTCACCCGCTGGCTCAAGCAGGTCGGCGACACGGTCGCCGTCGACGACGCGCTGCTCGAGGTCTCCACCGACAAGGTCGACACCGAGATCCCCTCGCCGGTCGCCGGCACCCTGCTCGAGATCAAGGTCGCCGAGGACGAGACCGTCGAGGTCGGCGCCGTGCTCGCGCTCGTCGGTGACGCCGGCGCCGCTCCGGCTGCCGAGCCCGCGCCCGCCGCCCCGGCCCCGGAGCCCGCCCCGGAGCCCGAGCCGGCTCCTGCCCCGGAGCCCGCACCCGCTCCGGCCGCCGCCGCACCCGCTCCGGCCGCCGCCGCACCCGCTCCGGCTCCTGCCGCCCCGGCTCCGGCCGCGCCCGCCCCCGCGGCTCCTGCTCCCGCGGCCCCGGCTCACGCGGCGCCGTCCACCGACGGTTCCCCGGCCATTCAGCCCGGCGGCTACGTGACCCCGCTCGTACGCAAGCTCGCCGCCCAGCACAACGTCGACCTCGACACTGTCCAGGGTTCGGGCGTCGGTGGCCGCATCCGCAAGGAGGACATCCTCCAGGCGGCCGCCGCGAAGTCGGCTCCGGCCGCTGCCCCGGCAGCCGCCGCTCCGGCGGCCTCGGCTGCTCCGGCCGCCTCCGCCGCCCCCGCGGCCCCGTCGCCGCTGCGTGGCACCACCGAGAAGATCTCGCGTCTGCGCAAGGTGATCGCCGAGCGGATGACCGAGTCGCTGCACACCGCGGCGCAGCTGACCCAGGTCATGGAGGTCGATGTCACCAACATCGCCCGCCTCCGTGAGGCCAACAAGGCCGGGTTCCTGCAGCGCGAGGGCGTCAAGCTGACCTACCTGCCGTTCTTCGCCAAGGCCGCGATCGACGCGCTCAAGGTGCACCCGAAGCTCAACGCCGGGATCGACATCGAGGCCGGCACGGTCACCTACTACGACCGCGAGAACATCGCCTTCGCCGTCGACACCGAGAAGGGTCTGCTGACCCCCGTCGTCAAGGACGCGGGCGACCTCTCGATCGCCGGCATCGCGAAGAAGATCGCGGACGTCGCCGACCGCACGCGCAACAACAAGATCACCCCGGACGAGCTCTCCGGCGGCACCTTCACGATCACCAACCTGGGTTCGTTCGGTGCGCTCTTCGACACCCCGATCATCAACCAGCCGCAGGTCGCGATCCTCGGCCCGGGTGCTGTCGTGAAGCGTCCGGTCGTCATCGACGACCCGGACCTCGGCGAGACGATCGCGGTGCGCTACATGGTCAACGTCGCGCTGACCTACGACCACCGCTTGGTCGACGGCGCCGACGCCGGCCGCTTCCTCCTGGACGTCAAGAAGCGCCTCGAGGCAGCTCAGTTCGAGCTCTGAGCCGGTAAGCAACGAGCGGCGCGGTCCCCACGGGGGCCGCGCCGCTCGTCATCTCACCGGGTGACGGCTACAGGTCCATGTCGGACATGTCGGTGATCTTGCCGCTCGGCTTCTCGATGGTCACGGGCTCGCCGTGAGCGGACAGGTCGAAGACGATGTTCCCGGAGTCCCCGCCATCCATCCTCATGCGCACCAGCCGACCCTCGGAGTCGACGTTGACATCGACGGTCGAGCCCTCCGCTCCGAAGTCCGACTCGCCCGCATCGAACGTGTAGTGAGCGGTGTCGACACCATCGATCGTCGCCTGCCCGACGTACGTCGTGGTGTCCGCAGAGATCGCGTGGGTGACAGAGTCCAGGAAGAGGTTGGGCGACGGCATCATCGCCGACATCACGGTGGCGAACCCGCCCATCACCCATTCGCCATCCATGCTGGCGTACGCGGTGTCGTCGAGAGTGACGAACTCGACCGTGCTCGGTCCGTCGTCGCCACTGATCTCGCCCTTCACGTGGAAGGCCATCGGGTCCTGCTGATAGTCGCCTTCGCCGGTTCCGGCGATCTTCTCGCCCTCCTCGACGGCATTGATCTCCATGTCGACGTGGACTGTCGACATGGATGCGGCGGCCGCTTTCACGACGTTCATGGCCTCTGACGCCGACAGCGTGGTGCCGGGCTCGATCGAAGGTGCGGCATCGGCCGCGGAAGCCGTGTCTTTCGCGTCGCTGCCGGTCTCACCACATGCCGCAACGGTGCAGGTCGCGGTCAGGGCAAGGACGGCCGCCGCGAGGCGGCGACGGTTCTGGGTGGTACGCACGTCTGGGTGCCTTTCAAGACTGATCCGAAGACCGATCGCTCCCGAGCGCGGCCAGTCGAAACACGCGCATTCTGCGCACAGCCTCTTTACCTCCGCCGGGATATCGCCAAACCGTTATCCCGCCGATCCGGCGCTCACCGTTCCGGGCACTGCCCGTCCGGCTCGGCCCGGGGCGTACGATCTCGGTGTGACTGAGCTGCGCTTCGTTGAGGTCGGGACGATCGACTACCTGGACGCCTGGGAGCTGCAGAAGCAGATCCATCAGCGCGTGGTCGACCGCGAAGAGCCCGACACGGTGCTGCTGCTCGACCACCCGCCGACCTACACCGCCGGGAAGCGTACGAAGCCGGAGGACCGGCCCGCTGATCCCGGCGGCGCCCCGGTGATCGACGTCGACCGCGGCGGCGAGGTGACCTTCCACGGCCCCGGCCAGATCGTCGCCTACCCGATCGTGCGGCTGCCGGAGAAGGTCAAGGTCGTCGACTTCGTACGCCGTCTGGAGCAGGCGATGATCCGCACCTGCGCCGAGTTCGGCGTCACCGCCTACCGCGTCCCGGGCCGCAGCGGGGTGTGGCTGCCCGCGGGCGAGACCCCTGACGGCGTACGCCGCCTGGAGCGCAAGGTCGGAGCGATCGGGCTGCGGGTCAGCCAGCACGTGACTATGCACGGCATCGCGCTCAACTGCGACGTCGACCTGGGCTGGTACGAGCGGTTCGTGCCGTGCGGTATCTCCGACGCCGGGGTCACCACCCTCTCGATCGAAGCCGGGCGGCAGATCGGCAACGCCGAGGCGATGCCCGTGCTCCACGCGCAGATCGCGGAGATGCTCTCCTGGCGCGACTACGAGCAGGGCCCGAGCCTCGAGGCCAAGCCCGACCCCGCGAAGACCCCACGGGTTCCGCTGCTCTCCCCCAGCCTGGGCTGAGCGGATCGGCAACGGCCGGTGTGACCGACCAGTAGCCGCCTGCCTTCGAGGTTCCACCACCACGCGGCGTACCCTTGTGGGGTGACTCAAGCTCCTGCCCCAGAAGGTCGCAAGCTCCTCCGTCTCGAGGTCCGCAACGCGCAGACTCCGATCGAACGCAAACCGGAGTGGATCAAGACGAAAGCGAAGATGGGGCCCGAATACAAGGAGCTCACCGCGCTGGTGAAGTCCGAGGGCCTGCACACGGTGTGCCAGGAGGCCGGCTGCCCCAACATCTTCGAGTGCTGGGAGGACCGCGAGGCCACCTTCCTCATCGGTGGCGACCAGTGCACCCGGCGCTGTGACTTCTGCCAGATCGACACCGGTAAGCCGACCGACCTCGACCGTGACGAGCCCCGCCGCGTGGCCGAGTCCGTGCAGACCATGGGCCTGAAGTACGCCACCATCACCGGCGTCGCCCGTGACGACCTCGCCGACGGCGGTGCCTGGCTCTACGCCGAGACCGTCAAGCAGATCCACGAGCTCAACCCCGAGACCGGCGTCGAGAACCTCATCCCCGACTTCAACGGCATCCCCGAGCTCCTCAACGAGGTCTTCGAGTCCCGCCCCGAGGTCCTGGCGCACAACGTCGAGACCGTCCCGCGGATCTTCAAGCGGATCCGTCCCGCGTTCCGCTACGAGCGCAGCCTCGACGTGATCACCCAGGCCCGCGACTTCGGCCTGGTCACCAAGTCCAACCTGATCCTCGGCATGGGCGAGACCCGCGAAGAGGTCTCCGAGGCGCTGCGCGACCTGCACGCGGCCGGCTGCGAGCTGATCACGATCACGCAGTACCTGCGCCCGAGCGTGCGTCACCACCCCGTCGAGCGCTGGGTCAAGCCCGAGGAGTTCATCGAGCTCCAGGCCGAGGCCGAGGAGATCGGCTTCTCCGGCGTCATGTCCGGTCCGCTCGTTCGTTCGTCCTACCGCGCCGGTCGGCTGTACCGTCAGGCGATCGAGGCGCGCGACGCCTCCTCCGTGGCTTCCTGAGTCCCTGCGTACGAGAACTGAAAGAGGAAGATGTCCCAGACCGACCCGAGCACCATGAGTCGCCGCCAGCAGATGGTGGAGACCTACAAGCTCACCAAGCAGTCAGACCCCAAGATCGGCCTCATCCTCGGCTCGATCTTCGTGGTCGTCGCCGCGGTCGCCGGCGTGATCTTCTGGTTCCTGCCCGGCGAGGGCATCTTCTCCTGGATCTTCACGATCGTCGGCGCCCTGCTGGCCGGCCTTCTCGCCGCGATGGTGGTCTTCTCGCGGCGCGCGCAGAAGGTAATGTACGCCCGGCTCGAGGGCCAGGTCGGTGGCGGCTACGCCGCCCTCACCATGCTCCGCCGAGGCTGGACCGTCACCCAGGCGGTCGGCGTCGAGCCGCGCAGCCAGACGCTGGTCCACCGCGTGGTCGGTCCTCCGGGAGTCGTCCTCGTCGGCGAGGGCAACAGCCCGAGCAAGGTCCGCTCGCTGCTGGCCAGCACCAAGCGCACCCACGCCCGCGTCCTGTCCGAGGTGCCGATCACGACCGTCGTCGCCGGCAACGGTGAGGACGAGGTGCCGCTGCCTCAGCTGACCAAGCACGTCACCAAGATCGGCCGCAACGTCTCCGGCCCCGAGATCACCGACATCCTCAACCGCCTCAAGGCCGTCGACGCGACCCGCGGCACCATGCCGATCCCGAAGGGCCCCGTCCCGACCTCGATGAAGGGCATGCGCGGCAACCTCCGCGGCCGCTGACCGTCACAGCCGGCGTGCCCGGATCGCGTAGAGAAGCGGGATCCGGGGCGCCTGCTCGGGCAGCCTGAACCAGCCATCCTCCCCCGCCACCATGGACGGGAAGCGAGGCCACGGCAGCCGCTCGTCCTCGCGGACGACCTCGATCCGCAGACCCGCGCCGGCGAGGGCGGTGACGACCTCGCCGACCCCGTGGCGCCACTCGTACGCCGTCGTAGCAGTGCTCAGCGCCGGCCCGTCGGTGTAGGTGTGGGTCGAGTCCTTCACGATCGCGCCCCTTCCCGAGAGGTAGTCGTGGCGCAGCTCGAGCGAGTCCTCCCGACCGGGCTCCGGCACCTCACCGAGGGCGTCGAGGAGCGGGTGGAACTCGGCCAGATAGAGGAACCCGCCGGGCCTGAGCAGATCGTGGACGACCCGTGCCCACAGGTCGATGTCGGGCAGATAGCAGACCGCGCCCTTGCCGGTGTAGACGACATCGAACCGGCCGGCGCCCAGCACCTCGACGGCGTCGTGGACGTCGGCCTCGTGGTAGTCGACGGCCAGGCCGCGCTCGGCGGCGATCCGGCGCGCCGCGGCCACTGCCTCGGCCGAGATGTCCAGGCCGTACGTCACCGCTCCCCGCTGCGCGAACGCCACCGTCTCGGTGCCGAGATGACACTGCAGATGCACGACCTCGCGACCGGTGAGCTCGCCGAGGTCGCTCCACTCGTAGTCGGCGAACCACGACTCCGCGGGCCGCGACCCGTCGATGCCGTAGAAGGCGCTGGCGAGGTGGATCGGCGTACGCGCGTCCCAGTTGGCCCGGTTGGCCTCGATCTGCCGGGTGATTTCGGGGTCGAGAGTCATGCGAGCACGGTCCCACGAATACTGTGCCCCGAAAACGACAAAGGGCCGGCCCCGTTCGGGACCGGCCCTGCTGCCTACGAACTGGCTGTCAGCCGGCCATGCTCGGCATGTCGGTGACCTGGTCCGCCGGCGGCGCCTCGATGGTCACGTCCTCGCCGTGCTTGGACAGGAGCATCTCGACGGTGCCCGTCTCGCCCATGCCGACCTCGGCCTTGCGGAGCAGGCCGTCCGCGTCGACCCAGATGTCCTGGTCGATCGTCTTGGGCATGCCCTTGGTGCTGTCGGCACCGAGGCTCTCGGCGAGCCCGGCGGAGTCGACGGTGAAGCTGTAGTGCTTGGTGTCGGTGCCGTCGACCTTCTCCTCGCCCTCGAACTTGGAGGACTTGATCGACTCCTCCATGCCGTCGAAGAACGCGAGCGGGTTGCTCATCGACTCCAGGCTGGTCCCGCCCATCTTGGCGAGATCGTCGGTGCTCGCGGTCACCCACGAGTCGCCCATCATGCCCTTGATGTAGATCTTCTCGTCGACAAGGATCGTCTCCAGATCCATGTTCATCGAGCCACCACTCATCTTCATGGTGGAGTGCTGCGCCGGCGGCTCCTTCTGGATGTCGCCCTCGCCGGTCATCGAGACCGTCTGACCCGACGCCTTCGCGTCCATCTTGGTGGTGAAGTGGGCGGTGTCGATGTCGGTCGCCTTCTTCATCACCTCGGTCATCTCCTCGGCCGAGACCGAGTCACCCTCGCTGGCGCCGCCGGCCCCACCACCGCCACCGCAGGCCACCAGGCCCGAGAGCGATACGGCCAGCACGCCTGCCACAGCGGCGCGGCGCCAGAGGCCACGTGGCCCGAGAGTACGGTTGAGCGTCATTGAGCTTCCCTTCGTGTTTGCCGCTGCTTGCGGCTGACCTGTCAAACTTACCCTCGGAAGCTGCTCAACCAAGCCGGCGAAACACGTGTCGATAGGTCTGAAGCGTGACGGTCGCCGTACCTGCCGCCAGATCGTGGAGTCCGCGCCGATCAGGACGGAAGACCAGCGGCGGTACGACGAGGACGACCAGGATCTGACGGGCGATGCTCCGCAGCGGATCGAGCGGGCGTACGTCCGGCTCACCGGTCGTCACCCGCACCGTACGCAGCCGGGTGACCAGCTTGCCGAAGGAGCCTCCGCCGAGCGTGGTGAAGACCGCCGTCTGCACGATGAAGACGACCAGGATCCACAGGTTGTCGGTCGGCCGCGGGTCGACACCGGCGAGCAGCGACCCGAACGGCAGCGCCCGTACGCCGAGGAAGACCGACGCCACCAGCGACGACGCGAGCCAGTCGATAAAGAGTGCCAGGACGCGCCTGCCCCAGCTCGCGGTGTCATAAGGCAGAGTGGGCGTCGCAGGAGTGGCGGAACTGGTCACGTCGTAAGCGTAGGCGGCAACGTCTTGAGGGGTGAGATCCGGGATGGTTGCCGATCAAATCACACAACCTGTTACACGCCTGAAACATTTGCGACACTCCTGCGCAACCGTCCCTTCGTAATTTGCGTGGCACGGTCGGATCCATGAGGGTCCGGCCTCGATCGCGAGAGACCTATCTGGCTCTTCCCGCCCGGGTGAGCCAAGGAGGATTGATGTTCAGCACTGACGACGAGCTCTTGAAGTTCATCTCTGACGAGGGGGTCGAGTTCGTCGACATCCGTTTCGTCGACCTGCCTGGCGTCCAGCAGCACTTCACGGTGCCGGTGTCGTCGTTCAACCTGGAGCCGATGGCCTTCGACGGTTCGTCGATCCGTGGTTTCCAGACGATCAACGAGTCCGACATGGCGCTCTACCCGGACGTCACGACTGCGTACATCGACCCGTTCCGCGCCGCGAAGACCCTCGCGCTGATGTACTTCGTGCACGACCCGATCACCGGGGAGGCCTACTCTCGCGACCCGCGCAACATCGCGCGCAAGGCCCTGGCGTACCTCGCCTCGACCGGCATCGGTGACACCGCGTTCTTCGCCCCCGAGGCGGAGTTCTTCATCTTCGACAAGGTCGCCTACAACACCTCCGAGGGCGAGTCGTTCTACAAGATCGACTCCGTCGAGGCCTGGTGGAACTCGGGTGCCGACAAGAACCCCGACGGCTCGGACAACCTGGGCTACAAGACCCGCTACAAGGGCGGCTACTTCCCGGTCTCCCCCACCGACCACTTCGCCGACCTGCGCGACACGATGGTCAAGAACCTCGAGGCCTCCGGCCTGCTCGTCGAGCGCGCCCACCACGAGGTCGGCACCGCCGGCCAGGCCGAGATCAACTACAAGTTCGACACCCTGCTCAAGGCTGCCGACGATGTCATGAAGTTCAAGTACATCGTCAAGAACACCGCCTGGGAGGCCGGCAAGACGGTCACCTTCATGCCGAAGCCCGTCTTCGGTGACAACGGCTCGGGCATGCACGTCCACCAGTCGATCTGGAACGCCGGCGAGCCGCTGTTCTACGACGAGACCGGCTACGGCGGCCTCTCCGACATGGCCCGCTGGTACATCGGCGGCATCCTGAAGCACGCCCCGTCGGTGCTGGCGTTCACCAACCCGACCGTGAACTCCTTCCACCGCCTGGTCCCGGGCTTCGAGGCTCCGATCTCGCTGGTCTACTCCTCGCGCAACCGCTCCGCCGCGGTCCGCATCCCGATCACCGGCACCAACCCGAAGGCCAAGCGCGTCGAGACCCGGTTCCCGGACCCGTCCTCGAACCCGTACCTCGCCTTCTCGGCCCTGCTCCTCGCCGGCATCGACGGTATCCAGAACAAGATCGAGCCGCCCGCTCCGATCGACAAGGACATCTACGAGCTGCCGCCGGACGAGATGGCCGAGATCAACCAGGTGCCGACCTCCCTCGGTGCCGTCCTGTCGGCTCTGGAGAGCGACCACGACTTCCTCACCGTGGGCGACGTCTTCACCCCCGACCTGATCGAGACCTGGATCGACTACAAGACCAACGACGAGATCCTCCCGATCCAGCTCCGCCCGCACCCGCACGAGTTCGAGCTCTACTACGACATCTGAGCACCAACCGCCTGTTGACCTGCTGGTTTAGGTAGTCCCTCCTTCCGCAGTCCGCACGTGGTCCGCACGAGCCGTCATCGCCAGTCGATGGCGGCTCGTGTGCTCGGCGGAATCAATCGGTCGAGGCAACGCTGAGTGAGGGAGTGTTGTCATGCCGAAGGTGTTTGCGGCTGAGGTCCGAATCCGGGTGGTGGATCTGA
>NZ_JBIUZB010000003.1:0-783795 GCF_044744805.1 Nocardioides sp. NPDC087217
GTCGGCGGCAGGGGTTTGGCGCAGCGGTTTGGGTTGGGTAGGGGTTTGGGGACTGGGGTGAGCCGACCGGTGGAAGGAATTTTCTTTCCGCCCGGAGACCCCATGTCTGATCTCGGAGTGGAGCGGTCACCTGCCGTGGGTGAGTGTGCCGTGACCACACCCGGGCCGCCGCCCCGATAGCCAGCCAAAATCTTTTCTCGACATGGTCCGGTGTCAAGAACCGCGAAGCGGCCGGCGTAGCCGGCGGCCGCAGGCCGTCCTTGACTCCGGGCCAAGTCGAGAACACTCTCGAAGAACGGGTCGGCGGCCCAAGACCAGCCCCGAAATCTCGGTACCTATGAACGCCGAAGAAGACGACTCGCCCACGCCTCAGGGCTGGTAGCGCGGATCGACATCCTCGGCCGAGATCCCGAGCAGGTCCGCGACCTGCTCCACCACGACCATGAGCACCATCGCCTCGACCTCGGAGCGAGTGTGGCAGCGGTGCTCGATCGGCCGCCGGTAGATCACCAGCCGCGCGGGTTTCGCGCCCGCGCCGCGCTCGAGCGACCCGAGCGGGATGTGGTCCTCGACGGTCCACTCCTTGGGGATGTCCGGAGACTCCTCGACGGCGTACTCGATCAGGCCCAGCCGTGACTGCCAGCGAGCGTCGATCTCGGTGACGATGGTGAGCGCGATGTCGTCGAAGCGCTCGCGGCGGGTGCGCAGGACCGGCACCTTCGGGTCGGTCGGGACGGCCATCGGGCCGCGTCTCCCACGGCCGTGCCGATCCCTGTGCCTGGTCATGTACGCGAGCCTAACTGCGCGGCTGGCCTCAGGGGAGTACGGTTCACCCGTGACTGCTCGTCGTTGTTCGCGTACCGCCTGCCAGCGTCAAGCCGTCTGCACGCTCACCTATGTGTACGCCGACCAGACGGCCGTTCTCGGCCCGCTGGCGACCTATGCCGAGCCGCATGCCTATGACCTGTGCGAGGAGCATGCCGAGCGGCTGTCCGCGCCTCGGGGCTGGGAGGTCGTCAGGCTGGCTCGTGAGCCCGTCGACCCGCAGCCCAAGGGCGATGACCTGCTGGCTCTGGCCGATGCCGTCCGTGAGGCTGCGAGGCCGCCGGCTCCGTCCCCACGAGGACCCGTCGGGGCCCCTGGGCAGGACGACGCCGACGAGCCGGGGGCGAACGACGGCCAGCCCCGCCCCGGCGGCACCCGCCGCGGGCACCTCCGCGTGCTGACGTCGGAGTAGGACGACTAGAGTTCCGGACATGCCGGAGAGAGTCGACCCCGACATCGCCAACGCCGTCTTCAAGGCGTACGACGTCCGTGGCACCGTCCCTGACCAGATCGACGAGAACCTCGCCCGACTCGCCGGGCGGGCCTTCGTGCACGTCGTCGGTGCAGCAAGGACTGCCTCGGGCTCCGCTTCGGCGGGTGGCGGCGAGATCGTCGTCGGCCACGACATGCGCCCGAGCTCCCCGGTGCTCTCGGGAGCCTTCGCCGAAGGTGCGACCGAGGCCGGTGCCGACGTGACGATGATCGGGCTGGCGTCGACCGATGAGCTCTACTTCGCCTCCGGTCACCTCGGCCTTCCGGGCGCGATGTTCACCGCCAGCCACAACCCGGCGCAGTACAACGGCATCAAGCTGTGCCGGGCCAACGCGGTCCCGGTCGGCGCCGAGACCGGGCTCGACGAGATCCGCGATCTGGTCATCTCAGGTGAGGCCCCGATCGCCGACGTCGCCGGCAGTATCAGCGAGACCGATGTGCTGGAGGCGTACGCCGCGCACCTGCTCGGTCTGGCCCCGGTCAAGGGCCGCCGGCTCACCATCGTCGCCGACGCCGGCAACGGCATGGCCGGCCACACCGCGCCCGCGGTCTTCGGCCGCCTGGGCGCCGAGGCCGTCGAGCTGATCCCGATGTACTTCGAGCTCGACGGCACCTTCCCCAACCACGAGGCCAACCCGCTCGACTCGACCACGCTGGTCGACCTCCAGGCCAAGGTGCGCGAGACCGGCGCCGACGCCGGCCTGGCCTTCGACGGCGACGCCGACCGCTGCTTCCTGGTCGACGAGAAGGGCGAGGTGGTCAGCCCCAGCGCGATCACCGCCCTGATCGCCGAGCGTGCCCTGGCCCAGGAGCCGGGCGCGACGATCATCCACAACCTGATCACCTCCCGCGCGGTTCCGGAGATCGTGAGCGAGCTCGGCGGCACCCCGGTACGCACGCGTGTCGGCCACTCCTACATCAAGGCCGTGATGGCCGAGTCCGAGGCGGCCTTCGGCGGGGAGCACAGCGGCCACTTCTACTTCCGCGACTTCTGGCGCGCCGACTCCGGCATGCTCGCCGCGCTACACGTCCTGGCCGCCCTCGCCGAGACCGACAAGCCGCTGAGCGAGCTGCTGGCCGCGTACGCTCGCTATCCGATGAGCGGCGAGATCAACTCCACCGTCCCCGACCAGGCCGCCACGGTGGCCGAGATCGAGAAGGCGTACGCCGGGCGCGACGGTGTCACCGTCGACAAGCTCGACGGCCTGACCCTCTCCCACGCGGACTGGTCGTTCAACGTACGCGCCTCCAACACCGAGCCGCTGCTGCGGCTCAACGCGGAGGGCAAGGACACACCCACCATGGAGCGCGTGCGCGACGAGGCGCTCGCGATCATTCGAAAGGAAACCGTCTCATGAGCGCCCTGGGCCTGAGCGAGAAGCTGCTCGAGATCATCGTCTGTCCGCAGTGCCACGGCGACCTCCTGCCTGTCGAGGCCGACAGCGAGCTGGTCTGCCAGGGGGAGTGCGGCCTTGCCTACCCGGTCCGTGACGGCATCCCCGTCCTCCTCATCGACGAGGCCCGTCCCACCAAGGCTCAGCCAACGGAGGGGTGAGGCCGCGATGACCTGGTTCGACGAGTCCAGGCTGGACGACGAGCGGGCGCTGGCCGGTATCGACCTGCTGCTGCGTTCGCTGGCCGAGTCCGGAGCCCGGGTCCGCCGGGAGGCTGCGGGTGCCGCAGAGCCCCTGCAGGAGGCCGTACGCCGCGCCGCAGAGACCGGCCGACCCCGTGCCGTCGTCGCGGCGGGTCCCGACTCACGCCTGCTCCGCGCCGTCCTCGAGCCGTTCTGCCCGGTGCCGTTCGTCGCCTGGCCGGCCCCGGGGCTGCCGGGCTGGGCCGGGAGCCTCGACCTCGTGGTCGTGCTGGCCCCGACCGGCTCCGACCCGGGTGAGGCCTCGGCCGCCGCCGAGGCAGTCCGCCGTGGCGCCCAGCTGGTCGTGGCCGCTCCGGAGAAGTCGCTGGTCGCCCAGCACGCCGAGGGACGCGACAGCACGCTGCTCCCGGTCGAGGGCGGCGACACGCTCGCGATGGCGATCCTGATGCTCACCTACCTCAACTCGGTCGGTCTCGGCCCGGAGGCCGACGCGGACAAGGTGGCCGACGCGCTCGACGACGTCGCCACCGCCTGCTCGCCGCACCGTGACATCTCGGTCAACCCGGGCAAGATCCTGGCGATCTCGCTGGCCGACTCGCTCCCGGTCGTGTGGGGTGGCTCCGTCCTCGCCGCCCGCGCCGCCCGACGCGTCGCCGAGAACCTGCGCCGGGCCAGCGGCCGCGGTGCCATCGCCGGTGACGCCGACGACCTGCTCCCGGTCCTCGAGGCGGCGCGGCCGCGCAACGTCTTCGACGACCCCTTCGCCGAGGAGGAGTCGTCCGTACGTCCCGTCCTGGTCATCCTCGACGACGGCGCGACCGATCCGATCATGGTCGAGCAGCGACGCCTGCTCACCGAGGCCGCGGACACGCGCGGCGTACGGGTGGAGGTCGTCGAGGCGAACGCGACCACGGAGGTCGCCCGCTACGCGTCCCTGCTCCTCCAGGGCACATACTCCGCGGAGTATCTTCGTTTGGGCCTCGTTAGCGACGGTTGATTCCGAATCACGGACAGAACCGTGTGACCTGGCTCATATCGCACGGTCAGGGGCGTTGGCGTCGTCTCGTTATGGGTTGAGGACCCTGGACGTCGCGGAGTGGACCGCTGTTCGATTTGGCAACAATTCAGCCACATCGAAGGCTGGCCCCTCCCTGGAACAGGATCCCCCTCCCATGAGCCAGACCAAGTTCGTCGTCGTCGGTGCCCTTGCCCTCCTGGGCGCGATCGTCTTCAGCGGACGTCTCTCCGACCCCGCACCGCCGGCGACGGACGAGGCGAGCGCCGCGGCCGGCGGCACCCTCCGGATCGGCGTCGACGGCGCGGAGCCGGCGTACTACAAGGTCGACGGCGTCACCAAGGGCTTCGACTACCAGATGGCGCGCAGTGTCGCCGAGGGCATGGGCGCGGAGCCGGAGTTCGTGGAGATGGACTTCAACGAGCTCTTCCCGGCCCTCGAAGCGGGCAAGATCGACATGATCGGCGCCCAGGTCACCAAGACCGACGAGGCGGAGCGGAAGTACGACTTCAGCGCTCCGTACTTCGTGACGTACGTGTCCTTCCTCGCCCCGAAGGGCTCGACCATCAAGAGCCGCGAGGACATCGACGGCAAGAGGGTCGCCGTCGTCGAGGGCACCGTCCAGGAGCGCTACCTCAAAGAGCAGTACGAGGACGTCACCGTCATCAAGACTCCGAACGCGGACGCCGCGGTCAGGTCGATGGGGCGGGGCGAGGCCGACGCGTTCTTCTACGGCGCTCCCTACTCGCAGTCGGTCATCAAGGGCGCGCCGATCCCGCTGATCGAGCCGATCGTCTACCAGGCCGAGGACGCCCCTATCGGGTTCGTGGTTCGGGAGGGTGATCAGCGCAAGGAGAAGATCGACGACGTCATCGAGGACATGGTCCTCAACGGGGAGTGGGTGAAGATCAAGACGGACTACTTCGAGGCGGTCCCGCTCTCCGAGGTCTTCAGGGAAAAGGGCGCCTGAGGTGCGGGTGTCTGTGTTTGGTTCCGTTCGCCTGAGGAGGGATCTCGAAGGTGAACGATGCGCGTGATCTGTGTCACGCAGTGCGGTGAAGGTTCGGTCACGGATCGTGACAGATCGTGACATCGATGGTCGAAAACCTGGACGCGAGGGAGCAGACAGGTGTTTGATGCAACATCGTCCGGCCTCTCTTGGCCAGCACGTCTCGGATTCTCGGCGCCGACGTGACGGGCATGCCCCACCATCCCGAAAACACAGGACTTCCGCATGAATCACATCAAGTTTGTCGTCGCCGGCGCCCTGGCCCTCCTGGGGGTCCTGGTGATCGGCGGCTACTTCGCCGACCCAGCCCCGCAAGCGACCGACGAGAAGAGTGCCTCCGCAGGAGGCACGCTGCGGATCGGTGTCGACGGCACCGAGCCCGCCTACTACAAGGTCGACGGCGTTACCAAGGGATTCGACTACGAGATGGCGCTCGGCGTCGCCGAGGGTCTGGGTGCCAAGCCGGAGTTCGTCGTGATGGACTTCAGCGACCTCTTCACCGCGCTCGAGGCCGGTGAGATCGACATGATCGGCGCCCAGGTCACCGAGACCGCGGAACGGAAGCAGGACTTCGACTTCACCGCGCCCTACTTCGTCACCTACCTGTCCTTCCTCACCCCGGAGAACTCGCCGATCAAGAAGCGCGAGGACGTCAACGGCAAGAACATCGCGGTCGTCGAGGGCACCATCCACGAGCGCTACCTCGACGAGCAGTACGAGAACGTCAACGTCATCAAGGCCAAGGACGAGGACACCGCGGTCAAGGCGATCCAGGACGGCAAGGCGGACGCGTTCTTCTACGACGCCCCCTACACAACGCCGATCATCGCTCGCTGGCAGGACACGTTCCCGCTGAAGGAGGCGATCGTCTACCCGGCGGACGACGCTCCGATCGGGTTCGTCATGCAGAAGGGTGACGCGCGCAAGGCGACGATCGACGGCGTCCTCGAGGAGATGATCCTCGACGGGAAGTGGTTGAAGATCAAGAAGGAGTACTTCAAGGAGTACCCGCTCTCGGAGGTCTTCAAGGACAAGGGCGCCTGAGCCTGACCCGGCTCGCCCCACTTTGGGGCGCCTGAAGTCCAGTAGCCTACGATGCCCGCTGGCCCGACTCCGGTCGGGTCGGCAGTGTCTCGGCGCACCCCTCCCCCCACCCAGGACGTCGTATGAAATCCCTGAAGTTCATCCTTGCGGGCGCGGTCACCCTTCTGGTGATCCTGATCGTGGTCTCCAACACGGTTGAGACGACCGGCCCCTCCTCCGCCAGGCGCAGCAGCGCCGCAGATGACGGCCAGCTCAAGATCGGTGTGCTGGACAGCCCGCCGGTCTACTACACCGATGGTTCCACCGCGAAGGGCTTCGACTACGAGGTCGCCCTCGGCGTCACCGAGTCGCTCGGCATCAAGCCATCGTTCATCCCGATGGACTTCGCCGACCTGTTCACCGCGCTCGACGAAGGCGAGATCGACATGATCGCCTCGCAGGTGAGTGTCACCGAGGAGCGCGAGAAGGCCTACGACTTCTCGCACCCCTACTTCGTGACGTACCTGTCCTTCACGACTCCGAAGGACTCCCCGATCAAGAAGCTCAAGGACGTCAACGGCACCAGGGTCGCCATCGTGGACGGCACCGCGCAGGAGAGCATCCTCAAGGCTCGCTTCCCCAAGGCCGAGATCGTGAAGCGGAAGAACGAGGCGGCCGCGCTCGAGGCGGTCGCCGCGGGCAAGGCCGACTCGTTCTTCTACGACGCGCCGTTCACCGAGGGGCTGATCAAGAGCGCCCCGATCACGATGGAGGAGCGGATCGTCTTCCCGTCCGACAAGGCCCCCATCGCCTTCGTCTTCCGCAAGGGCGACGGGCTCAGGGACCAGGCCGACGACGCGATCGACGAGATGATCGTCAACGGGGACTGGCTGCGGATCAAGACCGACTACTTCAAGGAGTACCCGCTCTCGGAGCGGTTCCGGGAGCAGGGCGTCGAGTAACGGACCCCACCCGATAAGGTTCCGGTTATGAGCGCCGGACTCTTCGCACTCCTCGACGACGTAGCCGCCATCGCCAAGCTGGCGGCTGCGTCCGTCGACGACGTCGGCGCTGCTGCCGGCAAGGCCTCGGCCAAGGCCGCCGGCGTCGTCATCGACGACACCGCGGTGACGCCGCAGTACGTCCACGGCATCGCCGCCGAGCGCGAGGTGCCGATCATCAAGAAGATCGCGCTCGGCTCGCTGCGCAACAAGCTGCTGATCATCCTTCCGGTGGCGCTGATCCTGGCGCAGTGGGCGCCCTGGGCGATCACCCCGATCCTGATGGTCGGTGGCGCCTTCCTCGCCTACGAGGGCGTCGAGAAGGTCCTGGAATGGGTCCGGCCGCACGAGGAGGCCCACGAGACGCCGGTCGCCCTGGAAGGGCCCGAGGCCGAGAAGACGATGATCTCGGGTGCCGTACGCACCGACCTGATCCTCTCCACCGAGATCATGGTGATCGCGCTCAACGAGGTCATCGACCAGGGCTTCTGGATGCGCCTCGGCGCCCTGGTGGCGGTCGCGTTCCTGATCACGATCGTGGTCTACGGCGTGGTCGCCCTGATCGTGAAGATGGACGACGCCGGCCTGTCGCTCTCCCAGCGCCCCGGTGCCTTCGCCCAGCGGCTCGGCCTGGGCATGGTCTCGGCGATGCCGAAGGTGCTCACCGTGATCTCGATCGTCGGCACCGTCGCGATGCTCTGGGTCGGTGGCCACCTGATCCTGGTCGGTGTCCACGACGTCAACGGCCTCGCCGCCGGCCACCCCGGCTGGGCATGGCCCTACGACACCGTGCACCACCTCGAGGAGGAGGTCCACCACGCCCTCGGTGCCGTCGGCGCGGCTGCCGGCTGGCTGGTCAACACCTTCTTCTCCGCGCTCGTCGGGCTCATCGTCGGAGCGATCGTGGTCGGCGTACTGCACCTGCTGCCGTTCAAGAAGAGCCACTGACCCGGGCGGGCTGCCGTTGACCGCGGGTGCGGTGGCGGGTCACCCGATGCTGGTCCATTGATGTTGGCCTGGCGTTTGACGTCCAGGATTACCGCAGGGGCCGAGGGCCGCTTGTAGTCTGAGAAGAACCTGCGTGGGAGATCCCGCTGATGCGCAGATGCGCGACGCAGGCCCGCATTAACTTCGGTAAGGAATAACCATGGACTACAAGGTTGCCGACCTGAGCCTGGCCGAGTTCGGCCGCAAGGAGCTCTCCCTCGCCGAGCACGAGATGCCGGGCCTGATGGCCATGCGCGAGCGCTATGGCAAGGACCAGCCGCTCAAGGGCGCCCGCATCGCCGGCTCGCTGCACATGACGATCCAGACCGGCGTACTGATCGAGACGCTGACCGCGCTCGGCGCCGACGTGCGCTGGGCCACCTGCAACATCTTCTCCACCCAGGACCACGCCGCCGCTGCCGTCGTCGTCGGCAACGGCACCGCCGAGGACCCCCAGGGCACCCCGGTCTTCGCCTGGAAGGGCGAGACCCTGGCGGAGTACTGGGACGAGGCCGAGAAGGTCTTCGACTTCACCGACGCCGACGGCAACAAGGTCGGCCCGAACATGCTCCTCGACGACGGCGGCGACATCACGCTGCTCGTCCACAAGGGTGTCGAGTTCGAGAAGGCCGGCGCCGTGCCGGGCCAGGACTCCACCGACAACGAGGAGTTCAAGGAAGTCCTCCGGGTCCTCGACCGCTCGCTGAAGAACGACCCGCAGCGCTGGACCAACATCGCCAACGGCATCAAGGGCGTCACGGAGGAGACCACCACCGGTGTCCTGCGCCTCTACGACCGGTTCAAGGAGGGCTCGCTCCTCTTCCCGGCGATCAACGTCAACGACTCGGTCACCAAGTCCAAGTTCGACAACAAGTACGGCTGCCGCCACTCGCTCATCGATGGCATCAACCGCGCCACCGACGTGATGATCGGCGGCAAGGTCGCGGTCGTCTGCGGCTACGGCGACGTCGGCAAGGGCTCCGCGGAGTCGCTGCGCGGCCAGGGCGCTCGTGTCATCGTCACCGAGATCGACCCGATCTGCGCGCTGCAGGCGGCGATGGACGGCTACGAGGTCCGCCGCCTGGAGTCGGTCGTCGAGACCGCCGACATCTTCATCACCACGACCGGAAACTTCGACATCATCCGGGTCGAGCACTTCGAGAAGATGAAGAACCAGGCCATCGTCGGCAACATCGGCCACTTCGACAACGAGATCGACATGGCCGGCCTCGCGAAGATCCCGGGCATCGTCAAGGACGAGATCAAGCCGCAGGTCCACCAGTGGATCTTCCCCGACGGCAAGAAGATCATCGTGCTCTCCGAGGGTCGCCTGCTCAACCTGGGCAACGCCACCGGTCACCCGAGCTTCGTGATGTCGAACTCGTTCACCAACCAGACGCTGGCGCAGATCGAGCTCTTCACCAAGACCGACGAGTACCCGATCGGCGTCTACGTCCTGCCCAAGGCGCTCGACGAGGAGGTCGCCCGCCTCCACCTCGACGCCCTCGGTGTCGAGCTCACCGAGCTCAACAAGGCTCAGGCCGACTACCTCGGTGTCCCGGTCGAGGGTCCCTACAAGTCGGACCACTACCGCTACTGATCCACCCTCGCCGAGTCGGCTCGTTCTGACCGAAAACCTCGCCGAGTCGGCTCGTCATGACGAGCCGACTCGGCAGGGAATCGGGTCAGGACGGGCCGACTCGCGCGTTGTGGGGTGGCTCATGTGACGCGTCGCACGCACTGGGTGACAGAATCGGACACATGGCCGATCGCAGTGCTCCCGACCAGCCCGCCAAGGGAAAGGTCCTCGTCGTCGATGATGATGCCTCGCTGAGCGAGATGCTTGCGATCGTGCTGAGACAAGAGGGGTTCGACTCACAGCTCGTCGCGCGTGGTGACATGGCGCTGCCGGCGTTCCACGACTACAAGCCCGACGTGGTGCTGCTCGACCTGATGCTTCCCGGGATGGACGGTATCGAGGTCTGCAAGCAGATCCGCAAGGAGTCGGGTGTGCCGATCGTCATGCTCACCGCGAAGGGCGACACGGTGGACGTTGTGGTCGGACTCGAGTCGGGGGCCGACGACTACGTGGTCAAGCCGTTCAAGCCCAAGGAACTGATCGCGAGGATCCGGGCGCGGGTCCGCAGGCACGGTGACGCCGTGCCCGAGGTGCTGGAGATCGGCGACCTCACCATCGACGTGGCCGGCCACCAGGTGACCCGTGGCGACGAGCAGATCCAGCTCACCCCGCTGGAGTTCGACCTGCTGGAGTGCCTGGCCCGCAAGCCTCACCAGGTCTTCTCCCGCGAGGTGCTGCTGGAGCAGGTGTGGGGCTACCGTCACGCCGCTGACACCCGGCTGGTCAACGTGCACGTCCAGCGGCTGCGCTCCAAGGTCGAGCACGATCCGGAGAACCCCGAGATCGTCGTCACCGTCCGCGGCGTCGGCTACAAGGCAGGGCCCGTGTGACACTCCAGCAGGTCGTCCGCACCACTGCCCGGACGCCCAAGAAGCTCCTGACCACCTGGCGCCGGTCGATCCAGACCCGCGTCGTGGTCTACACCGTGCTCCTCACCGCGGCCGCCGTCAGCCTGGTCGGGCTGATCCTGCTCGAGCAGATCGGCGACGAGCTGGTCCAGGACCGGGTCGCCGCGGCGAAGGCGGAGGCCTCCGAGGAGCTCTCCGCGGCCCGCTCGAGCATCGCGGAGACCTCGGGCGCCAACGGCGGCACCCCGCTGCAGCGCAACGACCTGGGCGACCCGATCATCCAGCGCAGCGTCTCGCGCGGCTACGGCGTCGTCATGGCCGGACCGGTGACCTCGACCTCCGGCCGGATCAGCGACGACGGTGTCGAGTGGACACCCGGTGTGGACGTACGCAGCGTCCCGCGCGCCCTCGAGGACCGCTTCCAGACGATCCGCGCCGAGCCGGCCTGGACCTACACCCGGATCTCCTACGACGACGGCGAGCGGTCCTCGACCCCCGGCATCGTGATCGGGTCGCAGCTGGAGCTGCACGACGACACGTACAACGTCTACTTCCTCTTCCCGATGGACCAGGAGCAGGAGACGCTCGGCGTCATCACCCGCGGGCTGCTGGCCGCCGGTGCGATCCTGATCCTGCTGATCGGTGTCGGCAGCTGGATCGTGACCCGCCACGTCGTCACGCCGATCCGGATCGCCCGCAGGACCGCCGAGCGACTCGCCGCCGGCCGCCTGGAAGAGCGGATGGTCGTCCACGGCGAGGACGACCTCACCGGCCTGGCGCTCTCGTTCAACCAGATGGCCAGCGGGCTGCAGAACCAGATCCGCCAGCTCGAGCACCTCTCCCGCGTGCAGCGACGGTTCAGCTCCGACGTCTCCCACGAGCTGCGTACGCCGCTCACCACCGTACGCATGGCCAGCGACGTCCTCTATGAGGCCAGGGACACCTTCGACGCCCCGACGGCCCGTGCCGCCGAGCTGCTGCAGACCGAGCTGGACCGGTTCGAGACGCTCCTGAGCGACCTGCTCGAGATCAGTCGGTTCGATGCCGGGGCGGCCGTGCTCGACCTCTACGACACCGACCTGACCGCGCTGGCCCACGCCGTCGTCGAGGCCTACACGCCGCTCGCCGACAAGCGCGACATCGAGCTGAAGGTCGTCGCTCCGAGCCATCCGTGCATCGCCCAGGTCGACCATCGCCGGGTCGAGCGGATCGTACGCAACCTGGTGGCCAACGCCACCGACCATGCTCTGGTGGGGCAGACCGTCACGATCCGGATCGACAGCGACGAGCACGCGGCGGCGCTGACCGTGCGCGACCACGGTGTCGGGCTGGCCCCAGGGGAGACTGCCCTGGTCTTCAACCGGTTCTGGCGCGCCGACCCCGCCCGGGACCGTTCCAGCGGCGGCACCGGCCTGGGCCTGTCGATCTCCCTCGAGGACGCCCATCTCCACGGAGGCTGGCTGCAGGCATGGGGCCGCCCGGACCAGGGTGCGCAGTTCCGGCTCACGCTTCCGCGCTATGCCGGCGCGGCGCTGCGGCACAGCCCGCTCCCGCTCGTCCCGGCGGACGCCCGCGACACCCTGGAGGCATCGTGAGACCCGTCTTCGCCGTCTTCCTGGCCGCGCTCGCGCTCCTCGTCTCGGCATGCTCGGGCGTGCCGGACTCCGGGCCCGTCCAGAGCGTCGACCTGGCCGCGCCGGACGCGCAGGAGGAGGTCATTCCCTACAACCCCGGCGCCCCGCGCGCGGGAGCGTCCCCGGGCGAGATCGTGGACGGGTTCCTCGACGCGATGAAGGCCACCCCGATGAGCACGGCCTACGCCCGCCGCTACCTCACCAAGGACGCGGCGATGAACTGGGCGCCGGCCGGCCGCACCCTGGTCTACGGCGAGCTCGGCAGCCACGTCAGCTCCTCGCCGCGGGTGTCGGTGGAGCTGGAGGACGCCGGTTGGCTCGACGAGCGAGGCGTGTGGCGCGGCAAGCTGGCCGCCTCGCAGGCGATCCTCGACTTCGAGCTGACCCGCGCCGAGGGCGAGTGGCGGATCAGCGCGGCACCCAACGCCCTGGTCGTCGAGGAGGACTGGTTCCTGACCCACTTCGCCCGCAGCAACCTCTACTACGTCGAACCGACCGGCCACACCCTGGTGCCCGAGCCGATCTTCGCCCCCAAGGGCAACTCCTACGCCACCACCCTGGTCGCCAGCCTGCTGAGCGGCCCCGGGGAGGAGGCGCAGGGCGTGATCCGCAGCGCGCTCCCGCCCGAGGCGGACGAGCCCCGCTCGGTGGACGTACGCGACGGGGTGGCCGAGGTCGACCTCGCCGGTGACCTGAAGGACCACAGCTCCGAGGAGCTCCAGCTCATGGGCGCCCAGCTGGCCTGGACCCTGCGCCAGGACGCCAGCGTGGAGCGCATCCGGCTCACGATCGACGGCGAGCCGGTGGTGCTGCCGGGCTACGGCGAGACGTTCAACGTCGACAGCGGCGGCGGCTACGACCCCAACGGCAATACCGCCAGGGTCGACCTCTACGCACTCCGCGGTGGAGCGCTGGTGACCAGCACCGGCGAGAACGGCGACCCGTGGGTGCCGGTGCTCGGCGGCTGGGCGAAGTCTCACGGCGTCACCGACGTCGCCGTCGACGCCGACGGCTCGACCGCCGCGGCGATCACCGCCGACCGCACCGGCGTCGTCGTCGGCCAGCTGACCAGCGACGGCGAGCTCACCAGGGCTCCGGTGAAGGGAACCCGGCTGCTGAGGCCCTCCTGGGACCTCGCCGGCCGGCTGTGGCTGGTCGACAAGGACTCGACCGGCGCCCGGGTGATGTACGTCGACGGCGACCGCCGCGTCCGCGTCGCCATACCCGGGGTGACCGGGGAGAACGTGACCCGGTTCCTGGTCTCCCGCGACGGCACCCGGTTCGTGGCGGTGATCGACGGGGAGTCCTCGGACCGGATCGTGGTCAGCCGCCTGCAGGCCAGCTCGAAGGGCGAGATCACCACCGCGACCTCGGCCGTCCTGCTACCGCACCCGGACTCCGCGACGATGCGCGTCACCGACATCGCCTGGACCTCGCCGACCACCATCGTCGCGGTCCAGCAGATCAGCTCGACCGCGCTCTTCCAGTCGGTCTCGCTCGACGGCGCCCCCAGCGGCGAGCGCTACACCCTCAGCGACCGGGTCACCGGCGTGGTCGGCTCCCCGGTGGCCTCGGCCCGCCTCTACGCGATCTCGGGCTGGACGCTCCTGGACCCCCTCGACAGGTTCGACCTGGGGCTGCCCTCCGATCTCTCCGACGTCACCTACCAGGGCTGACTCTCCACAGCTTTATCCACAGGTACGCAGCCACTGGTTGCCCCGTGGGACGCACCCTGGTCGACTCGGGCCCATGGGCTTCGCCGTGCGTGATCGTCTCGGGCTCCGCTTCGACCTTGCCGACGCCTGGCACGACCTGGTCGTCGGCGGCCGCTGCGTCGGCTGCCGGCGACCGGGCAGGCTGCTCTGCCCTGACTGTCGGGCCAACCTCCCGGACACGGCCCGGCCGAGCCCGCCGAGCCCGGCGCCGCCGGGCATCGCCCCGGTCTTCGCGGCAGGGCCCTACGACGGCACGCTGAAGCAGCTCGTCATCGGTCTCAAGGAACACCAGCTCCTCGGCCTTCGCAGGCCGCTGGCCGGCCTGCTCGCGCTCTCCGTCCTCGAGGCGATGGCGACGACCGGAGCCGGCCCGACCGTCCTCGTCCCGGTCCCGTCACGTCCCGCCTCCGTGCGTGAGCGCGGCCTCGACAGCACCGCGGCGATCACGCGCGGGGCCGCCGCGCTGCTGAGGCGCCACGGGCTCGGCGTACGTCATCACCAGCTGCTCCGCACCAGACCCGGCGTCGCGGACCAGGCCGGTCTCGACTCCCGGCAGCGACAGGCCAACCTCGACGGCTCGATCACCTGTCCCGCGTCCGGCATCCGGACACTTGCCCGGAAGATCCCACGAGCGACCCTCATCGTCTGCGACGACGTGATCACCACCGGCGCGACCGCTCGGGAGGCTCAACGAGCGCTGGAATCGGTCGGTCTCGGCGTGAAAGCGATTGCGACCGTCGCGGCCACCCAGCGTCGGTCTCGCGTTCAAATGTAGGAAACCGTCATGTAATTCTGTTGAAGGGCTTTCGTGGGGCAGATCGGCGAACTACCGTCACTACATGGAGTCCGCCTGGGTCCGTGGTTGCGTCGCAGAGAGGTCCGCATTGCGGGCATCCGAGCGGCAAGCCGATGCCAGTCGCAGGCGAAACGGTCCACGTAACCCTACGCACCCAGATTTTGGGGCAAGGGGATCACGGTGCGGCTTAGAGATAAGTCCTGCCCTTGCTCTCCCGTCAGATACGGGAACCAGCAGGGAGAAGGTGGAGTGGCACCAAGCCGCTAAGCCTCAGCAGGCGATTGTGGGGTCGAAGACCAGGTCGGCCGGGCGGACTCCGTACCCCGGAGGTCACATGCGCTGACCGTCCGGGATCCCGCCAACCCCGAAACACCGGGAGGTACCGATGGAAGTTGTCGTCACGGCTCGCAACGCCGAGGTCTCAGACCGCTATCGCGCTCACGTAGCAGAGAAGCTCGCGAAGCTCGAGAAGCACGACCACCGCATCATCAGGATCAACGTGGAGGTCGACAACGAGCCCAACCCGCGCCAGCACAAGGGCGCCGTACACGTCGAGCTCACCGCATACTCGAAGGGTCCGGTCATCCGGGCCGAGGCGTGTGCCGAGGACAAGATGGGGGCGCTGGACCTGGCTGTCGACAAGATGGCATCCCAGATGCGCCGGGCCGCCGACCGCCGCAGAGTCCACCGTGGCCGTCGTACGCCGGTATCCGTCGGACAGGCACTCGCGGGCATCGAGCCCGACGGCCTGGCCGCTACGTCCGAGTCCGAGCAGTTCGAGGAGGAGACGGTACGCGAGCACCAGGTCGGTCCGATCACGGTGACGGGGGAGGGGCCCTTGGTGGTCCGGGAGAAGACGCACACCGCGGAGCCGATGACGCTCGACCAGGCGCTCTACGAGATGGAGCTGGTCGGACACGACTTCTACCTCTACATCGACAAGGACTCGATGCGGCCGGCGGTCGTCTACCGCCGGCGGGGATACGACTACGGGGTGATCGCGCTCAACCGCGCAGACCTCGTCTGACGGCTGTGACGGGCAACCGCTCGTAAGCACGTCGGCCGGGACTTATCCATCCCTCAGATGGATGAGTCCCGGCCATTCTCTTTGTCATCATCAGTTACGTGCCATGATGCATTCGTGTCATCTACATCTGGTGCCGATCGTGAGCCGGTCCGCGTCTTGGTTGTCGACGACCAGGAGCTCTTCCGAAGGGGCCTGGTCGCGCTGCTCGCGAGCGAACCCGGCATCGAGGTCATCGGAGAGGCGACCAACGGCATCGAAGGCACCGAGCGCGCCGCGGCTTCCGCTCCGGACGTCGTGCTGCTCGACGTACGCATGCCGAAGCAGACCGGGCTGGAGGCCTGCGTCGCCATCAAGGAGGCCGTTCCCTCGGCCAACATCATCATGCTGACCGTCTCCGACGAGGAGGCCGACCTCTACGACGCGGTCAAGGCCGGGGCGATGGGCTACCTCCTCAAGGACTCCTCGATCGACCAGGTCGCCCAGGCGATCCGGGTCGTCGCCGACGGCCAGTCCCTGATCAGCCCCTCCATGGCGGTCAAGCTGATGGAGGAGTTCAAGCAGATGTCCAGGCCGGACCGCTCTCCGGTCCCCGGCCCCAAGCTCACCGACCGCGAGCTCGAGGTCCTCGGCCTGGTCGCCAAGGGTCTCAACAACCGCGAGATCGCCAAGCGGCTGTTCATCTCGGAGAACACCGTCAAGAACCACGTACGCAACATCCTGGAGAAGCTCCAGGCCCACTCGCGCATGGAGGCGGTCATGTACGCCGTGCGCCAGAAGCTCCTCAACGTCGACTAGGCTGACGCCAGCGTCGCGTGCCGGTGGCAGACCGTGTCAGGCATGGAGGCGCCGGATTCGAAGGAGTACGACTGATGTTGTCGTCCCCTTCGCCCTCACGTGACTGAGGGCGAGAAGACCAGGCTGATCGCCTGGAGCAACGAGATGCGCGACGTGCACGAGCGTCTGCGCAAGGCCCTGCGGGTGACGCAGGAGGCCATCGCCGCGGGAGATCCCGCCGAGCCCGCGGCTCGCGACCTGCTGCTGTTCTGTCACGGGTTCTGCGCGGCCCTGACCGGACATCACGAGGGGGAGGACGGGGAGCTCTTCCCGGCGATCGCCCGGTCACACTCGGAGCTGCGCGAGACGATCCGCTATCTCGAGCAGGACCACTCCATGATCGGCCACCTCCTCGGCGGCCTCCAGGCCGCTGTCGATCGGGCCGCAACCCCCGAAGACCTCGGGAAGCACCTCGAAGGCATCGCCGCGATCATGGAGTCCCACTTCCGCTTCGAGGAGCGCAAGCTGCTCGGGGTGCTGGAGTCGTTCGCGCTGGACGCGGACGTCGGCGAGGTGTTCGGCCCGCTCTGAGGCAGGACCTGGGGAGCGTGAGGCGCGTCAGGTACGCCTCTCGCTCCCCGGGTGCGGCTCCGCCGTCAGGCGGTGGCGTCCCGGAGCGTGTCGAGGGAGGTGACGGCCAGGTGCCGAACTCCAGGCCGTACATCGTGTGCTCGCGCTCCGCCCAGCCTGCGCCGATGCCGAACTCCAGCCGACCGCCGGAGAGATGGTCGACGGTGGTGGCGAGCTTGGCGAGCATGCCGGGGTGGCGGTAGGTGTTGCCGGTGACCATGCATCCGATCCGCACCCGCTTCGTCGCGACGGCCATGGCCGCCTGCATCGCCCAGCCGTCGAAGATCGGCTCGTTCGGACTGTCGCCCAGGCTGGCGATGTGGTCCATCACCCAGACATGGTCGAAGCCCGCCTCGTCGGCGGTACGCCACACGTTCAGGTAGTCGTCGATGGGGGCTGCTTGGCTGAGCTTGATCCCGAATCGTGTCGTCATGAATCCGAGCCTAGGCACCGCTATGACAGAGGGTCCGACCTTGTGAAAGTTTCACAAGGTCGGACCCTCTGTCATAGCGATCGCAGATGCATCACGGGGCGGTACGGCCGCCTGACCCGGATCAGGTCGGATAACGTCCGGAACCGGCTCTAGAGTCGGATTCGTGCCTAGCTCCCAGACACTCAGCCGCTCCCAGGCCCGCCGGATCGCCCTGGCGGCGCAGGGGTTCGCCGACAAGCCCCACACGATGCCGACCATGCGTACGTTCCAGCGCACGCTGGAGCGCACCGGAGTCCTCCAGGTGGATTCGGTCAACGTGCTGCAGCGCGCGCACTACATGCCGCTCTACAGCCGGATGGGGGCGTACGACACCGGGCTCCTGCACCGCGCCAGCAAGGGCCTCAAGGATCGCCGGATGGTCGAGTACTGGGCTCACGTGCAGGCGTTCATGCCGGTCGAGCTGTGGCCGCACATGCAGTGGCGGATGGACCACTACCGCGCCCAGAAGGGCTCGAAGTGGTGGGGGAGCGTGCCGGACGGGATGAAGGAGAAGGTGCTCGCGCTGGTGGCCGAGCAGGGGGCGCTCACCGCGCGCGAGGCGGCCAAGGCGCTCGACGACGCCGGTCCGCAGACCAAGGACCACTGGGGCTGGAACTGGTCCGACTCGCGCAAGACCCTCGACATCCTCTACATGTTCGGCGAGCTGGCGATCTCGCACCGCAACGACCAGTTCGAGGTCGCCTACGACCTGCCCGAGCGCGTCATCCCGCGGATCCACCTCGACGCGCCGACGCCGTCGAAGGAGGAGGCCCACCTCGAGCTCGTACGCCGCGCCACCCGGTCCCACGGGGTCGGCACCGCCAAGGACATCGCCGACTACTTCCGGATGCGCGTCGACGACACGACACGCGCACTCAACCAGCTCATCGACGCCGGCGAGGTGGAGCCGGTCGCGGTCGAGGGCATCCGCAAGCAGGCGTACCTCTTCTCCGGGTCGCGCCTCCCGAGGCGCGTCGAGGCTCGTGCGCTGCTGAGCCCGTTCGACCCGCTGGTCTGGGAGCGGGAGCGCACCGAGGCGCTCTTCGACTTCTTCTACCGGATCGAGATCTACACGCCGGCGCCCAAGCGGATCCACGGCTACTACGTGCTGCCGTTCCTCCTCGGCGAGCAGATCGTCGGCCGCGTCGACCTGAAGGCCGACCGCAAGAGCGGAACGCTCCAGGTCAAGGGCGCATTCGCGGAAGCCGGCGCGCCGGTGGAGACGGCCATCGAGCTCGCGGCCGAGCTCGAACGGCTCGCCGGATGGCTCGGCCTGAGCACCATCGAGGTCGATCCCAAGGGCGACCTGGCACCCCTGCTTGCGCCGTTGGTGTGAGTGGGCGACCGGGAGGTGGGTAGAGTGAGCGTGCTATCTGTCTGCCGCTAGTAGGAGCCCGCCACCGTGGCAATTCTCGACAAGATCCTTCGCCTCGGCGAAGGCAAGATCCTTCGCGAGCTCGAGGCCATCTCGAAGGCCGTCAACGCGATCGAGGACGAGTTCGTCGCGATGAGCGATGACGAGCTGCGCGGGATGACCGACGAGTTCAAGCAACGCCTGGAGAACGGCGAGGATCTCGACGACATCATGGCCGAGGCGTTCGCCACGGTCCGCGAGGTCACCAAGCGCGTCCTGGGCCAGCGTCACTACGACGTGCAGATCCAGGGCGGCGCGGCGCTCCACCTCGGCAACATCGCCGAGATGAAGACCGGTGAGGGCAAGACCCAGACCGCGGTGCTCCCGGCCTACCTGAACGCGCTGGCCGGCAAGGGCGTCCACGTCGTCACGGTCAACGACTACCTGGCCAAGTTCCAGGCCGAGATGATGGGCCGCATCTACGGCTTCCTCGGCCTCACCGTCGGCGTGATCCTGCCGCAGATGACCCCGGCGCAGCGCCGCGAGGCCTACAACTGCGACATCACCTACGGCACCAACAACGAGCTCGGCTTCGACTACCTGCGCGACAACATGGCCTCGTCCATGGCCGACCTGGTTCAGCGCGGCCACTTCTTCGCGATCGTCGACGAGGTCGACTCGATCCTCATCGACGAGGCCCGCACCCCGCTGATCATCTCGGGCCCGACCGAGGACGACGTGAAGTGGTACGACGAGTTCGCCACGATCGCCAAGACGCTGACCAAGGACGTCGACTACGAGGTCGACGAGAAGAAGCGCACCATCGCCGTTCTCGAGCGGGGCATCACCCGGGTCGAGGACCACCTCGGCATCGAGAACCTCTACGAGGCGGTCAACACCCCGCTGATCTCGTTCATGAACAACTCGATCAAGGCCAAGGAGCTCTTCCGCCGCGACAAGGAGTACGTCGTCGCCAACGACGAGGTCCTGATCGTCGACGAGCACACCGGCCGCATGCTCGCCGGCCGCCGCTACAACGACGGCCTGCACCAGGCGATCGAGGCCAAGGAGGGTGTGAAGGTCCGCGAGGAGTACCAGACCCTGGCGAGCATCACCCTGCAGAACTACTTCCGCCTCTACGAGAAGCTCTCCGGCATGACCGGTACGGCCATGACCGAGGAGTCGGAGTTCGACAAGATCTACAAGCTCGGCGTGGTCCCGATCCCGACCAACAAGCCGATGATCCGCAAGGACCAGCCCGACCTCGTCTACCGGACCGAGGAGGCGAAGTACGAGGCCGTCGCCGACGACCTGGTGGAGCGCCACAAGAAGGGCCAGCCGGTGCTGGTCGGCACCGTCTCGGTGGAGAAGTCCGAATACCTCGGCAACATCCTCAAGAAGCGCGGCGTCCCGCACACCGTCCTCAACGCGAAGTACCACGCCGACGAGGCCAAGATCGTCGCCCTGGCCGGCCACAAGGGCGCGGTCACGGTCGCCACCAACATGGCCGGTCGAGGCACCGACATCATGCTCGGTGGGTCCGTCGACTTCCTGGCCGACCAGGAGCTTCGCAAGCAGGGCCTGGAGCCCACGGGCGAGACCGCCGAGGCGTACGAGCAGGGCTGGGCGCCGACCGTCGAGCGGATCAAGAAGCAGGTCGCCGCCGAGCACGAGGAGGTCACCGAGCTCGGTGGTCTCTACGTCCTCGGCACCGAGCGCCACGAGTCCCGCCGCATCGACAACCAGCTGCGTGGTCGTTCCGGCCGTCAGGGTGACCCGGGCGAGTCCCGCTTCTACCTGTCGCTGGAGGACGACCTGATGCGCCTGTTCAAGGGCGAGTGGGTCGACCGCATCCTGACCACCCTGAAGATCCCCGACGACGTGCCGATCGAGGCCAAGTCGGTGACCAAGTCGATCGCCAACGCGCAGACCCAGGTCGAGGGGCAGAACTTCGAGTCCCGCAAGAACGTCCTCAAGTACGACGACGTCATGGACCGCCAGCGCAAGGTGATCTACGCCGAGCGCCGCGAGGTGCTCGAGGGCGCCGACCTCGAGGACCAGATCCGCACCTTCATCGACGACGTCGTCACCGGCGTCGTCACCGGCGCGACCCAGGACTACGCCGAGGAGTGGGACCTCGACCAGCTGTGGACCGACCTCAAGCAGATGTGGCCGGTGTCGGTCGAGCCCGAGAAGCTGATCGCGGACGCCGGCGGCAGCAAGGACGACCTCGACCGCAACGAGCTGATCGAGATCCTCAAGAAGGATGCCCAGGAGGCGTACGACCGCCGCGAGGAGGAGATCGGCTCCGAGGGCATGCGCGAGGTCGAGCGCCAGGTCGTCCTCTCGGTGCTGGACCGCAAGTGGCGCGAGCACCTCTACGAGATGGACTACCTGCGTGAGGGCATCGGTCTGCGGGCCTACTCGCAGCGCGACCCGCTGGTGGAGTACCAGCGCGAGGGCTTCGACATGTTCACCGCGATGATGGACGGCATCAAGGAGGCCGCGGTCGGCTACCTGTTCAACCTGGAGGTCCAGGTCGAGCAGGCGGAGCCGGAGTTCCACTACCACCCCGACGGCACCCGTCACGCCGGTCCGATGCACGAGGGCGCGCTCGCCGAGCCGCCGGTCGGCGTCGGTCAGGCCGGTGGTCTCCAGGACATCTCCGCCGCCCTGAAGGCACAGCCCGCGGGCCAGGCGCCGAGTGGGTCGCCCCACATCGTCGCGCCGGGTCTGCAGAAGCCTGCCGCTCCGAAGCACCTGGCCTTCTCCGGCCCGGACGAGCAGGGTCAGGCCGAGGCGCAGGGCAACACCGTCAGCAACGCCGACGACCCCTACGCCAAGATCGGCCGCAACGAGCAGTGCCCCTGCGGCTCGGGCAAGAAGTTCAAGCAGTGCCACGGCCGCCCCGGCGGCCCGACCGGCCTCACCACCCGCGTCAACGGCTGATGACACTCAGCTCACAACCCGTGGAGCGCTGTACGTACCTGGTACGTACAGCGCTCCACGGGTTCATTCGTACGGCCCGAAGTTGAGGACCGTGCAGATCCAGTTCTCGCCGCTCTGCTCGAAGCGGAGGGCCATCGCGCGGTAGCCGTGGCCGTACTTGATCGTGGCGGTGGCCTCGACGATGGTGTCGGTGACCACGTGAAGGTGCCAACGATAGACGCGGGGACGGACCGGCTGGTGGCGGCCCAGGCCGGGCTCGTACGCCCCGCTACGGGCAGTGAGGGCGGCGCGGTAGCGAAGATCGGCGACGACCTCCTTGGTCGTCCAGCGGACCAGCTGGCTCGCCGGACGGTCCCCGCCGACGACCTCGGCGACCTTCTGGGCGAACTGTGGGATCCACGCGTTCAGATGGCCGCGGGCGGGGACGATGGGGATCGGCTCGGCCAGCAGTGCGTCATCCTGCCCGTTCCGGTCCGGCTGCGGCGGGTCCAGGCGTGGCTGTAGGTCGAAGGCGAGCGTGCCCTGGACATCGGCCAGGGGCACCTCGGCGGGGCGTTGCGGATCCGGCTCCGCAGGATCAGGGTCCCGAGATGGTAGAGCGCTCATGGGCGCAAACTCCTTTCTACGCAGGCAACCTTCTCTTACCCGTTATTCGTGGTTCTAAACCGGCGAGTAACAGAAGGTTCTCCTGTGACAAAGGAGACTGGAGGGACGGGCTATGTGGCCTGGTCGTCGTAGGGCGGCTTCTCGCCGGCGAGAAGAGGCTTGGGCGCCTTGGCGCGCGCCTCTTCCTCCTCGATGTCGGCGAGAGCTTCCTGGATCTGTCTGCTGACGATGCGACGCGGGTCGAGGTCGCGCAGCTCGAGGTCCTGGTAGGCGGGCCCGAGCTCTCCGCGCAGATCGTCGCGCGCGTTGTTGGCCAGGTTGCGCACCTGGTGGAGGAGGCGGGCGATCTGCCGTGCCATGTCGGGGATCTTGTCCGGGCCGAAGACCAGGATGGCGATCACGACGATGACGGCAAGCTCCGCGAAGCCGATGCCGAACACGGAGGTGAACCTACAGGCTCAGAGCTTGGAGGTGGGAGTGAGGCCCAGTTGCATGCCCGCGAGCCCGCGGCCGCGGCCCGAGATCGTACGCGCCACCTCGGCCAGCACCTTGGCCGACTCGGCGGTCGGGTCGGACTCGACGATCGGCTTCCCGGCGTCGCCGGCCTCGCGCAGGGTCTGCTCCAGCGGGATCTGGCCGAGCAGCGGGACCTTCGAGCCGAAGCGCTGGGAGAGGGTGTCGGCGACCCGCTGGCCACCGCCGGAGCCGAAGACCTCCATCTTGGAGCCGTCGGGCAGGACGAGCCAGGACATGTTCTCCACGACGCCGACGACGCGCTGGTGCATCATCTCGGCCATCGTGCCGGCCCGCTCGGCCACCTCGGCGGCGGCCTCCTGCGGGGTGGTGACCACGACGATCTCGGCGTTGGGCAGGTGCTGACCCAGCGAGATCGCCACGTCGCCGGTGCCCGGGGGCAGGTCGAGCAGCAGCGCGTCGAGGTCGCCCCAGTAGACGTCGGAGAGCATCTGGACCAGGGCCCGGTCGAGCATCGGTCCGCGCCACGCGACGACCTGGTCGCGGCGGGGCTTGAGCATCCCGATCGAGATCACCGAGACGCCCGAGGCGGTCGGGACCGGCATGATCAGGTCATCGACCTGGGTCGGCCGGGAGTCGGCTACGCCCAGCATCGCGGGCACCGAGTGGCCGTAGATGTCGGCGTCGACGATGCCGACCTTGAGGCCCTGCTGGGCGAGCGCGACGGCGAGGTTGACCGTGACCGACGACTTGCCGACACCGCCCTTGCCCGACGCGATCGCGAAGACCTTGGTCAGCGAACCTGGCTGGGCGAAGGGGATCTCCCGCTGCGCCTGACCGCCGGTGAGCCCGTTGCGCATCTCGGTGCGCTGCTCGTTGGTCATCACACCCAGCTCGAGGTCGACGCCGGTGACGCCGTCGACTGATCCGAGCGCCGCGGTGGTGTCGCGGTTGATGGTGTCCTTGAGCGGGCAGCCGGCGACGGTCAGCAGCACCTTGACGCTGACGACACCTGCGTCGTCGATCGAGACGGAGTCGACCATCCCCAGCTCGGTGATGGGACGTTTGATCTCCGGGTCCTGAACGGTCGCCAGGGCTGCGTTGACACGGTCGAGAAGCGGGCTACTCACGGTATGCAAGCCTACGTCGTGCGTGGGGAGTCTCCAGCATCGCCCGAGGGCTGGTCGATCGGACCGCGGTGACGGTCGCGCTCGTCGAGCTCCTCGAGGAGCAGCCGGAGCTCGGAGCGGAGGTAGTCGCGGGTGGCGACCTCGCCGAGGGCCATCCGCAGCGACGCGGTCTCGCGGGCGAGGAACTCCATGTCGGCCTTGGACTGCGAGGCGATGCGACGGTCCTGCTCGGCGATGGCCCGGTCGCGGTCCTCCTGGCGGTTCTGCGCGAGCAGGATCAGCGGCGCGGCGTACGAGGCCTGCAGACTCAGCGCCAGGGTCAGGAAGATGAACGGGAACTCGTCGAAGCGCCACTCGCGGGGAGCCAGGGCGTTCCAGGCGACCCAGATGAACACGACCATCGTCATCCAGGCGAGGAACCGGGCGGTGCCCATGTAGCGGGCGAAGGCCTCGGCGAAGGAGCCGAAGGCGTCGGCGCGGAAGGTGGGCCGCCGGACCAGCGGGCGGCGCAGCTCGCGCGGGGTGTCGAGGCGGCCGCGGGCGGCGCGAGTGTCAGCCACGGCGCACCATCTCCGGAGTGATCACCTTGTTGGGGCGGGTGTCGGGCCTCGTGTCCGGACGCGGCTCGGTGGCCGACTCCTGGCGGGCGAGGTTCTCGCGCCAGTTCTCCGGGAGCAGGTGGTCGAGCAGGTCGTCGACGGTGACCGCGCCGGCGAGATGGCCGTTCTCGTCGACGACGGGAGCGGCGACCAGGTTGTACGTCGCCAGGTGGGCCGCGACCTGCTCGGTGCTGTCCTCGGGGCGCAGCGGTTCCAGGGACTCGTCGAGCGCGCCCGCCACCAGCGTGGACGGTGGCTCGCGCAGCAGTCGCTGGATATGGGCGATGCCGAGGAACTTGCCGGTCGGCGTCTCCAGCGGAGGACGGCAGACGTAGACGAGGGCGGCCTGGGCCGGGGTGAGGTCGGGGTTGCGTACGAGAGCGAGCGCATCGGCGATGGTCGCGTCGGGGCCGACGATGACCGGCTCGGGCGTCATCATCGAGCCGGCGGTGTCCTCCTCGTAGGACATCAGCCGGAGTACGTCCTTGGCGTCCTCGGGCTGCATCAGCTCGAGCAGCAGGGTGGCGGTCTCCTCGGGCAGCTCCGCGATGAGGTCGGCGGCGTCATCGGGCGACATCTCCTCGAGCACGTCGGCGGCACGCTCGGAGTCCAGGGCCCGCACGATGGCGACCTGGTCGTCCTCGGGCAGCTCCTCGAGCACCTCGGCCAGGCGCTCGTCGTCGAGGGCGGCGACGACCTGTCGCTGGCGCTCGGGCGGGAGCTCGTGGATCATCGTCGCGGCATCGGCCGGGCGCATGTCGTGGATCGCCTGGACCAGGTGGGTCGCGGCCTGGGTGGGGGAGCGGCTGGCCAGCCCCTCGGCGTCGTTCCACTCGACCACGTGCGTCTGGCCGCGACGGCGCAGTCCCTTGGCGAGCTCCTGCACGGCCACCCGCGAGAGCAGCCAGTCGCGGTTGCGGGCCTGCTCCATGCCGACGTCGTAGACGGTGCCGACGACGCCGGTGGGGCGGATGGTGACCTGACGGTCGAACATCTGGCCGATCACCAGGGTCTCGGTCGAACGCTGCTGGAAGCGGCGCATGTTGAGCAGGCCGGTGGTGTAGATCTGACCGGAGTCGATGCTGGTCACCCGGGTCATCGGCACGAAGATGCGCCGGCGCCCGAAGACCTCGACCACCAGGCCCAGCACGCGGGGCTGCCGGGCGTCGGATCTGACCGTGACCACGAGATCTCGCACCTTGCCGACCTGCTCACCGAGCGGGTCGAAGATCGGAAGGCCGACCAGGCGTGCCGCGTAGACGCGGTTGGGCGAGGTGCTCACGAGCCAACGTTATGACATAGCCCCCAGCGGGGCGCTTCGACGCTCACGCGATGGCACGGACCACATATTCGATGAACTATCCGAACCGCGCCGGAACGGGGTCCGGGATCTGACTGAGGCTTGTGTTACAAATGTTTTCAATGTGACCAGAGTGACCGGTCGCGAATGCTGCGAGAGGGGCCCGGACGGATGCGTACACGACCTCAGGTGCCATCTCGCGGGGGTCGGGTGGTCAAGGCCCTGCTCTCCGCGGGGCTTGTCATCGGCCTCTTCGGCGGCGCGCTCGTCGCCGTGCGCGACTCGTCCGCTCCGCCGGTGACGGACCTGGAGACCGTCGCCTACTCGCCACCGCGCTATCGGATGGTGCAGGCCAACATCAAGGCCAGCATGGGTACGGCGAGGTTCAAGAAGGACGTACGCGAGGTCGTCGACACGGCGCCCGACTTCATCACCTACAACGAGGTGAACGGCCGCCGGACCGCGGACCTCGAGCCGGGGCGCTACCGCGTGTGGCGCAAGGGCGGCGACCCGTACAGGTCGGCCACGGCGGTGGCCTGGGACAACGACGAGTGGGCAGCGACCTCGAAGGGCATCCACCAGATCAGCAACAAGCGCGGCAAGGCTGCCGACCAGCGGCTGCACTGGGGCATCAGGTTCGCCAACTGGGTCACCCTCGAGAACCGGGCGACCGGCCGGAACGTCTCGGTGGTCGCGGTGCACTTCGCGCCCAAATCCAAGTACTACGGCGACCTGGTCCGTCCCTCGGCCCGCGCGCTCAACGTGCTCGTCAAGGCGCTGGCCAGACGCGGCCCGGTGGTGGTGGGCGGCGACCTGAACGTGCAGTACGAGGGCTCTCGCTATCCGGGCGACATCTTCGCCGCGCAGCACCTGACCCCGAGCTACGACGTAACTCAGCAGGCACCGGTGACGCACGGCCGGGCCTCGACCATCGACTACATACTCGCCCGCGGGATCGCGCGGTTCGCCACCGGCAATCAGCGCGCCTTCGGGCTCGAGTCCGACCACCACGCGGTACGCGTCGACTTCTCGCCGCTGCCGGTCACCTCCACCGAGGGCTCCTCGCGGGTCAGGTTCGGGCCGGGTGTCGTGTTCACCGACCCAGGACTGAGCACCGCCGAGGAGCAGAGCGTGCTGCGTACGGTCCTGAAGTCGATCAACAGCACCAAGCGCGGTCAGGTAGTCCATCTGGCCACCCGTGCGCTGAGCAACGCCAAGGTGCTCCGGGCGCTGAAGCGGGCCAGGTCGCGTGGTGCGCAGGTCCAGGTCGTCACCGCGGAACGGACCACGACCGCCGAGATGCGCTCGCTGCAGCGGGTCCTCGGCAAGGACGTGAACAAGGAGAGCTGGGCCGTACGGCGTCCGAGCGGCTATGACCGTGCCGGCCTGCGGGCGACCGTGCTGCTGATCAGCAGGACCGGTGCCACCCCGGCGTTCGCCTTCAGCTCCAGCACCCAGATGTCCACCTCGGCCGGCAGCGGCAAGCGGTCGGGCTACGTGAGCGTCACCAGGGCGTCGTACGACAAGCTCTTCAAGCCGTTCTTCTCGGCAGTCGGACGGCGGGTTTGAGAGACGTAGGATCGCGATGTGGTGGGAGTCACCCTGTCACTGATGGTTACTGATTGGTAACCTGCCGCAGTGACACGTCGTGGTGGTCTCGACAGGCTCGACCACCGAGAGTAGGAGTGAAGCATGGGTCGCCTTGCCGAGACCGAAGGTCTCACCGATATTCAGGAAGAGATCCTGAAGACCGTCCGTCAGTTCGTGGACGAGAAGGTCATTCCGGTGGCCCAGGAGCTGGAGCACGCCGACGAGTATCCGACCGAGATCGTCGAGGGTCTCAAGGAGCTCGGCATCTTCGGTCTGATGATCCCGGAGGAGTACGGCGGGCTGGGTGAGTCGCTGCTGACCTACGCGCTGTGTGTCGAGGAGATCGCGCGCGGTTGGATGTCGGTCTCCGGCGTCATCAACACCCATTTCATCGTGGCCTACATGCTGATGCAGCACGGCACCGAGGAGCAGAAGCAGAAGTACCTGCCGAGGATGGCCACCGGCGAGGTGCGTGGCGCGTTCTCGATGTCCGAGCCCGGTCTCGGCTCGGATGTGAGCGCGGTGTCGACCAAGGCGACCAAGCTCGAGGACGGGTCCTACAGCATCACCGGCCAGAAGATGTGGCTGACCAACGGTGGCTCCTCCACCCTGGTCGCGGTGCTGACCAAGACCGATGAGGGCGCCGAGAGCGTCTACAAGAACATGACCACCTTCCTGGTCGAGAAGACCCCCGGCTTCGGCGAGACCGCGCAGGGCGTGACCGTGCCCGGCAAGATCGACAAGATGGGCTACAAGGGCATCGACACCACCGAGATGATCTTCGAGGGTCACAAGATCTCGGCCGACCAGATCCTCGGTGGCACCCCGGGCAAGGGCTTCTTCCAGATGATGGACGGTGTCGAGGTCGGCCGGGTCAACGTCGCCGCCCGCGCCTGCGGCCTGGCGATCCGTGGCTTCGAGCTCGGCATCGCCTACGCCCAGCAGCGCCAGACCTTCGGCAAGAAGATCGCCGAGCACCAGGCCATCCTGTTCCGTCTCGCAGAGATGGGCACCAAGGTCGAGGTCTCCCACAACATGATGGTCCGTGCCGCGCGCCTGAAGGACACCGGCAAGCGGATGGACGTCGAGGCCGGGATGGCCAAGATGGTCGCCTCGGAGTACGCCAACGAGGTCGTCGAGGACTCCTTCCGGATCCACGGTGGCTACGGCTACTCCAAGGAGTACGAGATCGAGCGGATCATGCGCGAGGTGAAGTTCATGCTGATCGGTGAGGGCACCAGCGACATCCAGAAGATGATCATCGGGCGTTCGCTGCTCAAGGACTACAAGTCCTGAGCCTCCGGCGAGCCCTTCCGCCGAATCTGTAGAAGTGGGGGGGGGCACAGGGGGGTTGGGGGCCCCCGCGGGGGGGGGGGGGGGGGGGGGGGGGGGGGGGGGGGGGGGCGCGGGGGGGGGGGGGGGGGGGGGGGGGGGGGGGGGGGGGGGGGGGGGGGGGGGGGGTACGTACGNCACCAATATTTTATGCTGGGGGGTGGCCCCCCACACCAAAAACAGGCCCGCCCCCCCCGGCCCCCCTCCCCCACTATTTTTTCCCGGGGCCCCACAATGGGGGGGCCCCCCCCCCCACTTCTGCTGTCTCGGCCGGTCGGTCAGGGGGCTGAGTCGGACGCGAGGGTCGCGTTGTGGCGGCGGTTCGTGGCGATGAGCTCATCGAGCATGTCGCGGGTCCGGAGCAGGTCCTCGATGTGGGCGCTGAGCCGGTCGCGCTCGCCGACCATCATCTCGAAGGCGGCCTCGGAGGTGTCGGCGCTCGGCCGGTCGACGCAGGGGAGGACCTCGCCGATCGTACGGCTGGAGAGTCCGCCCGCGTAGAGCCGCTGGAGGAGGATCACCCGGTCGACGGCCGCCTCCGGATAGTGCCGCTGGCCGCTGCTGCTGCGCTCGGACTCGAGCAACCCTTGCTCCTCGTAGTAGCGCAGCGAGCGGACGCTCACGCCTGCTCGCCTCGCGAGCTCGCCGATCCGCATCGAACTCCTCCTGAGTGATCTCCGGCACAAGACTTGCCTCTGACGTCAGTGTCAGGTTCTAGCGTACGTGGCGACCCACTGCCACTCCCAAGGAGCTCACCTGTGACCAGCCTCTTCGACCGCCACCACCTCGGCCCGCTGACGCTGCCGAACCGGATCGTGATGGCGCCGATGACCCGCGCCCGAGGCACCGCCGACGGCCTGGCGACGCCGTCGATGGCGACGTACTTCGCTCAGCGGGCCACCGCCGGCCTGCTCATCTCCGACGGGATCGCTCCCAACGCTGTCGGTACCTCGAACCCGAACACCGCCGGGCTGCGCACTGACGCAGAGGCCGCCTCCTGGCGGCAGGTCACCGACGCGGTCCACATCAACGGTGGCCGGATCTTCGCCCAGCTCATGCACGGCGGCCGGGTATCGCACGAGTCGATCTCCGGCCTCCGGCCGGTCGCCCCGTCCGCTGTCGCGGTGGCGACCGACGTCTTCACGCCGACCGGGCCTCTGCCCGCACCGGTGCCGCGTGCCCTGCAGACCGCTGAGGTCGCCGAGCAGGCCGGGTCGTACGCCGAGGCCGCCCGCCGCGCGGTCGGCGCCGGGTTCGACGGGGTCGAGCTGCACGGGGCCAACGGCTACCTGATCAGCCAGTTCCTCTCGACCAACGCCAACCTGCGCACCGACCGCTACGGCGGCTCGGTGGCCAACCGGATCCGGTTCGCCGTCGAGGCCGTTGCCGCGACGGTGGACGCCGTCGGCGGCGACCGCGTCGGCATCCGGCTCTCGCCCGGCGCCGGGCTCTGGGACGTCACCGAGCCCGATCATGCCGAGGTCTATGCGGCGCTGCTCACCGAGCTCAACCGGCTCGGGCTGGCGTACGTCCACCTCGAGGCCACCACCGACGAGGCGACCATGCTGGACCTGCGCAAGCGGTGGGACGGGACCATGATCGTCAACCCGAGCTCGTGGCTGACCCGCGGCGCGGCGCCGTTCGGGGCCAGGCCGACAGACCTGGCCTCCGCGGACCGCTGGCTGGGGCTGGGAGCCGACCTGGTGAGCTTCGGCCGGGCGTACCTCGCCAATCCGGACCTCGTCGAGCGCCTTCGTCGTCGGCTTCCCCTGGCCGAGGCCGACCCGGCGACCTACTACGCCGGCGGCGACGCCGGCTTCCTCGACCTCCCCGCCCATCACCACGTCGCCTGACTCGCCTCGATCGAGTCCGCACGAACGGGCGCCGAATCCGTAGTTGTGGGCGACGAAAGTAGACCTTCGTCGCCCATAACTCCGGTCTCGTCCGGAAAAACTGGGGATTCGTCGGGGCGCGTGTCGTAGGTTGGTCGTTACCCGACCAACGACTCACAACGCCGATTTAGGGAGAGCGATGACCAACGACGATCTCAAAGCCAAGATGCGCGAGGCGCTGGAGAAGAAGAACAACCACGACCACGCACGCGCCGAGAGCGCGGGGGCCAAGGAGAAGGCGCACGGGTCCGAGGTAGTCGGTGGCGCACCGAAGATGCACCGCCGGAAGGCGGGCGGCGGCGGGTCCTGACGCTACGATGCCCCCTCGGGGGTGTCGGGTCGGTCTGGTCGAGAGGTAACGAGAAGTTGGCGCGCCGCGTAGTGCTCCATGTCGGGGCGATGAAGTCGGGGACGACCTATCTGCAGGGTGCCCTGTACAAGAACAAGGCTCTCCTCGCGGAGCGTGGGTTCCTGGTCCCCGGCGCGCGCTGGCGCAACCAGATCGAGGCCGTGCTCGACGTGAAGGGCCGCCGGAAGCACCCGCAGGGCAACTCGGTCGCCGGGGCCTGGGATCGCCTGGTCGCCGAGGTCGACGAGTGGGACGGCACGGCGCTGATCTCCGTCGAGCTGTTGGCGCCGGTCGGCCCGGAGACGGTCGAGCGGGTGGCGACGAGCTTCACGGGCGTGACCCCCGAGATCGTGCTCTCGCTGCGTGACATCAACCGGCAGATCCCGTCGATGTGGCAGGAGCTCGTCCAGAACGGCGTGGACTGGACCTGGTCGGACTTTCTCACCTCCGTCAACAAGAGCCGTCCGGGCTCTCCCGAGCGCCGTCACTCCGGCCCCGGCAAGCGGTTCTGGTCCGAGCAGGACATGGTCGCCATCGCCCGGCGCTGGGCCCAGGCCGGGCCTCTGCACCTGGTCACGGTGCCGCCTCCGGGCAGCCCGGCGACCCTGCTGCTGGAGCGTTTCGGTGTGGCGATGGGCTTCGATCCCGAGGGGATGAAGAGCCCGCCGCCGAAGAACACCTCCCTCGGCTCCGCGACCGTCGAGGTGCTGCGCGGCCTCAACGCCGAGCTGGACCGGCGTGGCCTGGCCTACCCGGCGGCGATGGGGCTGCGTAAGCACGTCCTCGGCAAGCGCCTGATGCCGGAGCTGACGGTCGACGACCCGCGTATCGGGCTCCAGGCACCGCGCTGGACGGCCTCGTTCACCCGCGACCAGGCAGCCGAGCTGAGCGGTCTGGACGCGACCATCCACGGGGATCTCGATGACCTGGCCCCTGTGGACGTACGCGGGATCGACCCGCGCAAGGTCACCGACAAGCAGGTTCGAGACGCCGCGGTGGCTTCCTACGCGGCGCTGCGTACGGACCTCGACAAGAAGCTCGCCGACCCGACCATCCCTGGTGAGGTCATCGACCCGGGGGAGGGCCGCAAGGCCCCGGCGCGCGCCGTCTCCGCCCTGGCCGACCTCGTGGAGTGGTCCGTTCGGCGAGAGGAGCTGGTCCGCACGTAGGGCCTCAACACACACATATTCGGGGGAACTCTTTGTCAAGCAGCTGGAGCCTGCGCCGTCGTCGCAGACTCGCCGAGGAGACGGGCGGCACGTCGGCCGCGCCGCCACGGATCGCGGTGCTCACCATCGCCCGCGACGAGGGTGAGATGCTCACTCGCTGGGTCGACCACTACGGCCGAGCGGCGGGTCTCGAGAACCTGATCGTCTTCGACGACGGTTCGACCGACGGTTCGACCGACGACCTGTCGTGCACGGTCCAGCGCCTGCCGGGCTTCCGGAAGGGCAACTTCGAGGCCGGCCGGATGGGCCTGGCCAGCGGGGTCGCCCAGGGTCTCCTGGGGGTCTACGACGTGGTCATCTTCACCGACGTGGACGAGTTCCTGGTCCCGGACCCGGCGAGGTACGCCAACCTCTCCGACTACCTGGCCCGACGTCCCGAGCGGGTGATCGCCCCGTTCGCCCTCAACGTCGTCCACCACACGGCGGTCGAGGGAGCGCTGGTCAGCGGCAAGCCGATCGTCGGCCAGCGGGCGTACGCCCAGTTCGCGCCGTTGATGTGCAAGCCGTCGGTCAAGCGGGTGCCGGCCGCGTGGACGCTCGCCTCCCACGGGATCAAGGCGCCGTACGTGCCCGATCCCGGGCTGTTCATGCTCCACATGAAGTTCGCCGACCTGGATCTGCTGCGCCGACAGGCCGACCGCCGCAACGAGCTCGCCAAGGCGGTGGGTCGCGGCAAGGGCAGCTCGTGGGGACGCTCCGGTGACGATCTCGCCGGCCTGCTGAGCACCGCGACCGCCTCGGTGAGCGCTGACGTCGAGGAGTTCGACCCGGCATCGGTCCTGCCGGCCAGGCTCGTCCGTGAGGAGGACGGAGTGCACCGCGCCGTCGGCCCGGGCCACATCGACAACCTCCGCAACCAGCCGCTGTTACGCATCCCGGAACGCCTCCACGGGATCGTCTGAACTAGGTTACCGTCCGGTAATCCACGCACCGCCAGACTCACCGACGAGAGGCCGCAGATGAGCAAGACGAACCCCGGCAACTTCTTCGAGGACTTCCAGGTCGGCCAGGTCATCGAGCACGCCACGCCGCGCACGGTGACCGAGGGCGACCGGGCTGCGTACGGGTCGCTCTACCCGACCCGCTTCGCGGTGCCCTCGAGCGCTGCCTTCGCGGCCTCCGTCGGGCTCGAGCAGCACCCGGTCGAGGAGCTGATCGGCTTCCACATCGCCTTCGGCAAGACCGTCCCGGACGTGTCGCTGAACGCGGTCGCCAACCTCGGCTACGCCGAGTGCCGCTTCCACCAGCCGGTGGTGCCGGGCGACACGCTCTCGACGAAGTCCGAGGTCATCGGCCTCAAGCAGAACTCCAACGGCAAGTCTGGCGTCGTCTACGTACGCTCGACCGCCACCAACCAGCGCGGCGAGGTCGCCATCGACTGGGCGCGCTGGGTGATGGTGCACAAGCGGGACCAGGACGCCGCGGCCCCCGAGACCGTGATCCCGGAGCTGGCCGCGGTCGTCGACGCGAAGAACCTGATCGTGCCCACGGGCCTGGACTTCTCCTCCTACGACTTCACCGCCGCCGGCGAACCGCACCGGCTGGCCGACTACGAGGTCGGCGAGAAGATCGACCACGTCGACGGGGTCACCCTCACCGAGTCCGAGCACCAGCAGGCCACCCGGCTGTGGCAGAACACCGCGAAGGTGCACTTCAACGTCGAGGCCCGGCCCGACGGCCGCAACCTCGTCTACGGCGGCCACATCATCTCGCTGGCCCGTGCGCTGTCGTTCAACGGCCTCGCCAACGCCCAGCTGATCGCCGCGATCAACGCCGGCGCACACACCTCTCCGGCCTTCGCGGGCGACACCGTCTACGCCTGGTCCGAGGTGCTCGACAAGGTGGAGACCGACGCCCCGGGTGTCGGCGCGCTGCGGCTGCGCCTGGTCGCCACGAAGGGCCGCGACGAGTCGATGACCCTGCGCGGCGAGGACGGGAAGTACGCCCCCGGCGTGCTGCTCGACCTCGACTACTGGGCGCTCATCCCTGCGTAAGGAGCACGTCATGGCAACCAGGAAAGCTCTCTTCGTCTCCGGATCCGCCCAAGGGATCGGCAAGGCGATCGTAGAGAAGTTCGCGAGCGAGGGATGGTTCGTCGGCGTCTACGACATCGACGCCGACCTCGCGCGTGATGTCGCCGCGATCCTCGGGTCCGACAACGCCATCGGTGGCACGCTCGACGTCACCGATCCGGCGTCCTGGAACGCGGCGCTGGAGGAGTTCGCCACCGCTGCCGGCGGTCGCCTCGACCTGCTGGTCAACAACGCCGGCATCCTGCGTGCCGGCCGCCTGGCCGAGGTCGACCTGGCTCAGCACCACCAGACCATCGAGATCAACGTCAACGGCGTGATCAACGGCTGCCACACCGCGTACCCCTATCTCCGGGCCACGCCCGGATCCGGCGTCATCAACGTCTGCAGCGCGAGCGCGATCTACGGGCAGCCGGAGATCGCCTCCTACAGCGCGTCGAAGTACGCCGTGCGCGGACTCACCGAGGCGCTGGAGCTGGAGTGGCGCAAGGAGGGCATCCGGGTGCAGGCGGTCTGGCCGCTGTGGGTGAAGACCGCCCTGCTCGACGGCAACGCCGCCTCCTCCCACGAGACGCTGGGCATCCGGCTGACCGTCGAGGACGTCGCCGACCAGGTCTGGGAGATGGCGCAGCCTCGCAAGGGTCTGCGCGGACGGCTGCCGAAGGTGCACACCACCGTCGGCTTCCCGGCCAGGGCCCTCTCGACCGCCGCCGACCTCGCCCCCAACCTGTTCGTCCGCGAGGTCAACCGGTTCATCACTCGGGCCTGAGAATTCGGCCGGGCCGATGGCTGGTTGGATGGGGGCATGGCCCTCTACCTCGTCAGGCACGGCACCACCGAGTGGTCCCTCAACGGCCGGCACACCTCCCACACCGACCTTCCCCTCCTGCCCGAGGGGGAGGAGGCCGCCAAGGTGCTCTCGTCGCGCCTTCAGGACCAGAGGTACGCCGCGGTGCTCACGTCCCCGCGACAGCGGGCGCTGCGTACGGCTGAGCTCGCGGGCTTCCCCGACGCGGTCGTCACCGACGACCTGGTCGAGTGGGACTACGGCGACTACGAGGGCATCACGACCGACGAGATCCACCGTACCGACCCGGGCTGGAGCCTGTGGACCGGAAAGACGCCGGGCGGCGAGCCCGCGGCAGCCGTCCAGGAGAGGCTGGGCCGGGTCGTCTCGGCCGCGCGCGAGCGCGACGGCGACACCCTGGTCTTCTCCCACGGACACGCGCTGTGCGCGCTGGCGGCGGTGTGGCTGGGACTCCCGGTCACCGAGGGCCGTCTCTTCCGGCTCGACACCGCGACCGTCTCGATGCTCGACGCCCACCACGGGCAGCCGGTCGTCAAGCACTGGAACACCTAGTCAGGGCGGATGCCTGACCGTACGTCTTGACCAGACGGATGCCACGGGTCACCGTTGTGGGGTGGCTCTTGCGGTTGGCTGTCCACGCTGCGCGACGCCGGTGGCGAGCATCGGTGCCGGCGGCAGCAAGTCGTGCCCCGAGCATGGGGTGGTGACCCCGCTATGGCGTTCCAATGCCGCCTCCTACGAGGACCTGGTGCAGATCCTCTCGCTGGCCGGTGAGGTGCCCACCTACGTTCCGTGGCCGGTCGAGTCGGGCTGGTCGATCGCCGACCTCGCCGTGGTCGGCGACGAGAACAAGGGTGCGGCGACCCTGCTCACGCTGACGGGTGTGACCCCCGACGACGGGCCGGTCGAGATGACCGTCGTCACCGAGGAGGCCGGCGTCGGGCTGGGGGCGCGGTGCGCGCGTACGGAAGGACCGGACCCGGGCATCGACGCCTGTGCCGGCCCGCCCACGACGAGGGTCCGGGTCGCCGGGCAGCGGCAGCTGGTGCCGTTGTGGCCGATCACCCAGTGGACCAATGGCGCCGAGGAGTGGGAACGGTCCGTGGTCGTCGGCGAGGCCGCCGGCCGCTGGCTGTGGCTCGTCTTCCGCCCGGCCACGGCGATGCTGATGCTCCAGGACGGCTGGCACCTGCGCCAGGTCCGGGACCTGGGCGTACAGATGGTCGAGCTGCCCTTCGGCGGCCCCGGTGGATCTTGGTGGAACTCGCCCTAGGATAGGCGGGTGCGCATCGACCTCCATACTCACTCGCGAGTGAGCGACGGGACCGATTCGCCCACCGAGCTGGTCCAGGCGGCGAAGGCCGCGGAGCTCGACGTGGTCGCGATCACCGACCACGACACCGCCGCCAGCTGGGACGAAGCGGCAGCCGCTGCCACCGAGGCCGGGATCGAGCTGGTGCGCGGCATGGAGATCAGCACCGACCACGTCGGCCACAGCGTGCACCTGCTGGCGTACCTGCCCGACCGGACCCATCCGCCGCTGGTTGCCGAGCTCGCCCGAATTCTGGCCGGCCGGGACGGACGGCTGCCGCTGATGCTGGCCCGCCTGGCGCGTCTCGGCATCGAGGTGTCGCTCGAGGACGTCGCCGCCGTCTCCGGTGACGCCGCTGCCTCCGGGCGCCCGCACCTGGCCGACGCGCTCGTCGCGAAGGGGTACGTGCGCAGTCGCGACGAGGCGTTCAACCGCTACCTCGGGGCCGGCAAACCGGCGAACGTCAGCCGTTACGCGGCCCCGCTCGAGCCGATGATCCGCACCGTCGCCGCAGCCGGAGGAGTCACCGTGATCGCCCACCCGTGGGGCCGGTCCGGACGCGAGCAGCCCGACGAGGCAGCCATCTCCGCACTGGTCGACGCGGGCCTGTCCGGACTCGAGGTCGACCACCAGGATCACAGCCCCGAAGTGCGCGACAAGCTGCGGGTGATCGCCCGCAACCTCGACCTCGTGGTGACCGGATCCAGCGATTACCACGGCACCGGGAAGGTGGGTCACCATCTGGGAGTGAACACCACTGCACCCGCTGAGTACGAGCGGCTCCTGGAGCGCGCCGCCGCAGCCGCGGCCGCCTCCGGACGAGCCACCCCCGAGGTCGTACGTTGACCGAGATCTTCGTCTCCACGTTCGTGACGCTCTTCGTGATCATGGACCCGGTCGGCACGATCCCGATCTTCCTGTCGCTGACCGCGGGGCAGTCACCGGGCAAGCAGCGCCGCGCGGCGCTCCTCGCGGTCGCTGTCTCGTTCCTGGTGATCACGATCTTCGCGCTGTTCGGACAGGCGATCCTGCACTTCCTGCACATCTCCCTCGAGGCGTTGCAGTGCGCCGGCGGCCTGCTCCTGCTGCTGGTCGCCCTCGAGCTGCTCACCGACAACTTCGACGACCCCGTCGCCGCCGCCGGAGCGAACGTGGCGATGGTGCCGCTCGGCACCCCGCTCCTGGCCGGCCCCGGTGCGATCGTCGCCACCATGGTCTTCACCCAGGAGGTCGACTCCGTCGGGACCGCCTTCGGGCTCGGGCTCGGACTCGTCGTCGTCCACCTCGCCCTCCTGGTAGCAATGGTCTTCTCCATCCCGATCCTGAAGGTGCTCAAGGAGTCCGGCGTCCTGCTCATCACCAGGATCGCCGGTCTGCTCCTCTCCGCGATCGCCGTTCAGATGGTCGCCGACGCGGTCACGACCTTCATCGCGAACGCCTGAAGCTGGGTAGTCCGAGACGTTCGGGCCCTCCTACCGGGCGGTAACGGGCCGAAACGTCTCGGACTACCCGGTGGGCGGCAACATGTCGGTGGTCGCGGACATCATGAGGGCCGTGGCTTCTCGTGCCTCTCACTTCAGGCCGTCCGACATACCCGGGCGCCCTGGGCTGGTGCGTCCTGTGCGGACGGACCCCTCGGGTGTGCTCGGTCCGACGCCGAAGCAGGCGAGGGGACGGGCGTGGCGGCGTTCGTCGCGGGGGCTCTACGTGCCTGCGTACGTCCCGGACTCACCGCAGCAGCGGGTTCTCGAGGCCTCCGCAGTGGTGCCTGCGGACGGCGCGGTGACGGGTTGGGCCGCGCTGGCATGGCAGCGGGTGCGCTGGATCGACGGTTGCGACGCGGATGGGAGCGAGCTTCCGGTCACCATTCTCACCCCGGGATCGCAGGCACGTGCGCAGGCCGGGATCGAGGTGAGCAAGGAGCGGATGCTGCCGAGAACGCGTCAGGTCGTGGACGGGGTGGTGCTCACGGATCCGCATCGGTCGGTGGCGTTCGAGGTCCGCAGGGCAGAGACGCCGTTGTCGGCCGTACGCTGGCTCGACCTCGTGGCGGCCAGCGACCTGATCTCATTGGCGGAGATGGCGGCCTACGCCGAGACGCTCAGCGGTTGGACCGGCATCTATCGCCTGAGACGTGCGATCTCGCTTGCCGATGAGAACGTGTGGTCGCCGTCGGAGACCGATCTGCGACTCACCCTCAAGGTGCGGATGGGGATCGCGGGGGTGGTCAGCAACCGCCCGGTCTTCGACCTCGATGGCCGGCACATAGGACCTGCGGCGTGAGGGCGCCTTCCGGCGGATCGGTCTTGAGTACGTCACCATGGTGTCCGCCGACCGTCGTGACCCCGCAGACTTCATCAGGAGGACGCACGAGGCTCGGGCGCGAGCAAGCCGGACACCGATGGCCGAACGGCAGTGGACGATCAACCCGCCACGTTGGTGGACCCCCACCCACACCGTCGAGATGCGTCGAGCCCTGGCGGACTGGCAGCGTGAGCGCTACCTGAGGGCCCGCGCTGGATAGTCCGAGACCTTCGGGCCCGTATACCCGCCGGTAACGGGCCAGAACGTCTCTGACTACCTGCTGGGTCGGCTACTTGCGGCCCAGCGACTGGAACTTCTGGAGTACGCCGGACGGGACCACCCGCGCCATGGTGGCCAGGGCCTTGTAGCGCTTGCTCGGGATCGAGAAGGTCTTGTCGGCGTCGTAGTCCTCGAGCGCCTCGCGGACCAGGTCGTTGACGTCGAGCCACATCCACGAGGGGGCCGAGTCGTAGCCGGAGCCGAGGCGCTCGTGGAACTCGGTCTTGGTGAACCCCGGGAGCAGGGCCATCACCTTGATGCCCTGGCCGGCGTACTCGTTGTGGGCCCACTCCGTGAAGGAGTTGATCCACGCCTTGGCGGCCGAGTAGGTGCCGCGGGGGAGGTAGGAGGCGACGGAGCCGACGTTGATGATGCCGCCGTGGCCGCGGGCGACCTGGGCGCCCAGGGCGGCGTGGGAGAGGCGCAGCGGGGCGATGACGAGCACCTCCGCCATCGCGGTCTCCTCGTCGGCGGTGTTGTCGAGGAAGCGGTGCTTGAGGCCGTGACCGGCGTTGTTGACCAGCAGGTCGACCGGGTGATCGGCGTCGGCCAGGCGGGCCTCGACCTTGGCCAGATCGGCGCTGTCGGTCAGATCGGCGCGGAGCACCTCGACGCCGATGCCGTGGGCGTCCGCCAGGTTCTTGGCGACGCCGGTGAGGCGCTCCTCGTCACGGGCGACGAGGACGAGGTCGTGTCCGCGAGCGGCGAGTTGCTGGGCGAAGGCGAGTCCGATGCCGGCGGTTGCGCCGGTGACCAGAGAGGTGGGGTTCGACATGGGGCAATCCTGCCACCATCGGCCGCGAGGGAGATCCAGGCGCCGGGCCGTCGGTTCACACGCGGAATCACGGTTTCTGTCTGTCGTGTGACAGTTGACTTGCGGTGATACGTGTTTGGATGATGTTCGACGTGGATTTCGTAGGGGGACTCGGGCACGTGATGAAGAAGTGAGCCGCACTGCGCGCCACGTGAGATCCAGGCCTCTCCGGCGCACCAAGATGCTCTTCGCCGCGTCCTTGCTGACGTCGGCCGGTCTGTACGTCGGGATGGAGGTCGTCGCCGAGCCGGTGGCCAACGGCCGGCCCAGCGCAGCCGACAGCGGGATGAAGCTGGGCGCGGACGCCGGGCGCACCCCGGTCTGGCCGCACGACAGCCAGCGCGAGGCCGCGATCGACCGTCACGTCGACGCGCGGACGGCCGCCGCGGAGAAGGTGCTCCCGGACGACTCCGGCACCGGTCGCCGGGCCGTCTTCTCGATCAGCCGCCAGCGGGTCTGGATCGTCTCCGCGGCCGACCGGACGAGGCGTACGTATCCGGTCTCGGGCAGCATCTACGACAACCTCGAGCCCGGCACCTACAAGGTCTTCTCCCGCTCCGAGCACGCGAGGGGGATCGACGACTCGGGCCGGATGAAGTGGTTCGTACGCTTCACCAACGGCCCCCGCGCCGCGATCGGCTTCCACAACATTCCGGTGGACAAGGGCAAGCGCGTACAGACCCGCGCCCAGCTCGGCACGCCGCTGTCGCACGGGTGCATCCGCCAGGCCGAGCCGGACGCGAAGGCGATGTGGCGCTTCGCGCGGCTCGGCACCAAGGTGGTCGTGATCCCCTAGGCAGGCTCAGGCGTCGGCCTTGGGCGCGGAACCGCCCGAGCCCGAAGAGCGGCGACGGCGGCGGCGACGGGGCGCGGAGCCCTCGGCCTTGGCCTCGCCGTCGGCGGGCTTCGTCGACTGAGCCGACTCGGCGGCAGCCGGAGCGGCAGACTTGTCGACGACCTGGCCGCCGCGCGAGCGGGTGCGCTGACGGTCGCGGTTGCGGGGAGCGCGCTCCCGCTTCTCGCCGTCCTTGTCGGAGTCCTTGTCCTTGGGCTTCGCAGGCGCGGCGGCCTTGATCCTGCCCTTGGTGCCCTTCGGGATGCCCATGTCGTGGAGGAAGTGCTCCGAGGAGGAGTAGGTCTCCTGCGGCTCGTCGAAGGGAAGGTCGAGAGCCTTGTTGATCATCTTCCACTTGTGGAGATCGGCCCAGTCGACGAACGTGACCGCGACACCGGAGGCGCCGGCACGGCCGGTGCGGCCGATGCGGTGCACGTAGGTCTTCTCGTCGTCGGGTGTCGTGTAGTTGACCACGTGGGAGACGCCGGTGACGTCGATGCCGCGGGCGGCGACGTCGGTGGCCACCAGGACCTCGACCTTGCCGTCACGGAACTTCTGCATCACCCGCTCGCGGGCAGCCTGCTGCATGTCGCCGTGCAGGGGAGAGGCCGGGAAGCCACGCTCGGCGAGGTCGTCGGCCACGCGCTGTGCCTGCCGCTTGGTGCGGGCGAAGACGACGACCTTGTCGTGGTCCTCGCACTGCAGCAGGCGGCCGATCATCTCGGGCTTGTCGAGGTCGTGGGCCTGGTAGACGAACTGCGCGGTGGCAGGCACGGTCTCGCGCTCGCTCGCGGACTCGGCGCGGATGTTCATCGGGTGGCGCATGTAGGAGCGCGCCAGCGCCACGATCGCGCCCGGCATGGTGGCCGAGAAGAGCAGCGTCTGGCGGGTCTCCGGGGTGAGGGTGACGAGCTTCTCCACGTCGGGCAGGAACCCGAGGTCGAGCATCTCGTCGGCCTCGTCGAGGACGAGGGCGTGCACGTGGGAGAGGTCGAGGACCTTCCGGTTGGCCAGGTCGATCAGGCGGCCGGGGGTGCCGACCACGATGTCGACGCCCTTCTCCAGCGCGTCGATCTGGGGGTCGTAGCCCGCGCCGCCGTAGACGGTCAGCACGCGGAGGCCGCGGTCCTCGGAGATCATCGAGATCTCGGCGGAGACCTGCATGGCCAGCTCGCGGGTCGGAGCCACGATCAGGGCCTGCGGCTTGCCCTGCGGAAGGTCGATGTAGTCGCGGTCCTTGGGGGACACGCTGCGCTGCACCACCGGGATGCCGAAGGCCAGCGTCTTGCCGGAGCCGGTGCGGGCCTGGCCGATCAGGTCGGTGCCCTGCAGGGCGACCGAGAGGGTCATCTCCTGGATGGCGAAGGGGGTGGTGATGCCTTTGCGCTCGAGGGGAGCGCAGATCTCGGGATGAACCCCGAGCTCCTTGAACGTTGTCATGATTCGTCGCTACTCGCTTGTCTCATCGAATGCGGCGAGCGACTCACGGGTGTCTCGAGCTTGCCAAGCGAGTGCCACGCCGCGCACATACGGGATCCAGACCACCGCGATATGAAGTGCATTACAGCGGCGCTGGGTCGGTCAAAAGGCATTCTATCGGTAGGGTTCTCCCGTGGTTGCATCGTCAGAGTTCACGGGTCCTCAGGATCCGTTCGGTGATCCTGTTTACAAGGCCGCCGTCATCGACCTTCTCGGAGCGGTCGCCTATGGCGAGGTCTCGGCTGTCGAGCGGCTGACCGACGACGCCAAGATGGCGCCTTCGCTGGAGGACAAGACGGCTCTGCTCGCGATGGCAGCCGCCCAGCACGCCAAGATCCAGCCGGTCCTCGACCGGCTGGTGGAGCTCGGTGCCGACCCGTACGCGGCGATGGAGCCGCTGCGTGAGGGGTTCGACGAGTTCCACATCCACACCAAGCCCGCGGACTGGTGGGAGTCGCTGGTCAAGGCGTACGTCGGTGACGGGCTCGCCAACGACTTCTACCGCGAGGTCGCGGGCTTCCTCGACGAGGACACCCACAAGCTCGTGGTCACCACCCTCGAGGACGCCGGGCGGGCCGACTTCATCGTCGACCGGGTGCGGGCCGGCATCGAGGCCGATCACCTCATCGGCGGACGCCTGGCGCTGTGGGGCCGTCGCCTCATGGGCGAGGCGATCACCCAGGCGCAGCAGGTCGCTGCCACCCGCGAGGGGCTCAGCGAGCTGATCGCCGGCGGCCACCTCTCTGGTCTCGACCTCGGCACCATCGGCGAGATGCTCACCCGACTCACCCAGCGTCACGTCGAGCGAATGGGCAAGCTCGGGCTTGAGCACTGACATCCACTTCACCGGCTGGCCAGGGACGCTGATCGTCCCCGACGCCGGTGTGTGGACGTCTCCCGAGGTCAGCCCCGGGTTCTGCTTCGACGAGCTGGTCGCCTCCTGGAACGTGGTGACCCCGCCCGGGACCTGGGTGGAGGTCGCGGCTCAGGTGGTCGCCGAGTCGGGGGAGCGGAGCGGCTGGCTGGCGCTGGCTCGCTGGTCCTCGGACCCGGCCTTCACCTCCACCTCCGTCGCCGGTCAGGACGACCCGGTCGCGGTCGCGTCCGACGACACCATCCTGGGGCGGGACGGGCGCAGGTTCACGGAGTTCTCGTTGCGGCTGAGCCTGCACGGCCCCGTAGGGAGCCTGCCGCGGGCGAGCCTGCTCGGGGCGATGGTCTCGGCCGCCGCCCGGAACTCGGCGCCGGCGCCGGGCACGGTGCCTCGCGGGACGGTGGTGGGTGGCGTACCCGCCTATTCGCAGCAGCTCCACCGTGACCGCTATCCGCACTGGGACGGTGGCGGGCAGTCCTGGTGCAGCGCCGCCTCGACCGCGATGATCGCCGACTTCTGGGGTGCCGGGCCGACGCCCGCCGAGACGGCCTGGGTGGACTACGAGACCCCCGACCCGCAGGTGCCGTTCACCGTCCGGGAGGTCTACGACGAGTCCTTCGGTGGCGCCGGCAACTGGGCCTTCAACACCGCCTACGCGGGCGCCCGGGGGCTGGTCGCGTACGTCACCAGGCTCCGCTCCTTCGCCGAGGCCGCCCAGTTCCTCGAGGCCGGGATTCCGCTCGTGCTGGCCGTCTCGCACCAAGCCGGCGAGCTGACCGGAGCCGGGTACGTGACCAACGGTCATCTGCTCGTGCTGACTGGCTTCGACGAGGCTGGCGACCCCGTCGTCCACGACCCCGCCTCCCACCGGATCGTCAGCGACGCGGAGGTACGGACGACGTACGACCTCGGCGAGCTCGACCGCGCCTGGGCACGCTCCGGGCGGATCGTCTACGTCATCCGGCCCTCGGACGTGGTCCCGCCGGAGCCGCCGGCACAGCCGAACTGGTGAGGCTGGCGGGGCGTACCTGCAACAGCAGAAGCGGCCCCACCCCAGAGGGGCGGGACCGCTTCGAGTGACCTGGACGAGGTTCAGGCCTTGGACTTTCCGGTGACACCGGAGGCGATGACCACCAGAACGGCGGCGATCACGACCTGCCAGATGTGACGCCACCAGTCAATGCCGTTGGTTGCGTTGTCCCACGTGGCCGCATGGCCGTCGAACGGCCCGTTGTTCTGGCCGAAGACGAACCAGTAGATGAAGCTGCCGATCAGCATGCCGCCGATACCGCAGACAATCGTCAGCCAGAACGGAATGTTGTCCTTATCGCCCGGAGCGAAGAACTTGCCGAGGGCACCAATGATGACGCCGCCGATGAGGGTGACGAGGATCGTAGAGATCATGCCTTTTCCCTTCAGGTTGTGAGTGGCGCCACGAATGCGCCCATATTTTGATATTGCACCTGTTGGGACTGGAATGCACGGACAACATGGCTCAAACTCGGAAGTTCGTCACCGGAATCAGGGCCATCCCTGAGTTGTGCAGCCCGAGTGGTTCAGCCGGCGAAGCCGACCTTGCCGACCTTGGCCGGGCCGATCTCGATGTAGGCGAGCTTCTCGGTCGGGACGATGACCTTGCGGCCCTTGCTGTCGGTCAAAGCGAGCACAGCGCCGCCGCCGAGGGCGTCGGCGATGAGCTTCTCCACCGATTCGCTGGACTCCTCGGTCTCTACGACGAGCTCACGGGCGGCCTGCTGGACGCCGATCTTGACCTCCACGGGTCCTCCTTGCGATGGGTCGATCAATGCTTCGGAATCCTCTCACACGGACCGTGAGGAACCCCGCTGTTGCGCTACGAGCGGAACTCGGAATGGATTCAGTCGGTCTTGGGATAGCCGCCGATGCCCCGCCAGGCGAGCCCGGCGACGAGACGCGCCGCGTCGGCCTGGGAGAGCTCACCGTTGTTGTGGAGCCAGTAGCGCGCGCTGACCTGGATCTGGCCGACCAGGCCCACGGCGAGCAGGTGAGAGGCGGTGGCGGCGAAGCCGGTGTCCTCCGCGATGACCTCCGCGATGACCTCGGCGCACTCGTTGGTCACCCGGTCGACCTGCTCGCGCACGGCGGGATCGTTGGTCAGGTCGGACTCGAACACGAGCCGGAACGCACCGGACTCGGAGGCGACGTAGTCGTAGAAGACCTCGACGGTGCGGGCCACGCGTTCCTTGTTCTCGTCGGTCGACGCCAGGGCCTCCCGGCAGCGATCGATGATCTCGTTCGCGGACTTCTCCAGCAGGGCCAGGTAGAGGTCGAGCTTGCCGGGGAAGTGCTGGTAGAGAACGGGCTTCGAGACCCCTGCCCTTTCGGCGATGTCGTCCATCGCGGCGGCATGGAAGCCGTAGGCGACGAAGACCTCGAGAGCGGAGTCGAGAAGCTGGGCTCGTCGTTCCGTCCGGGGTAGTCGCGCCCCTCGCGGTCGAGTGGGGTCGAGCTCGGATTGGTGCGTGGTCACCCCAGCAGCCTACCCGCTGGTACTCGGATCGCGGGACGCGTCGTTGTCTCGTCCACGGATGAGGGAACATGGAGAAGTGCCTGCGGTGTTCAAGTAGGCATACGTACGTCCGAACTGAGGAGCCGTTGTGTCCCTAGCCCCGCTCGTGGAGCCCGCTGACGAGCTGACGATCGACGAGGTGCGCCGCTACAGCCGCCACCTCATCATCCCCGACGTCGGCATGGACGGGCAGAAGCGCCTGAAGAACGCCAAGGTGCTGGTCATCGGCGCCGGCGGTCTCGGCTCGCCCGCCCTGCTCTATCTGGCCGCGGCCGGCGTAGGCACCCTCGGCATCGTCGAGTTCGACGAGGTCGACGAGTCCAACCTGCAGCGCCAGATCATCCACAAGCAGTCGACGGTGGGCCAGCCGAAGGCCGAATCCGCCGCGGCGGCGATCAAGGAGGTCAACCCGTACGTCAACATCGTGCTGCACGACGTGCGGCTCGATAACGACAACGTGCGCGAGATCTTCACCGGCTACGACCTGATCGTCGACGGCACCGACAACTTCGCGACCCGCTACATGGTCAACGACGCGGCGTACTTCCTGGGCATCCCGTACGTCTGGGGCTCGATCTACCGCTTCGACGGGCAGGCATCCGTGTTCGCGCCGACCCTGACCGACGACGCCCCGTGCTACCGCTGCCTCTACCCGGAGCCCCCGCCCCCGGGCATGGTCCCCTCCTGCGCCGAGGGCGGCGTGCTGGGCGTGCTCTGCGCCTCGATCGGCTCCATCCAGGTCAACGAGGCCATCAAGATGCTGACCGGCATCGGCGAGCCGCTGGTCGGCAAGCTGATGATCTATGACGCACTCGAGATGGAGTACCGCAAGCTGAAGGTCCGCAAGGACCCCAACTGCGCGCTGTGCGGCGAGAACCCCACGGTCACCGACCTGATCGACTACGACGCCTTCTGCGGCGCGATCTCCACCGAGGCGGCCGACGCCGCGGCCGGCTCGACCATCTCGGTCAACCAGCTCTCCGAGATGATCAAGGAGCGCGAGGAGGGCAGCCGCGACTTCGTCCTCGTCGACGTGCGCGAGCCGAACGAGTACGAGATCAACAAGATCCCCGGCGCCGTCCTGATCCCCAAGGGCGAGTTCCTCAACGGCAACGCGATCCCGCAGGTCGCCGAGCTCACCGGCGACGGTGCCAAGCCGCTCGTGTTCCACTGCAAGAGCGGCGTACGCAGCGCCGAGGTGCTCGCGATCGCCAAGGGCGCCGGCTACGCGGACGCGGTCCACGTGGGCGGTGGCGTGGTGGCGTGGGTCAACCAGATCGACCCGAGCCAGCCGTCGTACTGATCCGGGTTACTGAACTGTAGGCCAGCGGTGGCCCCTCTGGGGCCGCCGCTGGCTTTATCTGTACGCGGCGTACCCGATAGTTTTGCGATCGCAGCTGCGGGGGGCGGAGTTGCATCAATGCCCGAACCTCGGAGGATTCGACGTTGTCCACACGCGCTCGTCTCAGCGCGACGCTCGCCGGTGCCACCCTGGCCGGCGGACTGTTTCTCGGTGCCCCTGCCAACGCGAGCGACCAGGCCCCGGAGCCAGCCTCCGGCGCGGCCGTAGGCTCTGCGATCGACCCGGAGAGGCTGGAGTCGAACGTCGCGGACCCGACCCGCGGCGTACCGCCGTCCTATGTCTTCGCCGGGGTCGGTGCGTTGCTGATGGGGGCAGGGGCCGGAATGGCCGTGCGTCGCAAACGAGCTGAGGCTGTGGCACGCTCGGCCGAGTGAGCAACGGTCAACCCAACCTGAGGACCTTCCTCGGGGAGATCTTCGTCGTCGTCCTCGTGGTGGCGGTCGCCGTGCTCGGCTATGCCGCGTACGACTACTACACCAAGCTCGACGACGCGAAGAAGAGCAACGCGACCGCGACCCCGCCCGGGACGACCTCCTCGATCCCGGCCGAGGCCCTGGCGGAGGTGCCGAAGAAGAAGGGCAAGGTACGCGGCGTCTCGATCGAGTCGCTCAACGTGCATGCCGACGTGGTGCCGCTGGCCATGGAGGACGGCACGCTCACCCCGCCTGCCGACGCCTCGCTGATGGGCTGGTGGAAGGGCGGCGCGAAGCCGGGGGCGGATGACGGCACGGTGCTCATCGTCGGCCACACCCTGCACAACGGCGGCGGCATCCTGGACCGGCTGGGCGAGGTGAACGAGGGCGACGAGATCGTCGTGCGGACCAAGAACGACGAGTTCAGCTACACCGTCCGGTCGGTGCGCGACCTCTCCAAGGAGCAGGTCGCCAAGCGCAGCAAGAGGCTCTTCGACACCGACGGCAAGCCGAAGCTGGTCGTGGTGACGTGCGACGACTGGGACGGCACCTCGTTCCAGGGCAACACCGTGGTGGTGGCCGATCCGTAACCCAGGACAGGCGAGCCTCGTTACTTGTGAGTCACATCACCTACAGACCGAGGCCCCCACATGCTCCGCACACGCCGTTCCGTACGCCGCGCCGCAGCCGTCGCCGCCGGCACCCTGACCGCCGCGCTCGTCCCGGCCCTGATCCCGTCTCCGGCCCACGCCTGGGCCCCGGCCGACACGGCCACCATCACCCCGGGCGTGATGATGTACACCAATGGTGCCCAGTGCACCGCCAACTTCGTCTTCGCCGACTCCGCCTCGAACGTCTACGTCGGCTACGCCGCCCACTGTGCGGGTCTCGGTGAGGCCACCGACACCAACGGCTGCGCCGCCAAGTCGCTCCCGCTGGGCACCGAGGTGACCTTCAACGAGGGCGGCTCCCTGCTGAGCGAGGGCACCGTGCTGGGGAAGGGCAAGCTGGCGTACTCGTCCTGGCTGACCATGCAGCAGTCGGGCACCAAGGACGAGAACACCTGCGCCTACAACGACTTCGCCCTGGTCAAGGTGAACGCCGCCGACGCCGGCAAGGTCAACCCGAGCGTGCCGATCTGGGGCGGTCCGACGGGCATCGACACCGACGGCACCGTCGCCGGCGACAAGGTCTACTCCTACGGCAACTCCTCGGTGCGCGCCGACGTGGACCTGCTCTCGCCGAAGATCGGCCTCTCGCTCGGTGACAGCGTCAACGGCACCCGCTGGTCGCACCCGCTCTACAACCTCACCCCCGGCATCCCCGGTGACTCCGGCTCCGGCTTCCTGAACGCCGACGGCAAGGCGGTCGGGACCCTGTCGACCCTGGGCCTGCTCCCGCTCGCCGGGTCCAACAACATCGGTGACATGGACCTCGAGCTGAAGTACGCCCAGGCGAACTCGGGCATCTCGGGTCTCCGTCTGGTCCAGGGCACGGAGCCGTTCAGCCCGATCCTGTGAGACCGCGCTAATGTGCGCGACATGAGCGAGCGCCAGCGAGCGACAATGAGGGTCAGGTCGCCGCGTCCGTATGGTTGCGCTTGCGCTACGGAGGCGGCGACATGACCGACCGGGAGGCGTACGTGGAAGCCGTTCTGCGTCTTGTCGAGCAGATCCCGCGCGGGCAGGTGACGACGTACGGCGCGATCGCCGATGCCCTCTTCGACGAGTTCGGAGGCGGGCCTCGGCAGGTCGGCTCGGTGATGGCGCGCGAGGGCGCGGGGATGCCGTGGTGGCGGGTGGTGCGGGCCGATGGCTCGCTCCCCGCCTCACACGGTGAGGAGGCGCGGCAGGCGTATCTCGAGGAGGGCACCCCGCGCCGCGTCTCGGGGGCGGTGGACCTGCGCGCGGCGATGTGGCTGCCGCCTACGATGAGCACGTGATGTATCGCGTCCTCCACGCCGTCGTGCCACCCCTGCTACGGGCCGTCTGGCGCCCCACGGTGACGGGGGCAGAGAACGTCCCGCGCACCGGTGGCGTGCTCCTGGCCAGCAACCACCTCAGCTTCGCCGACTCGATCGTGATCCCGTCGGTCTCGCCTCGGCCGGTGCACTTCCTGGCCAAGTCCGACTACTTCACCGGCACCGGCCTCAAGGGTGCTGCGCAGAGGGCGTGGTTCGAGGGCATGGGGATGCTGCCCGTGGACCGCGACGACCCGCAGGCCGCGCTCGGCTCGCTCGAGGTGGCCCTGGAGGTCCTCAACAAGGGTGAGGCGTTCGGGATCTACCCGGAGGGCACCCGGTCGCGCGACGGTCGGCTCTACCGCGGACGCACCGGAGTGGCACACCTGGCGTTGACCGCCGGTGTGCCCGTGGTGCCGGTGGGCCTGCGGGGGACCGCGGAGCTTCAGCCGGTCGGGTCGAGCCTGCCGCGGCTGGCGAAGGTCACGGTCGAGTTCGGGCGGCCGATCCAGGTGGCCGGCCGCTTCGACGGCGTACCTCTCGGCAAGGCCCGCCGGGCTCTCACCGACGAGGTCATGGAGGCGATCGCCGCGCTGAGCGGGCAGGACGTGGCCGGGGTCTACAACGAGCGGCCCGCCGACGTCTGATTGCTTGTTGCGCCGGCGCGCGAAGGGGCGCATTCTGGAGGGTGGACCCCTCTAGCAGCCGAGGTGAGGCAGATGGCCACCACGACCGTGTTGCAGGAAGAGCTGCGACACAAGCACGACGAGCTCGTTGGGCGCCTGGCCCGCGCACGGAGCATCATCCTCAGGCCCGAGCAGACCCGCCGGGGCTGCCCGCCGATCGACCAGTTCAACGCCGGTACGTCCCGTCACCTGCACGCGGTGGACGAGGCACTGCTGCCGGCGATCTCCGCCCACGTCGAGAACGGATCCGCTCTGGTCCACGAGTACCTCCCCACGGCGCGGCACCTGGAGGTGCTGCTCTTCCACGTGAAGGCGCACGAGTACGGCTCCACCTGGGAGACCACCCACGCGTGGCCCACCCTGTGGGGCGAGGTCGAGGAGGCGCTCATCGACCAGGAGGTGAAGGAGGACGAGCTGGTCTCGCGCCTCGCCGAGGAGGCCTCCGACGACGTGCTCGTGCTGGTCGCCGAACGGCTCGCGGTGGCCGAGCGCCGGGCACCCTCGCGTCCGCACCCCCATCTCCCGCACACCGGCCTGTCCGGAAAGGTCGTACGCCGCGTGGCCCGTCCCGTCGACGCGATCTGGGACGCGGTCGAGGGCCGGTCGGTCGGTGGACCGAAGCCGTTGCCGCACAAGGAGCCGGGACTGTTCTGGCAGTACCTGCTCGGCGACCCGCGCTTCCCTGACGACCCGGCCGGCGAGACCCGGCACAATGAGCCGGGTGACCGCTGACTCCATCACCTCCGCCCTTGACCTCGCGCCGCACCCCGAAGGCGGCGCGTTCAGGCAGACCTGGGCTGCCGCCGAGACCGTCACCCTGCCCGACGGCCGGGTGCGCCCGACCGCGACCTTGATCTACTTCCGGCTCCTGGCCGGGGAGTCGTCCGCGTGGCACCGCGTCACCTCGGACGAGATCTGGCTGGCGCACACGGGCGTCGTGTCCCTGCAGTTCGGCGGCGCCGGTTCGGCGCCGGTCGAGGGGGAGACCGTGCTCGTCGGCGTGGACGTCGCCGCCGGCCAGGTGCCGCAGGCGGTCGTGCCGGCGGGGGTGTGGCAGCGTACGGTCCCCTCGGCCGAGGACGCGCTCGTCTCCTGCGTGGTCTCACCAGGGTTCGACTTCGACGACTTCGAGCTTGTCCCGGAATCAGGCGCTGCGGAGTAGGAGATGGAGTACGCGTTCGAAGGAGCCGTCGTCGAGTGGCGCGGGCCGGCGCCGTTCTACTACGTGCCGATGCCCGTCGAGGACGCCGAGGACCTCAAGGAGGACGCCAAGGGTCTGGAGTACTGGGGCCAGGTCGCCGTCACCGCCACCATCGGCGCGACGACGTTCACCACCGCGCTCTTCCCCAAGGACGGCACCTATCTGCTGCCGTTGAAGGTGGTCGTCCGGAAGGCGGAGGGGATAGATCTCGACGACGTGGTCGCGGTGCGTATGCGGCTGGGGCACGAGGCATGAGGGGACGCCTGAAAACTGTCGGTGCCGTCTGATTGGGTGGGACCCGTGAGTGTCGCCTACCGCCTTGCCCCGCCGCCGAGCGCTGCCGGAGTGCCGGTGCTCGACGAGCACCAGCGGTCGGTCGTGGAGCATCCCGGCGGGCCGCTGCTGGTGCTGGCCGGACCAGGGACCGGCAAGACGACCACGCTGGTGGAGGCGGTGGTCGACCGGATCGAGAACCGCGGCGTACGTCCTGACCAGCTGCTGGCGCTGACCTTCTCCCGCAAGGCCGCCGAGCAGCTGCGCGACCGGGTGACCGCGCGGCTGGGGCGGACGCTGTCGGGGGCGGTCTCCTCGACGTTCCACTCCTTCGCCTACGGGCTGGTGCGCCGCTACGCACCGGCCGAGCTCTACGCCGCCCCGCTGACGCTGCTCTCCGCGCCGGAGGCCGATGTGGTGCTGCAGGAGCTGCTGGCCGACCACCCGGAGTCGGTGAGGTGGCCGGAGCGGTTCCGGATGGCGATCGGCACCCGCGGGTTCGCGCGTGAGGTGCAGACCGTGATCGCGCGGGCGCGCGAGCGCGGGCTCGACCCCGACCAGCTGGTGGCGCTCGGCAAGGACGAGGGCATCGAGGAGTTCGTCGCTGCCGGGTGGTTCCTGGAGCAGTATCTCGACGTGCTCGGTGCGCAGTCGGCGATCGACTACCCCGACCTGATCATGCGTGGGGTGATCGAGGCCGAGCGGCACGCGGTCGAGCTCCGGGCCGAGTTCGCCTGCGTGTTCGTGGATGAGTATCAGGACACCGACCCGAGCCAGGTCGCCCTGCTTCAGGCGCTGGCCGGCGACGGGCGCGACCTGATCGTGGTGGGTGACCCCGATCAGTCGATCTACGGGTTCCGGGGCGCGGACGTGAACGGGATCCTCGACTTCCCCTCGCAGTTCCTCACCCGGGAGCGCCGGCATGCGCCGGTGGTGGCGCTCGGGACGACCCGCCGGTTCGGGTCGCGGCTGCTGCGGGCGTCGCGGTCGATCGCGGCGGGCATCTCGGTGCGCGGCGCGATCCCGGCCGCGGCCTACGACACCTTCCGCAACCCGCACCCGCTTGCCCAGGACCCCGGCCGGGCCGAGGTGCTCACCTTCGACACCGACCGCGCCGAGACCGAGCACATCGCCGACCTGCTTCGTCGAGCGCATCTCGAGGACGGCATCGATTGGTCCGACATGGCTGTCCTGGTGCGCTCGGGGCGCACCTCGATCCCGCAGCTGCGCCGGTCGCTGACCGCCGCCGGCGTACCGGTCGAGGTCGCCGCCGACGAGACGCCGCTGGTCCGCGAGCCCGCCGCCGCGGTCCTCCTCGACGCGCTCGGGATCGTCGTCGACGCCGACGTCGAATCCGACCTCGACGAGCGCTACGTACGCCCCGACCGCTGCGAGGAGCTGCTCACCGGTCCTCTCGGCGGCCTCGACGCCACCGACGTCCGCGCGCTCACCCGCACCCTGCGGGCGAGGTTCCCCGACGTCGCCGCCCACGATCTCGTGCGTCGTGCCGTGCTCGATCCGTCGCTGCTCGACCCGGAGGAGAGCGGGGACGGTGAGGAGCGGGTGCTGGGGCGGGTGCGCCGGCTCGCGGTCCTACTCGCCGAGGCCCGGGCCGCGCTGAAGGAGGGGGCCGGGGCGGAGCAGGTGCTGTGGACTCTGTGGGACGGTGCCGAGTGGGGGCAGCGGCTGCGGGCGCAGGTGGAGTCGGGCGGTGCCGCGGCGCGGCTGGCCCACCGTGACCTGGACGCGGTCGTGGCCCTCTTCGACACCGCCGCCAAGATCGAGGGCCGCCAGGAGTTCACCTCGGTGGAGACCTTCCTGGCCACGCTCCGTGCCCAGGAGATCCCGGCCGACACCCTGGCCGACAAGGGTGTGCGCGGTTCGGCGGTGCGGCTGCTCACCGCCCACCGCTCCAAGGGGCTGGAGTGGGGTCTCGTGGTCGTCGCCCACGTCCAGGAGGGCGCCTGGCCCGACCTGCGCCGGCGCGACTCGCTCCTCGGACCCGACCGGATCGCACCGGCGCTGCCGGACGGCCGTCACGGCGGGCTGCTGCCGCCACTGACCCGGACTGCGATGCTCGCCGAGGAGCGCCGGCTCTTCTACGTTGCGGCCACCCGCGCCCGGTCCCGGCTGGTCGTGACCGCGGTGAAGTCGCCCGACGACGACGGTGACCAGCCCTCGCGGTTCATCAACGAGCTCGGCCTGCGCGAGGACCAGATCCGTCACCGCGTCGGCCGGCCGACACGGCCGCTGTCGCTGGCCGGTCTGATCGCCGAGCTGCGCCGCACCGCCGCGGATCCGGCCCAACCCGACACGCTGCGCGAGGCGGCCGCGAGAAGGCTGCAGAAGCTGGCCGCGACCGAGGTGCGCGGCAAGCGGATCGCGCTCGCCGCCGACCCGTCGACCTGGTGGGGGCTGCGGGCCCCGACGTACGCCTCGGCCGCGGTGCGTCCCGAGGACCGTCCGATCACGCTGAGCGCGTCGGCGCTGGAGGCGATCCTGACCTGCCCCGCGCAGTGGTTCCTGGCCCGCGAAGCGGGCGGTGCCGTCACGGACTCCTCGAGCCAGGGGTTCGGCAAGGTCGTGCACGCGATCGCCGAGCAGCTCGCTCGTGGCGACCTCGACGCCGCCACCGTCGAGGACCTGATGCCGTTCGTGGACGAGGTCTGGGGCCGCCTCGAGTTCCGTACGCCATGGTCCGCTGCCCGCGAGCGCGAAGCGGTCCAGGATGTGCTGGCCCGGTTCCTGACCTGGCACCGGCGCCCCGGCGCGCGGACCGTGATCGGGTTCGAGGAGCAGCTGACCGCGAAGGTATCGCTGCCCAGCGGGGAGACGGTGCGGCTGAACGGGTATGCCGATCGCTTGGAGCTCGACGAGAGCGGCCGGATCGTCGTCGTCGACCTGAAGACCGGGAAGTATCCGCCCACCGCGCAGGAGGTCAAGGAGCACGGCCAGCTCGGCCTCTACCAGCTGGCCGTCGAGCACGGCGCCGCGTCCGAGCTCGCGCCTGGGGCGACCTCCGGGGGAGCGGAGCTGATCCAGCTGCGCCATCCCGCGGGTTCGGGGAGCGAGCTGCCGAAGGTGCAGGTGCAGGCGCCCGAGCCGCCCGAGATCATCACCCAGCTGGAGAAGGCGGTGGCGACGGTCCGGGCCGAGGAGTTCGTGGCCAGGCCCGGCAAGCAGTGCGACCGGTGCCAGTTCGTCGCGCTCTGCCCGGCGCAGACCTCGGGATCGGTGCTGTCGTGACCCCTGAGATGAGTTCCGCGATGAAGGTCGAGACCCCCGAAGAGCTCGCCAAGCTGATGGGCCACGACTGGCTCTACAGCGAGGAGCAGTTCCGCGCGATCACGGCTCCGCTGGAGCCGGCCGTGGTGATCGCCGGTGCCGGATCCGGCAAGACCGCGGTGATGGCTGCTCGAGTCGTCTGGCTGGTCGCCACCGGCCGCGTACTTCCCGGGGAGGTGCTCGGCCTGACCTTCACCACGAAGGCGACCGCCGAGCTGGCCACCAGGATCAAGGAGTCGCTGCAGAAGGCGGGGCTCTGGCCCGAGCGACGCGACGGTCCGCCGCGGCCCGGTGAGGAGGACGACGAGCCCACCGAGCCGACCGTTGCGACCTACCACTCCTACGCCTCCGGCCTGCTCTCCGAGCACGGGCTGCGGATCGGCCACGAGCCCGACACCCGCCTGATCGCCGACGCGACCCGCTACCAGCTCGCGGCTCGAGCCGTTGCCCGGCACACCCACCCGGTGGAGAAGCTGACCGACTATCCGAAGCTGGCCGTCCAGCAGCTGCTCGCGCTCGACTCCGAGCTCTCCGAGCACCTCGTCGACCCCGCCACGCTGCGGGCCTACGACCGCAACGAGCGGTCGCTGTTCGCGCTCGAGGTGGCCGACCTCAACTCCCAGCTGGCCGACGGGAAACGGGTGAAGACCAAGCTGACCAAGGTCGAGAAGGCGATCGACGCGATCGACAAGCGCTACGAGCTGCTCGACCTCGTCGACGGCTACCGGCGGCTCAAGGACCGGCTCGGACTGATGGACTTCTCCGACCAGATCGCGCTGGCCGCCCGGCTGGCCGTGGAGACGCCCGAGGTCGGTGAGATCGAGCGCGGGAAGTTCAAGGTCGTACTGCTCGACGAATACCAGGACACCTCGGTGGCCCAGGCGCAGATGCTCGCCCGCCTCTTCGGCGACGGACATCCCGTCACCGCCGTCGGCGACCCCAACCAGGCGATCTACGGCTGGCGCGGCGCCTCGGTGAGCAACATCCTCGAGTTCGGCCGCGACTTCCCGACGAAGGACGGGCGTCGCCCGGCCTACTCCCTGACCGTCAACCGCCGCTCCGACGCGCGCATCCTCGATACCGCCAATCATCTGGCCGCCCAGCTCTACGAGGGCCGGGAGAAGGAGCGCCTGGTCGCCGCCGAGGGCGCGCGCGACGGTGAGGTGCAGGTGCACGTCCACGAGACGTACGACGATGAGCTGCTCTGGCTCGCCGACAAGGTGATCGAGGCCCATGAGGCGGTCGGGGAGTGGAAGGAGATCGGAGTCCTGACCAGGGACAACTCGCAGGCGGCAGCGGTCTTCGACGCGCTCACCGCTCGCGAGATCCCGGTCGAGATCGTCGGTCTGAAGGGGCTGCTCCGGCTGCCCGAGGTGGCCGAGGTCGTGGCCACCATGGAGCTGCTCCACGACGTCACTGCCAACGCCGCGCTGCTCACGCTGCTCGCCGGTCCGCGGTGGGCGATCGGGCCGCGCGACCTGGCCATCCTGGGTCGGCGCTCCCGCGACCTGGCCGGCGTCGTCGGTGGGGCGGAGGAGTTCGCCGACATCGAGCGGCAGCTGGAGGCGGCGGTCGAGGGCACCGACCCCACCGAGATCCCCTCGCTCAACGACGCCCTGGAGGATCCGGGCGACCCCTCCGACTACGACTACTCGCCGCAGGCCAGGGAGCGGTTCAAGCTCCTCGCCGAGGAGCTCCGTGGGCTGCGCCGCGCGGTGAACGAGCCGCTCCTCGACCTGGTCCGGCGGATCATCGACGTCACCGGCATCGACGTCGAGCTGGCCGCCTCGGTCTCTCCGGCAGCCTCGGCCAGGCGCGACAACCTCGACCTCTTCGTCCAGGCGGTCGCCGACTTCGAGGGACTCGACGGCCAGGTCACCCTCGCCGCACTGCTGGCCTACCTGGAGGCTGAGGACGAATACGGCCAGGGTCTCGACGTCGCCACGCCCTCGGAGGCCGACTCGGTCAAGCTGCTCACCGTCCACCGAGCCAAGGGGCTGGAGTGGGACGTCGTCTTCCTGGTCGGAGTCACCCACAAGAAATTCCCCACCGGCCAGACGCGCTCGTCGTGGCTGACCGTCCCCTCGGTCATGCCCGCCGCGCTCCGCGGCGACCGCGACGACCTGCCGCAGCTGCAGGGCCACGACGCCGACTCGATCGACGAGCTCCTCGCCGAGCGCAAGGAGCACGAGCGGGTCGAGGAGCTCCGGCTGGCGTACGTCGCCTGGACCCGAGCCCGCCACATCCAGTTCGTCTCGTGCTGGCGCTGGTCACCCTCGCTCAAGGAGGGGCGTGGGCCGTCGGTCTACGTGGAGAAGACCCGCGAGGCGCTGCTCCAGTGGGGAGCCAAGCCCGACCGGTGGGCGGATGTCGTGGTGAAGGGCGAGGAGGAGAATCCGTACGCCGCGCAGGAGGTCGACCTGCCCTGGCCGATCAACCACCACACCCCCGAGGTGGAGCGCCGTCTGGAGGCGGCGAGGCTGGTTCGGGAGGTGGGACCGGGGCCTGACGATCTCGATGACCTCACCCTGCTCGAGACGGTGAACCAGTGGGACGAGGAGATCGAGCGGCTGCTCACCGAGGCGGAGCGCGAGCGCGCTCCCGAGGTGGTCGTACCGCTGCCCTCGTCGCTGTCGGCCACCGCCATGTCGAAGCTGCGTGACGACCCGCTCGGCTTCGCCGCCGACCTGGTCCGCCCGATGCCCCGCAAGCCGTCCTCCCAAGCCCGCTTCGGCACCCGGTTCCACGCCTGGGTCGAGGCCCGCTTCGGCCAGCAGGACCTCTTCGACCCCGACGACCTACCTGGTCGCGCCGACCACGGAATCGAGGACGAGTCCGGTCTCGAGGAGGTCATTGCCGCCTTCGAACAGGGCCCGTTCGCCGACCGCCCGCCGTACCGGGTCGAGGCGGCCTTCGCGATCGTTCTGGCAGGTCAGGTCGTACGTGGCCGGATCGACGCGGTCTACCAGGAGCCCGACGGGGGCTTCCTGATCGTGGACTGGAAGACCAACCAGACCCAGAACGCCGATCCTCTCCAGCTGGCCCTCTATCGGCTTGGGTGGGCTGAGCTGATGGGGGTGCCGTTGTCGCGGGTTCGGGCTGCGTTCTACTACGTGCGCTCTGGTCGGCTTGTCGAGCCTTCTGCTCTTCCTGGTCGGGAGGAGTTGGAGGGGATCGTGGGTGGGGATCGGTAGCGCCTTCGTTTTCGGCGCTCGTTTTGTCGGCGTTTATTTGTGGTTGGGGTTTGCCGCCGACCCGTTCTTGGAGGGTGTTCTCGCCGAACCCCGGAGTAAAGGACGGCCTTCGGCCGCCGGCTGACGCCGGTCGCCTGCGGCGATCCTTGACACCGGGATTCGTCGAGAATTTTGGCTGGCTATCGGGTCGGCGGCAGGGGTTTGGCGCAGCGATGTGGGTTGGGTAGGGGCTTGGGGACTGGGGTGGGCCGACCGCCGGAAGGAATTTTCCTTCCGGCGGGGCGAACGAATTTTCGTTCGCCTCAGAGGGAGCCTGGCCCCGAGTGGGGTCGGCGCGTGGAAGAAATTTTTCTTCCACCCGGAGACCCCATGTCTGGTCTAGGCGTGGAGCGGTCACCTGCCGTGGGTGCGTGTGCCGTGGCCACACCCGGGCCGCCGCCCCGATAGCCAGCCAAAATCTTTCTCGACATGGTCCGGTGTCAAGGATCGCCGAAGGCGGCCGGCGTAGCCGGCGGCCGCAGGCCGTCCTTGACTCCGGGGCAGGTCGAGAACACTCTCGAAGAACGGGTCGGCGGCCCAGCCCAACCCGAAGGATCGGTCGCCAACCAATGCCAGACCGAGCTACTTGACCGTCCGCGCAACCTCCGGCAACTCCCCAGACTCACGCAACGAGTCGAGCAGATCGCCAGGCAGTATCCAGACGGTCGCATACGGGAACGGCCGCTCGCGCAGCATCACCGCACCGGTGACGTACGCCGGCTCGCCGTCCGGGCAGGAGAAGACGATGTCATCGCCCCACTCCCACTCGCGCTCGACGATGGTGGGCAGCATCCACCACATCAGCCAGTTGCGCTCGGAGTTCATCGCCGAGGGGCGGCGGGGGCAGTTGTCGTCGTAGGCGACGACCGCGTCGGGGTGCTCGGCGAGGATCGAGCGCAGGTCGTCGATGACCGGGGTGGCGTGGTCGAAGCGGTCGTGGAACTCGTCGGAGGCGACGTCGGCGACGGCAGAGCCGGCGGTGCCCACGACCAGGACGAGCGCGGTGACGACGACCGAGCGCACTCGGTCAGCCCTCGGTGAGCTCAGCCGAGTGCTGAACCGGGAGAGGGCCGCGAGGAGGGTCCAGATCGCCAGCGGCACCAGGGCGCACAGGGTCGCGATCAGCCAGAAGCGGTTGTCGTTGGTGAACGACGGGATCGGTCCCGGCTGCGGGAACTCTCCGTCCGGAAGCGCCCACCACCACGGGATCGCGCCGGGGATGTGCGCCGGGGTGGTGTAGGCCCAGGTGGGGGCGTCGGGGGCGACGACGAGGATGGTCACCAGCGAGATCCAGGCGACGATCACCCAGGTCCAGACGAGGACCGCGCGGGAGCGTACGGCCTGGATCGCCGCGCACACCCCGGCCAGCACGAGGACCGCGAAGACGGGATCGATGTAGCGCCCATAGATCCAGTAGTCGAAGCGGCGCCACTCCATGGTGAACAGCGAGTACTCGTTGCCCCAGTTCAGGCAGCTGAGGACGTACATCGACCCGGCCGCGATCAGCACGAACCCGGCCGGCCCCACCTGGCGCGAGCGGAGCTCCTTCCAGAACAGGGCGGTCACCACGACGAGGCCGACGACCACGACGCCGAAGCTGCCGATCATCTGCGTCCAGGCCTCGCCGGTGAAGGTGTCGACCCAGTACCGCGGGTTGGCCTGGGTGACCTTCTCGAAGAAGCCCTGGGCCTGGATGAACTTCCACGGCACCAGCTGCGCGTGGAACCAGAGCGCGGCCTTGTTGGCGATCACGGCGAGCACGCCGGTGGCGACGAGTCCGACAAGGGCGACCTGCCACCTGCGTACGAGGAAGAAGATCAGCCACAGGCAGACCGCGGCCACGAAGACCTGCATCCGGGCATGGGAGAAGAGCGCGAGCGCGGTGAGCAGGCTGAGCAGGAGTACGCCGCGGTAGGTCGGCTTCTCCCAGAGTCGGAACGCGACCAGGGTGGCCAGGACGACGAGCAGCGTGACCAACCGCTCGGAGAGGATGTAGTCGGCCTGGATCGCGCGCGGCGGCAGGGCCATCACGATGGCGCCGGCGACCACACCCTGCGCCGGTGTGACTCCGCTGAGCCGCACCGCGACCCGAGCCAGCGGCCAGATCGTGAGCATGCTGATCACCAGACCGACGACGATCGCCAGCTTGTAGAACGTGAAGACGTTCGACGTGACCAGCCACAACGGCGCCAACAGCACGCCCCACCCGGGGTAGTAGCCAGGGGTGTTCAGCTGTGGCGAGTCGAGCCAGAGAACGGTCCGTCCATGGATGACGGTCCCGATCTCGTCGTACATGAACGAGAGGTTGGAGCCCCAGGCGATGTAGACGTTGATCGCCAGAGCGACCACGACGGAGACGACAGCGGCGATACGCCAGAACCGATCCACGCCGCGGAACTTATACCCACCTCCTAGGCTCTGACGGGTGGACTCCCCGAAGCTGCCCATCCATCTGCGAATCATTCAGGATCCCCACGACCGCTCCGGCCATCTGCGCGCCGATGACGGCTGGGTCGACAAGGCCTGGTCGGACGAGACCACGAGGGTCCTCGTGGTCGCCGGCAACAGGGTCGAGCCGTCAGGCAGGACCGGCGTGAGGTGGCGTACTCCGGAGGATTCTCCGGAGGGGATCCGGCTGCTCCTCGGCGACACCGCCGAAGGTGCCCGGTTCGCGGTGCTCACCGGGCGCGAGGAGGCCGATGAGACGTGGCGTGATCTGCGCGGGCTCTTCCCCGCGCTGCTCGCCGACACGACCGAGGCGAGCTTCCTGATGCACGCGATCGGGCTGGCCGAGTGGCATCGGGCGACCCGGTTCTGCTCCCGGTGCGGCGGCAGCCTCGAACCGCGCGCAGCCGGCCACGAGCTGGCCTGCGCGAATGGACACGTGAGCTTCCCGCGTACCGATCCGGCGGTGATCATGCTGGTGACGTCGGGAGAGCCCGGGAGCGACGAGGAGCGTTGTCTGCTCGGCAACCACACCCGCTGGCCCGCGCCCAACTTCTCCACCCTCGCCGGCTTCGTCGAACCGGGGGAGTCGCTCGAGGACGCGGTCCGTCGCGAGGTCGCCGAGGAGGTCGGCGTACGAGTCGGGCAGGTCGACTACTTCGGCAACCAGCCCTGGCCGCTGCCGGCCAGCCTGATGCTCGGCTTCTTCGCGCGTGCGGCGTCGGACGAGATCACCGTCGACGAGGACGAGATCCGCGAGGCGCGCTGGTTCACCCGCGCGGAGCTCGCCGCGGTCGCGGAGAGCGGTGAGATCAAGCTGCCCAGCGGCATCTCGATCAGCCGCTCGCTGGTCGAGGAGTGGTACGGCGGGGAGCTACCCGGCTCGTGGTGACCGGCCTCAGACCAGCTCGGCGAGCTTCGCCTTGACCTGAGCGATCGACGGGTTGGTCATCGCGGTGCCGTCGGCGTAGACGAGGGTCGGGACGGTCTGGTTGCCGCCGTTGACCTGCTCGACGATCTGCGCGGCCTCCGGGACCTGCTCGATGTCGACCTCGTCGAACGTGATGTCTTCACGGCCGAGCTGACCCTTGAGTCGCTGGCAGTATCCACACCAGGGTGTGGTGTACATCGTGAAGCTGCTCATCGGGGGCTCTCCTCATCAGAACTGTCGGTGCGAGCCAATAGTCTTGGCCTGCAAGGCATAACGTTCCCACCCCGAGGAGTTCTTCCCGCCCATGACCCCCGAGTCCCTCCTCGCCGCCCTCGACCCTGAGCAACGCCGGGTGGCGGAGGCACTGCGGGGTCCGGTCCGGGTTCTGGCGGGTGCGGGGACCGGCAAGACCCGGGCGATCACCCACCGGATCGCCTACGGCGTCGCCACCGGCGTCTATGCGCCGCAGGAGGTCCTCGCGGTCACCTTCACCACCCGGGCAGCGGGGGAGATGCGGCAGCGGCTGCGGGCGATGGGCGCCGGCGCGGTCCAGGCGCGCACCTTCCACTCCGCGGCCCTGCGCCAGCTGCGGTTCTTCTGGCCGAAGGTCTACGGCACCGAGCTGCCCAACCTGACCGAGTCGAAGATCCCGCTCATCCGCGCGGCCGCCCAGCGCCAGCGGATCAACGTCGACCAGGCCCAGGCGCGCGACCTGGCCTCGGAGATCGAGTGGTCGAAGGTCTCCAACGTCCACCCCGACGACTACCCGAAGTCGGCCGAGGCTCGGGGCCGGGAGGTCGGCGGCCTGACCCCGTCGATGGTGGGACACATCTATGCGGCGTACGAGGACGTCAAGCGCACCCAGGCACGCATGGACATGGAGGACGTGCTGCTCCTGACCGCCGGGCTCCTGGAGCACGACGAGCGCGTCGCGGCGCAGGTCAGACGGCAGTACAAGTGGTTCACCGTCGATGAGTTCCAGGACGTCTCGCCGCTGCAGTCGGCGCTGCTGGACCTGTGGCTCGGCGGGCGCAGCGAGCTCTGCGTCGTCGGCGACCCGGCGCAGACGATCTACACCTTCGCCGGAGCCGATGCCGCCTACCTGCGTGACTTCCCGAAGAAGCACCCCGGCGCCACCTCGGTCGAGCTGGTCCGCAACTACCGCTCCTCGCCGCAGGTAGTGAAGGCCGCCAACAAGATCCTGGAAGGTACGCCGAGCGCCGGTGTCCAGCTGCAGGCGCAGCGCGACTCGGGGCCGGCCGTCGAACACGTCGAGCAGCCCGACGAGGTCGCCGAGGCCGAGGGCGTCGCTGCCGAGATCCTGCGTCTGCACCAGTCCGGCAAGCCCTACAACGAGATGGCGATCCTGTTCCGGATCAACGCCCAGTCGGAGGCGTACGAGGACGCGCTCACCGCGCGCCGGATTCCGTACGTCCTGCGCGGGGCCGCCCGATTCTTCGACCGACCCGAGGTCCGCGAGGCGGTGACCCGGATCCGCGGTGCGGCGCGAGGCGGCCAGGGTGCCGTGATCGGTGACGAGCTGCTGGAGTCGGTCCACGGGATCCTCGCGGGGATGGGCTGGACCTCCGAGCCGCCCGAGGGGCGGGGGCAGACCCGCGACCGCTGGGAGTCGTGGCAGGCGCTGATCGACCAGGCGCGCACCTTCTCCGCAGCCGGCGGCGACCTGGCCGGACTCGTCGCCGAGCTCGACCGCCGTGCGGCCGAACAGCACGCACCGGTCCCGTCGGGAGTGACCCTGGCGACCTTCCACGCCGCCAAGGGTCTGGAGTGGGACTCGGTGTTCCTGGTCGGCCTCCAGGACGGCACGATGCCGTTCATCCTCCGCGGCGAGGAGCCGACTCCGGCCGAGATCGAGGAGGAGCGGCGACTGCTCTACGTCGGCCTCACCCGGGCGCGGGTGGACCTGACCCTGTCCTGGGCGCTGGCGCGCCAGCCGGGCCAGGCTGCGCGGCGCAGGCCGTCGCGGTTCCTCGACCCGCTGCGGCCGACTCGGTCCGCGGTGCCGACGCGGCGCCCCGGCTCCGGGAAGGCGCGGATGTGCAACGCCTGCGGCGGGCCGCTCGGCTCGGCGGCCGAGAAGCGGATGGGCCGTCACGAGGGCTGCGACGCGCCCTACGACGAGGAGCTCTACGGCCGGCTGAAGCAGTGGCGCAAGGAGACCGCCGAGGCGATCCGTAAGCCTGCGTTCGTGGTCTTCACCGACGCGACCCTGGAGCAGATCGCCGAGCAGAAGCCGGGAACCCTCCAGGATCTGCAGCGCATCGCCGGCATCGGCCGCAGCAAGGTGGAGACGTACGGCTCGGAAGTCCTTGATGTGATCGCCGCCGACGCCTGAAAACCCTTCAAAGAAATTCCTCGAAATCAACCGGTTTAATCGTTTGCGGCCGACATGCCCGGCCGGTTACTGTTCCTTCATCAAGTAAAACCGCGCGCCGTTGAGGCGCGCCCGACAGCCCCGAAGGAGGTGGCCCCAGTGAAGATCAACTCGATCCAGACGCCGATCAATGGCATCGCCATGTCCGCGTGCGGCCACCCCGAGCTGTCCGGCCCGACCTGGGCCACCCCGGCTGCCGGTGCCTTTATGGGCGCCGGTTACGGCACGCGCGTCGAGGGACTCGTGTCCCCGCAGGCGGATGCCATCAAGGTCAAGTCCCACGGGATTCGAGCCTGGAGCTGTTCGACTACGTAGAACCACGTAGTCACAGCAGCCTCCAGGCCGCGGAACCCGAAACCCGGGATCCGCGGCCTTTCTGTTTCTCAAAACCCGCGATCAGTCACAAAGGAGGTGTACATATGACCAGCATTCTCGAGCCCGAGGTCACTCTCGGCGTTCTCCATGACCGCGCCAACCGCTACGACGAGGACCAGCTGCCCTGCCGGGTCAACAACCCGGAGCTGTGGTTCGCCGAGTCTCCTGCCGACGTCGAGTTCGCCAAGGCACTCTGCGCGACCTGCCCCGTGCAGCCGCTCTGCCTCGCCAGCGCCCTCGACCGGCGTGAGCCCTGGGGCGTCTGGGGCGGCCAGCTGCTCCTGCAGGGGAAGGTGATCCCCCGCAAGCGGCCCCGTGGCCGGCCCCGCAAGGACGCCGCCTGATCAACACCATCAACAACACGCCGTTTCAACGACGAAAGGCAACAGCCATGAACACGATCGTGATGACCATGGGCGCCGGAGCCCGCTGACCAGCAGGAGAACGAACAGACATGAACACCAACCGAGTACGGAGCACTCAGATGAACTTGCTTTACGAAGACCTGGCGCGCGCGCAAATGTCCGCGCGCCTGGGAGAGGCGCGTGAACTGCGGCGAGGCCATGCCCTCGTCAAGGCCGCTCGCCTGGGCCGCAAGGCCGAGCGAGCCGCCGTCCAGGCGAAGCTGGCTCTTGCCCGCGCGCTGTAAGTCCCCGATGGGACCCCAGACCCCTCGACAAGCTCGGGACACCGCCTCACCCCTCTGATCGCGGGTGTGGAAGATGACCGGCCAGTCCGAGAAACCCTCGGACTGGCCGGTCCTATGTTGTGCCCCGATCCGGTCAGAGGTCGGTGGCGATGATCCTCTCGATGTTCCGCTCCGCGAGGGCGGTGATCGTGACGAACGGGTTGACGCTCGTGTTGCCCGGAATGAGCGAACCGTCGATGACGTAGAGACCGTTGTAACCGTGCAGCCGGCCGTAGTTGTCGGTCGCCTTGTTCAGGACGGCGCCGCCAAGGGGGTGGTAGGTCAGGTGGTCACCCCAGATCTTGTTCGTGCCGAACAGGTCGGTCCGGTAGATCGTCCCTTCCGTCCGGTTGATCTTGTCGAAGATGGTCTTCGCCATCGTGATGGAGTCCTGCTTCCACGCGGTCTGCCACGACAGGTCGACCTTGCCGGTGGCCGAGTTGTAGCTGAACGCCGCGCGGCGCTGGGTCTTGGTGATCGCGAGATAGAAGGACGCGAACGTCTCGATTCCGGTAGGCAGGGGCGCGACCTCGGCGAAGGCGCCGCCGGCGTCCCAGTTGTCGATGCCGGAGCATGGGATCGTCGACTGCACGTCACCGGTCGGGTCCCACATGTGGTTGGCGCGCCCGACCATCACGTTGCCGTTGTCACCCCATCCCTGGCCGATGTCGCTGTTCAGTGCGGGCAGCGCGCCGGTCGCCTTCATCTTCACCAGCAGCTTGCTCGTGCCGACGCTGCCGGCCGCGAAGAACACCTTGCCCGCGTTGACCGTCTTCGTCGCCACCACGTCGCCGGCGGTGTTGATCTGTTCCAGGACGACGTCGTACCCACCGCCTGCCGCGGGCCGGACCGACGTGGCCCGGTGCAGAGAGGAGATGGTGACCTTCCCGGTGGCGGTCGCCTGAGCCAGGTACGTCTTCGGCAGCGTCCTCTTGCCGTGGTTGTTTCCGTAGATGACCTCCTGGGCCAGCGCCGACTTCGGGACGCTGCCGTTGTCCTCGGCGACCATGTAGTTCCAGTCGTACACGTCCGGGACGAACGTCCACGCGAAGCCTGAGCGCTGAGCGTGCTTCCGGCCCACGCGTGAGTACTGGTAGTAGGAGGTCCGTTCGAACCAGTCGGGGTCGACGGATCCGACGCCGAGGGCGGCATTGGCCCGCGGGTAGTAGGTGGAGTACATCTCCGCGGCATCCACCGAGGGGAGGACGGCTCCGAAGTTCTCCCGCTTCGGCGTAACGGCCATGCCGCCGTTGACGAGCGAGCCGCCGCCGACGCCGCGTCCCTGGTAGACGGAGATGCCGGCGAAGTCCTCGGCGTCCAGGATGCCGGCGTACTTCGGGACGTCCTTGTCGATCGGGAACCCGAGGAAGTTGCTGAGCGGCTGTTTGGTCCGCGTACGCATCCAGAAGGACCGATAGTCCGGAGCGCTCACCTTCGGGTGGATCTTGCCGTCCGGGCCGGGCGCGACCGTGGACCAGTCCTGCCCCATCTCGACCATGTGGACGTTGATGCCGGCCTGGGCCAGCCGCAGGGCCGCGACCGAGCCCCCGTAGCCGGTGCCGATGACCAGCACCGGGACCTGCGCGCCGTTGCCGATCGACGATGCCGCAGCTGATGCCCATGTCGGGCTGGCTCCGAATGCTCCTCCCAGCATCCCGACACCAGCCAGTGAGCCCGCGCCGAGCACGAACCCTCGGCGTGACAGGCCCCGCGACCTGTCCTCTCGTGGTGTGTTGCTCAAGATGACCTCCCTTTTCATCACTGATTGCTAGAACATGTTCTAGTATGCCGGTGGGGGTGTCACAGGTTCGCAACATTCACGCAATCCGGCAAAGCAAACCAACAGGGCAACCGGCAAGGGAGATCGCATGGTCAGCGCATGCGTTTGGGGCACGGGAAACATCGGTCGACTCGCCATCCGCGCGGTCGACGCACATCCACGACTCGAGCTGACGAGCGTGCTCGTCCACGACCCCGAGAAGGTCGGCCGGGACGCGGGCGACCTCGCGGAGCTCGGCCGTGATCTCGGCGTCGCCGCCACCGACGACATCGACGCGGTGATCGCAACGCGTCCGCAGGCCGTGGTGTACGCCGCATCGGGCGACATCCGTCCGGACGAGGCTCTCGCCGACATCGTGCGAGCTCTCGGAACCGGGGCCGTGGTGGTCACGCCGGCCCTCTACGCGCTCTACGACCAGCGCAACGCTCCGCCGGAGATGCGCGAGCCGGTGCTGGCCGCGATCGCCGAGGCCGGCGGGTCCCTCTTCGTCTCCGGTGTCGATCCGGGGTGGGGCAACGACGTGCTGCCGCTGCTGATCAGCGGTCTGGGCAGCACCGTGGACGTCGTCCGGTGCCAGGAGATCTTCGACTACTCCACCTACGACCAGCCCGACTCCGTCCGCTATCTCGTCGGGATGGGGCAGCCGATGGACTACGACGCCCCGATGCTCATGGAGACCGTGCCGACGATGGTGTGGGGAGGCCAGGTCCGGTTGATCGCACGCGGGCTCGAGGTCGAGCTCGACGAGATCCGGGAGACCGTCGAACGGCTGCCTCTGGACGAGACCGTGACCACGGAGTCGATGGGCGACTTCGAGAAGGGCACCCAGGGCGCGGTGCGCTTCGAGGTCCAGGGGATCGTCGCCGGGGAGCCGCTCATCGTCGTCGAGCACGTCACCCGCATCCACCCCTCCTGTGCCCCGCACTGGCCGACGCCACCGGACGGCGACGGCGCCCACCGGGTGATCATCGAGGGCGACCCGAGGATCGAGGTGACGGTCGAGGCGACCGACAAGGCCGGCAACCGGGCAGCGGGCGGCAACGCCACCGCGGTCGGACGGCTCGTCGGCGCGATCGAATGGCTCGTCGACTCGGCCCCCGGCCTCTACGACGCGCTCGACGTACCGCTGCAACCGGCAACCGGCAAGCTCGGCGCGGCCAAGGCCGCCCAGGAAGGTGTGACCGCATGATCGTCGACGTCCCCGACGGACGGGATCCGATCGAGTACGTCTGGGGCGAGATGGTCCCCGGCATCGGCCCGGCGGCCGCCGGGCTCTCGCTCGCGGTCTACGAGCACACCACGCTCGGGCTCCGCGAGTTCGAGGCCGCCCGGTTGCGGATCGCGCAGATCAACGGCTGCGTCTTCTGCCTCGACTGGCGCACCGAACGAGACGGGGAGAAGGTCGAGGAGTCCTTCGCCGAGGCGGTCGAGCAGTGGCGTACGACCGACGCCTTCGACGACCGCACCCGGCTCGCCGCCGAGTTCGCCGAGCGCTACGCGATCGACCACCACGGCATCGACCAGGACTTCTGGGACCGGATGTCGGCCCACTACACCGATGCCGAGATTGTCGAGCTGAGCATGTGCCTCGGATCGTGGCTGGCGTTCGGCCGTCTCAACCACGTTCTGGGCCTCGACACCGCCTGTGTGCTGCCTGCCCGGACGTAACACGGCCCTGACAATCAGGTGACGCAGAATTTCGGTGTTGCGCCCTCTGAACCGCAGGATTTCGACCTATCGTTGAGACATGAAGACCTGCGATTTCTGCGGATGCTACGAGGCCGACCCACACCGCCTCCTGGCGTGGACCACCGCGGTTGAGCGTGGGCGTTCGAAGTCGTTCTGCGAGGCCTGCTCGCGACGTCACGTGCGCTCCATGGAAGCCAAGCTCGACTCCGACTGGTGGGCGTGAGCTCACATCCTTCGAGGCGCCTCGATCCCGAGGAGCCTGAGTCCCTCTGACAGCACTCGCCGGGTCGCCTCGCACAACGCGAGCCGGGTCTGCCTGACCTCGCCCGGTGCCTTGAGCACCGGGCAGGTCTCGTAGAACGCCGTCAACGCGGTCGCCAGGCCATAGAGGTACGCGGTCAGGTGATGCGGCTCCAAGGTGCCGGCGACCTTGGCGACCACCGGGGCGAAGCCGGTCAGCTCCAGCGCCAGCCGCTGCTCGGCCGGGTGGGACAGGTCGCTGACGGCGTACGTCTGCTGCGGAGCCTGCGCGAGGATGCTGCACACCCGGGCATGGGCGTACTGCAGATACGGGCCGGTCTCGCCGGTGGTGGCCGACATCCGGGCGAGGTCGAAGACGTAGTCGCGGGCGAGGTTGTTGGAGAGGTCGGCGTACTTCACCGCGGCGTTGGCCACGGCGCGTACGACTTCCGTGCCGGCGTAGCTGGCCGCGGCGGCCTCCTCGGCGGCGTCCAGGAGCGCGGTCAGCGAGACCGTCTCTCCCGAGCGGGTCTTGAACGGCCGGCCGTCGGGGCCGAGCACGGTGCCGAAGCCGATGTGCTGGACCTCCACCGAGTCGGTCAGCCAGCCGGCGGCGCGGGCGACGGCGAAGACCATCTCGAAGTGCTGGCTCTGCCGGTGGTCGACGATGTAGACGATCCGGTCCACGGCCAGGTCGTCCACCCGGTGCCGGATCGTGGCGAGGTCGGTGGCGGCGTACCCGAACCCACCGTCGGCCTTCCGCACGATCAGCGGCAGCGGCGCGCCGTCGCGGCCGGTGAAGCCGTCGGGGTAGACGACCTGCGCGCCGGCCGACTCGGTCAGCAGACCCGATGCCCGAAGGTCGTCGACGACGCCCGGAAGCTGCGGGTTGTAGCGGCTCTCGCCGTCGAAGTCGTCAGCGGTCAGGAGTACGCCGAGCCGGCTGTAGGCGACCTCGAACTCGGCCATCGAGGCGTCGACGAGCGCCTGCCACAGGGCCAGGGTGGTCGGCTCGCCGGACTGGAGCGCGACCACCCGCTGCCGGGCGGCCACGGCGAAACCCGGATCGTCGTCGAAGCGCGCCTTGGCCCGCTGGTAGAGCGCGAGCAGCTCGGTCATGTCCAGGTCGGCGACGGCCGCCGGATCGGTGAGCCCCTCGCCGAGCAGCTCCTCGACCAGCATGCCGAACTGCGTGCCCCAGTCGCCGAGATGGTTCTGCCGTACGACCTCGTGGCCGGCGTAGGCCAGCACCCTGGCCAGAGAGTCGCCGATGACCGTGGAGCGCAGGTGGCCGACGTGCATCGGCTTGGCGACGTTGGGGGAGGAGTAGTCGACGACGACCCGCTGCGGGCTCTCCGGGGTGGGTACGCCCAGGTGTGGGTCGGTCAGCAGGTCGCCGACGACCGCGCTGAGGAGGTCGGGGGACCAGGTGAGGTTGAGGAACCCGGCGCCGGCCAGCTCGAGGGTGCCGAGGCGATGTATCGAGCTTGTCGAGATGTCGCCGAGGTCGATGGCGTCGACAAGTCGGGCGCCGATCTCCCGCGGCGGGAGGCCGAGCGGACCGGCCAGCCGCAGCGGCAGATTGGACTGGAGGTGGCCGAACTCGGGCCGGGTGGCCGGCCGCAGCTCGGGATCGATACCGGCATAGGCGTCGCCGAAGCAGGTGACGACGGCGTCCTGCAGGTGTGCGGACAGGGCAAGAGTGTGCTCGTGCACGAGAGTGGTCCTAGGAGGTGAAGAGGGCAGGCTGACGCAAAGGCGGGGTCAGAGACCCATGCCTCGTCGTCGCAGCGCGCTCTTCGTGACCATGTCCGCAAGAGTGCCGGAGGCATCGGTGCAGGTCAAGCCGGTTCGCCCGCGCCCGGTCCGGCCGAGGCGATGAGGTCCCAGGCGCAGCCGCAGTAGGGATGCCGCAGCCAGGGCCGCACGGTGGGCGCGTCGTCACGGGTGAGGACCACCAACGCCGACCACGACGCGGGGGTGCGTCCGGCGAGGTAGGTGCGGGCGTCGCGTACGGCCCAGGAGAGCGCGAGGGACTGCAGCAAGGGGTCGCTCGGCACCTCGTTGCCGACGAGCTGGCTCACGACCACGGCCCTCCGCTCGTCCTCCTCGGCGAGCGTCGCGTCGACGCAGCGAAGGCAGGCGGTGACCCCGGGTACGACCAGCGGGCCCACCGTCCAGGTGTCGGGTCCGCTCTCGACGACGAGGTGTGCCCGGCCCTCGCGCACCTGCTCGTCTGCTCTTTCGCGGTCGAGCGGTCCCTCGGCGAGGAGCACGACGATGTCCGGGGTGCTCGGCGTTGCCGGCGCCGGTCCGATCAGCGCCTGTGCCGTCGAGAGCAGGGCAGGCGGACCGTCGAAGCCCACCCGTGGTGGCGGGTCGCCGCCGTCTGCGTCCATCAGCAGGCCCGCGTTGCCCAGCTGCTGCATCGCGTGCCGTCCGGGCAAGTGGTCGGGCTCGACCGCCCGGCCCGCGGCGAGGTCGGTCAGCAGGCGGCGTACCTCCACGCCGTCCTGCACGATCGCCCGCCGTGGCGGGTCGATGCCGATCTGGAGTCGGGTCTCATCACGTCGTACGGCCACATACCCCGGCCGAATCCGGTAGCGCGTGCTCATGCCGGGGAGTCTCACACCACGCTGGATTTCCCGCACCGACAATCCACGGGCCTGTGGATAACCTGCCGAGGCGTCACCTGCGTCGGCCGAGTTGTCACGTGGGTGACGCCTCGGCCGACGGGGCTGACGCTTCGGCAAAACGTGGCAGCGGCGCCGCCGGACATGCCGGGGACGCCGCCGCGTGGGCTCAGGATGAACTGAGTGGTCAGGCCTTACCGAGAATGCGGTTGAGATTGGTGCTGCAGACGGGGCAGACGGCCTTGGCCATCTTGGTGCCCTTGTCGTTCACCCGGATCTCACCGGTCGCCTCGCGCTTCTCCTTGCACTTCACGCAGTAGAACTCGCCGCTCCAGGTCTCCGCCATGACGGCCTCCTTGCCTATATGTAACTGGTCGTCGCGACGGGGTTGTCAGGGAAGCCCGTCGGAAGCTCGTCATGACGAGCCAACTCGACCCTACGACACGCGGCGCTTCCTGCGGCAACACGGGCTATCAAGCGAGTGTCGGCGTGTTGGCGTCATACCGGGGGATTCGGGGCTTTCGAGGGTGCATCGAAGGTCTGTCGAAGGCGCTCGCGAAGGTCTCGAGGTGAGGACAAAACTGGAGGGACCCCCGGTGCCTGGATCGTCCTTCGCCTTCCCCTTGCGAAGGCCGTCCGGCGGCGCCGGGGGTCCCACTGACATCGAACTTAAAGAGGATGTGGGAGCGCGTCAACGTCCCACTCCGTGTTGCCTGTGGACAAGATGTGGACAACCCCGCTTTGCTTGGGGACAGCCGGTGGAAGACACGCCCTTTTCTGTGAGTAACCAAGTGACTGAAAGGAGAATATTCGGTTGAATCAGGACCTTGACCTGGGAAAAGCATTCTCCACCGGTTGTGGAGGCAAAAATAGTTGGAGGAAGATTTGGTAGGCGAGCCGTTGTCCCCCGTTGCAGCCCTGCGTCGGATCGCATTCCTGCTCGAGCGCGGGCGCGAGGACACCTACAAGGTGAAGGCGTTCCGCGCCGCGGCGGCAGCGATCCTGCCCCTCTCCGAGGAGGACGTACGCCGCCGGGCGGCCGAGGGCACCCTGACCGAGCTGAGCGGGGTCGGGGCGAGCACGGCCAAGGTCATCGCCGAGGCCGCGCGCGGCGAGGTTCCGCAGCGGCTGCAGGAGACCGAGCGCGTCCATGGCGGTCCGCTGACCGCGGGCGGAGCGGGGGAGAGGCTGCGGAGCAGGCTCCGCGGCGACCTGCACAGCCACTCCGACTGGTCCGACGGCGGGTCGCCGATCGAGGAGATGGCCTTCACCGCGATCGAGCTGGGCCATGAGTACCTCGTGCTCACCGACCACAGCCCGCGGCTGACGATCGCCAACGGTCTCAGCGCCGCCCGCCTGGAGCGTCAGCTCGGTGTGGTCGACGCGGTCAACGACCACCTCGCCGGGCACGGGTTCACCCTGCTGAAGGGGATCGAGGTCGACATCCTCGACGACGGCAGCCTCGACCAGAGCGACGAGATGCTCGCCAAGCTCCATCTGCGGGTCGCCAGCGTCCACTCCAAGCTCAAGATGGAGAAGGAGCAGATGACGAAGCGGATGGTCACGGCGGTCTCCACGACCCGGATGAACGTGCTCGGTCACTGCACCGGGCGGCTGGTCACCGGAAACCGCGGCACCCGGCCCGGCAGCCAGTTCGACGCCCGCAAGGTCTTCGAGGCGTGCGCCAAGCACGAGGTCGCGGTCGAGATCAACTCCCGGCCCGAGCGGAGAGACCCGCCGACCAAGCTCCTCGAGCTCGCCCGCGACGCCGGTTGCCTCTTCTCTATCGACTCCGACGCACACGCTCCGGGGCAGCTCGACTTCCTCGTCCTGGGGTGCGAACGAGCCGAAACGGCGGGTATCGAAGAGGAACGGATCATCAACACCTGGCCTCGGGATCGCCTGCTGGCCTGGGCGAACAGGTAGTTTCTTGACCTATGGACGGCCCGGAGATCGAGGTGCGACGCAGCAAGCGGCGTCGGCGTACGGTCTCCGCCTACCGTGACGGCGACCGCATCATCGTGATGATCCCGGCCGCGATGTCCCAGCGGGAGGAGGCCGAATGGGTCGAGCAGATGGTCGCCCGCCTGGAGAAGGCCGAACGGCGTCGCAAGCCCAGCGACGATGATCTGATGCGACGATCGGCCGCGCTGAGCGACCAGTACTTCGGCGGTCTGGCCAAGCCCGACTCCGTGCGCTGGGTCGACAACCAGAACAGCCGCTGGGGCTCGTGCACCCCCGGCGACCGCTCGATCCGGCTCAGCGACCGGCTCCGCGGCATGCCGAGCTGGGTCGTCGACTACGTTCTCGTCCACGAGCTCGCCCACCTCTTCGAGGCCAAGCACAACGAGGCGTTCTGGGCGTGGGTCGACCGCTATCCGCAGGCCGAGCGTGCCAAGGGCTACCTGGCGGGCTGGTCCGCAGCCGCCAAGCTCCCCGCCCCTCCGGGCGAGGAGGACGACGACGTCGAAGAGATCGACTGACCCACGGCGTACGTGAGCGCGACCGTGCCGAGACTCGTCGAGGCGATGTCCTCGAGCCGCAGCGAGCACGGCGACGGCAGGTCGCCGAAGAGTCGCTTTCCAGTGCCGAGCAGCAACGGATGCACGAACAGCCGCAGCTCGTCGACGAGCCCGGCGCTCATCAGCTGACGGACGAGGTCACCGCTCCCGAGCGTGACGATGGTCCCCTGACCCTCGGCCTTGAGGCCGGCGACCGCCTCGACGACGTCTCCCTCGAGCACGCTCGCACCGCTCCAGGCCAGGTCGTCGAGGGTGCGGGTCGCGACGTGCTTCGGGGCGGAGTTGAGGCTCGCCGCCATCGGGTCGGTGTCGGGCTGCGTCGGCCAGAACTCCGCCATCTTCTGGTAGGTCCGCCGACCCATGACGTACGCCGAGGTCTGCGTGCCGATGTCGGGAGAGAGGACCTCCCCGAGCGCGGCGCCGTACGGCGCGCCCCACCCGCCGTGCTCGAAGCCACCATCCCGGTCCTCGTCGGGGGAGCCGAGCCCCTGCATCACGCCGTCCACGCTCAAGAACTCCACGATCGCCAGTTTTCGCATGACGACAGCCTGCTCCCTGCGCGAATCGGCTGGCTTGAACGAAATCGACCGGCGATCATCGATACATGACGGGCGTGACCCGCGAGATCGTTCGACTGCCCACCCACTCCGGACTGCAGGGTCTGGTGGCGGGCATCGTCGGCTTCCGCGAGCAGTCGGCGGTGCCGCTCGAGCGGCGCCAGCCCGCAGGGACCCTGCTGCCGCTGGTCCTCTCCTTCGGGGACCCGTTCGAGATCGTCGAGGTCGCCGCGGGGGAGGGCGCCGGGACGTACGGGTCGTTCGTCTCCGGCTTCATGCCCGGCCCGGTCTCGACCCGGTCCGGGCGGAGCCATGCGTGCGTGCAGGTATATCTGACACCGCTCGGTGTCTCTCGGCTGCTCGGTGTCCCGGGCAGTGAGGTGGCCGGCAGGGTGCTGGCGGCCGAGGACCTGATTCCGCAGCTCGGGGCATCCTTCTCGGAGCGGCTCGGAGCGGCCGGTACCTGGCGACCGAGGCTCGACCTGGTCGAGTCCGAGCTGCTCGCGCGGGTCGGCGATCGGGCGTGCGATCCGGCCGACCAGCTGGTGTCGTGGCTGTGGGACCGGATCACCGAGTCCGGAGGTCAGGTGCGTATCCGGGACCTCGTGGCCGAGACCGGATGGAGTCACCGGTACGTCACGACCTGCTTCCAGCGCGCCGTCGGGCTCACCCCGAAGGCGGCTGCCGGTGTCGTACGTTTCGAGCGCGCCGCCGCCGACCTCGGCACGCTGCCCGTCGCCGAGGTCGCCGCCCGTCACGGCTATGCCGACCAGAGCCATCTGACCCGCGACGTCGTCAGGTACGCCGGTGAACCGCCCGCCGCGCTCGCCGTCAGCCGCCGTCCGACCGCCCACACGGCGCTCGGCACGACCCCGGGAGGCCGGCGCTAGAGGCGAGCCTGGGCGAGCTTGATGAGCTCGAGCAGGTTGTCCTCCGGCTCGGGGATCGCGTCGACCGGCCACCAACGTACGTCCAGCGACTCCTCGCTCACCGCCGGAACCGCGCCGGCGGGAGCGACGGCCATGAAGCGTACGTCGAGGTGGTGGACGTCGCCGGAGGGAGCGCAGAAGGGGACCGGGTGCTCGGAGAGCTGCACCAGCCCGGGCAGCGGCGCCAGGTCCGGCACTCCGGACTCCTCACGCAGCTCGCGGGCGGCGGCCGCCCATAGGGTCGGGTCGCCCTGCTCGAGGTGACCACCGAACTGGAACCAGCGCTGCGCCTTGCGGTGGTGGGTCAGCAACACCGCGGAACCGTCGTCGGAGAGCACCACGCACGAGGCTGTCAGGTGGTCGGGGACGCACGACTTGAAGACCCCGGTGGGCTCGGCCTCGAGATGGGAGACGTAGCGCTGCCGCAAGGTCTCCTGCGGAGCAGACGGCGCCTCCCACGCCCGCAGCGTCGCGAGCGCATCAGCGTGCAAGCTCACTCGTCAGCGTCTCCGCCGAGCAGCTTCTTGAGCTCCGCGTCGAAGTCGATCGAGTCGACGTCGGGGGCCTCGGCGCCCTCACGGAAGCCGAGCGGGTCGTCGAGGTCGGCCGAGGTGGGCAGCAGCGCCGGGGACATCCAGACGCCGTCGCGGGCCTCGATGCCCTGCCGGGTGCGCAGCGAGCCCCACAGCGCAGCCGCGTCGCGCAGCCGTCGCGGCCGGAGCTCGAGGCCGACCAGGGTCGCGAAGGTCTGCTCGGCCGGACCGCCGGCTGCCCGGCGGCGGCGTACGGCCTCCTGCAGCTGCGCCGCCACCGGCATCCTCTCGGCGGTGGCCAGGGCGACGACCTCGTCGACCCAGCCCTCCACGAGCGCCAGCACGATCTCGAGCCGCTCCAGCGCTGCCTTCTGCGCGGGCGAGTCCGGCACCTCGAACATGCCTTCCTCGAACATGTTCTGCAGCTGGGACGGGTCCTGCATGGCGGAGAGGTCCAGGCCGCGCATCTGCTCCTCGATGCGCTGCTGCATGGCCTCCATGTTGAGCTCGACGCCGCGTGCGTAGTCGGTCACGGCCGAGACCACGTGGTCACGCAGCCACGGCACGCCGGCGAAGAGCCGCTGGTGGGCGGCCTCGCGCAGGGCCAGGAAGAGCAGCACGTCGTCGGTGCTGACGCCCAGCCCCTCGGCGAAGGGCTCGACGTTGACCGGAAGCAACGCCGCCTGACCGGGCTCGGTCAGCGGGATGCCGATGTCGGAGACGGAGATGACCTCGCCGGCGAGGTGACCGAGGCCGGTGCCGGCCTGGTTCGCGTACAACGCGCCCATCGCCTTGCCGACGAACCCGATCATCGGGCCCATCTGGGCCTTCATGTCCTCGGGGAGCTGGCCGCTCATGGCGGCCGCGGTCGAGGCCGCGACCGGCTCGATCAGCGGCTTCCACGCGTCCAGGGTGTTGACCAACCACTCGGCCTTCGACCAGGCCGTTGCGGACTTCACGCCGGAGGGGAACGACGTCGTCTCCTCCAGCCAGTGGTCGGCCAGCTGGATCGCGTCGGCGACCGCGTCCTTCTGCTTCTGCGAAGGCGTCGGGTCGGGCGTGGACGCGGCGACCTTGCGGGCGAGGTCCATCGCGACGTCCCAGTTCAGCGGGCCGTCATAGGGCTGTAGCAGCGACTGGATCTGACCGAAGATCTGGCTCAGGTCAGGCATGCCGCCGGGGCCTCCGCCGACGCCGCCGATGGGGAAACCACCGAAGAACGCTTCAAAGGGCGTGCCCTTGAAGGGGTTCTCCGGCTCCTCCGGCTCGTCGGGGCCACCTGGGGTCTGACTCATGTGTCCAGCCTACGCGGTTACGGAAGCCCGCTGTCAGCAAGGACTAGGCTGATCCCATGGCTGAACCGAAGAATGGCGCCGTCAAGCTTCTCGACATCCGGGAGACCCCTCTCGATGTCACCGAGGTGCTGGCCGCACTCGACGACGACGCTTCCGGCGGGGTGACGCTCTTCGTCGGCCGCGTACGTGACCACGACGGCGGCAAGGGGGTCACCGGCCTCGACTACCAGGCCCATCCGAGTGCCCTCGCCCGCCTCGCGGATGTCGCCGAGAAGGTGGCCGCAGATCACGGCGTCGCGGGTGTCGCCGCCGTCCACCGCACCGGCCACCTCGACATCGGCGACATCGCCGTCATCGTGGCCACCGCCTCCGGCCACCGTGGTGAGGCCTTCGCCGCCTCCCGCGACCTCATCGACACCCTCAAGGCCGAGGTGCCGATCTGGAAGCACCAGGTCTTCACCGACGGCACCGACGAGTGGGTCGGCGCGCCCTGATGCGCGCCGTTGTGTCCACCAAATAGGCTGCGTACGTGGACATCCTGCTCTGGCTCGTACCGTCTGCGGTCATCACCGTGCTGGCGATGGCCTGGGTCGCGTTCCTCGGACGTGAGGGGCGCGAGCAGGACCGCGAAGAGGTCGTACGCCGCCTCGGGATCGCGCTCGAGAAGGAGAAGACGCGCGAGCGCTCGAGAAGGTACGCAGCGCCTCAGCCGCCGCCCGACAGGTCGACCGGAGTCGCGGTCCGCGTCAACCGCGATGCCTCTTAGGGTGCAGTTGGTCCCGAATGAGAAGGTGACGCTATGACACAGCGCACCCTGGCCGGTCTGGTCGCCCTGCCGCTCGTGGTTGCCCTGATCGTGATCGCCTGGGTCGTTCCGCTGCCTTACACGATCTACAGCCCCGGGCCGACGGTGAACGTCCTGGGCGAGTTCGACGGCAAGGACATCGTCCAGGTCGAGGGCCACAAGAGCTACCGCGACAAGGGACAGCTGCGGATGACCACGGTCTCCGAGACCACCCGCGAGGCAAGGCTCGGGCTCTGGACCCTGCTCGGCGCATGGATGAGCGACACCGAGGCGGTCTACCCGCGCGAGGTCGCCTACCCCGACCAGGGCACCGTCGAGGACGACCGCGAAGCCGGACAGGTGCAGATGGCCAGCGCCCAGGACGCGGCGATCGCCGCGGCGTTCACCAAGCTCGGTGAGGACGTCGACGAGGTCTCGGTCGCCGAGGTGACCAAGGACGCGCCGGCGGCCGGCAAGCTGAAGGCCGACGACGTGGTCACCAAGGTCGGCGACAAGGCGGTCGACACCCCCGAAGAGGTCGTCGCCGAGGTGCAGAAGGTCGAGCCCGGTGACACGATCGAGCTGACCGTCGAGCGCAAGGGCAAGACGCTCACCGAGACCATCAAGACCGGCGAGAAGGACGGCAAGGCCTTCATCGGCGTCTCGCTGGGAGCGACCTACGAGTTCCCCTACGACGTCAAGATCACCCTCGACCCGGCCATCGGCGGACCGAGCGCCGGACTGATGATGGCGCTCTCGGTCTACGACACCCTCACCGAGGGGGCGCTGACCGGCGAGAAGAAGATCGCCGGCACCGGCACCATCGACGGTGACGGCAACGTCGGCCCGATCGGCGGGATCCAGCAGAAGATCCCGGGTGCGGCGTCAGACGGAGCCGAGCTCTTCCTGGTGCCCGCCGGCAACTGCCAAGACGTCGAGGGCGCCGAGAACGGTGACATGCGCCTGACCCGTGTGGAGACTCTCGACGACGCCATCAAGGCGATCGAAACCTGGACCGAGGACCCGAATGCCAAGCTGCCGACCTGTGGGAGCACGAAGTGAACGACACCCCTGAGCCCACGCCTGAGCTCAGCCGCGGTCTCGACCTGGAGACCGACCCCGCCCTGGCCGCTGCCGTCCTCGAGATCGAGGCCCACGTCGCCGGCGAGGGCTGGGACGGACCGGCGAGGCTCTTCGCGCTGGTCGACACCGCCGCGCTGGTCGAGGCCGAGCCCGCGCTCGCCACGATGATGGGCCTGGACGCTCCCGATCAGGACGGGTCGCTGACCCCGATCGAGCAGGACCAGGTGCCGGTCACGACCCAGCTGGAGGAGGTCCTCCAGACGACCGCCTGGCCCGCCGGGGTCACCGGCTGCGCGGCGGTCGTCGAGCGCCTCGTGCTGCCGCCCGACGCCGACGGCAAGATCCCCGATGACGCCGAGGCGGCCGCGGAGTTCGCCAAGGCGCACCCCGACCGGCAAGAGGTACGCATCGTGGCCGGCGCGACACGTGCTGGTGCCACGTACTGTGCTCTGCGGTTGAAGGCGCACGACGACGACCAGTCGGTCATCGGCGGCGTCGACCTGGTCCCCGAGCTCCTCGAACTGCTGCGTGTCACTCTTGAGGAGGCTCCGCTTGAGGAGATTGGCGACAGCGAGGGTGAAGCATGAGCCTATTTGACGACGACGACCCGGCGCAGGCGCCGGCGCGCACACAGAGCACCGGCCGCAACCGATGGCTGGCGATCGCGGCCGTCTCGGTCATCGTGCTCTTCTTCGGCATCAGCGCCTTCGCGGCGATCTACACCGACGCGCTGTGGTACGACGCGATCGACTTCAGCAGCGTCTTCGGCACCGTCTTCTGGACGCGTACGGCACTGTTCGTCATCTTCTTCGTGCTGATGGCGATCATGATCGGGCTGCCTGCGGCGCTCGCCTACCGCACCCGTCCCTACTTCCACCCGGCCGACGACATCGGTGGCCTGGACCGCTACCGCGACGCGATCGCCCCGATCCGCACCTGGCTGCTGATCGGCATCGCGGGCGTCTCCGGGATCTTCGCCGGCTTCTCGGGCGCCGGCCAGTGGCGTACGTATCTGATGTGGCGCCACGGGCGCGACTTCGACAAGACCGATGAGTTCTTCGGCAAGGACATCGGCTTCTACGTCTTCGACCTGCCGTGGTGGCACTACCTGGTCAACTTCGCGCTGACCGGGCTGATCCTCGGCACGATCGGCGCGATGCTCGTGCACTACGTCTACGGCGGCATCCGGCTCACCGCGCAGCGCGACCGGTTCACCCGCTCCGCGCAGATCCAGCTCAGCGCCATGCTCGGGCTCATCCTGTTGGTCAAAGGGCTCGACTACTGGGTCGACCGCTACGACCTGGTCAACGGCTCCGGGCCTCGCCTGGACGGGATGACCTACACCGACGAGCACGCGGTGCTTCCGGCCAACCAGATCCTGCTCGGGATCGCGGTGATCTGTGGCGTGCTGTTCATCCTCAACATGTGGCGGCGCAACTGGCAGCTGCCCTCGATCGCGATCTCGCTGTTCGCGATCTCGGTGCTGCTGATCGGGATGATCTGGCCCGCGGTCGTGCAGGGCTTCCAGGTCCGGCCGAGCGAGCAGGACAAGGAGAAGCCCTACCTGGCGGCCAACATCAAGGCCACCCAGGACGCCTACGGCATCGCCAAGGACGACCTCGAGGTGACGGAGTACACCTCGCAGGCGGAGGCCGACGGCGCCTCGCCCGAGCAGCTCGACGAGACCGCGTCCTCGCTGCCGATCGTCGACCCCGCGGTGGTCCACCGCGAGTTCGAGCAGGTCCAGCAGGGACGCTCCTACTACTCGGTGCACGAGCCGCTGGACATCTCCACCTACGAGGTCGGCGGCAAGGAGCGGGCGGTCGTGCTCGGCGTACGCGAGCTCAACCAGGCCGGCATCTCCGACTCCGACCGCACCTGGACCAACCTGCACACGGTCTACACCCACTCCAACGGCGTGATCGCCTCCTACGCCAACATGCGCGGCGCCGACGACAAGACCGAGTCGAACCAGATGCAGTGGGCCGAGGGCGACCGCACCGGCCAGCACGACCTGACCTCCGGCCAGGGCAAGTTCCAGGACAAGGTCTACTTCGGCGAGGACTCGCCGGAGTACTCGATCGTCGGCAAGGCCGGCAAGGGCAACCCGGTCGAGCTCGACTACAACTCCGAGGACGGCGAGACCAGGACGACGTACGAGGGTGCCGGCGGTGTCCCGATCGGCTCCAACTTCCGGCAGCTGATGTACGCCATCCAGTTCGGCTCCACGAACTTCCTGCTCTCCTCGCGCGTGAACGAGAACTCCGAGATCCTCTACGACCGCTCTCCGAAGGAGCGGGTGCAGAAGGTCGCGCCCTGGCTGACCCTCGACGACGACGTCTACCCGGTCGTCGTCGGCGGGCGGATCCAGTGGGTGGTCGACGGCTACACGACCACCGACCGCTACCCGCAGGCCGCGCGTGACTCGTTCGCCTCGATGACCGACGACGCCACCCAGACCTCGACCGGGGTGCAGACGCTGCCGACCGACGAGATCAACTACATGCGCAACGCGGTGAAGGCGACCGTGGATGCGTACGACGGCACGGTCACCCTCTACGAGTGGGACGAGTCGGACCCGATCCTGCAGACGTGGGAGGCGGCCTTCCCCGGCACCGTGATGCCGAAGTCGTCGGTCCCGAAGGAGCTGATGGAGCACCTTCGCTATCCCGAGGACCTCTACAAGGTTCAGCGCTACCAGCTGGCGCGCTACCACGTCTCCGACCCGGACGTCTTCTTCTCCGGCAACGAGCGCTGGGCCGTGCCCGAGGACCCGAACGACGACAACCACCAGCAGACGCCCTACCGGATGTTCCTCGACGACGGCTCCGGCACCGCACGCTGGTCGCTGACCTCCGCCTTCGTGCCCTACAACCGTCCCAACCTGGCGGCGATGATGTCGGTGGACTCGGATGCCACCTCGGAGAACTACGGGAAGATCCGGATCACCACCGGCTTCCCTGACGACACCCAGGGTCCGGGCATGGTCTCCAACGAGTTCCGTACGGACAAGGCGATCGCCGACGAGGTCGCCTCGTTCAACCGCTCCGGCTCAGCGCCGGTGTGGGGCCAGGTCATCACCTATCCGACGGCGAAGAACGGCATCCTGTACGTCGAGCCGATCTACGCCCGCCGGGCGACCGCCTCGACCTCGGGCTATGCCCAGCTGGCCTTCGTGCTGGTCTCCTACGACGGACGGGTCGGCTACGGCTCGACGCTGAGCGACGCCCTCGAGGTCGCGCTCACCGGTGCCGAGCCGAGGCCTCCGACGGCCTCCGATCCCGACGAGGAACCGGCCGAGACCACCCCGCCTCCATCCGGTGACTCACCGGGCGAGGTCGGCCAGCTCCTCGAGGACGCGCGTGCCCTGTTCGCCCAGGCCGACGAGGCCGGCAAGTCCGGCGACTACGCCGAGCGCGAGCGCCTCATCGCCGAGGCCCAGGACAAGGTCGACCAGGCCGCCGAGCTCATCTCCGGGGGCTGAGGGACACCTCCGATTAGGGGTTCGTTTCCCCTCGCGTGTAATGTTCTTCTTGCGACGCGGGGTGGAGCAGCTCGGTAGCTCGCTGGGCTCATAACCCAGAGGTCACAGGTTCAAATCCTGTCCCCGCTACTCCAAGACGAAGGCCCGGACCGAAAGGTCCGGGCCTTCGTGATTTCAGGCTCGATCCGCGTCTGCTCATCCGTAGCCCTGGTTGTCGGGCTCGGCGAGACCCGGGCGCCCCAGATTGGGGTTCGGGTCGGTTCGCGGGTAGTGTTGTTCTTGCGACGCGGGGTGGAGCAGCTCGGTAGCTCGCTGGGCTCATAACCCAGAGGTCACAGGTTCAAATCCTGTCCCCGCTACTCCGAGACAAGACCCGGACCAGATGGTCCGGGTCTTGTTGTATTTCAGCGGGACCGTCCTCACCGGGTCGGGGCGAACCCTCCCCAGACTGAGGTGGAACGGCCTGAGGTCTGGGCGTCGACGTGGTAGCTGTCGTGCTTGACAGCGCGGACGCCGGTCGCGTGGTTGTACTGACTGGCGAACTCGTGCTGTCCGGCCGGCACGGTGCGGCCCGGCTTGAGGGTCCAGCGGTAGAGCAGCGCACCGTCGGACTCCTGAACGGTGACGGTGAAGTCGTCGTCCGGTCCGGTCTGCCAGCTGCCGGTGTTACGCACGTCGCCGGTCTGGGCGATGCGCAGCTCCACGGTGACTGAGGTGAGCGGCTTGGTGGTCTTGAGGGTCAGGTTGCTCTGACCCCAGTAGATCGTGCTGTGGGGGTCCAGCGAGCCTTCGGACCACATCGGTCCGTCCTCGACCCGGCTGTCGTCGGGCGGAGTCGGGTGCGCGCTGCCCCAGGTGGGGGCAGGGGATGGTGCGGGGGCCGGACCGGTAGTGGTGGTGGTGCCGGAGGACGGCGTCGGACTGGGCGTGACGGTCGGGGGCGTGACCGTCGGGGACGGGACCGTGGGAGCGGGTGCTGTGGCCGGCAGCAACGGAGCTCCGCCGATGGCGGCAGCGACAGCGAGACCACCGGTCGCCAGGGTGGCAGCAGCGACGATTCCGACGATCGCCGCCCGGGGCCATGACCTGGCGATCGAAGGTGTGCGGTGCCGGACGCTGGGGTCGGCCATGCCGCGCTCCACGCGCGCCAGGATCCTTGCGCGGCTGGGCTCGTGAGCCTCGGCGGCCTCTCGCAGCCGTCGGCTGATCTCGTCGTTCACCGGTTCCTCCCTCCTGCAGCCAGGTCGCCGACCGTCTTCGGGGCGAGTATCCGTTCCAGCTCGGCCATCCCCTTCGAGGTCTGGCTCTTCACCGTACCGACCGAGATGCCCAGCGCAGCGGCGGTGTCTTTCTCCGACAGATCGAGGGCGTGGCGCATGACCACGCACGCCCGTTTGCGGAACGGCAGCCGGGTGAGCGCGGCTCGGACGTCCAGCACAGCCGCAACGTCCGGCCCGTCCACCTGTTCCGTGCCGAGGGACCAGAACAGCGCTACTCGCCGTCGCTCGCGTACCCGTCTCCGGATCCGTTCCCGCGCGAGATTGGCCACCACGCCGCGGGCGTAGGCGACCGGGTGTTGTGCTGCCCGCAGCCGGTCCCAGCGCTGCCACAGGGCGACCAGCGCATCGGCAGCGAGGTCGTCCGCCGCATCCTTCTCGCCGGTCAGGAGGTGGGCAAGACGGGCCAGTTCGGCGTAGTGGCGTTCGAAGAAGTCGTGGAACTCTGCGGACGCGTCGTAGGCGAGCATCTCCCGCGGTTGCCCTCTCCCTGCGATGTGCGCGTTAACAATCGGCCTGAGGGTAGCAGCGCCCCTCACCCCGCAGCCGGACGGAGATCGTCCGTGGACGGGGTCCTGACGATGGACGGACGGCACGGTCAGTGCCGGGCGAACTGGACCCGGGTCGGCTGCGCGACGTCCGGTTCGAGGGCGATCCCGCCGATGGTCAGCCGCTCACCGTAGATGTCGGTGATCCTGATCGCTCTGCCGCATCCGTTGCCGTCCTCGGCGAGGAAGTAGTTGTAGTCGGTGCGGTGCAGCTTGCGCCATCCGTTGGCGGTCCGCACCTCGAGCGTGGCCAACGGGTTGCGGTGGCCGATCGCCTGGATACCGCACCACCACTGACTGGACCCACCCTTGTACCGGATCGAGATGGTGCCGGACTCGGCGGGGCTCAGCAGTTTCCAGGTGATCGGGAGCCGGCCGACGGAGAGGTCGGCGAGTCTGGCGAACGCCTGTTGGCTGAGGTCGAGCTGCCCGGGTTCGCAGGGCAACGGGCACTCGTTGACGATCCGCACCGTGATGGCAGCCCCGTTGGCGGCGCGGACCCGCACGTACGCCCCGCATGCCTTGGCCGATTCGTAGTCGGTGTGGTTCATCGCTGCGACCATGAGGTCGTCGGACGGGCCGTAGAGGCAGGCCCCGTTCCCGTCCCCCGCCTCGTAGGCGGTCGCGACGCCCCGGTAACGGATGCCGGGCTTGATCCGCCCGGCCAACGACCCGGTGGACTCCGCGGAGCTTGTGCGTAGGGTGCTCGAAGGTGTGCGCGGCTTGCTGGCGGGCGACGGCTTTCGGGTACGGCGGGGCGATGGGGACGGGCTCGTGACCGGCGGCTGACTCGATGCGATCGTGGCGTCGGGCGCCGCGGTCGGAGAGTCGGAATCGGCGGGGCCGCTGGCCTGTGAAGCCGTGGCGGACTCGTCGGTGGCACGCCAGGCGTCCGTGCTGCCCCCGACGAGGAGCACGGCGGTCAGACAGACCACAACACTGACGGCCAGCAGCGTCAGCGGATTGCCGATGGCCAGCCGGCGCTTGCGAAGCGGCTGCGCCGGGCCGTGATTCGTTGTCCTCATGTCCATCCGTTCGGTAGATCGAGTCGATGTTCCACAGCGCAGTTGCCGCCGGAGCCGAAAAGGTTGCCGCCCATTGCCCAAGTCCCGGGTCGGCCTGCTGACAGGCCGACCCGGGACTCGATGGGGTGTGGGGTCAGGACGGGGCGCCGTACTGTAGGCCGCGTCCGTTGGTGCCGATGTAGACGCGGCCATAGGTGTCGGGATCGCCGGTGATGACGCCGACGCTGCCGATGGCGCCCCACTGGTGGGCCTTGTCGTTGACGCGGAGCCAGGTGGCGCCCTCGTCGGTGGAGCGGAAGACTCCGGTGACGTCCTCGACGGTGCCGATCAGGTACAGGGCCTGGTAGCCGGTGCCCGGCTTGGCCTTGCCGAAGCCGAGGGCGGAGGCGGACTGCACCGACTTGAGCGTGCTGAAGTTCCGGCCGCCGTCGGTGGAGTGCAGCAGACCCTTGTCACTGCCGGCGATCCACAGGTCTCCGGAGACGCCGGGCACGGCCGTGAGCCGGCCGGAGGGCAGGTTGGTGGCGCGGGCGGTGAAGGTCGCGCCGCCGTCGGTGCTGGCGTAGAGCGTGCCGCCGGACAGTGAGTAGAAGGTCTTGGCCGAGGAGCGGTCGGCGACGACCACGGCGTCGGTGCCCAGGCCGCTGACCCTCGACCAGCTGGACCCCTTGTCGGTCGAGCGGTACGGGGCCTGGCCGGCCTCGGTCCAGACGATGGTGGAGCCGTCCGCCGCGAGCGCGACACGGCCATCGTTGGCGTCGGCAACCGGTTCCGCCTTGAAGCCGTTCCAGGTGCTGCCGCCGTCGGTGGAATAGGCGCCGTCCTGATCGCCGCCATGGCCGACCCGGACCATCGTCGAGGGCTTGGACTGGGCGAAGTCGATGTCGGTGCTGTTGGTCATCATCGGGTTCGACAGCCGACCCGAGGGCACCTTGGTCAGGGAGCCGTGGCGGAAGCCGCCCTGGTCGCCCATGGCGGTGATGACGGTGGCGCCGCCGGGAGGCGCGATCGCGTCCAGCAGCGAGGTCTCCTCCAGCCCTCGGGCTCCCACGGTCCAGTGGCTGGTACCGCCGCTGTCGGAGGCGTTCGCGTCCTTGCTGCGCCAGATGCCGTTGCCGGTGCCGTACAGCACGTGCCCGGAGTTGAAGGGGTCGATGGCCAGTGCGGTCATCCAGTGCCCGGTGTGGGTGCCGACGTACGGAGCGCCGGAGGCGCTGCGCTTGGACTTGTCGGCCAGCGCCTTCCAGTGCCCGCCGCCGTCGGTGCTGCGGTAGATCTCGTCCTCGGGCCACCAGCGGTCGAGGGTGGTGACCATCACCGTGGAGGGCTTGCGCGGGTCGACGGCCAGACCGGAGAACCCGTAGCTGCCCTGGGATGGGGAGATGTTCTTCCACGCCCCGCCCTTCGGCGTGTACTTCCACACCGAGCCCGCCGTCGCGTCCATTGGCCCCGTGCTGTTGCTGTAGGTCAGGTACAGCGAGCCGTCACCGGAGACGACACCGTGCTGCGGCATCTGGCCGGTGGGCTGCCCAGTCACGGCCTGCCAGGTGCGGCCGCTGTCGGTGGAGCGGTACAGGGAGGTCGACGAGTCGCCGACACCGACGTAGATCGTCTTGCTGCCGGCCTTGCCGTACGTCACGAAGGAGATGCCCGCGCCGCTGCTCGCGCCGTTCTTGATGGGGAACGAGGAGACCTGGCGCCATGTCACGCCGTAGTCGGTGCTGCGCCATAGGCCGTTCTTGCGGCTGCCCAGCAGCAGGGTGCCGTGGTTGGCCGGGTCGACCACGAGCCGTTCGCCCGTCCCGCGGCCGTGCTCGTTTGCGCCCACCTTGAACGGCAGATCGGTGCGCTTGAAGGTGCGGCCCCGGTCCGTGGAGCGCAGGATCGCGCCGTTGCCCGCCCAGTCGTTGGTGTAGGTGCCCGCCATGAGGTAGAGCCGCTTGGGGGCGACGGGGTCGGTGGCGATCGAGTCGATGCCCAGCAGGTTCCAGTCCTTCTCGCCGAGCCAGTCGGTCAGCGGGACCCACCGCTCGGCCGCCGCGTTCCAGCGGTAGGCGCCACCCATGTCGGTGCGCGCGTACAGCAGGCCCTTCTCGCGCTGGTTGAACACCAGGCCGGTGACGTAACCGCCGCCAACCACCTGCGCGTTCTTCCACTTGTACGGTCCGGACGCGGCCGCCTGGGGCTGGGCCGACTTCACCAGATTCTGCTGCTGATTCGCGGTGTGCTGGTCGGTCGACTGCTGGATACGGGCGCCGTCGGGCGTGGAGGAGCTGTTGGGGTCGAGCACCCTGCCGCTGCGCGCGGGAGTCGGCTGGTCGGCCTCCTGCGCGAACAGGACTGACGGCACGACGATGGCGGGTACGCCGACCAACAGACCGGTGGCGATCCATCGCCTGCGGTAACGCCCGCGGCGCGCGCGGTTGGTGGGGTTGTCCATGGGGGATGTACTCCTTGCATGTCTTTCACCGAAGGAAGGCGGATCCAGGCAACGGCGTGGCCTGGATCCGCCCCCTAGTGGTCACAGACCCTGCAAAGGGTTGCCGCGTCCGGGGATCTTTTCAGAGGTCACATGTGGTTCAGCCGGCTACGAGCGAAAGGGCCCGCTGATCTCGTAGGTGATGCCGCCGCTGGACGAACCGCTGGTGCCTCGCTGGGAGGAGAAGTACATGCGGTTGCCGGCCGGGTTGAACGCCACGCCGCACAGCTCTGACGAGCTCTGCCCGGTGACCCGGAGGAACGGCGCCACGACGTCGTCGGGAGTGATGATGCAGATCTCCATGTTGCCGCCGTCCTCGGCGACGTACAGGTCTCCCGCCGAGGCGCCGGTGATGTTGTCGACGCCGGTGAGCGGCGGGTTGCTGGTCAGGTTGTCGTCGTAGACGACGTCGAGGGTGTTGGCGGCCGCGTTGTAGGCCCACACCTTGTTGTCGCCCTTGGTGGTGAAGTAGCAGATGTCGTTGCGGTAGTAGGCGCCTTCACCGCCGTTGAACAGCTTCATGTTCGACACCTGGTCGCGCGTGGGCGTCGGTGAGCCGTCCGGGTCGGGGACATCGGCCCAGGTGAGGTTCGTGGTGAGCACCTGCAGCTTCCCGGCGGACAGGTCTCCCCAGGTGGTCGGGACGAAGCGGTAGAAGCCACCGTCGCTCTTGTCCTCGGTCTGGTAGACCACCTTGCGGACCGGGTCGCAGGCAGCGGCCTCGTGTGTGAACCGGCCCATCGCGGCACGACGGGCAGCGGGCTTGACGCCCCACGGGTCGGTCTCCCAGCTGTAGCCCGTGTCGTGCTCCTCGCACGAGATCCAGGTGTTCCACGGCGTCGGTCCGCCCGCGCAGTTCCGGGTGGTGTTGCCGAGGATGCGGTAGGCGCTGGTGATGTTGGCGTTGCTGTCGAACTTGAGGGCGCTCACGCCACCCGCGCCGCTGCTCATCTCCGAGTTGGAGACGTAGATCCAGCCGGTTCCGTCGGCGAAGCAGACGCCACCGTCCGGGGCGCTGTGCCAGGTGTACCCGGTGTTCGCGACGGTCCTGGTCGAGCGGGCGACCACCCGGCTGGTGAACCCTTGGGGCAGCATGATGCCGTTGGCGTCGGCGGCCAGGAGAGCGCCATAGGGGCTCGGTCCGGTCTTGGCCGGGTAGGCGATGGCGGGACGAGTGACGCTGAACCCGAAGGCGACGGTTCCAGCGCCGACAACGGCGGCACGTAGGAAGTTGCGACGATCCATGGTGGAGTCCTTCTGGAGTCTCGGCAGATGGAAATGTGCGCGACATACGCTAGAGATCGGGACCCTGGCCGAGTCGTCTTCAGGACGAACAATGCTCAACGCCCAGGCGCCGACCGCGGTGGACGACAACGGCCCGATCTCGGAGGACGATGGGGCCATGAGCGTGGACGTGCTGGTGGAGACGACGATCCGGCGATCGCCGGCCGAGGTGTCCGCGTACGCCGGAGATCCGAGCAACGCCCCGACCTGGTACGCCAACATCCGCTCGGTCGACTGGCGCACCGATCCGCCGGTGCGGGTCGGGTCGAGGATGGACTTCGTCGCGCAGTTCCTGGGGCGCCGGCTGGCCTACACCTACGAGGTGGTCGAGTGGGTGCCGGGGGAGCGGCTCGTGATGCGTACGGCCGACGGACCGTTCCCGATGGAGACGACCTATACCTGGGAGCCGGCGGGGGAGGGCGGCACCCGGATGACGCTGCGCAACCGCGGCAACCCGTCCGGTTTCTCTCGGGTCGCTGCGCCGGTCATGGAGCGGGCGATGCGGCGGGCGACGACCAAGGACCTGGCCGAGCTCAAGCAGCTCCTCGAGTCCTGACAGGCCTTGTGGTCAGGCCGGTGCGGCGAGGATCTCCTCGGCGGTCCGTAGACCCGAGCGAACGGCTCCCTCCATGTAGCCGCTCCACTCGGTGGCGTACTCGGCCCCGGCCCAGTGGATCCGTCCGACGGGTTCTCGCAGGATCGGTCCGTAGTTCGTCCAGACGCCGGGACCGAAGCCGGCGCCGTAGCAGCCGCGGGTGAACTCCTCGGCGCTCCAGTCCTTCTCGACGTACGAGATCGGTGTGGCTGCCCCGCTCCCGAAGTAGCGCACGAAGCAGTCGATGACGCCGCGGCGACGCTCCCCGTCGGGAAGACGCTGCCAGCTGCGGGCCTCGCCGGCCTCGACGAAGCCGATCAGGATGCCGACCTCCGCGCCGGGAGGGGAGACGTCGAAGGTGATCTTGACCGGGCCGAGGTCGGACATCGCCTGGCCGTTGAGCCCCTGCTCGCGCCAGAACGGCTTCGGGTACGCCGCGAAGCACTTCACGACCGTCCCGGCCGGAACCCGCTGCGTGAGCTGGTCGCGGCCGGCGGGAAGGATCGGGTCGTAGTCGAGCCGCCCGGCGAGGGTCGGAGGCAGGGTGACTAGGACATGTCGCGCCGTGTGGCTCTCGCCATCGCGGGTGATGGCGCTGGCACTCTCGCCGGTCTGGACGATCCGGGCCACGGGCGACCTGAACCGTACGTCCTGGCCTTCGGCGAGGCGCTGTGAGACCAGCACCGATCCACCGACGACGCGGTCCTTCTGGGCGCCGCTGTCGGTGGAGGCGAGGGTCTCGAGATCGCCGTTGCTGATCGTGTAGAAGAGCGTGTGCAGCAGGGAGAGGTCGGAGGCGTCGGCCGAGTAGAGGGCCTCGGTCAGCACGCGGAAGTAGGAACGACCGGTGGGCGTCCTCAGGTTGCGACGGATCCATGACTCGAAGGTCTGTCCGTCCAGCAGCGTGGCCTTGGGGTGAGCCCACGGACGCTCGACGTCGATGGTGCGCGCGAGCCTCTCGTAGCGGGCCAGGCCCTGGGCGAGGTCGGCGAGGGCGATCGGGTTGAACTTGGGCGTGGCGCCCTTCTGCGGACCGAGCCGGGACTGCTTGCCGCCGAGGTCGATGAGCAGCTCTCCCGCGTCGTTCCAGGTCGGGAAGGTCTTCAGGCCCAGCTCGTCGACGAGCCGGTACATCTCGGTGTGACCCTCCCCGATCCACGTGCCGCCGAGCTCGATCGGGTGCCCCTCGACGACTCCGCCCTCGGTGCGACCGCCGACCCGGTCCCGTGCCTCCAGCACCACGACGGACTTCCCAGCAGCGGTGAGCTTGTCGGCCGCACTCAGGCCGGCCAGACCGGCTCCCACCACGACCACGTCGGTATCGGGCATCGCGGGAGCCTCCGTTCACGTCGGTCGTACGGCTGAAATCACGGTACGACGTTCTCGGTGCGGCTGCGGCGGGATCGTTGTGCCTGACGGTCTTTGCCGACATTTGGTGACAGGGTTTGGTCATGAGCGAGGACGCGGTCGACGAGGAGATGACGAGGCTGCGAGCCCTCGGCGTACGTGTTCGGCAGGGGGCTCGGGATCTGCTCCCGACCACGTCGTTGACGCTGCGCGGGGGAGAGGTCGCGGTGGCTGTCGGCCCGCCGGGAGGTGGGCACACGTCTCTGGCCCTGGCGCTCGCCGGGCGGCTCCGGCTGGACGCGGGCAGGGTGGAGCTGGACGGTGACGCGTCGCCGCGGGTCCTGCAGGCCGCAGTGGCGCTGGTCGACGTGCCGGGAGTCTCCGAGCCCGATGAGATGGTGCCGTTCCGTACGATCCTCGGCGAGGAGCTCGCCATGGCGAAGCAGAAGCCGAGTGCGGCAGCCATCGACGGCTGGCTGGGTGAGTACGACCTCGCGACCGGCATCACCACGGAGGCGGTCCCGCCGGTGCCGCGCCTGGAGATCCTCGCGCGGATGGCGCTGCTGCGGCCCGGGACCCGCTTCCTCGTCCTCACCTACCCCGAGCGCCTCGGCCTGCCGGTCGCGCAATGGCTCGACATCGCCAACGACCTCGCCGACTCCGAGAGCCGGCCCGGCGTCCTGGTCACCGCGAGTCGTGCGGTCACCATCCCCGCTGGCGTGCGTACGTTCACCATCGGTCCGACGGAGGAAGCATGAACTCGCTGCGTATCGCCCTGACCGAGCTACGCAGGATCACGGCCGGGCGGCTGGCGAAGCTCGTCATCGTGGCGCTCGTCCTCGTCCCCACGCTCTACGCCGGGCTCTACCTCTACGCCAACCACGATCCGTACGCTCACTTCGACGAGCTCCCGGCAGCGCTCATCGTGGAGGACACCGGCGCCACCACGACCGACGGCACAAAGATCGTCGCGGGGCGCGATGTCGCCGACAAGCTCTTGAAGTCGGGCGACTTCGACTGGTCGGAGGTCTCCGCGGCCACGGCGGAGAAGGACATCCGGGAGGGCGACTACTACTTCGCCCTGCGGATCCCGGAGGGGTTCTCCCGGACGCTGACCGGCGCGGAGCGGCTCGACCCGAAGCAGGCGCAGATCCAGGTCATCACCAACGACGCCAACTCCTACCTGTCCACCACGATCGCGACCAACGTGACCGACAAGGTCCGCGACGCCATCGCCAGTGAGGTCTCCGAGCAGGCCGCGGCCAACTTCCTGCTCGGCATCTCCGACCTCCGCTCGGGTCTGGTGAAGGCCGCCGATGGCGCCGCGAAGCTGGAGAAGGGCGCGGGCACGCTGCGCGACGGAGCCGGGAAGCTGGCCACCGGAGCCGGCGATCTCGAGAACGGCCTGAACACCATCGAGGGCAAGGTCGCAGACCTGCCCAGCAAGACGCGCGAGCTCGCCACCGGTGCTCGCAAGGTCGCCGACGCCAACGGCGAGATCGCCGCCACCGGGCAGCGGGCCGCGACCGCCGTCGACGACGCCGTCGCCGCCTACGAGTCGAACCGGGACGACCTCGATGCCCGGCTCCAGGCGCAGGGGCTCGATGAGCAGCAGCGAGCCGAGGTGCTGGCCGTCTACGACCGCGGCTCCGCTCCGCTCGACCGCGTCGACCAGCGCGTCGGCGACGTCTCCGGCCAGCTCGACCAGCTCGCCACCGGTGCCGACCAGGTGGCAGACGGCAACGAGCAGCTGGCTTCCGCGATGCCGGATCTGGTCTCCGGGATCTCCTCGGCGGCCGACGGCGCCGGCGAGCTCAGCACCGGAGCGACCAAGCTGCGCGATGGTGCCGCCCAGCTCGCCACCGGCGCCGGCGACCTGAAGAAGGGGCTGCAGGACGGCGCCGCGCAGGCACCCGCCACCAACGAGGAGCTGCGCGACCGGATCGCCTCGACGATCGCCGACCCGGTCGCCATCGACTCGGTCTCCGAGGCGAAGGCGTCCTCCTACGGCGCCGGGCTGGCACCGTTCTTCCTCGCTCTGGGTGCATGGATCGGCGGGTACGTCCTCTTCCTGCTCGTCCGGCCGATCTCGACCCGCGCACTGGCTGCCAACCAGACCCCGCTGCGGGTCGCCCTCGGGGGCTGGCTCACCCCGGCGCTCATCGGCGTCGCGCAGATGGTTGTCGTGCTCGTGGTCGTCGGTCTCGCAGTGGACATCACCCCGGTGAACTGGCTCGGCACGTTGGGATTCCTGCTGCTCACCTCCGCGACCTTCATCGCGATCGTGCACATGCTCAACGCTCTCCTCGGCGCGCCTGGCCAGTTCCTCGGCCTGGTCCTGATGGTCGTCCAGCTCGTGACCGCCGGGGGCACGTTCCCCTGGCAGACCATTCCCGGGCCGCTGCACCCGCTCCACCACGTACTGCCGATGAGCTACGCCGTCGACGGGCTTCGCCAGCTGATGTACGGGGGGCTCTCGGGGCGGGTCGTCGCCGACGCCCTCGTCCTGGCCGCGTTCCTCGTCGGCGCACTGCTGCTGACCAGCTACGGAGCCCGCCGGCAGCGGGTCTGGACGCCCAAGCGGGTGCGACCGGAGATCGCCCTGTGACGCTCAGTAAGGCTCACCCAGCTGTGCTTCTCCTGCGCGGCGGGCCTGCGCCGGGGAGACCTGCGTGACCGAGAGCAGCTCCTCACGACCGCCGGCGTCCTTGTCGATCGTGAGCACCAGACCGACGCCTCGTGCGTAGAACTTGTGCTCCAGCACGTCGGGTTCGAGCGGGGTCGTGTCGGCGGTCTTCACCAGGTCGTCGTACGCCCCGGCGGGGACGGCGACCTGCTGGCCGAGCGCGAGAACCTCGCCGTTGTCCTCGGCCTCGCCTTCGTAGAACTCCTGCCGGTACGTCATCCCGACATCGGGCGAGGCGGGCATGATGACTCCCGCCTGGGCGGCGTCCACGCCGGCCTCGAAGGATCCCTCGCGGGTGGTGAGGGTGCCGTCCTCGAACTCCGCGGTGTCCTCGCCGAGATACCAGACCGTGCCGGCCTCGTCCTGGGCGTACCAGTCGAGAGTGTCCTCGATGATCTCGCCGTCGAGGGTGACGGTGTCGCGTACGACCCGGGCGGTGATGTCGTTGGCGATCTCGCGGGTCACCGAGGTGGCGGTGACGACGACCTCGACGACCTCACCGTCCTCGGTCGTCTCGCGGTAGGTCCAGCGAGTTCCCGGACCGAGCGGGAACCACGGGTTCGTGACCTCCGCGGTGAACGCGGCAGGGTCGAGGTCGACGGGCTCGTCGGCCTGTGGGAGCCCATCGCCCCGGGTGCCGCAGCCGTTGGCCACCAGGAGACAGCAGACGAGGGCGACGGCGAGGCGAGGCATCGTACGACCTCTGGTCAGTCGTCGGAGCCGGAGTCGTCGTCACCCTCGGTGCCGACGACCTGGAAGTCCTCGTCGAGCTGGACGTCGACCTGGTTGCCGCCGTCGAGGGTCACCTCGACCTCGTACGTGCTCTCCTCGTCATCGACCTCGGTCCCGGTGACGGTGCCGCCGCCGGTCTCCGCCAGTGCGGCCCGCTCGGCCCGCTCGAGCTCGGAGGCCGGGATGGGTCGGTCGCGGGCGTCGTCGTCGCCGGAGAGGGCACGTGCGGCGCCGACGGTTCCGGCGGTGACCAAGGCCGCGACCGCGGTGGCCGCGGCGATGCGCTTGTGGTTCGGTTTCATGTTCACGTCACCGACGCTACGGCCGCCGGATGAGGAGCCGATGAGTCTCTCATCCGGCACTCATCTGCGCGCCTAGCATGAGCACGTGCGGGTGCTGCTGGTCGAGGACGAGGCGAAGCTCGCCGCGCTCGTCGCCCGTGGGCTCACCGAGCGCGGCGGCGTGGTCGACTCGGTCGGCACCGGCGCGCAGGCGCTCGCCTCGGCTCGTGGGGGCGAGTACGACGTCGTGCTGCTGGACGTCATGCTGCCCGACATCGACGGGTTCGAGGTCTGTCGCCGGCTGCGGGCCGCGCGGGTGTGGACCCCGATCCTGATGCTGACCGCGCGCACGGCGGTCGCCGACCGCATCGCGGGGCTGGACAGTGGTGCCGACGACTACCTGGCCAAGCCGTTCGCCTTCCAGGAGCTGCTGGCCCGGATGCGCGCTCTCGCCCGCCGCGGCCCGGTGCCGAGACCGGTCGCGCTGGAGGTCGGAAGCCTCCGGATGGACCCGGCGGCGAGGCGGGTCTGGCGTGGGCCGACCGAGCTGTCGCTGTCGACCCGGGAGCTCACCCTCCTGGAGGCCCTCATGCGCCGCTGCGACCAGGTGCTCACGCGCGAGCAGCTGCTCGCCCTGGCGTGGGGCGACCACCACGACGTCACCTCCAACGTCGTCGACGTCTACGTGCGCTATCTGCGGTCGAAGATCGACCGGCCCTTCGGTGTGAGCACCCTGCAGACCGTACGTGGCGTGGGCTACCGACTCACCGCGGAGACGTCGTGACGGCCTGGTCGCCGGCGCGGTGGCCGTTGCGCACCCGGGTCGCGCTCGCCTACCTGGCAGCGACGGGCGTCGCGGTCCTGATCCTCGGCATTGCGGTCCAGGTGCGGGTGAGCGACGCACTGGAGGATCGCCTCCGGGACTCGGTGGGAGCCGAGGCGGACCGGCTCGAGTCGGCGTCGGGGCGCGACCGGATGGAAGCCGTCTCGGCCCTCAGCGGCGAGGTCCATGCCCAGGTCCTGACGGAACGGGGTGGCGTACGGGCGTCCTCGAGGCTTGTCGGGGACCCGCTTGTCGATGTCGCGGAGCTCCAGGCATCCGGCCGGACGAAGACGGGCTGGGGCGAGCGCACCGTCACGGTCCTGGACGACGACGCCGCGGCCGCGGGGCGGCAGGAGCCGGAGCGGGAGCGGCTCGTGATTCTGGTCAGGCCGGTCGAGGACGGCTACCTGGTCGTGGGTACGTCGCGACAGGACGTGGACGAGGCACTCATGACCCTGCGCACCCAGCTGCTGATCGCCGGACCGCTCGCTCTGGCCGTGGCGGGCGGACTCGGCTACGTCGTCGCAGGGGCGGGACTGCGACCGATCGAGCGGATGCGCGACCGCGCGGCCATGATCTCCGCGCGCAGTGCCGGCGAACGCCTCCCGGTCCCGGAGGCCGACGACGAACTGCGCCGCCTCGCACTCACCCTCAACGCCATGATCGGACGCCTCGACGACGGTCTGCAGCGGGAACGCAGGTTCGTCGCCGATGCCAGTCACGACCTGCGTACGCCGCTTGCCCTGATGCTCACCGAGATCGAGCTGGCGCTGGCCGGGCAGCGGACTGCCGAGGAGTGGAGGCAGGCTCTGCACTCCGTCGACGACGAGGTGCGACGCCTGATCGCCTTGGCCGAGGATCTCCTCGAACGAGCTGGTTCCGGAGACCTCTCCCTGCCGATCGAGTCGAGGCCGGTCGACCTGGTGGCTCTGGCCGCACGCGTCGTGGAGCGGTTCCGGGCGGCCGCCGGAGACCGCGACATCGAGCTGACTTCGCCGAGACCTGTTGAGGTCCGCGGCGACGCCACCCGCCTCGACAGGGCACTGTCGAACCTCGTCGACAACGCCATCCGGCACGGCGCCGGCGACATCGAGGTCGCCGTCAGCTCCTCGTCCGGCAACGCCGTCGTCAAGGTCACCGACGAGGGCGACGGCTTCCTGCAGGACGCCTGGCCGCGATCCGGAAACCGCGGCCTCGGACTGACCATCGTCCGCGAGATCGCCCGGGCACACGGCGGCACGATCGACGTCGATCGTGTCGGCGACCGCACCTGCGTACGTCTGGTGGTTGTTTCCCGGCAAGACCACTAGCTGGCATCGGTCAGGACAGATACGACTCCTGGCCGGGGGCCGGAGGGCGTTGTCGTCCGAGGCAACGCCTCCGGATCGCTGCTTTCTCTCTCGCTGTCGGGGCCTGCGTACGTCGCACGACCCCTGAAGGTAAACAGCAGACGGTTGACAACAGACAAATGATGTCTGATGATTTCGATGTGGCAGCTGGAGCAGCTGGCCGAGTCCGACAGCTGACCCATGACGCCGGTGCCGGGCGGATCGCGCCATCCGCTGCACCGGACTCCACGAAGAGGAAGAGGAGCGATGCACATCACGGGCTATCGCACGCTGACCACGGTGCACGACTGGGGACGCCCCATCGGGGACGTCAACGGCGTCGTCGGGTCGGGCAAGACAGCGGTCCCCGTTGTCGTCCTCACCACCGACTCGGGGCTGGAGGGCATCGGCCTGGGCCACCACCAGGGTCTTGACGTCGTCTTCCCGGCTCTGGAGGGCGAGGACCCGATCGCCGTGCAGGCGCTCTACGACCGGATGCTGTCGTGGGTCTTCAAGTCCGGGCACGGCGGTGCGGTGTTCGGGGCGATCGGCGCACTCGACATGGCGCTGTGGGATCTCAAGGCCAAGGCTGCCGGCCAGCCGCTGTGGCGCCTGCTCGGCGGGCGCGACCGGGTCGTGCCGGCGTACGCCTCCGGGCTGGACGGGCCGCTGACCGACGAGGAGTTGGCCGCGCTCCAGACCAGGTTCGCCGACCGTGGCTTCAACGCCGTCAAGATCAAGGGCGGCCTCGACGTCGAAGCCGACCTGCGGCGCCTCCACCTCGTGAGCGACGTCTTCCACGACCGGACGGGCGCCGCGCCCGCGCTGATGCTCGACGCCAACGAGTCCTGGTCGCGCAAGGAAGCGGTACGCCACATCGGCCGTCTCGAGGAGTCGGTCGACCTCGCCTGGGTCGAGGAGCCGGTGCGCCGGTGGGACGTCGACGGCCTGACCCGGGTCTCCCAGTCGGTGCGTGCGGCCGTCGCGACCGGGGAGAACCTCACCGGGCTCGAGCAGTTCCGGCCGCTGCTGCAGGCCAACGCGGTCGACGTGGTGCAGACCGGCAGCGTCTGGGGGATCAGCCACTTCCTGCGCGTGGCCGCCCTCGCGCTGGCCTTCGACCTGCCGGTGAGCCCGGTCGGCTACAACGCCAATCCGATCGCCCACGCCGCCACGGTCGTCCCCAACCACCTCTCGCTCGAGGTGCAGGACCTGCATCTGCCCTTCGGCATCACGTCCGACCAGGAGATCGAGGACGGGCACCTGGTGCTCGGCGACCTCCCCGGTCTCGGCCTGGTCGTCGACGAGGCGGCGATCGAGCACATGAACCAGGCCGCCGACTGGGGACGCCACGGCGGACCCCACGTACGTCCGGAGCGGGCCGGTCGCAGGCTCGTGCGCAAGCCCTCCCTTCACCCGCGCCCGCAGGGCCCCGCTCCACGCTGACCTGCCCCCCCCCCCCCCCCACGAAAGGACCAGCCAGATGACGTCCCAGACCCCGACCCGCGGTTGTGCCGTGGTGACCGGAGCGGGTGGCTCGCTCGGCCGCGCCAGCGCCGTACGCCTCGGGCAGGAGGGCTTCTCGCTCGCCCTGCTCGATCTGGCCGGTGAAGCACTGACCACCACGGCGGCCGAGGTCGAGGCGACCGGAGCACGGCAGGCCACCCTGCCCGTGGACGTCCGCGACGCTGGTGCCGTGGTCGCCGCCCTGGAGGAGGCCGAGCGCGCGCTGGGGCCGCTCGAGGTGCTGCTCAACAATGCCGCGATCTACCCGGCCACGCCGTTCCTGGACATCCCGGTCGGCGAGTACGACGACGTGGTGACGGTCAACCAGCGGGCCTACTTCGTCGCCGCCCAGGCAGCGGCCCGGCTGATGGCGCCGCGGGGGAGCGGCTCGATCGTCAACGTCGGCTCGATCACCTTCTCCGGCGGCTGGGACAAGCTCGCCAGCTACGTCTCGACCAAGGGTGCGGCGGTGGCGCTGACCCGTGCGCTCGCGCGCGAGCTGGGGCCGCTGGGCATCCGGGTGAACGCGGTCGCCCCAGGTGCCTTCCCGACCAAGGCCGAGGAGATCCACGAGGACCCCGAGGCCTACACGACCCACGTGCTGGACCACCAGTCCCTCAAGCGGCGTGGCCGACCCGACGAGCTGGCGGCGGTGATCGCCTTCCTGGTCGGGCCCGACGCGTCCTTCATGACCGGGCAGACCCTGAACGTCGACGGCGGATGGAACATGCAATGAGCGATCACTTCGAGCTGGACGTCTTCGGACACCGACTCACGCCTCGCGAGCTGCGCGAGCGCACCGGCGACACCGAGTCCGTCGCAGGCGTACGCCACGTCGTCCTCGACAACGGGTCCGAACGAGGCGTCCGTGCGGTGCAGCTGCGCACCTCGGCCGGGCTCGAGGTCGAGGTGCTGGTCGACCGGGCGCTCGACCTCGGCGCGGCCCGGCTGCGGGGCGTCCCCTTCGGGTGGCGCAGCGGCAACGGCTTCCGTCACCCCGGCCTGCACGAGCACCACGACGAGGGCGGTCTGTCCTGGCTGCGCGCCCTCGATGGCCTGCTGGTCTCCGGCGGCCTCGACCACACGCTCTTCGGTGGTGACGTGGATGCGACGGCGTACAACTATCCGCCGAAGCAGACGGTCAACCACGGCTTGCACGGCCGGCTCACCGCGATCCCCGGCCGGCTGCTCGAGGCCGGCGAGGTGTGGGACGGCGACAGTTGCGTGCTGCGGGTGCGCGGCGAGGTCGTCCAGGCCACCTCCTTCGGTGAGCACCTGCGCCTGACCCGCACGATCGAGGCCGACTTCGACGGGCTCGAGATCCGCCTCCACGACGTCGTCGACAACCTCGGCTTCGACCCGACGCCGCACATGTTCCTCTACCACCTCAACTTCGGCTGGCCGCTGGTCGACGCGGGCGCGGAGTTCGTCGCGGCGATCAGCGAGACGCCGTGGCGCTCCGACTCGGTCGCCGAGCAGGGCGTCTCCTACCGCACCCTCCCCGAGCCGCAGCCGCGGTTCGTCGAGCAGGTCCATGAGCACACGCTCGTCGCCGAGGGCGATGGGCGGCACCGGGTCGCACTGGTCCGCGGTGACGAGACCCTCGGCGTCGAGGTCTCCTGGGACTCCGCCACGATGCCGCACTTCTTCGAGTGGCAGAACCTTCGCAGCGGCCAGTACGCCATCGGCCTGGAGCCGTCGACGCACGCCGTCGCCGGCGATGCCGCCGCCCGTGAGGACGGCTCGATGACCTGGCTCGAGCACGGTGAGACGCGCAGCTACTCCACCACGATCCGCGTGCTCGACGGTGCAGAGGCCGTCCGGGCGTCTCGCGCCGCGATCCGCGCACTCGGCGACCAGCCCGACTGACCAGCCAGCCGATCGACAAGGAAGACCGATGACCACCACACCCCGCATCCTCGAGGGCTACCGCGTCCTCGACTGCTCGATCGCCATGGCCGGTCCGTTCGCCGCTCAGCGGCTGGGTGACCTGGGCGCCGATGTCGTCAAGGTCGAGCCGGTCACCGGCGAGTGGCAGCGCCACGCCGCTGCCGGCGGCGCGCAGGGCAACCAGATCAACGTCTCCTTCCTCTCCCTCAACCGCAACAAGCGCTCGCTGGCCGTCGACCTCAAGGCCGATGCCGGCAAGAACGTTCTGCTGCGGATGGTTGAGACGGCAGATGTTTTCCTGCAGAACTATCGGCCCGGGGTCGCTGAGCGACTCGGCGTCGACTACGCGACGCTCTCGGCGATCAACCCGCGACTGGTCTATGTCTCGATGTCCGGCTACGGCGAGGACGGCCCCGACGTCGACCAGCCCGGACAGGACCTGCTGCTGCAGGCCCGCAGCGGCGCGATGCTCTCGACCGGTCGCCACGGCGAGGCGCCGCAGCCAGCGGGGCAGTACCTCGTCGACGCGGTCACCGCCTCCACGGCGTTCGAGGCGGTCCTGGCGGCGCTGCTCCACCGCGAGCGTACGGGTGAGGGACAGCTGGTGAAGGTGAACATGCTGGACGCGATCACCACCTTGCAGATGCAGGAGCTGTCGGTGTTCGTGGCCGGCAAGGTGCCCCAGCAGCGCAGCGCGGAGCCGCATGCGCACGTCTACATCCGGGCGCCGTACGGCACGTTCAAGACGGCGGACGGCTTCCTCGCCCTGGCCATGCCCGACCTGCCGGCTCTGGGCAAGGTCATCGACGAGCCCGCGTTCGCCGAGATGAGCTCGGAGGTGCACGGCTGGAGCCACCGGGACGAGGTCCATCGCCGCACGGCGGACAGGCTGGTGCTGCGTACGACGGCCGAGTGGCTCGACGCTCTTGGAGCCGCCGGCATCTGGTGCGGCCCGGTCCAGGACTACGCGGCCCTGGTCGAGGACCCGCAGATCAAGCACAACGGGACCTTCGTCGAGTACGACCACCCCACCGAGGGCCGGGTCACGACCCCCGGATTCCCGTACGCCTTCTCCCGTACCCCGGCCTCGATCGAGCGGGGCGCTCCCCTGGTCGGGGAGCACACCGGCGAGCTGCTCGCAGAGGCCGGCTTCAGCGACGAGGAGATCGCGGCGCTGACCGCCGACGGCGTGGTCGCCGAGACCCGTCCAGAGCAGCCGGTCTGATGACCCTGCCGACCTTCCGTGGCCTGACCTGGGACCACCCGCGCGGCCGGGATGCCCTGGTCACGGCGGCCGAGGCGAGCGACCTGGACCTGACCTGGGACGTCCACCCGCTCAGCGGTTTCGAGTCCACCCCGATCGAGGAGATCGCCGCCGACTACGACCTCGTCGTCCTCGACCACCCCCACCTCGGCGACGCCCTCGCACAGGGCTGCCTGCAGCCGTTCGACGACCTCGTCGGTCACGAGCAGGTGGCGGCGTGGGCGGACGCGGCCGTGGGCCCCAGCCTGGCGTCGTACGTCATGGACGGACGGCTGTGGGCGGTGCCTCTCGACGCCGCGACGCAGGTCGCCGCGACGCGCGCGGACCTCGTGGATGTCGTCCCGCGGCTGTGGGCGGAGGTCGCCGCGCTGTCCCGGCGGGCGCCGGTCGCGCTCTCGGTCGCGGGCCCGCACGCGCTCCTGACCTTCACCTCGGTCTGCGTCGCACTGGGGGAGGAGCCAGGGGGCGCGCAAGGCTTCGTCTCCGACGAGGTCGGACGCCAGGCCCTCGAGCTGATGGCCGACCTCGCCACCCGGGCGCCGCGCCACACCCTGGACCTCGACCCGATCGGGCTGCTCGCCGAAATGACCGAGGGCGACACGATCGCCCACGTGCCGCTCGTCTACGGCTACGTCACCTACGCCGACACCACGCTCGACCGTCCGGTGCGCTTCACCGACGCGCCCACGCTGGCACCTGGTACCCGGCCCGGTTCCACCCTCGGCGGGACCGGCCTGGCCATCACGGCACGGTGCGCAGTCACTCCTGAGCTGCTCGACCACGTACGCCATCTCATGTCGGGGCCGGTGCAGGAGGCCTTCATCCCGGCACACTCCGGCCAGCCGTCGGCACGCGCCGCGTGGACCTCGCCGGCCGTGAACGAGCCGGTGGGCGACTTCTATCGTGGCACCCTGGAGACGGTCGAGCGGGCCTGGGTCCGGCCCCGTCATCCGGGCTACGTGACGTTCCAGACCGCGGCGGCCGAGGTCGTGCGCGAGGCCCTGTCCGGCTCGGTCAGCATCGACGCCGCCCTGTCTCGGATCGACGACCGCCATCTGGCCGCCCTCGGCCGCACGAGCCCGGAAGGAGCTGCCCGATGACCGCACCTGAGTCGACCTGCCCGGAGGTGCTGTTCGAGCAGCGCGGTCACATCGGGGTGATCACCCTCAACCGGCCCGCCAAGCTCAACGCCGTCACCCAGGAGATGTCGGATGCGCTCGTCGCGCTGGCGCGCTGGTGCAACGACGCCGACGAGATTCGGGTCGTGGTGCTCACCGGCGCCGGCGACCGCGCCTTCTGTGCGGGCTCGGACATCGCCGAGCTCGACAAGTACGCCAGCCCGTGGGCCTTCCGCAACCGGGAGGACTACTGCGACTCGCTCAAGGTGCTGCGCAAGCCGATCATCGCCGCCGTCAACGGGTACGCCCTCGGCGGCGGGCTGGAGACCGCGCTGATCTGCGACATCCGGCTGGCGTCGACCACCGCGAGGCTCGCGGCCGCCGAGGTGAAGCTCGGCTGGATCGGCGGTGGCGGTATGTCGGCGCTGCTGGACCGCTCGATCGGCCCGAGCAACGCGGCGGTGATGCTGATGACCGGCGATCCGATCGACGCTCAGCAGGCGCTCGCCTGGGGCCTGGTCAGCGAGGTGCTCGATCCTGATGCCCTCATGCCGCGCGCCCTCGAGCTCGCCGAGACCATCGCAAGCCGTGCTCCGATCGCGGTCGAGACCGCGAAGGCCAACCTGGCCGCTGCCGCCAACATGCCCCTGGAACAGGCGGTCACCTACGAGCGCGACATCCAGACCGTCTGCTTCGCGACCGCCGACGCCGCCGAGGGCCGCGCGGCGTTCGCCGAGAAGCGCGCACCCCGATTCGTACGAGCCTGACCGGAGGACCACCGATGACCGTCACCACCGACTGGGGGCCCGACCTGGCCACCACCCTGCCCACCGACGGCGCCGTCCCGACGCTCGTGGGGCGCGTCTGGGACCCGCAGGCAGGAGGCCCGAGCGTCGTCGTGGTGCGGGACGGCAAGGCGTACGACGTGAGCCGGACGTTCGCGACGGTGCGCGACCTCTGCGAGCAGACCGACCCCGCTGCGGCGCTGGCCGACGTGCCCGCCGAGCCGCTGGCCACGGTGGCCGACCTGCTCGCCAACACGCCGCCGGAGGGCCGCGACGCCGCCCGCCCCTGGCTGCTCGCGCCGGTCGACCTGCAGGCGGTCAAGGCCGCCGGGGTGACCTTCGTGGTCTCGATGTTGGAGCGGCTCATCGAGGAACGCGCTCGAGGTGAGGCCGACGCCGCGGCCACGGTGCGCGCCGAGATCACCGCGGCGATCGGCGGCGGGCTCGACGAGCTGGTTCCCGGCTCGTCGGAGGCGCAGAGGCTCAAGGAGGTGCTGCGCGAGCGTGGCATGTGGAGCCAGTACCTCGAGGTCGGCATCGGACCCGACGCCGAGATCTTCACCAAGGCCCAGCCGCTGTCCGCGGTCGGCACCGGCGCCGAGGTCGGGGTGCTGGACGCATCGCGCTGGAACAACCCCGAGCCCGAGGTGGCGCTGGTCGTCGCCTCCGACGGCCGGATCGTCGGCGCCACCCTCGGCAACGACGTCAACCTGCGCGACGTCGAGGGCCGCTCGGCGCTCCTGCTGCCCAAGGCCAAGGACAACAACGCCGCCTGTGCCATCGGCCCGTTCGTACGACTCTTCGACGACGGCTTCACCCTCGACGACGTGCGCGCGATGACCGTCTCGCTCGAGGTGCGTGGCGAGGACGACTTCGAGATGGTCGGCACCTCGTCGATGCGTGCGATCAGCCGCGATCCCGCGGATCTGGTGGGCCAGCTGGTCGGCCCGCACCACCAGTATCCCGACGGGGCCGTGCTGCTGCTCGGCACCATGTTCGCGCCCTCCGACGACAGGGACGAGCCCGGTATGGGGTTCACCCACCACTCGGGCGACGTCGTCCGGATCTCCGCGCCCGAGCTCGGCACCCTCGTCAACCGGGTCCGGCCGAGCGAGGAGTGCGCGCCGTGGGATTTCGGCGTCGCCGACCTGATGCGCAACCTCGCCGGAAGGAACCTGCTGTGACCGTCCTGTTCTCTCGCAACCCCGCCACCGGCGAGGAGACACGGACCGCTCTGCAGGCCACCACCACCGACGAGGTCGACCGGGTCGTCACGAAGGCACATCTAGCCGTGCCCGCGCTGGCGGCCCTGGGTCGCGAGGGGCGCGCCCGCCTGCTCGAGGCGATGGCCGATTGGCTCGAGGAGAGTCGCGCCCGGCTCGTCGAGACCGCGATGTCGGAGACCGGGCTGACCCGGCCTCGCTTGGAGGGTGAGGTCGGCCGCACCAGCTTCCAGCTGCGCCTCTTCGCCGAGGCCGTCCGGGAGGGCAGCTTCCTCGAGGCCGCGATCGACCATGCCGGCCAGACCGCGCTCGGGCCTGCCCCCGACGTACGCCGCATGCTCGTGGCGCTCGGCCCGGTCGCCGTCTTCGGAGCCAGCAACTTCCCGCTCGCCTTCTCGGTGCCGGGCGGCGACACCGCGTCTGCCGTCGCGGCCGGCTGCCCGGTCGTGGTCAAGGCGCACGAGTCGCACCCGCTGACCTCCCGGCTCGCCTTCGACGCGCTCCAGGCCGCGGTCGAGGACCTCGGGCTACCGCCCGGCACGGTCGGCCTGGTCCACGGTCGCGAGGCTGGGGCCGACCTGGTCGTCCATCCGCTCATCAAGGCGGTCGGCTTCACCGGCTCGCCCGCCGGAGGCCGCGCGCTGCTCGACCTGGTCAACGCGCGGCCCGAGCCGATCCCGTTCTACGGCGAGCTGGGGAGCCTCAACCCGCTCGTCGTCACTCCCGGTGCCGCCGCGGCCCGAGGGACGGCCATCGCCGAGGGCCTCGCGGCCTCGATCACCGGGTCGGCCGGGCAGCTGTGCACCAAGCCGGGACTGGTGTTCGTGCCGGTCGGGGAGGTCGGCGACGCGTTGGTCGAGACACTGGCCGCGATCCTGGCCGAGTCGGTCGCGCAGCCGCTGCTCAACGTCGGCATCGCCGGCTCCTATCGAGAGATCCTCGGCCGGCTCGCGTCGGCTCCCGGCGTCACCGCAGCCGTGACGGCGCAGGAGCAGAGCGAGGCCGCATGGGCCGCCGCGGGACTCCTGGTGACCGGCTCGGCGGGACTCGCGGAGGTACTCGAGGAGTGCTTCGGCCCCGCCGCCGTCGTGGTGAGGTACGCCGACGAGGCCGACCTCGTCGCCGCCCTGAGTCAGGTGCCCGGATCGCTGACCGCCTCCCTCCACTCCGAGCCCGACGAGTCCGCACTGACCCGACGGCTCGTCGAGGCGGTCGCCCCGATCGCCGGCCGCCTGGTCTTCGACGGCTTCCCCACCGGCGTACGTGTCTCCTGGGCGCAGCACCACGGCGGACCGTGGCCGTCCACCAACACCCTGCACACCTCGGTCGGCGTCACCGCCGTGCGCCGCTTCCTGCGCCCGATGGTGTGGCAGGACGCGCCGCCGGAGCTGTTGCCCGAGGAGCTGCGCGACGGACACACCGGCACGCCACGTCGCATCGACGGCGCCCTGCACGTCTAAGACCAGCCGAGGCGTCAGCCGCGTCGGCCGAGAAGTCGCCCGCGTCGGCCGAGGCGGCAACGCCGTGCCAACTCGTCCGCCCTAGCTGACGTCTCGCCCGACGTAGCTGACGTCTCGGCGCTGCTTGCTCTCGACATCACCCGGGCCGTACCATTGCGCAAACGATTGATCGCGCGAGGGGGAGTGGCGATGCAACCGGAGGATCTGCCTCTCGCCGGGACCGTGGTCCTGGACTTCAGCCAGTTCCTGGCGGGTCCGGTCGCAGCGCTTCGGCTGGCCGACCTGGGCGCACGGGTGATCAAGGTCGAGCGGCCGCACACCGGCGAGATCGGCCGTACGCTCGCGTTCGCAGGCCGCTCGGCGGCGGGGGACACGCTCTCGTTCCATGCCATGAACCGCAACAAGGAGGCGGTCGTCGCCGACCTCAAGGACCCGGCGGACCTGGCTCGGGTGAAGGACCTCGTCGCTCGCGCCGACGTCGTCATCGAGAACTTCCGGCCCGGGGTCATGGAGCGCATCGGCCTCGACTACGCGAGCGTGCGCGAGCTCAATCCGGGGCTCGTCTATGCGAGCGCCTCGGGCTACGGCGACACCGGACCCTGGGTGAGCCGACCCGGCCAGGACCTCCTGGCCCAGGCGGTGTCGGGGGCGACGTGGCTCGCCGGTGCGGACCGGCCCATGACGGTCGGGCTCTCCCTCGCGGACCACCTGATGAGCTGCCACCTCGCCGAAGGCGTGACCGCCCTGCTCGTACGCCGGGCCAGGACCGGCCGGGGCGGGCTCGTGGAGACCAGCCTGCTCGAGGGCATGCTCGACCTGCAGGCAACGCTCCTGACGCGACCCGAGGGCGAGGGCCTGGCGGGCTCGCCTCGTCCGATGTCCGCCTGGACCCCCGCCGGGATCTTCGCCACCAAGGACGGCTACGTCGCGCTGACAGGAGCGCCCCTCGACGAGCTCGCGGCCGCGCTGGGTGACGCCGAGCTGGCCCAGCTCGCGGCCACCGGGTCGTGGGCGAACGACCCGGACCGGGTGAGCGACCTGATCTCGGCCGCTCTGGGCCGTGACACCACGGCCGCCTGGCTGGACGCGCTGCGCGCACAGGATGGGAGCAGCGAGTGGTTCGCGCCGGTGCTCACCCTCGAGGAGCTGCTCGCCTCGCCGGAGTTCGCCGCGCTCGAGATGACCCAGCAGGTCGAGCGCTCGGCTCCGGAGCCAGGCGGCGCATCGGTGACGCTGACGACCACGCGGAGCCCCATCCGCATCGACGGCGAGATCCTCAGGCATCGGCGGGGTGCGCCGCGGCTCGGAGAACACGGGATCCTGCGTGACGGCGCCGACCCTCTCGAGGGTTGGCCCGCATGACCGATGTCAGTCAACCGGCTCCGGCCACGCCGGAGCCGCCGGGTGCCCAACCGTCGCAGCCGGGCAGAGCTAGGCTGCGGCCCATGGCCACCCTCGGCGATGTCGCAGCCCGCGCCGGTGTCTCGATCTCGGCCGTCTCGAGGGTGCTCAGCGACGCGCCCTCGGCACGGGTGAGCGAGGCCACCCGCGAGCGGATCGTGCAGGCGGCCAAGGACCTGCACTACCGACCCAACTTCGCCGGGCGGGCCTTGAAGTCGGCGCGGACCCACGTGGTCGGGCTGGTCGTCCCCGACCTGACCAACGCCCTGTTCACCGAGCTCATGCACGGCGCCGAGGACGAGTCGGCAGCGCGGGGCTACACGCTGCTGCTCGGCCGCGCCGACGACGTACGTCCCGAAGGCGAGATGATCGCCCGGCTCATCGGCGAGGGACGCGTGGACGGCATGGTCATCCAGGTGGGCGACGGCGTCGCGCCGGCCGGGATGGGGGACCTGCTGGCCTCGGGCGCTCCGATCGTGCTGATCAACTCCACCTACCCGGGACACGTCGGTTCGGTCGCTCTCGACGACCGTACCGGTGCCCGGATCGCCACCCAGCACCTGATCGACCTCGGCCACGAGAGGATCGCCTTCGCCAACGGCCTTCCCCGCTCGTTCACCGCGAAGCGGCGGCGGGTGGGCTACAAGGAGGCCCTCGTCGAGGCCGGGTTGCCGGTACGTCAGGACTACGAGACGCGGGTCGGCTACACCGCCGACAACGGCCGCACCGCCCTGCGGCGACTGATGGAGCGGGAGCCGAGGCCCACGGGAATCGTGGTCGCCAACGTCAACGCCGCCATCGGTCTCCTCGCGGCCGCCCGCGCCGACGGGATCCGTGTCCCCGAGGACCTGTCCGTGGCCACCGTGCACGACTCCTGGACCGCTGAGAACACCTGGCCACCGCTGACCGCGGTCAAGATGCAGTTCTACGACATGGGCCGTGCAGCCGTACGCAGCGTCGTCCGCCGCATCGAGACCGGTGAGATGGCCGACGAGATGATCACCGACCCCGCCCCGGAGCTCATCGTGCGGGAGTCCACGGCGCCACCGCTTCGGCCGTCTGAGAACTGACGGACGAGCACCCCGCAGCCGCGCGGTGGGTCTCGCGCGCCCCGCATCGGCCCTGTCCTGGCCTCTCGCCCGGCTGTCCTGAGGAAGATCTACTCAAACGATTGACCACTCCTGGTGATCTGCTCTAACGTTTGAGCAGTGGCCTGCGTCACATTGCATCCGCTCGGGACACATCGTCGAAGGAGCCATGTCCATGAAGCGAAACCCACTCGGTTCACGTCGCCGGGCGCCCCTGGTGGCCGCCGCGACCCTGCTGGCCGCCTCGGTCCTGGGTGCCTGCGGCTCCGGCGGAGGAGATGACGCCGCGGGCGAGAAGACGGACTCCGGTGGCGCGATCACCGTCTGGGTCGACCCGCCGCGAGTGCCCGCCGCGAACGCCTTCAAGAAGGCGTACCCGGACATCGACATCAAGATCAACCAGATCGACGGGACCGTCGGTGGCAAGTCTCTTCAGCAGCAGTTCGCCCAGTTCAACGAGGCCGGACAGGGCTGGCCGGACGCCATCTTCTTTCCCTCCAACGACGACATCGCATGGGCCTCCGGCGCGCAGATCGACTACACGCTCGACCTGACCGACCACCTGCCCGACGTGCTCGACGGCTACGAGGGTTCGATCAACGCCGCGTGCGAGATCGACGGTCAGGTCCGGTGCCTTCGCAACGACGCGGCCCCTGACGTGTTCTGGTACAACAAGGCCTTCTTCGACGCCAACGGCTACGAGGTGCCGACGACCTGGGAGGAGTACGGCGACCTGGCCGTCCAGATCGCCAAGGAGCACCCGGGCAAGATCAGCGGCTTCACCGGCGACGCGTACGCGCCGGACCGCTATCTGTGGGGCTCGGGCTGTCCCACCAACGACCGACAGTCCGAGACCGTCGTCCACATCGACACCTCCGACGCCAAGTGCACGCGAGCGGTGGACCTGATCGGCACGATGCTGGAGGGCAAGGCACTCTCGACCGTCGGCATCTTCGACCCGGACGCGGCGAAGGCCGGCAAGGACCTGGTCATGAGCCCCGGTGCCGCGTGGTGGGGCGACTACCTCTTCAACCAGACCTGGAGGATCCCGGCCGGTCAGATGACCGCCGTGGAGCCCCTCGCGTGGGACGGTGAGAGCGAGCCCTCCACCGGCAACGAGGGCGGGGGCCTCTGGGGCGTCTCGAACCACATCACGGGCAAGCAGCTCGAGAACACGCTGACCTTCGCCGAGTTCGTCGCCACCGACCCGAGGTGGCAGGTCGAGCTCTCCACCGGCCTGCCGGCGTACGGTCCCGTGCAGGACGCGTGGGCGGAGAAGCAGGCCAAGGCCAACTACTTCGCGGACAACGAGACCACGTTCGAGGCGATGAAGAAGGCCAACGACTACGTCGTCGACGGCCACGCCTACATGCTCTACAACACCGGAGCGGTGTGGACCGAGACGGTGGCCGCCGCCCTCGCCTCAGGGGGCGACGTCGACCAGGCCTGGACGTCCTTCGGGGACGAGCTGGTCAGCCAGGCGAAGGCGATGGGCTACACGGTCGAGTAACCGGCCGCGCACGAGCTCCTTCGGCCCGGAACGCCCGGGCCGAAGGGTGCCATCCCAGTCACATCGGGGCCTCACGGTGGCCCGGACACATCGGAGGAGCAACATGTCGACCGCCTTGATGGAGGACGTCGCCACCTCACCGCCCGAGGCGGGCCCGAGGCGCCGTCCCCGGCGACGCGTCGCGCGGCCCAGCGAGACGCGTGGCGCCTGGATGCTGATGGCGCCCTACCTCGTCCTGCTGATGATCGCGGGCATCATCCCGGTCGCGTACGCGATCAAGACATCTCTGGAGAAGGCGCCGACGCCGCTGGATCCCACCGGCGGCTTCGGGGGCGTGGACAGCTTCAGGACCGTCGTCACCGACTACCGGTTCGTCGACACGTTCGTCAACATCTTCGCGACCCTGGTGGTCTGGCTTCCTATCATGACGATCGGCATCGTCGGGCTGGCTCTGCTGGTCCACGCCAGCCCCGGATGGTTCGGGTCGTCGATGCGGTTCGTCTACTACATCCCCGGGGCCCTGGCAGGCGTCGCCAACCTCGTGCTCTGGGTCTATCTGCTCAACCCGAGCCAGTCCCCGATCGAGGGGTTCTGGCAGGCGCTGGGCATCGACACCATCAAGCAGGCGGTCGCCGGACCCGGGAACCTGCCGTTCATCCTGGCCGCGATGATGTTCTTCCAGGGCGTCGGTCAGTGGGTCATCGTGGTCAACGGCGGCCTCAACGGGATCTCGGAGGAGACGCTCGAGGCGGCGCGGCTGGACGGTGCCAACGAGTGGCAGCTGGCCTGGCACGTGAAGCTGCCGATCATCCGGCCGTGGATCGGGTACGCGGTGCTGATGAACCTCGCCTACGGGTTCCAGCTGTTCCTCGAGCCGCAGCTGCTCGACCAGGTCGCCAGCAACGCCCTCGAGGACCAGTGGACGCCCACCCAGCTGGGCTACGCGTTCGCCTTCAGCAACTACAACTTCCCCGCAGCCGCCGCGATGTCGCTGATCCTGCTCGTGATCACGCTGGGGATCGGCCTGCTGGTCGTCTTCCGGACCGGCCTGTTCGGTGAGGAGGAGCAGCGATGAGTCAGATCACCGCAGACGTACGTCCGAAGGCCCGGCCTCGGCGGGCCATGTTCGACTGGAGCATCGGCAAGACCGCGCGCGTCGTCACGATGCTGTTCGTGGCGTGCCTGTTCGTCCTGCCGATCACCGGCTTCATCGCGATGGCGTTCCGGTCCAACGAGGGTGTCGCCTCCGGCGCCGGCGGGCCCTTCGGGTTCGGCGACATGTCGTGGGACAACGCGCAGTACAGCTGGTCGCAGGTCAACGGGTTCGGACCCGGTGGCGGGCTGTACACCCGGTGGCTGCTGAACACGCTGGCTGTCGCCGGCGGGGGTGCGCTGCTGGCGGTCTTCGCCGCGCTCCCGGCCGGCTACGCGATGGCCCGGCTCCGGTTCCGTGCCCGCCGTCCCATCCTGCTGATCACGCTGGTCACGATGGTGATGCCGAACACCGTGCTGGTCATCCCCATCTTCCTCGAGGTGAACGCCATCGGCGCGGTGGGCCAGCTGTGGCCGGTGGGGCTGATCATGGGCTTCTTCCCGTTCGGGGTCTACCTGGCCTACATCCACTTCATGACCACCATGCCCCAGGAACTCGTCGAGGCCGCCCGGATCGACGGTCTCGGCGAGGTGTCGATCTTCTGGCGGGTGGGGCTCCCGATCTCGCGCCAGGCCGCCGTCCTGGTCGGCTTCTTCGCCTTCGTCGCCAACTGGATCAACTTCTTCCTGCCGCTGGCGCTGCTCTCCTCCAACCAGAACAACCAGACCCTCCCCGTCGGGCTGCAGCAGCTGATCGGCGCGAGCCCGCTGTTCAATCCGACCGTCGCCGCCGGCCTGGACGTGAAGCTCTACATGCCGCAGCTGGCGCTGGCGACCTTCATCTCGATGCTGCCGCTGCTGATCGTCTTCCTCGGCGCGCAGAAGTTCCTGATGCGGGGCGAGACGATGGGGGCGGTGAAGGGCTGATGGCCCCGCATCCGCCACCGGAGCTCGACCCGCACCCCGGCTACTCGGCCGAGATGCCGAAGAGCCCGCGGCCGATCGTGCTCGTGGGCGCCGGCGGGATCGTCCGTGACGCCCACCTGCCGGCGTACGCAAAGGCGGGGTTCGAGGTCGCCAGCATCACCGACCTCGTCCCCGAGCGAGCGCGCGACCTCGCCGAGCGGTACGGCATCCGCACCGTGTGCGAGGACGTCGCGGACGCGGTCCGGTCGGCTCCAGCCGACGCGGTCTACGACGTCGCCCTTCCGCCCGAGGCGCACGTCGAGGTCCTCGAGCAGCTGCCCGACGGCGCTGCGGTCCTGCTGCAGAAGCCCTTGGGGAACCACCTGGCCGAGGGGATCCGCACCCGTGAGGTGTGCCGGCGCAAGGGGCTGGTGGCTGCGGTCAACACGCAGCTCCGGTTCGCGCCGTACGTCGTGGCTGCCCGCGAGCTCATCGCTGCCGGCACGATCGGGGAGCTCTACGACCTGGAGGTCCGGGTCTCGGTGCGGACCCCGTGGGAGATGTTCCCGTACGTGCTCGATCTGGACCGGCTCGAGATCAACATGCACAGCGTCCACTACCTGGATCTGGTGCGTTCCTTCCTGGGGGACCCGACCGGGGTCCACGCGGTCACCGTTCGTCATCCCGAGAAGTCCCACGCCAACAGCCGCTCCGACATCGCGCTGAGCTACGGAGACCGACCGATCAGGGTCGTCGTCTCCACCAACCACGACCACCACTACGGACCCCGGCACGAAGAGTCCTTCGTCAAGTGGGAGGGCACCCGCGGCGCCATCCGGGCACAGCTCGGCCTGCTGCTGGACTACCCCCGCGGCGGTGAGGACTCGCTCGAGCTCGTCACCGACGACCGGCTCGACGACGGCTGGCGACCGGTGCCGTTCGAGGGGTCCTGGTTCCCTGACGCCTTCATCGGCTCGATGGCCGTCGTCCAACGCTTTCTCGAGGGGTCGATCCCGTCCCTGCCCACCGGCGTCGAGGACGTCTTCCGCACCATGGCGGTCGTCGAGGCGGCGTACACGGACGCGGCCCGCGGGGGAGAGCGGCCGCCATATGACCGGTAACCAGCCGAAAGGAACGTCGATGAGCGACGCTCAACCCTCCGAGCTGCCCTTGGAGGGCGTCACCGTCCTGGACTTCAGCCAGTTCCTGGCCGGTCCCGTGGCAGCGCTGAGGCTCGCCGACCTCGGCGCCCGGGTCATCAAGATCGAGCGACCCGCCGGGGGAGACGCGGGCCGCAGCCTGGCCTTCGCCGGGCGCACGGTGAACGGCGACAGCCTCTCCTTCCACGCCATGAACCGGAACAAGGAGAGCGTCGCAGCCGATCTGAAGGATCCCGCCGACCTCGAGCGCGTACGCGCACTGGTCGTGGGTGCCGACGTGATCGTCCAGAACTTCCGGCCCGGGGTGATGGAGCGGATCGGTCTCGACTACGAGTCCGTCCGCGCGCTCAACCCGAGCATCGTCTACGGCAGCGTCACCGGGTACGGCGGTGTCGGTCCGTTCCAGGACCGCCCGGGCCAGGACCTGCTCGCCCAGGCCATCGCCGGGCTGCCCTGGCTCAACGGGTCGGCCGACGATCCGCCGGTCCCGGTCGGCCTCGCCGTGGCCGACCACCTCGCCAGCTGTCATCTGGCCCAGGGCATCACCGCCCTGCTGGTCCGGCGGTTCCGGACCGAGATGGGCGGGCTGACGGAGACGAGCCTGATGGAGTCCCTGCTGGACCTGGAGTTCGAGCTGCTGACCACCCGGCTCAACGATCCGTCGGTCGAGGTACGCCGCAAGGGACCCCGGTCGGCCCACGCCTTCCTCTCGGCTCCCTACGGCATCTACCCGACGAGCGACGGCTACCTGGCGATCGCGATGAACCCCGTGCCCACCATCGGACGGCTGCTCGGGCTTCCCGAGCTGGAGGCGATGACCGACCCGCAGACCTGGTGGGACCGGCAGTCGGAGATCGAGGAGGCGATCGGCGACCGGCTCCGGAGCGACACGCGGGACGCCTGGCTGGCCGTGCTGGACGCCGAGGACGTGTGGTGTGCCCCCGTGCTCACGCTCTCCGAGCTCGTGGAGCACAAGGGCTTCGAGGCCATCGCGATGACCCAGCAGATCCGTCGTGACGGCCTCACCCTGACGACCACTCGCAGCCCGATCCGCATCGACGGCGAGCGGTTGACCAATCCGCGCCCCGCTCCACGCCTGGGCGAGCACGACCTCGAGGGGGACCGATGACCGTCCTGCACGGCATGACCTGGGAGCACCCGCGTGGCTACGACTGCCAGGTCGCGGCCTCCCAGGAGTACGCGCGCCGGACCGGTGTCGAGGTGCGCTGGGAGTACCGCTCTCTGCAGGCGTTCGCCGACGCGCCGCTGGCTGAGCTGGCCGAGCGCTTCGACCTCCTGGTCATCGACCACCCGCACGTGCCGATGGCCGTCGCGGAAGGGGTGCTGGCGCCCCTGGACGGCGCCGGACACGACGAGAAGCTGGCCGCCCTGGCCGCCGATGCCGTGGGCAGCAGCCACGCGTCGTACCGCCACGGTGGGCGCCAGTACGGCCTCGCCACCGACGCCGCGGCCCAGGTCGCTGCGTACCGCCCGGACCGCCTGCCGGCTGCGCCCCGTACGTGGGAGGAGGTGCTCGACCTGGCCGCCGAGGGCAGGGTGCTCTGGCCGTGCAAGCCCATCGACGCCTACTCGACGCTGTGCACCCTGGCAGCCAACCGAGGGACGCCCGTCAACGCCGATCCCGGGACCTTCCTGCCCGAGGAGGACGCGCTGAGCGTGCTCGACCTCATGCATCGGCTCTGCGAGCAGGTGCCGTCGTGGTGCCTGGACGCGAACCCGATCGAGGTCGCCGAGGCGCTGTCCACCGCCGCCACCGAGCCGTGGGCCTATGCGCCGTTGCTCTACGGCTACAGCAACTACTCCCGGGCAGGGTTCCGGCCACATCGCCTCAGGTATGTCGACATGCCCTCCGGCCCCCGAGGGGTGGCCGGTTCGCAGCTCGGGGGTGCCGGCGTGGCCGTCTCGGCCCGGTCGCGAGACCTGGACGCAGCCCGGGCGTACGCACTGTGGGTGGCCTCGCCGGAGATCCAGTCGGGCGTCTACTACGACGCGGGCGGCCAGCCCGGCTACGCGTCCTCGTGGGACGACGACCGGCTCAACGAAGACTCCTGGGACTTCTTCCGGGGCACCCGGGCGACCCTCGAGGGCGCGTGGGTACGGCCGCGTACCGCCGGCTATCTGGAGTTCCAGGACACCGTCTCCCCGTGGGTGACGGAGGCGCTGGCCGGCCGGATGACCGACCCCGAGCTGGTCCGCCGGGTCGGCGAGGTCGCCGAGCGCCTGCTCGGCGTGGGATCCGACGCCTACGGCGTCGAGGAAGGAGCGTCCCGGTGAGAGTCGAGGAACGCTGGTTCGAGGACTACGCGGTCGGGGAGTCCCGGACCACCCTGGGGCGCACCATCACCGAGGCCGACATCGTCCTGCACGCCGGTCAGACGGGCGACTTCTTCCCGCACCACATGGATGCGGAGTGGATGGCCACCCAGCCGGCCGGACAGCGGATCGCCCACGGGACGCTGATCCTCGCGGTGGCGGTCGGGATGACCGCCACCGACATCAACCCACAGTCCATGTCCTACGGCTACGACCGGATCCGGTTCATCGGCCCGGTGTTCATCGGCGACACCATCACCGTCACCGCCGAGATCACCGAGATGTCGGAGCACAGGAAGAAGCCGGACGAGCTCGGGTACGTCCACGAGCTCGTCACGGTGACCAACCAGCGTGGCGAGACGGTGCTGGTCCTGACCCACCTCTACCTCGTGAACAAGCGCCACCCATCCCCACAGGAGGATCCCTCGTGACCCGTATCACCGCCGTCGATGTCACCGATGTCCGCTTCCCGACCTCTGTGTCGATGGACGGATCCGACGCCATGAACAAGGACGGTGACTACTCGGCCACGTACGTCGTGGTGAGCACCGATGACCCGGAGCTGTCAGGTTTCGGGTTCACCTTCACCATCGGACGCGGCAACGACATCTGCACGCTGGCGGCGCAGCGCCGTGGTGAGCCGCTGGTCGGGCGCGAGGTGAGCGACGTGGTGGGTGACCTGGGCGGGGTCTACCGGGATCTCGCCTCGGACTCCCAGCTCCGCTGGCTGGGCCCGGACAAGGGGGTCGAGCACCTGGCCCTCGCCGCCGTGATGAACGCGGTCTGGGATCTGGCCGCCCGGGAAGCCGGCAAGCCGCTGTGGCGGCTGCTGGCCGACATGACCCCGGAGGAGCTCGTCGACGTCGCAGATCTGACGTACCTCAGCGACGCCCTCACCCGGGACGAGGCACTGGACATCCTCCGCGCCGGCGTTCCCCACCGTGAGGAGCGGATCCGGCACCTGGAGGAGACCGGCTATCCCTGCTACACCACGTCTGCGGGCTGGCTGGGCTACTCGGACGACAAGCTGCGTCGGCTGGCCGCCGAAGCGGTCGACTCCGGCTACACGCACATCAAGCTGAAGGTCGGCGCGAACCTGGAGGACGACATCCGGCGCTGCGAGATCGCCCGGGAGGTGATCGGCTGGGACGCGAAGCTGATGATCGACGCCAACCAGGTCTGGGACGTGCCACAGGCCATCGAGTGGGTCAACGCGCTGGCGCGCTTCGAGCCGTGGTGGATCGAGGAGCCGACCAGTCCTGACGACATCCTCGGCCACGCCGCGGTCCGCAAGGCGGTGGCCCCGATCGGGGTGGCCACCGGTGAGCACGGCATGAACCGGGTGCTCTTCAAGCAGATGTTCCAGGCGGAGGCCATCGACTTCTGCCAGCTCGACTCCGCGCGGCTGGCCAGCGTCAACGAGATCCTCTCCGTCTATCTGATGGCGAGGAAGTTCGACGTCCCGGTCTGCCCTCATGCCGGCGGCGTCGGCCTGTGCGAGCTCGTCCAGCACCTGTCCGTCTTCGACTACGTCGCCGTCTCGGGCACGCTCGAGGACCGGGTCACCGAGTTCGTGGACCATCTCCACGAGCACTTCACGGACCCGTGCATCGTCGAGAACGGCGCCTACCGGCTGCCGTCCCGGCCCGGCTACAGCGCGGAGATGCACCCCGCGTCGGTGGCGACGTACGCCTATCCGGACGGCAGCTACTGGGCGAACCGGTGACGCCGCAGATGATCATCGACAGCCACCAGCACGTCTGGGACCTCACCCGCTCGCCCTACCCATGGCTCGGTCCCGACGTACCCGAGTACAACCGCACGTTCACCTTCGACGAGGTCCGGCCGCAGCTGCGGGCGCAGGGGGTGGACGCGACCGTGCTGGTCCAGTCCGACGACCACGACGGCGACACCGACCTGATGATCGAGGTCGCCGACCGACATCCCGAGGTGGTGGGGATCGTCGTCTACGTGCCGCTGGACCGGCCGGACCTGGCCGCCGAGCGGCTGGAGTCGCTGCGCGGAGACGACCGGGTGGTCGGCGTACGCAACCTGATCCACAACATCCCCGACCCCGACTGGATCCTCCGTCCGGACGTCGCCGAGGGGCTCGGGCTGCTGGAGCGGCTCGGGCTCACCTACGACCACGTCTCGGTGCTGCCGCGCCACCTCGAGCACGTCGGGACGCTCTCCGAACGCCACCCGGACCTGCGGATCGTGATCGACCACCTCTCCAAACCACCGATCGGCGATGCCGAGCGAGAGCCGTGGTGGAGCCTCATCGAGCGGGCGGCCGAGAACCCGAAGGTGTTCGGCAAGGTCTCCGGGCTGTACCCAGGGGCGGCCTCCGACAGCTGGACCGTGGCCGGCATCCAGCCCTTCGTCGACCGGGCGGTCGAGGTGTTCGGCCCGAGTCGGCTGATGTACGGCGGAGACTGGCCGATCTCCACCGCGGCCGGTGGCTACGAGCGGGTCTTCGCCGGGCTCCGGGACGCATTGGCCGGCCTGTCGAGCGGCGAGCGCGAGGAGATCTACGCCGGCAGCGCGCGCCGTTTCTACGGGCTCGACGAGCAGCGGCTGGCCGCCGCGGAGGCGTCCGCTCGGGAAGCGCACTGATCCACAGAGATCAGATGATTTGCTCATCCCTTCCGTCGCGCCTCGGCCTACATCGGCCATCTCCAAGCCAAATCTTGGTAAGCATCGACATGACGTGTGATGTCTATTACATTGAAACAACCGATGTTTGCCCCACCTGGGGCGTGAGTCAGGAGGAAGCTGATGGTGGACTTCACGAGACGACGGGTGCTGCAGGCCGCCTCCGCGCTGGCGGGCGGTGCCCTGGTGCAGCCGGTCGTCACCGAGGCGGCCGCAGCCGCCGCCGGTGAGCCGGAGACCAACCCGCTGGAGCTCTGGTACCGCCAGCCGGCCGCGGAGTGGCTCCAGGCGCTGGCGATCGGCAACGGCCGGATGGGCGCGATGGTCTTCGGCGGTGTGGCCAGCGAGAAGCTGATGCTGAACGAGGACTCGGTGTGGGCCGGTCATCCGCACAGCTACGACCCGCCCCGCGGGGCGGAGGTGCTCCCCGAGATCCGCCGGATGATCTTCGAGGAGAACTGGGTGGGTGCCCAGCGCCTGGCCGATAAGGAGTTCATGGGGCGGCCCAGCGAGCAGGCCTTCTACCAGCCGGTGGGTGACCTGCTGCTCGAGTTCCTCGGCATCGACGGTGAGCCCGTGACGTACCGGCGCTCGCTCGACCTGCGGTCGGCGATCGCGATCTCGGAGTTCGAGGTCGGCGGCGTGCGCTACCGCCGGGAGTCGTTCGTCAGCCACGCCGACCAGGTGATGGTCGTCCACCTCACCGCGGACCAGGCCGAGAAGGTCTCGTTCAACGCCACCTTCGAGTCCCCGCAGCAGAGCGACGTACGTCCCCACGACGCGCGGACGCTCGCGCTGGAGGGCATCAGCGGCCCCACGGAGGGGATGGAGGGCGCCGTACGCTTCGTCAGCCTCGGCCGTGCCGAGACCGAGGGCGGGACGGTCCAGTGCCAGGGGGACCACCTCCGGGTTCGCAACGCCACGTCAGTGACCCTGCTGGTCTCGATCGCGACCAGCTACCGCAACTACGCCGACGTGAACGCCGACCACATCGGGCGAGCGACGAAGCCGCTGGAGGCAGCGACCGGGCGCGGGTACGGGCAGCTGCGCTCGGCGCACGTGCGGGACTACCAGTCCCTCTTCGGCCGCGTCGACATCGACCTGGGCACCTCCGCCGCGATCGAGAAGCCGACCGACGAGCGGGTGGCCGCGTTCCGTGCCGGCGGCGATCCGCAGCTGGCGGCGCTGTGGTTCCAGTTCGGGCGCTACCTGCTGATCTCGTCGTCCCGGACCCCCGGGCAGCCGGCCAACCTGCAGGGCCTGTGGAACTACAAGATGCAGCCCGAGTGGCAGTCGAAGTACACCCTCAACATCAACGCGCAGATGAACTACTGGCCCGCCGGCCCGGCCAACCTCGCCGAGTGCTGGGACCCGATGTTCGCGATGACCGAAGAGCTCGCGGAGGTCGGGCGGAACACCGCGAAGAAGATGTGGGGGTCGGACAAGGGCTGGGTCGCCCACCACAACACCGACGGCTGGCGGGGAACCGCACCGGTCGACTTCGCCTACTACGGAGTCTGGCCGATGGGAGGCGCCTGGCTGTCGCTGCTGTTCTGGGAGCGCTACGAGTACACCGGCGACAAGGAGAACCTCGCCGAGCACTTCCCGACCCTGCGGGGAGCGGTCGAGTTCTTCCTCGAGACGATGGTGCGCGACGAGCAGTCCGGCTACATGGTCACCTGCCCGTCGCACTCGCCGGAGATCAAGCACCACGAGCAGGACGACGAGGGGGTCAGCATCTGCGCCGGCCCGACGATGGACTGTCAGATCCTGCGCGACCTGTTCACCGCCTTCGAGAAGGCCGCCGCCGCGCTCGGCAAGCACGACCCGCTCGTCGAGAAGGCCGTGGCGATGCGGGACCAGCTGCCGCCCAACCAGATCGGCTACCTGGGCCAGCTGCAGGAGTGGCTGATCGACTGGGAGGACGCCGCCCTCGAGCGGAGCCGCCACGTCTCCCACCTGTGGGGTGTCTTCCCCTCGGACCAGATCAGCCCGCTGCGTACGCCGGAGCTGGCCGACGCCGCCCGCAAGGCACTCGAGCTGCGCGGCCCGGCGATCACCACGGGCTGGTCGCTGGCCTGGAAGATGAACATCCGCGCCCGCCTCCTCGAGGCCGAGAACGCCTACCTTCACGTCCAGCACATGCTGCATCCCTCCCGGACCGCCCCCAACCTCTTCGACCTGCACCCGCCCTTCCAGATCGACGGGAACTTCGGCGGCGTCTCCGGGATCACGGAGATGATCATGCAGAGCCACTCCGGCGAGCTCTTCCTCCTCCCGGCGCTGCCGGCGGCATGGCCGGAGGGGAAGGTCCGCGGCCTGCGTGCCCGCGGTGGCTTCGAGGTCGACCTGAGGTGGGCAGACGGCAAGGTCGAGGTGGCACGGATCCGGTCGCTGCTCGGCAACCGCCTCCGCCTGCGTACGCGGCAGCCGGTCAAGGTGACCGGGACGGACGTCTCCCGACCGGAGGAGAACGTCGTCGAGTTCGCCACCCGGCGGGGCAGCACCTACACCGTGGTTCCGCGCTAGGACCGGACTCAGGCCGGCCGCGGGCTCACCCGCGGCCGGCTTGAGTCTGCCTACGGGTGGACCGGGGTCGGCGCGGGCTCGCCGGCGAGCACGGCGCGGGCGTTGTCGATCGCGAGCATCGCCATCCGGTCACGGGTGGCGCGCCCGGCGCTGCCGATGTGCGGCAGCAGGACGACGTTGGGCAGCGCCAGCAGGTCCGGGTGGACGGCCGGCTCGTTCTCGAAGACGTCGAGCCCGGCCGCGCCGATCGTGCCGTCGGCGAGCGCGGCCGCCAGCGCGGCCTCGTCGACGATGGGGCCGCGGGCGGTGTTGACGAGGACCGACTCCGGTCCCATCAGGCGGAGCTCCTCGGCGCCGATGAGATGCCGGGTGTCCGGGGTCAGCGGGCAGTGCAGCGACACGACGTCCGAGGCGACCAGGAGGTCGGACAGCGGCAGGGTCTCGACACCGAGGCGAGCGGCCTCGTCGCCGGCCGAGCGGGACGGGGTCGCGACGATGCGCATGTCGAACGCGCGGGCGCGCCGAGCCATCGCCAGCCCGATCCGGCCCAGGCCGACGATGCCCAGGGTCGCTCCGCTGCTGACGTCGAGACCCACGAAGAGGTCCGGCCGCCAGGACCAGGGCTCGCCGCTGCGTACGAACGCATCGGCCTCCACCACCCGACGGGACGCGGCGAGCAACAGCGCGAAGGCGAGGTCGGCCGTCGCCTCGTCGAGCACCCCCGGGGTGTTGGTCACGGTGATGCCGCGAGCGGCGCAGGCGGCGAGGTCGATGTTGTCGTGGCCGACCGCCATGTTGGCGACCACGCGCAGCGACGGACCGGCCGCGTCGAGCAGCTCGGCATCGACCCGGTCGGTCAGCAGGCACACCAGCGCGGCGGCCCCGCGTACGTCCGTGAGCAGCTCCGCGCGGGTCTGCCCGGCAGGATCCGCGGCGCAGGCCACCGGCCCCGGCAGCGCCTCCAGTGCCTGCCGGGCGCGGTCGCTGGGCCGGAAGCTGACGTGCAGCCGCCCCTGGTTCGGCACGCTCACTCCTCCTTCTCCCCGTCCTCGGCGAGGCTGCGGCGGATCCAGTTCTCGATGCCCGCGACGTGGGCCAGCGAGAGCGCGGCGGCGATGCTCGGCTGTCGGTCCGCGATGGCCAAGGCGATGCCGCGGTGCTCACGCTGCGTCTGGTCGAAGGAGTCCTGCTGGGTCACGCCCCGCCAGATCCGTGCTCGCTGGGTGCGGTTGGCGACCCCGTCGATGAACGAGCAGAGCACGGTGTTGCCGGAGGCCTGGGCGATCCGGTGGTGGAACTCCAGGTCGTTGGCCACGACCTCCTCCAACGACGTCTCGGGGCTGACCGAGTCCACCAGCGCGAGCAGGTCGGCGGACTCCTCCGATGACATCTGCATGGCCGCCTTCTCGGCGGCCAGCGGCTCCAGCGCCCGGCGTACCTCGAAGAGGTCGAGGACGCTGGAGTCCTGGTGGAAGTCGATGACGAAGCCCATCGTCTCCAGCAGGATCTCCGGCGTCAGGCTGGTGACGTAGGTGCCGTCGCCCTGACGTACGTCGAGGATGCGCATCATCGAGAGCGCGCGTACCGCCTCGCGTAGGGAGCTGCGGGAGATGCCGAGCTGGACCGACAGGTCGGCCTCGCGGGGGAGACGGTCGCCGGGCTTCAGGCTGCCGTCGAGGATCATCTCCTTGATCTTCTCGATCGCCTCGTCGGTCAGCGCCATCGGGATCCTGGTCCTCTCACTCGGTCGGTCGCAACCGTAACGTTGCCATGCCGCCGTCGACAGCGAGGGCCACTCCGGCGGTCGAGCCCGACGAGGGGCTGGCCAGGTACGCGACCGCGAGGGCGACCTCGTCCGCGCTGACCAGCCGGCCGTGCGGCTGCCGCGCGTCCAGGGCGGCACGCTCGGCCTCGGGGTCGTCGGCCGAGTCGAGCAAGCGCTGAACCCAGGGGGTGGCGGCGGTCCCGGGGTTCACGCAGTTCACCCGGATGCCCTCCCGGAGGTGGTCGGCGGCCATGGCCTGCGTCAGGGACTGGACCGCACCCTTGCTCGCGGAGTAGACGGCTCGTTGCTGGATGCCCGTGGTCGCGGCCACCGAGGCCACGTTCACGATCGCCGCGGCGGGGGAGTGACGAAGGTGGGGGAGCGCGGCGCGCGAGACTCGTACGGCGCCGAGGACGTTGACGTCGAAGACCGCGTGCCACTGCTCGTCGGGGTTGTCCTCGACGGTGCCCTGGGCGCCGATGCCGGCGTTGTTGACCACGATGTCGAGCCGGCCGAGGTCGGCGACCGTCTGCTCCACCGCGGCCCGGATGCTCGCGTCGTCGGTGACGTCGGCGCGGATGCCGAGGGCCTTGGGGTGGATGCCCTCGGGGTCGAGGTCGAGGGCCGCGACCTGGGCTCCCCGATCCAGCAGGACCTCGACGATGGCAGCGCCGATGCCGGAGGCACCACCGGTGACGAGCGCGACGAGCCCGTCGAGCTCGCGCGTCCCCTGGCCGCTCATGCCGCCGCCTCCGTAGCGCAAGCGCAATCGTACGGATGCGGCGACCTGAGGTTTATGGTCGCTCGCTGGCGCTCGCTCATGCCTGGCCCCCGAACGCGACGTACTCCTGGCGCTGGCGGCCGAGTCCGTCGATCTCGATCTCGACGACGTCGCCGGGCTGGATGTAGGGGAAGCGGCCGGAGAGAGCGACGCCCTCCGGGGTGCCGGTCATGATCAGGTCGCCCGGGTCGAGGACCATGAACTGGCTGAGGTGGTGGATCACCGTCGCGACGTCGAAGATCTGGTCGGCGGTCACGGAGTCCTGGCGCGGCTCGCCGTTGACGAAGGAGCGCATGCCGAGCTTCTGGTGCTCGACCTCGTCGGGAGTCACGACCCAGGGGCCGATCGGGCTGAAGCCGGGGGCGATCTTGCCCTTGCTCCACTGGCCGCCGGAGATCTCGAGCTGGAACTCGCGCTCGGAGAGGTCGTTGGCGACCACGAAGCCCGCGACGTGCTCCAGGCTCTGGTCGGGGGAGTCGAGGTAGGACGCGCGCTTTCCGATCACCACGCCGAGCTCCACCTCCCAGTCGGTCTTGGTGCTGTTGCGCGGGATGGTGACGGTGTCGTTCGGCCCGGCGATCGTGTTGGGAGCCTTGAAGAAGATGACCGGGACCGCGGGCGGCTCCGCGCCGGACTCTGCGGCGTGTGCGGCGTAGTTCATGCCGATGCAGACGATGGCGCCGGGCTGGGTGATCGGGGCGCCGACGCGGAGCGTGTCGGCTCCTTCGACGAGGGGGAGGTCGCCCGCGGCAAGGGCGGCGGCGGCTCGTGCCGGTCCGTCGGAGGCCCAGAAGGCCCCGTCGATGTCGTCGGTGAGACCGGCCAGGCTGCGCACCTCGTCCTCGAGCACGAGGACGGGCAGCTCCTCACCTGCGGGTCCCAGGCGGGCGAACTTCATGGTGTGGCCTCCAGCGTTGATTAATCGGATCTATGGTGGTTTGAGAGCGCCGAATTGGGCACTTCATGCATATTGACAGCCCAAACATCAGATGTCTAGCCTCGATGTGGCGGTCGGACGACCGTGGAGTCAGAGGTTGAGGAGGGCGGATGGAGATCCCGCTGTTCGGACTCGGCTGTGCACCGATGGGCAACCTGTTCCGGCCGCGCACCGACGAGGACTGTCACGCCACGCTCGAGGCGGCCTGGCAAGCAGGCGTACGTCACTTCGACACCGCGCCCCACTACGGGCTGGGACTGTCCGAGGAGAGGATCGGGCAGTTCCTGGCGACACGTCCGCGGTCGGAGTTCGTCGTCTCGACCAAGGTGGGCAGGCTCGTGCGGCCCAATCCCACCTGGGACGGGGAGTCCCAGGACGACATGGGCTTCGCGGTCCCGGCGAGCTCGCACCGGGTCCTGGACTATTCCGCCGATGGCGTACGCCGCAGCCTGGAGGAGTCGCTGACCCGGCTCGGCCTCGACCGGGTCGACATCCTCTACGTGCACGATCCTGAGTTCTCCGAGGACCCCGCAGCCGTCGAGACCGCGCTCGCCGGCCTGGCCAAGCTCCGCGAGGAGGGGATGGTCGACGCGATCGGGACCGGATCCCTGTCGGTTCAGGCGCTCACCGCGACGGTCGAGACCGGCCTCGCCGACGTGATCATGGTCGCCAACCGCTACACGCTCCTCGACCAGTCCGTCGCCGACGGCGTACTCGAGGCGTGCGACCGGCACGGCACCAAGATCGTCGCGGCGGCCGTCTTCGCCAGCGGTCTCCTGGCAACCACCCCGCGCCGGGGCGCCATGTACAACTACGGCGAAGTGCCCGAGGACATCCTCGAGCGTGCGCTGCGCATCGGCGAGGTGTGCGAGGCGCACGGGGTCGAGATCGCCACCGCCGCGCTGCACTACCCCCTGCAGGACCCGCGGGTCGTCTCGGTCGTGGCGGGCGCGGGCCGGCCCGAGCAGGTGCGCCAGAACCTCGACCGTCTGGCGGCCACGGTTCCCGAGGCGCTGTGGGCCGACCTGGCCGACCAGGGACTGGTGCCGTCGTGCGCGTAGCCCTCATGGTCACCTGCATCAACGATGCCCTCTTCCCCGACACCGGTCGCAACGTGGTCCGGCTCCTCCGCCGCCTCGGCGTCGAGGTGGACTTCCCCCAGGGCCAGACCTGCTGTGGCCAGCCGATGGTCAACACCGGCTACCTCGACGAGGCGGTGCCGGTGCTGCGCTCCTTCGTCCGAGCCTTCGAGGGGTACGACGCCGTCGTCACACCGTCGGGCTCGTGCGCCGGGTCGGCCCGGCACCAGCACGACCTGGTGGCCCGCCGCAGCGGCGACGACGGCCTGCGGGAGGCGGCCCGCGAGACGTCCCAGCGCGTCTACGAGCTCAGCGAGTTTCTGGTGGACGTACTGGGCGTCGAGGACGTGGGTGCCTACTTCCCGCACCGGGTGACCTACCACCCGACCTGTCACTCGCTGCGGATGCTCGCGGTCGGCGACCGGCCCCTGCGGCTGCTCCAGCACGTCCGAGGGATCGACCTGGTGGACCTGCCCGGCGCGACCGAGTGCTGCGGGTTCGGCGGCACCTTCGCGATGAAGAACTCCGACACGTCGGTGGCCATGGGCTCCGACAAGGCGCGGCACGTACGCGAGACCGGGGCCGAGGTGCTGGTGGCCGGCGACCGGTCCTGCCTGACCCATGTCGGAGGCCTGCTCTCACGGCAGCGTGCAGGCGTACGCGTCATGCATCTGGCCGACGTCCTTGCCCAGACCGAGCCTGCCGCCGTGGTTGCCTCATGACCGGCACGTTCGTCGGGATGCCGGTGTTCCCGAAGGCCGCGCGCGAGGCGGTCGGCGACTCCCAGCTGCGCCGCAACCTCGCGCACGCGACCGGCACCATCCGCGCCAAGCGCGCCGCCGTCGTCGGCGAGGTCGAGGAGTGGGAGGAGCTGCGCCTGGCCGGTGCGGCGATCAAGGAGAACGTGCTGCTGCACCTCGACGAGCATCTGGTACGTCTCGAGGAGTCGCTCACCCAGGCCGGCGCGACCGTCCACTGGGCGAGCGACGCCGCAGAGGCCTGTCGCATCGTCGGCGACATCGCCGCCGCGCACGACGCCACCGAGGTGGTGAAGGTGAAGTCGATGGCGACCCAGGAGATCGGTCTCAACGAGGCGCTGGCCGCGCGCGGCATCGACGCCTGGGAGACCGACCTGGCCGAGCTCATCGTCCAGCTGGGCGACGACCTGCCGAGCCACATCCTGGTGCCGGCGATCCACCGCAACCGGGCCGAGATCCGCGAGATCTTCGCCTCCGCGATGGGTGAGGTCGGCCGTCCCGCTCCGGACGACCTCGCCGACGAGCCCGCGCGGCTCGCGGAGGCCGCTCGCCTGCATCTGCGCGAGAAGTTCCTGCGTGCCAAGGTAGGTGTCTCGGGTGCCAACTTCGCGGTCGCCGAGACCGGGTCGCTCGTGGTGGTGGAGTCGGAGGGCAACGGCCGGATGTGCCTGACCCTGCCCGAGGTGCTGGTCTCCGTGGTCGGCATCGAGAAGACCGTGCCGACCTGGGACGACCTCGACGTCTTCCTCCAGCTCCTGCCGCGCTCGGCGACGGGGGAGCGGATGAACCCCTACACCTCGGTGTGGTCTGGCGTCACCCCGGGCGACGGCCCGCAGGAGGTGCACGTGGTGCTCCTCGACAACGGCCGCACCCGCGCGCTCGCCGACGAGGTCGGTCGTCAGGCGCTGCGCTGTATCCGCTGCTCGGCCTGCCTCAACGTCTGCCCGGTCTATGAGCGCACCGGCGGCCATGCCTACGGCTCGGTCTACCCAGGCCCCATCGGCGCCATCCTCAACCCCTTGCTGAAGGGAGTCGGGCACGACGACCAGACCGACTCCCTGCCGTACGCCTCGACGCTGTGCGGCGCCTGCTTCGAGGCCTGCCCCGTGCGTATCGATATCCCATCGGTGCTCGTGGAGCTGCGCTCGCAGGTCGTCGACGCCCACCGGGGTGGCGTACCCAAGCCCGAGGCGGTGGCGATGAAGGCCGCCGGAGCGACGCTCGCGTCCAGCCGCCGGCTCGGCCTCGCCGAGCGCCTCGTCGGCACCGGCGTCCGGCTTGCCCGCCGCGCCGGTGCGCGCCCCTGGACGCAGGCCCGCGACCTGCCGGACCCGCCCGTCGAGTCCTTCCGCGCCTGGTGGCGCCGCACCGAAGGAGGTGCCGATGAGCACCCGTGAGGAGATCCTCGGCCGTGTCCGGCAGGCGCTCGGCGAGGTCCCTCGCCCGACCGCTGAGGTGCCGCGCGGCTACCGAGGTGTGGGTGACGACCTCGACCGGTCGACGGTGCTCGCTCGGTTCGTGGAGCGGGTCGAGGACTACCGCGCCACCGTCACCCGGTGCCGTGCGGCAGAGGTCGCCGAGGTGCTGGCGCGGGCGGTCGCCGGCCGGAGCGTCGTCGTACCCCCGGGCCTGCCGTGGCCGGTCCCCGGATCCGTGGACGACACCGGGCAGTCGGCCGCCGAGCTCGACGCGATCGACGCGGTCGTGTCAGCAGCCGCGCTCGGCATCGCAGCCACCGGCACGGTGGTGCTCGACCACGGACCCGGCCAGGGACGTCGCGCGCTCACCCTCGTCCCGGACCTGCACGTGTGCGTGCTCGGGGCCGCCCACGTCGTGGCCGGTGTCCCGCAGGCCGTCGCCCGGCTCGACCCGGCGAGGCCGCAGACCTGGATCAGCGGCCCGTCGGCGACGAGCGACATCGAGCTCGACCGCGTCGAGGGCGTCCACGGCCCGCGGACCCTGCACGTCGTCCTCGTCGACGACCTCTGACCGTTCGCCCACCACACCGAGAGGACCCCACCATGACCCGACACGGCTCCGTGGTCCGGTTGCGCCCCGAGAAGGAGGCGGAGTACGTCGAGCTGCACGCCGCTGTGTGGCCCGAGGTGCTCGAGCGCCTGACTGCCAGCAACATCCGCAACTACTCCATCTTCCTGCGCGAGGGCTGGCTCTTCAGCTACTTCGAGTACGTCGGGACCGACTACGACGCCGACATGGCCGCGATCGCCGCTCACGACGTGACCCAGCGGTGGTGGGAGGTCACCGCCCCGTGCCAGGAGCGGCTGCCCTCCGCCGCGGACGACGAGCAGTGGTCGCCGATGACCGAGGTCTTCCACCTTGACTGAGCCCGTGGTCGAGCTGCCGTCCGAGGCGCGGCGCATCGACGCCCACCACCACGTGTGGGACCTCGAGGTCCGCGACCAGGAGTGGACGCGCGATCTCCCGGCCATCCGGCGCTCCTTCTCCTTCGACGACCTCCGGCCCCACCTGGACGACCACGAGATCGCCGGAACCGTCGTCGTCCAGACCGTCGCGGTCGCCGAGGAGACCCCCGAGCTGCTCGCGCTGGCGGCGGCCACGCCCGAGATCCTCGGGGTCGTCGGCTGGGTCGACCTCACCGCCCCGGACGTCGCCGACCGGCTCGCCCGGCTGCGCGAGGGGCCCGGAGGAGAGCTCCTGGTCGGCATCCGGCACCTGGTGCAGTCCGAGCCCGATCCCGAGTGGCTCCTCCGTGACGACGTGCTGCGGGGGCTCACCGCCGTCGCCGATGCCGGCCTCGTCTACGACCTGCTGGTGCGCCAGCCCCAGCTGCCCGCAGCCGTCTGCGCTGTCGAGCAGGTGCCCGGAGGGCGCTGGGTGCTCGATCACGTCGGCAAGCCCGTGATCGACCCCGCTGCTTTCGACGAGTGGGCGGGACACGTCGCCGCGCTCGCCCGCCACGACACCGTGGCGTGCAAGCTGTCCGGGCTCGTCACCGAGCTCGCTCCGGACCAGCCGATCGATGCGGTGCTTCCCTGGGCCGCGTACGTCATCGATGTCTTCGGCGCCGAGCGCACCATGATCGGCTCGGACTGGCCGGTCTGCCTGCTGCGGTCCTCCTACGGCGAGGTGATCAACCTCGCCGACACCGTGCTCGCCGGGCTCGACGACACCGGCCGCGCCGTTGTCCGGGGTGGCACGGCGGCTCGGGTCTACGGCCTCGTCTCCTGATCGAGGTCGCGCGCCCCGGAAACATTGGAAAACGCTTGCCCGCACGTCGTCTGTGATGTTAGACACATGTCATACGTCATATCTCAAGGAGACGGACATGCAGACTCGCACGACACGCCGCGCCCGCGCCGCGGCGGCCGTGGTCCTGGTGGCACTCGGTTCGACGGTCCTCGTCACCGGTACGCAGCCCGCCACCGCGGCCGAGACGACCCTCACGGTCCACGTCGCCCCGGACGGCGACGACGCCGACCCGGGCACGAAGAGCCGGCCGCTGCGGACGGTGGAAGCGGCCCGCGACGCGCTGGCCGGACGTACCTCCGCAGAGAACCGAGGCACGGTGATCGTCCAGGGAGGCGAGTACGTCCTCGATGACGCGATCGACCTGACCGGTCCCGAGCACTCCTGGGTCACCTACCGCGCCGCGGCGGGGGAGAAGGTCCGCCTCACCGGCGCGCACGCCCTGGAAGCCCAGGGCTGGCGGCCGCTCGCGGACCTGTCCGAGGAGGAGCTCGCCCAGCCTCAGCTCTCCTCGAACGCCCGACTCGACTCGCCGGCGCTGCGCGAGGGCGTCTGGGTCTACGACCTGGGTGCCGAGGGCATCGACCCAGGCACGCTCTACAAGAACGGGTTCAACTGGCTTCCGCAGCCCTTCGCTCCCGAGCTCGTCGTCGACGGCGGGACGCAGACGCTCGCGCAGTTCCCCAACCAGGAGGGCTGCACCGGGGCGGACTCCAGCTGTCACCTCTACGGCGACGGCGGCAAGTGGAAGGTCCCGGCGACCAACGACCTCATCCAGTGGACGCTGCGCGACCGGTTCGGGATGGAGCCCGACTGGGCGATCAGCGGGACGACGCCGCGCGCGCAGTTCGAGGACAAGAAGCAGCAGCTCGCCGACCCCGAGGACCGCGACACCTGGTCCCAGGACGAGATGCGCAAGATGACGCCTCCCCTCTACGAGGTCGGTGGCCGGCTCCTCGAGGGCGACCGCTACCAGGGCTGGGCTCCGCAGGGGGTGCCGGAGATCATCGACCACGGCACCCGCGGCTTCGGTGCCTACTCCCACATCCCGGTGCAGGCCGACCCGCAGGAGCTCACCGACGTCGACAACACGACGTACGAGACCGAGGCGTGGCTCTCGGGCTATCTCGGCAACAACTACGCCAACGACATGGTGCGGCTGGTCTCCTGGAGCGGCACGACGATGTACGCCAAGTACCCCTCGATGTACTGGCCCCGCAACGACTACACCAAGGTCAAGGCGATCAACATCCTCTCCGAGATGGACGTCGAGGGTGAGTACTACATCGACCGCCACGCGGGCAACGACGTCGTCTACTACAAGCCGGCGGGCGGGACGATGGCGGGCAAGAGCGCGACGCTGCGCGCCTTCGACGACAACATCTTCCGGCTCGAGGGCACCACAGGCGTGACCCTGAAGGGTCTGTCGATGTCGGACTCGCTGATCAGCGCGGTCCAGCTGCTCGATGCCGAGAAGACGCTGATCGACGGCGTCGACATCTCCAACGTCAGCATGGACGCGGTCCGCATCGGCGAGACCACCGAGTCGATCACCGCGCTGCCCGACTACGAGACCGTACGTGGCGGCCACGACAACGTCGTCCAGAACTCCTACCTCCACGACCTCGGTGGTGGCGGAGTCCTGCTCGGCGGTGGCGACCGTAGCACTCTCGAGCGCGGGGACAACGTGGCCCGCAACAACGAGATCGCTCGCTTCTCGCGGCTGGCGACCTACACGCCGGCGGCCTATCTGTACGGCGTCGGCAACAGCTTCGAGAACAACTACGTCCACGATGCGCCCCACATGGCGGTGCAGATCATGGGCAACGACATGCGCGTCAACCACAACTACTTCTACGACCTGGTGAAGAACGCCGGCGACCAGGGCGTCGTCTACACCGGGCGTGACTACACCTATCTGGGCAACGAGGTCGCGTACAACTTCTTCGACACCATCGGCGGCTCCAACGACGCGTTCTACATGGACGACGGCGTCTCGGGGATGCGGTTCCACCACAACGTCGTGAAGAACGCGCACTCGGGTGTCTTCTTCCAGTCGGGCCACAGCAACAAGGCGACGGACAACGTGTTCATCGACGTCGACCAGACCGGCCACGACCAGCTCTACCACCGCAACGGCGAGACCGGCCTGCCTGTGCCGAACGGCTGGGTGGTGCAGAGCCGCTACAACTCGTTCCTCGACGTACGGCCGGGCGAGAAGTACTCGGCCACCGAGGAGGACGTCGCCGGCTGGCACCGTCACTACACCGACGGCAAGGCCCGCTACTCCGACGGGAAGCCGATCGTGTTCCCGGAGATCGGGGACTGGTACGTCCCGCGCGTCACCGCCACCGGCGAGGACTGCAAGAAGGCCGACTACGCGCCTGCTGCCACCAACGGCTGCGACCGTGCGACCGTGTGGGAGAACCCCAACTCCCTCTACGTGCCCGCCCGCAACGCGATCGACCGCTCGGTCATCATCGGCGGCGGTGAGTACCGCGCCGGCGAGAACTCGTTCGCGAACCCGGCCGCGACCTATCGCCTCTCCACGTGGAGCGACGCGATCAACACCAACCTCAGCAAGCCCGCGTCGCTCGAGGCCGCCGGGCTCGACCTCGACACGCTGAGCTTCAGCTACACCGGTGAGGTCGCCCAGACCTTCGGCCAGGAGTGGGTGGCGACCTGGAACCGGCTGGTCACCCGGGACGGCATCGGGCTCCCCGGCGGCCCGGCCGCCGGCTGAGCGGTCAGGTCGCCTGCGCGATCCACTCGCGCAGGCGACCTGCCTCGCTCGGCAGCATCGACATGTCGTCGTCGGGCAGGAACTCCAGCAGTACGTCCGTCGGCCGCCCGGCGGCCGCGAGCATCTCCAGGGCCGCCGGCCACAGGTCGGCTCGGGCCGCCAACGGCAGGCGCTCGTGACGTGGCCACCAGGAGAACGCGTGCACCGCACGTACGTGCGGGAGCAGCCGGGCGAGCCCGGCCAGGGCCACTTCTGAGGGCTCGCCCACCCGGGGCTGCCAGTAGGTGCCGACGTTGGGCCGGTCCACCTCGTCGAGGAGGTCGAGGGTGGACTCGACGGTGTCCGCCAGGGTCAGGTCGTGGTGCTCGAAGGCGAGCTCGAGGCCGTGGCCGGCCGCCTCGTCGGCCAGCCGCTGTACGCGGCGTACGACCTCGGCGCGCTCGGCGGGGGAGGCCTCGGCCGAGCCGGTGGTGCCCGCCCAGATGCGTAGGCGTGTGCACCCCAGCGCCTGGGCTGCGCCGATCAGCGCGCCCCCGTCGTCGTCCGCCGGTGCCCGCCAGTAGGTGCCGTAGGAAGCGACGGCCAGTCCGGCAGCAGCGGTGGCCGCGGCCAGGCCGCGCAGGTCGCCGGCAGGCGGGGCGTGGACGTCGGCACCCCACTCGATGCAGGCCAGGCCGGCCTCCGCGGCGGCCTCGAGCACCCCGCCCGTCGGGAGATGACGGGCGGTGACCGAGCACAGCCCGGGGCGCAGCAAGGTCATGGTCAGAGCTCTCCCTGATAGGTCGTGCCGAGCGTGGAGACGTCGGTGGGGCGATCGGAGGTGTCCACCCGACGCATGCCGTCGTTGGTCTCGAGGAAGAGTGGCGCCTCGGGGTAGCGCAGCTCGTCGTCGAGCGGCTCCTTGTCGGTCCACGCGAAGAAGTCGCGCCCGAACACCGCCCGGTCCTTGCGGCCGTAGAGGTGGAGGTCGCCTGCGGTCAGCGGGCTGCGGATGCACCAGTGCACGCCGTGCTCGGCCCATACGGCCCGGTTGGTCATCAGCACCGACTGGCGCTCGTCGGGCGTGAGCACCGTCGTCCAGAAGTCCTGGCCCGGGTCCTCGACGTCGTCGGCGAGGAAGACCAGGTCGTGGGCGTGCCAGGCGGTGCTCGGGGCGACGTCGGCCTCGGTGCCCCAGTGGGTCGCCGAGGCGAAGTAGCCGGCCGGCGCCTGATAGTGCGCGTACGTCGCCCGGCAACGCGCCATGAACTCCTCGAGCTCGGCGTCGGGGCGCACCCGGCACACCTCACGGATGCCGTGCAGCGACAGTCCCATGCCCGCGATCAGCATGGGGGTGTCGCTCTTCAGCGTCGTGCTGGGTGCGACGTACCAGTAACGGTGGAAGCGGGTCTGGCCGTCCGCGTCGGTCCATGCGGAGCGGGCGACATGGCGGCACAGCCGGACCGCCTCGTCGAGATAGCGCTGCTCGCCCAGGCGCAGGTGGCCGAGCAGCAGCGGCATGATCATCAGGCCGTAGTACTCCGCAGGCTCCAGGATCCCGCCGGCGACCCGATCCTCGGCCTGGCGCCAGGTGCCCGAGGAGTCGGCGTCCGGGACTCCGGGCTCGTGGTGGCGGGCGATGAGGACGTCGAGGTCCTCGCGGATCTCGGCCAGACCGCTGTCGTCGCCGGTCACCTCAGAGAGCAGCAGCTTGACCCACACCCGGGCGTACTCCTGGTTGCAGGTGCCGTCCTCGGCCGGGCGGCCGCCGCCGAAGGAGTGGAGGGCGACCAGGTTGCGGCGCACCACGTCGACGATGCGGTCGACCTCGGCGTCGTCGAGCAGGTGCCGGGCGTGCTTGAGCCCGAGGAGCAGACCGATGCTGCCGGTGGCGTTGTGGATCAGGCCGGTCGTGGCCGACTCGCCGACCTGGAAGCCGACGTGCTTGTACTGGTCGTCGTCCTGCAGGGCGCTGCTCTGGAAGCGCATCATCCGCCGCCACACCTCGGCGGCCCGGTCATCGGGCCGCGCGGCGAGGAGCAGTGCGACGGCACCGAGAGCCGGCGCGGAGAAGGCGGCGTGGCCGCTGGTCCAGTCGAGGAAGGTCGCGGGGTTCGTGCCCCACACGCTGTGGTTGTGGAAGCCGTTGATCGCCCCTTCGTCGGTGACCCAGGTCAGGAACCAGCGGGTGAGGTCGGCGAGGTCGGGCGCAGAGGTGGGGCCAGGGGTGAGGGTGGTCACGTGGGTCTCCGGTTTCGGGATGGCGGTCATGCGCTGGTGGCCAGGGTGGCGGGGTCGACCGGGTGCAGGGGCGGCCGGCCGTCGACCAGGGCGCGCACCTCGTCGACGGCGGCGCGGCCGAGGCGGCGTAGCTCACTGCCCTGCGAGCCGGCGATGTGCGGGGTCAGGGTGACGTTGGGCAGGCTCCACATCGGATCATCGGCGGGGAGCGGCTCCGGCTCGGTGACGTCCAGGACGGCCCGCAGGCGCCCCGACACGAGCTCGGCGCGGAGCGCGTCGTGGTCGACGACGCCACCCCGGGCGGTGTTGATCAGGGTCGTGCCGTCGCCCATCAACCCGAGCAGGCGAGCGTCGACGAGGTGCCTGGTCTGCGGCAGCAGCGGCGCGTGCAGCGAGACGACGCGCGAGCGCGCGAAGAGCTCGTCGAGGTCCACGAGCTCGGCGCCCAGCTCGGCGGCGCGCGCTGCGTCGATCGTGGGGTCGCTGACCAGGACGGTGAGGTCGAACGGGGCGAGCAGCTCGATCAGCGCTCGTCCCGTGGCCGAGGCGCCCAGCACGCCGATGGTCGTGCCGTACGCCCCGTCGATCGTGTCGTCGACGGTGAGGTCGGGAGACACCCGCTCGGCGCGGAACCGCTCGGTCAGTGGGAGGACCGACTTCGTCGCCCACAGCACCGCGGCCAGGGCGTACTCGGCCACGGGGCGGGCGTTGGGCTCCACGCCGCAGGTGACCCGGAGGTCACGCTCCCAGGCTGCGGGGGTGAGGAAGTACTTCACCGAGCCCGCGGCATGGACGACGGCGCGCAGCCGTGGCATCCGGGCGAGAGCCGATGCGTCGATGGTCGGCGTGCCCCAGGCCGTGATGAGCACCTCCATCTCGGCGGCACCTGGGTCGTCGTAGGACGTGAGCACGGCGTCGGCATCGATGTCCACGAGCTCGCCCAGCTCGGCCAGCAGGGTGGCATCGAAGAACCGATGCTGAAGGTCGGGAGTCATGGCGAAGGCGGCACGCACGAGGCGGCTCCTCTCGGTGTGGTCGAGGCTGGTTGGACCGTTTCAAAAATGTCTAGAACGGGCTTGCCTATTTAAACATCATATGTGTTATCTTCGTCACGTTAGTGCCCGGGATAGCGCTTTCCTAATCCTGGTGGTCGGCAGCTCGCATCGCCAGGATCCCCACGAACAACCTCCGTCGGAGAGATCGACGGACGACGAAACGGAGACTCCTGTGGAGACACGACGCATGTGGAGGGTGGGTGCTGTCGCGGCGGTTCTCTTCCCCCTGATCGCGACCGCGGCCTGTGGAGGCAACGGCGCCGCCAGCGACGACAGCAAGGAGGTGCGGGTGCTGGTCAACCTGACCGACAACCTCACCAAGGACTTCTGGAACGACCTGGTGAAGCCCTTCGAGGACGAGACCGGCATCGACGTCAAGATCGAGGGGCCGACCGGCACCAACGTGAGCGAGACCTTCAGCTCTCAGCTCGCCGCGGGCACCGCCCCCGACGTCGTGCAGTCGATCTTCCCGGACGACCAGATCGCTCCCGAGGTGCTCGACCTCTCCGACGAGAGCTGGGTCGAGGACATCCCGATGGTCGACACGTACGCCATCGACGGCAAGCGGCTGGTCGCCGGTGTCGGCTCCCAGGCGCAGTCGCTCGTCTACTACAACAAGACGGCCTTCGAGAAGGCCGGGATCAAGGCCACGCCGCAGACCTGGGACGAGTTCGACGCTGCGCTCGGCAAGCTCGCCGACGCCGGCTACACCCCGCTGCAGACCGCGGGCCAGTGGCAGACCGGCCTCCAGCTCCAGCAGCTGTGGCACCCCACCCTCAACACCGAGCAGCCCGAGTGGCAGTCGACCGTCGCCGACGGGAAGCTGACCCTCGGTGACGCCTTCGAGCCGATGTTCGAGCACTACGCCACCTGGCTGGGCGACGGCTACATCAAGAAGACCGATGTCGGCCTCGACCCGACCACGGCCGACGCCAACTTCATGGACGGCAAGGTCGGGATGTACCCGCTCGGGAGCTGGCTCGTCGCCAGCCTGGACAACGCGGGCGAGCTTCCGTTCGAGGTGGGCGTCTTCTCCCCGCCGGTGGACGAGGGCATGGCCTACCCCGGCCCGCAGGGCGCGACCATGGCGAGCCCCTACATGGTCTACGCCGGCAGCGAGCGCTCCGACGAAGCCCTCCAGCTTGTCGAGTATCTGGTGACTGACCAGGCCGCGATCGAGAGCCAGCTGACCGCCGACGGCGTGTTCCGTGCCGGCGCCTCCGTCGAGCAGTCGCCGGTCGCGACGGAGATCCAGGCGATCATCGACGAGGCACCCGAGCTGGTGGCGGTGGGCGAGGGCGCGGGCGACATCCGCCTGCCCGTCGTGGGCCTCAACGACAAGTTCACCGAGATCGTGCAGAGCCTCTACACCGGAACCAGCCCCGAGGACGCCGCGAAGGCGCTCGACGACTGGGCCGAGCAGAATGGCTGACCCCTCGGGGCCACGACGAGGAGAACGATGATGGCTCTCATGAGCGTCAGCAACACCGACAGCCCTCCCGCGGCAGTGGACCTGCCGCGGGAGGAAGGGGCCCGGCCTCGCCGGGCGATCGGCCGGTCATCCGGTTCCCGTCCGCGCACCTCGCGGTGGGTGGAGGCCTCGATGGTGCTACCCGCGTTGGTGGTCTTCGTCGGGCTCCTCGTCGTGCCCGTCGGGTACGCCGTCTACTACAGCTTCACCGACTACAACGGCTTTCCGACGCAGACCCCGGAGATCGTCGGCTTCGACAACTACGTCAGGATCTTCGAGTCCGCCGACGTCCGGGGCTCCATGACGGTGACCGCGATCGTCGCGGTCGCGGGCTCGATGGTGGTCAACGCCGCGGCGCTCGGCCTGGCCCTGCTGTTGTGGCGCACCACCCGCTTCACCGCGTTCGCCCGGGTGGTCATGTTCTACCCCCACGTGCTCAGCCTGATCGTCGTCGGCTTCCTCTGGTCGGCGATCCTGGGCCCGCAGGGGGCGGTCAACTCGGTGCTGGAGAACCTGGGCAGCAGCGCGCTCCCGTTCCTCAGCGACGAGACCTGGGCGCTCGCCACCCTGATCCTCGTCATCGCCTGGGCGCAGTTCGGCGTCCAGCTGCTCATCTATCTCGCGGGGCTCCAGGCAGTGCCCGCCGAGCTCTTGGAGGCCGCGCGCATGGACGGTGCCAACCGCTGGCAGACCTTCCGCCACGTCACCTGGCCGGCGCTCGCGCCATCGGTGACGGTGGCCCTGATCACCTCGATGATCTCGCTGCTCAAGACCTACGACGTCGTCGTCTCGCTGACCGGCGGCGGACCGGCAGGATCCACGAAGACCTTCGCCTACCAGATCCTCGCCGTGGAGTTCCCCAAGCGGCAGGTGGGACTGGCCTCGGCCGAGGCCGTGGTCCTCATCCTCGTGGCCGCGATCCTCGCCTTCGGCGTGCTCGCGCTGCGCCGCCGTCACGACCAGGGGGCTCAGGCATGAGCGCGCTGCAAGCACTGGCGGGCCGGCGGAACTCGACCGGCGAGCGGCGTACGCCGTTCTGGTACGCCATGGTCACAGCACTCTGCGTGGTGATGCTGGTGCCGATGTACCTCTTGGTCGTCAACGCGTTCAAGGACCAGCGCGACATCATCAGCAGGCCGTTCTCGCTCTCGCCCGGTCAGTTCACGCTCGAGCATCTCGTTGCGGCCTGGAACAACCCGGACTTCGACATCGCGTTCGGCTACGCCGTGACGATCGGGCTGGTCATCTGCGTCAACATCGTCTCCATCGGCGTGTGCGCGCCCGCGGCGTACGTCATCGCGCGCTCGCCACGGCCGGTGTTCGGTGCGGCGCTGCTGTTCTTCATCTCGGGCATGTTCATCCCGACCCAGGTGATCCTGGTGCCGGTGATCTTCGTGCTCCGCGCGATCGGGCTGATGTCGACGTTCCCAGGGCTGGTGCTCTTCATGGCCTCGGCGACGGTGCCGTTCACGATCTTCGTCTTCACCGGGTTCATCCGGATGCTGCCCGCCTCGCTCGACGAGGCGGCGGCGATCGACGGCGCCGGTCCGTACCGGACGCTGTGGACGATCATCCTGCCGCTCATGAAGCCGATCGTGGCGACCGTGTTCATCCTGAACACGTTGAGCGTGTGGAACGACTTCGCCAGCCCGCAGCTCATCCTGGGTCCCGGTTCGGGCCTCTACACGGTCACCACGGGTGTCTACGCCTCGGTGGGGGAGTACTCCGCCGACTACACGCAGGTGTTCCCCACGCTCCTGCTGGCCGTGCTGCCCATCCTGGTGATCTTCGTGCTCACCCAGCGTTGGGTGATGAGTGGCCTGGCCGCCGGAGCGGTCAAGGGGTGAGGTGTGGGCGGCCACGGTGGCTGCCCACACCCAGGCTCAGTCCTCGCGGTTGGCGTCGGGCAGCGGCAGCCTGCGGCGGCGCCACGCCTCGAGGATGTGGTTGTTCATCGCGTCCTGCGCCCGCACCGGGTCTCCCTCGGAGATGGCGGCGTGCACGGCCTCGTGCTCACGCAGGGTCAGGGCGAACGCGTCGGGTGTGTCGACGCCGTGGTAGCGAGAGCTCTCCAGCGCGTGGTCCATGAGCGTACGAGCGATGTTGCCGGCGAGCCGGTTGCGGGAGAGCTCCATGACGGTCTCGTGGAAGGCCACGTCGGCGGCGCGGAAGACATCCTCGTCGGCCGTGCTCTCCCGCATCCGCTGCATCGCCCGGTCGAGCTCGGCGACCTGCTCGTCCGATCGCCGCTGGGCGGCCTCTGCCGCCATCACCGACTCGAGCTGGGCACGGACGACGCTGAGCTCGTCGAGAATGCCCAGCGTCTCGTCGTGCTTGATCAAGGCGGAGAGGACCACTCGGTCCATCGTGTTCCACGCCGTCATCGGGCGCACCTCGGTGCCACGCCCGCGCGCGATCGTGACGAGACCCTTCTCCTCGATGCGCTTCACGGACTCGCGTACGACGGTGCGGCTCACGCCGAACTGCTCGCTGAGCGGTCCTTCCGGCGGCAGCGCGTCACCCGGAGCCAGGCGCCCGGAGACGATCGCGTCGACGAGCTCGTCGACGACGACCACGCCGAGCATCGGCTGCCGGTCACGCGGCTGGGAGAGAACCGTGGTGGTCCGGGAAAGCGGTTGCGGCATAACCGGAAGTGTAGGACATCGTACGTCGCCGCGACGCCGATCCGACCGTGCGGCGCGGACGCATGCGAGGCATCTCATCATCCAGGCAGGTCTTGACACGTCATATGTATGACATCACGCTAGGTGCGTGGCGCATGTCACACGGAGCTCGTCTCGGAGGCTGCACGGTCACCCCTGGGTGGTCCTTCTGCCTCTCGCCGGGCGCTCCGCCCCCATAGAGAAGGGAACGGACCATGCAGCAACCAATGACGCGCCGCCTGGGCGCGCTGGCCGCGGCGGCCGTCGTAGCGGTCACCGGGTTCGCGGTCACCACACAGACCGCCGGCGCGGCGGGAGGAAAGTGCAAGGCCCTCTGGGTCGCGCCCGACGGCAGCGACGAGGCCGCCGGGTCGGAGAGTGCCCCGTTCGCGACCTTGGAGCGTGCCCGCGACGAGATCCGCGACAAGAAGCTCAATGCCCAGATGGGTTGCGACGTCACGGTCAACGTCCGGGCCGGTGAGTACCAGGTGGACTCCACGCTCGAGCTCGACGACCGTGACAGCGGAAGCAACGGCCACGACGTGGTCTACCGGTCGGTGGACGGACCGGGTAAGGCGGTCCTGACCGGTGCAAAGGAGCTGACCGGGTGGGAGCCGTTCCGCGACGGGATCTACAAGACCAAGGTCGAGCCGGGGCAGCGGTTCTACACGCTGTTCGAGGACGGCGCGCGGGCCGAGGTCGCCCGCTATCCCAACCGCGGGTCGGAGGACTCGCACGGGCCGTACCTCTTCTCCAAGCTCGGTGAGCCCGAGAAGGAGGCCGTGCGGCAGTGGCTGTACTGGGAGGAAGGTGACTGGGACCCGGCGTGGGACGACACTCCGACCAGCAACCCCTTGGCCAACGCCCAGGTGACCGTGTGGTCCGGTGGCTCCTGGAGCTGGTTCACCGACACCGTGCCGCTCGGCGGGGCCGACTACCGCAAGGGCTTCACCACGCTGAAGTACTGGACCCGCTACGCGCTGGTCAACAGCGGTGGCGGCTCGCGCTACTTCATCCAGAACGCTCTCCCGTTCCTCGACCAGGCGGGTGAGTACTACTTCGACTACGCCAACAACGAGATCTACTACAAGCCGAAGGGCGACATCAGCAAGGTGCGGATCATGGCACCGACGGTGAAGAAGCTGATCGATGTGAAGGGTGCGACGCCGGAGCGGCGGGCACGCGACATCACCTTCGACGGGATCGGGCTGCAGCACAGCGACTTCGTCGACTGGTACCGCGCGGGGTGGATCTCGGCGGGCGACTCGGGCGAGCCCCACAAGTACCCCGAGTACGACCGGCAGATCGAGATGCCGCGCAACCGCTTCGGTGCGATCACGCTGGAGAACACCAAGGACATCACGCTGACCAACCTGCATGTCTCCGACACCGGGTTCATGGGTGTCTACGCGCTGTTCGCCAATGAGGGCCTGAAGGTCACCAACAGCCTGTTCGAGAACATCGGCGCGGACGCGATCAAGATCGAGGGTGGCTGGCCCGGCGAAGGCGACCTGAGCCACGGACACACGATCTCCAACGTGTTCATCGACCACATCGGCGAGCTGGTGCCCGGCGACGCTTCCGGGATCGAGCTGATGGACACCGGCAACAACCTGGTGGAGAACGTCTTCGTCAACCACTCCGCGCGGTACGGCATCAGCCTGGAGTCGCGTCCGGAGGTCATCGACGGCGAGCAGTACACCGACAACAACACCTTCCGCTACATCGAGATCCAGAACGCCGGTCTGGACTCGGGTGACATGGGCGCGTTCTACACGTACGGCGTGGCCAACCAGGATCCGCACCCCATCAAGAACAAGGTGGAGCAGATGGTGATCGGTGACGTACTGACCGACCCGGTCGGGGAGATGCCCGACTCCGGCACGCGCGGCATCCACATGGACGCCGGCGGCTGCGGGTTCTCCTTCGCCAACATCGAGGTCGGTGAGACCACCGACCAGTCCTACCAGTCCTACCAGTGCAACGAGGTCACCAACGGCAACTGGAACGACGGGTTCGACGCCTCGAAGATGGAGTACGACAAGATCGGCATCACCTCGGAGTTCCCCTACGACGTGACCGCCCAGATCGAGGCGGCCCGCTCCTAGGGATCCGCTGACCCGGCTGCGTGCCGGGAGCACCACCACCGCAGGCCCGGCGCATCGCGCCGGGCCTGCGGCCGTCCTGGATGATCGGCCGGCCGCCCCAGGGGTCAGGATGAAGCCATGAACATGAACGAACCAGGTGTGGATCTGAGCATCGACGGCGTGGTGGCGACCGTGCTGCTGGACCGTCCCGACGTACGCAACGCCCAGCATCCGGTGATGTGGGCGGCGATCGCGGGGTTCCTCGAGTCGCTTTCAGCTGATGTGCGGGTCGTGGTCGTGCGCGGGTCCGGCGGCACGTTCTCCGCGGGGCTGGACCTGTCGCTGGTCGATCCGGGGCAGACCGAGGTGGCCGGGAGCCTCGTCGCGACGCTGGCACGGAGCGACCAGGAGGTCATCGACCTGATCGGGGAGTATCAGCGGCCGTTCGCGGCGCTGGCGGACCCGAGGTTCATCTCGATCGCGGTCGTCGAGGGGTACGCGATCGGTGCCGGTTTCCAGATGGCGCTGGCGTGCGACCTGCGGATCATGGCCGACGACGCCTGGGTCTGTATGAAGGAGCCTGCGCTGGGGCTGGTTCCCGACCTCGCCGGCACCAAGCCCTTGGTCGAGGCCGTGGGCTATGCGCGAGCGCTCGAGATCTGTGCCACCGCGCGCAGGGTGGGCGCTGCCGAGGCCGAGTTGATCGGGCTCGCGCAGAGCGTCTTGCCGGCCGCTGAGCTGGACTCGGCCCTCACCGACCTGGTCGGGTCGCTCGTCGCCCACGATACGACCGCGGTGCGGCGTACGCACGAGCTCTTGGCGGCTGCGTCGAGCCGGAGTCTCGACGAGCAGCGCCTCGCCGAGCGCACCGCCCAGGTGGGCCGCCTCCGCGCCGTGCTCGGACGCTGATCCCGCTACGACACCGGCTGGCCGTGGTCGACGAAGTCGATACCGAGGGCCAGTTGGCGCAGCCGCGTGCCGAACCAGGCCGCCGCCAGGCAGATGACGAGGTACATCGAGACGGCCTGGGTCGCGTAGTTGGGGTAGTGGAGCACCCAGATCACCTGGTCGTCGGTCGAGGCCGGGTCGGCCCAGATGTAGGGCATCATCCAGGCGATGAAGCCGCCGGTCAGCTGGGATGCGACGAAGATCAGCAGGGCCTCGCCGGCGCGACTCCACCACTGACGAGGCAGCTCGCGGCGGAGCGCGGGGCCGACCTTGCGGACGAGCCCCGGTCGCCATGCGCCGCCGGGCGCGACCCGGGCCGAGATGCGCGGTGCCACCGCGATCAGCAGGAAGGACAGCACCAGAAACGCGGTGATGCCGAACGAGGTGATCCCCGGAACCAGGGCGACCCGGCTCCGCATGAGCCCAGGGGTCAGCAGCAGTGCGGCGAGCGGAGCTCCGACGAGCAGTGTCGCGACGTAGCAGCGGAGCAGGGCACCGGCGAAGGTGGGGGAATCAGTGGTCGTCCGGGGTGGCGAGAGCTCGATCCTCATGGGCGGAGACTAGCCTGTTATTTCACTAAGGTGAAACAAATTTGCGAGGAGGGGAGGAGCCGCATGTCCGAGGAGGGCGATCGGCTCGGCGCCGAGCTGAGCCTTCGCGTGGTGATGTTCCACGAGGCCATCGCCCGCCGGCTGGGCGTCAGCAACAGCGAGCACAAGATGCTCGATCTCGTGGCCCGCCACCCCGACGGCATCACCCCCGGCGAGCTCTCGGCAGCGACCGGCCTGAGCAATGCGGCCGTCACCAAGATCGTCGACAAGCTCGTCGCCGCCGACTACGTACGTCGTGAACGCAGCTCGCGTGATCGCCGGTCGTTCCGGATCCACACCACGCCTCACTTCCAGCAGACCTCACGCCCGACTGCGGCCGGGCTCGCTCGACGGATCGAGGAGATGAACCAAGGCTTCGACCAGCAGGAGCTTGCCGCCATCGGACGCTGGGTCACCGGTGTGATCGAGGCGCTCCGGATCGAGACCGAGCGCCTGGAGTCCGGGGACGCCTGACAGGGTCGTCAGTCGGCCTCGAAGACGGGGGTGCCGTCGGCGGGGACGACGATGGCGCTGGCGGGAGTCAGGTCGACCCGGTAGGTTCCGCCGGCGCTCACCGTGGCACGCACGGCCTCGGCCTCCGCGCGGCTGCCGAGGCGCTGCGTACGCAGGATCTCGGTGACCTCGGGCCGGATCGACTCGACGGGGCCGACGCCGGGGAGGAAGCCACCGTAGGAGTCGAGGACGTCGAGCTCGAACTGGACGTACCAGCCGTCGGGGTCGTGCACGAAGCTGTCGATCTTGATGTTGATGCCGTCGGCCAGGAGCGGGATCAGCGGATTGCGGTTGAGCGCGCGGTCGTAGCCGTGCTGCACCTGGCCGCCGTCGACCAGCCGGACGCGTACGTCCTGGTCTCCGTTCTCGCGGCCGGGCTTGAACGGACCGTAGGTCTCGATGCTCTGGTAGCCGGGCTGGGTGTCGGCGATGGCGTTGGTGGCGGTGGCGTACCTCTTCTCGAGGTAGTTCACCCACTCACCGGGGACCATCGCGTCGAGCATCGTGAGCTGGCGGTCGCTGTTGGCCGGGTCGTTGTTGTAGGCCTTGAGGGCCTGGTAGATCTCGACGAGCGGGAACTGGTTGGCGTGCTGGCCGGTGACGTAGTCGGGCGCGACCCGCTGCTGGAGCCAGGCGAGGTTGTAAGGGAATCCGAGCCGCTGCCAGCCGTTCGTCGGGGTCACGGTCCTGGCGCTCCAGCCGTAGCCACCCATGTAGCCGAACGTCAGGCGCTTGCCGTCGCGAGGGTTCTCGACCTCGAACACGAACGAGGCCGACCCGGGAGTGTGGCCGGGCGACCACAGCGGCATCAGGCGTACGTTGCCGAAGTCCATCCACTCGTCGTAGACCAGGAAGTCGCTGCGCTCCCGGATCAGGGTCTCGCTCGCGGGCAGCGCCGGTGGGAGGTTCCAGGTGTTGCCGACGGCGTCCTGGCCGAGTCCGACGATGTCCTCGTGCGGGGAGTGGAGCCGTACGCTGCCGCCGGCGTTCTCGATCATCGTCACCAGCTCGACCGTGGAGCCGTAGTGGTCGCCGTGGCCGTGGGCCATGATGATGTCGTCGATGTGGCGCGGGTCGAAGCCCATGGCCTCGATGTTCTTCCAGTACTGGTAGCCGCTGTTGGGCCAGCCGGTGTCGAGCAGGACGAGCCGGTTGTCGCGCGCGCTCCGGGTGCCCATGTCGGTGTTGAACAGGTAGCAGGAGACCTCGTTGTCGCCGACGAAGTAGAAGGTGTCGGCCACGATCTCGAAGGGTTCGGTGCTGCGGGTGTAGGGCGCCGCGGTGACGCCCGTCGCGACGATGTCGACGTAGCGCTGGCCCGAGACCGGGTCGACGCCCTTGTCGGTGAGCAGGTCACTCTGTGTGGGTACGTCCCACACCGGCTTGCCGTCCGAGACGTCCTGTGGCGTGAAGTAGAAGATCTGGCGCACCCGGGCGTCGTCGGCGTCACGGAAGTCGCGGTCGAAGACGACGAACGCGGCCTGGCGTTCGGTCGTGCTGTAGGCGTAGTCCTTCGTCACCGGCACCGCGGCGAACGTCGAGGGGCGCGAGGCGGCCCAGTTGGCCGTGTCGACGCGGTAGACCTCGACATCGGCCGCGACCCGGTAGGTCTCCTCGTAGCGCTTGCTCGGCCGGGGGAGCGGGCGACCGCCGATGTCCTCGGTCACCTTCCGGCCGTCGCCGATCGTGATCGTGCGGCCGCGCTTGGCGTAGACCCAGCCGGCGGCGACCATCGCACCCGGGCTGCCGTCGCGAGGCGCCAGCTCCGGTCCGTACTTCTGCGTCGCGAAGACGGGTCTGGCCGACTTCGTCAGCACCGTGTGGAAGGGCTGGGTCTGGCCGTCGTCGACCACGACCTCGCCGCGCTTGACCACGAAGTCGACGAGCGCGCCCGGCGCGAGACCGGCCGCGATCTGCTCGGCTGCGCTGGGACGTACGCGCTGGGTCACCGCCAGCCGGAGGCCGCCCTCTCCCAGCACCGGCACCTCGACCACCGCCTGGGTGCCCTGGTCGACGACCTTCGCGTCGCCGATGACGAACCCGACCGCGACCCCGTTGCGCTCGAGCCGCCGCTCCGGGACCGAGGCGTGCGCCGCCTGCTGGGTCCCCGCTCCGCTCGCTGCCAGCGCCCCGCCGCCGGCCACCGTCGCCCCGACCTTGAAGAGTGAACGACGATCGAACTCCATGCCCATGCCATTGCCTCTCGCGAATGCCCTCCCTGGAGGAGGCCGCTGGATTGGCAGCCTAGAAACGGCTCCGAACACGCGTCCAAGCCCGTTTCGGACTGACGTGATGCGCCTTCGGTATGACGACGGTCACACCGGGTTTGCGTGTCTCGCACCGTGATCGGGTCTGTCGGTCTTGGTTTGGTCTCGGTTCGCCGCCGCGGAGGTGGCCGTGGGCTCGTTTCAGTGTTCGCCGCCGACCCGTTACGGGAGGGTGTTCTCGCCAGCTCCCGGAGTCAAAGACGGCCTTCGGCCGCCGGCTTCGCCGGTCGCCTTCGGCGATCCTGGACACCGGGCCCCGGCGAGAATTTTGGCTGGCTATCGGGTCGGCGGCGGGGTTTGGCGCGGAGTTCTCAGTTGGATACGGGCTGGGGGCCGTGGGCCGGTCGTGCGCGGGCGGATCGTGCCGCGTGGGTGCCTACGGCAGTGGGCGCGATCTTGTGAACCGTTCACAAGCGCGCCGTTGTTCTTGCCTGGGCGGGTTCGGTGCCGGCCGGGTCACGAGAGTTCCCACCGATCGGGAGATCCCCTCGGGCGTGGACATTCCCCATCCTCCGGAGCGTGGGGAGCCTTCACTGGAGTGGGGAGGTGTCCTCGCCGGTGGGGAGCGGCGGGCGTGGAGTCGAGAAAGGTGGCCGGAACGCTCATATGGGGCACCGGGACGGACGGCTGCAGTAGGAGTTGAAACCCGTCGATGGTGGGAGTCGTCGGGCCGAGGGCAGGGCCCGGTGGTGTGATTCCTCGCCCGCCCGGTCAGGGGCGGCGGGTGAACCGGATGGTGCCATCCGGCAGCCGCTCATGAACGTACGCCGCGTTGTGGGCCAGGCGGTGATGGTGGGGGCACAACAAGGCCCCGTCCTTGAGGTCTGTCTTGCCGTCGGCGGCCCAGGGGTCGAGGTGGTGGGCGTCGCACCATTCGGGTGGCATGTCGCAGCCTTCGGCTTGGCAGCACTTGTGCTGGATCCGGAGTGCTTTGCGTTGGATCGGTTGGAAGAACCTGCTGCCCCGACCAGCGTCGAGGACCTCGCTGTCGCTACCCAGGACCCAGGGGATGATGGTGGCGTTGCACGCCATCCGCCGGGCCTCGGCCGCGGTGATGGTGGTGCCGTTGGTCTCGTCGTAGCCCAGGGTGGCGATGCCGAGGTCCTTGCGGAGCTCCTCCAGGGAGATGACCACGTTGATGGTGGTGGCATCCCCGCCATGCCTAGGCAACGCGGCCGGGTCGACGGTCTCCAACAGGCGGGCGAAGCCCTGGCCCATCAGTCGTTCCCACGGCGGCAGCGGGGCACCCTTGGCGACGAGTTGTTGTTTGCGGGGTTGGGCCCAGGCCTCCACCAGCCGCTTGAACCTCATCCCGATCGAGGTCGGGAGGACGCCGTCGAAGCCGATGGTGCCGTCGTGGTTGTCCCAGACCCGTAGGGCGGTCTTCTGGTGGGCGCGTTCTTCCTCGGCGAGGAGTGCTTGGGCTTCGGCGTCTTCGAACCGGGCCGGGTCGATCTCGGCCAGGATCCGTCGTCCGACGATGCGGAGCTCGTTGGCAGTCAACCGGGTGGCGTAGTCAACGAGAAGCTTCTCGGCGAGGACCAGGTCCTCGCCGCTGGCGACCGGGTCGGCCTCGATCTTGTCGAGCGCCTGGGTGATCACCCGGGCTTTGTCCTGGGACACGACGCCTTCAGCGAGGCCGGCAGCCACGAGGCCGTACTTCGTGACTGCCGCAGCGAGTTTCACCTGGGAGCGTGCCACGGCTTTGTCGACGAGGAGGTCGGTCCGCATCCATCCGGAGGCGTCTTTCGCGCCGGTCTCCTCAGCAATGTCGCCAGCAGATGCGAGCACTCTCAGCTTCAATGCGGCTTGTTGGGCCTGGAGTTTCTCCAACCGTTCGAGGAGGTCTTTCTTCTGCCCGGTGCGCCAGTAGGCGGGATCGGTGGCCAGCAACTCGTGGAGGGCGGTCTCGATGGCGGCCAGGGCAGCGTCGATCGCATCGCCGGGGTTGGTGCCCCAGGGGTCGATCGAGCGGCCGAGACTCATCGCTGCCCTCTCCTCGGAGGTGTGCTGTGATGTGTCCGATTCTACGCCTTCACTCGCTCCGGAGCCACCTATTTTCCCTGGTCAACCACTGTTTTCGCGGTGAGCGAACGACCTCGATCTTGTGGATGGTAAGTGGCCCGAAGGGCCACCCTCACACCCCATCAACAGCAGGTGTCCCAAGCAAGATTCCGCTGCGCCACACCCGGGCCGCCGCCCCGATAGCCAGCCAAATCTTTTCTCGACGGGCCCCGGTGTCAAGGACCGCGAAGCGGCCGGCGAAGCCGGCGGCCGCAGGCCGTCCTTGACTCCGGGGTTCGTCGAGAACACCCTCAAAGCAAGGGTCGGCGGCCCACCCCACCCCCAAAACACGGTCACAGACGAGCCCATACATCAGGCAACGAACGGCGTGGCGCCAAACCGACCGACGGCGATGAAGAGAGCCAGGGCGAGGTAGACCACGTTGACCATGACCAGCTTGGCCTGGCCGAGGCGCCCGTGAGTGATCATCGCGCCGACCATCAAAGCGACCCAGCAAGCGGCGGTGATCGGCACCACGACAGGTGCCACATCGAGTACAGCGGGAAGAGTGAGCCCGATCGCCGCCAGGATCTCGAGTACGCCGAGGGTCCTGACGAAGGCGGGCTTGGCGTCACGGGTCCACGCCGCACCCTCGTGCTGGGCGAGCTTCTCCAGTGGCACGAAGGTCTTGGTGATGCCTCCGGTGAGGGCGACGAGCGCCAGCAGTCCGGCAGTGATCCATAGGGCGATGTGCATCATTTCTCTCCTTGTTCGTGGATTCACCACTGGAGACGAGACGACGCGACGCCGTGTGACACGACGGCGAGGCTCCGGTCGCGGTCGGAGGGAACGAGGTCAGTGCTGCTTCTGCGAGATCAGGGCCGAGAGGGTCTTCGCGCCCGCGACGATGTCGTGACCCAGGCGTACGGCGGGTTCGGGGGCGTGGCTCTGCTGGGCTCCGCCGACGGCCACGAGGAGATCGGGGCGGTGGTCGTGCAGAGCGGTGATCACCGCGGCGGTGGCGATGATGTCGGAGGTGGTGGGGATCACGAGCACCGCGGCGGCGAGGGCGGGGTCGTCGACCACGCCGAGCCAGTCGTCGATCGGCAGGTCGGCACCCAGGTAGTCGGTGTCCATGCCGTGCCGTCGTGCGGCGACGGCGAAGGCGAAGAGACCGATCTCGTGGCGGGTGTTGGGCGCCGTCCCGAGGGCGATGCGGGGCCCATGGCCATGGGCGGCCGCCGCCTCGTACGCGAGGGCGAGGCGCCGCATCACCGCGTTCGAGGCCAGGTGCTCGCCGGCGATGCTGACCCGGCCGTCGGCCCAGGCGTCCCCGAGCTCCTCCAGCGCAGGGAAGACGTGGTCGGTCATCACCGTCTCGAAGCCGCCGAGGGCGAACACCTGGTCCAGGGTTGCAGCCAGGTCGGTGGTGTCGAGTGCTGCCGCGGCGGTCGTCAGTCGCTCCGCGAGCTCGGAAGAGGAGCTGGCTCCGTCGCCCGGCGCCGCCGCGATCTCGTGAGCGGGCTGCGCGCGATCGAGCCGGATCGCCTCGGCCGCAGCCAGAGCGGCCGACCATCCCTGGTCCACGAGCTGCTTCATCGAGCGCAGCACGGCGACGTCGCGGTCGCCGTAGAGGCGGTAGCCGCTCTCGGACCGGTGAGGAGCGATCACGCCGTACCGGCGCTCCCAGGCACGAAGCGTCGCGGTGGTGATGCCGACCCGCTGTGCCGCGTGCTTGATGGTGTACATCTGCGCGGCTACCGGCCCAGTCGGTCCAGGGTCGCGCGCATCTGCTCGGAGGCGGAGTCACCCAGGCGGGTGAACGCGGGGGTCAGCAGTGGGGCCACCATCTTGGCCATGCCTTTCAGCTCGAACTCGGCCACGTAACGCACAGAGGTTCCGCCCGTGGCTGTCGGGACGAAGGTCATCGTGTCATGAGCCACGACCGTATTGTTCTCGCCTCGTAGCGTGACGCGCTTCCCGGGCTCGTAGACCTCCACCACGTAGGTGAGATCGGTGTTGCGCCCGAGGAAGCGAGAGGTGTTCGCGTACGCCGTCCCGACCCCGCCGTCGCCGGAGATCCGGTCGGTGCGCACGGTGCCCGGATCCCACTCCTCGGTGTTGGTGAAGTCGGCCAGGAAGTCGAACACCTCGGCGGTCGGTGCGGAGGTCTCCACGGTGCGATCGATCCTCATGTCGTGCCCCTTTCAAACCTTTGACATACTTTGTACAAACATTGTACGTTCGATCTTCGAAACTAGCCAGCGGCCATGCCGTTGCCGGACGAGGGAGTTCTCATGAGCCGAGCGGCCCACACACCGCGGCCAACGGTTGCCGTGATCGGTGGCGGGGTCTCCGGGCTGACCGCGGCGTACCTCCTCGGCCGCAGCCATGACGTCACGCTCTTCGAGGCCGAGCAGAGGCTCGGTGGCCATGCGCACACCCACGACGTCCCGCCCGCGTCGGGAGCCGTCCCCCGGGTCGACAGCGGCTTCATCGTGATGAACGAGCGCACCTATCCGAATCTGCTCCGCCTCTTCGGAGAGCTCGGTGTCGAGACCCGGCCGACCGAAATGAGCATGAGCATCGACTGCGACGACTGCGGGTTGTCGTACGCCGGCGGCAAGGGGCTGGGTGGCATCCTGGCCGACCCGCGTCGCCTCGGTGATCCGCGTTTCCTCCGCATGCTCGCGCAGGTGCCGCGGTTCCACCGTCGCGCCCGCCGTCTGCTCCAGACCGACAGCGACCTGACGTGGGGACAGTTCCTCGACGAGGGCGGTTTCAGCGACTACTTCGTCCAGCACTTCGCGGTGCCGCTGGTCTCGTGCGTCTGGTCGTGCGGTGACGAGGACGCCGCCGCCTATCCGGCGCGGCACCTGTTCGCCTTCCTCGACCACCACGGGATGCTCCAGGTCACCGGGTCGCCCACGTGGCGCACGGTCGTGGGCGGCTCCCGTGCCTATGTGGACAAGATCGCCGAGCGGGTGGGCGAGATCCGTGTCGGCGAAGCGGTGACCGCCGTGGAGCGGCACGCCGACGGGGTCGAGGTGCGCACCGAGGCCGGGTCCCAGCACTTCGATCGCGTGGTCCTGGCGACCCACGCCGACCAGGCCCTGCGGCTCCTGGCCGATGCGACCCCGGAGGAGAAGGCGGACCTGGCCGCGATCGGATACTCGCGGAACGAGACCTGGCTGCACCGTGACGCCGCGCTGCTGCCGGCGTTGCCCCGCGCCCGGGCGTCCTGGAACTATCGCCTCGCCTCGTGCGGCGGCGGCGCCGACAAGGTGGTTGTCAGCTACTGGATGAACCGGCTCCAGGGTCTCGAGGACCACGACGAGCATGTGGTGACGCTCAACGCCACCGAGCACGTCGACCCGGCCAAGGTCACCGCACGGATGAGCTATGAGCACCCGGTCTTCACCACCGAGGCGGTCGCGGCAGCGGCCCGGCTGCGTACGTCCGGAGGGCCTCGCCTGGCCTTCGCCGGCGCCGGTGACGACGTGCTGGAGATCGGTACGGGGTGGGGGACCCTGGCGATCGAGGCGGCACGTCGCGGCGCCCGGGTCACCACCATCACGCTGTCGGTCGAGCAGGCGGCACTGGCCCGGGAGCGGATCGAGGCGGCGGGGTACACCGACCGGGTCGAGGTGGTGGTGCAGGACTACCGACAGGTCACCGGCACCTTCGACGCCGTGGTCAGCATCGAGATGATCGAGGCGGTCGGCGAGCGCTACTGGCCCGACTATTTCGCCGCCCTGTCCCGTCTGGTCCGTCCCGGCGGCGCCGTCGCCCTGCAGGCGATCCTGATGCCGCACCAGCGCTACCTGGCGACCCGGAACTCCTACGGGTGGATCCAGAAGCACATCTTCCCAGGAGGCCTGATCCCGTCCGCCACGGCGATCTCCGCTCAGGCCGACCGAGTCGGCCTGAGCGTGACCCGCGCCGACAGGTTCGGTGCCGACTATGCCGAGACGCTCCGCCGCTGGCGCGCCGCCTTCCTGGCCTCGTGGCCCACGATCCGGTCCGAAGAGTTCGACGAGGAGTTCCGTCGTACCTGGGAGTTCTACCTGGTCTACTGCGAGGCGGGCTTCCGGGCCGGAGCCATCGACGTCGCCCAGATCCGGCTGGAGCCCGGGGAACGGGACTACTCATGACCACATCCGTGATGTGGTTCCGGCGCGACCTGAGGCTGGGAGACCATCCAGCCCTGCAGGCCGCGGGCGCCGACGGGCCCGTGGTGCCGCTGTTCGTGCTCGACCCGCGCCTGGCCGGCTCCGGGCGGAGGTGGGAGCGGCTGCTGGCCTCGCTCACCGCGCTGCGCGAGGAGACGGACGGGGCACTGGTGATCCGTCAGGGCGACCCGGCCGAGGTGGTGGCCCAGGTCGCCGCCGAGGCCGGAGCGAGCCAGGTGCACATCTCGACCGAGACGACCCCGTACGGCCGGCGACGCGACGAGGCCGCGGAGCAGCGGCTGGCGGATGCCGGCATCGGACTGGTCGGCACCGGCAGCCCGTACGCCGTGACCCCGGGCAGGATCAGGAATGCCAGCGGTGCTCCCTATCGCGTCTTCACGCCCTTCCTGCGTGCCTGGCGCGAGCACGGATGGAGGGGGCCTGCCGGTGACGCTCAGGTCGAGTGGATGACGAAGCTCGAGTCGGACCCGCTGCCGGACCATCCCGAGCATCTGGACCAGGAGGCCGGCGAGCGGGTGGCGCTGCACCGCTGGGAGGACTTCTGCGCCGAGGACCTGGCCGGCTACGCCTCGGCCCGGGACCGGCCCGACCTCGACCGGACCAGCCGCATCTCGACGGCCCTGAAGTTCGGCGAGATCCATCCGCGTACGCTCCTCGCCGATCTGGATCAGCACGGCAACGGTGCCTCCCGAGAGGACGTCGAGCGCTTCGTCGCGGAGCTGGCCTGGCGCGAGTTCTACGCCGACGTGCTCTGGCACGACCCCCGGTCGGCCTGGCGTGACCTGCGGGACGGGCTGCGAGGCATGCAGTACGACGACGACCCCGAGCTGTTGGAGGCCTGGAAGTCGGGCAGGACCGGCTTCCCGTTCGTCGATGCCGGCATGCGTCAGTTGCTCGCGGAGGGCTGGATGCACAACCGCGTGCGGATGGTCGTCGCGAGCTTCCTGATCAAGGATCTGCACATCTGGTGGCCGGCCGGCGCCCGGCACTTCCTCGACCATCTCCTCGACGGCGACCTGGCCTCCAACAGCCACGGCTGGCAGTGGGTGGCTGGGACGGGAACCGACGCCGCGCCGTACTTCCGGGTCTTCAACCCGATCACCCAGGGTCTCCGGTTCGATCCGCAGGGTGACTACGTCCGGCGCTGGGTACCTGAGCTTCGCCACCTTCCGGGGGCAGCCGCCCACGAGCCGTGGCGCCACCCGGAGGGCTTTACCAACGGCTACCCTGAACGCATCGTCGACCATGCCGTGGAGCGTCGCGAGGCGCTGGCCCGGCTGACAGAGCTGAAGGACTCGACCTTATGACTTTGTTGCGTACGACGACCCACGAGTTCCGGCACACGGTGCCAGACGCGGCCGACGTCGTCTTCGACTGGCACGGCCGACCCGGCGCGTTCCAGCGGCTGGTGCCCCCGTGGCAGCCCGTCCGGATCGGCGAGGAGGCCCAGGACCTCGCCGGAGGCACCGCGGTGCTCGATTTCCCGGCCGGCCGGCGATGGGTGGCCCAGCACCTGCCCGAGGAGTACGTGGCCGGCCAGCGCTTCGCCGACCGCCTGGTCTCGCGTCCGTTCGTGGTGCCGGTGTCGTGGCACCATCGCCACGACTTCGAGAGCGTCGGTGAGGGCACGACCGTGATCGACAGGGTCACGACGACACTGCCGAAGCGGCTGCTCGAGCCGATGTTCGCGTACCGGCGGCGTCAGCTCGCCGACGACCTGGCGGCTCACCGCTCAGCGGCCGGGACCCCTCGGCTCACCGTGGCGGTCACCGGCGCATCCGGTCTGGTGGGGAGCGCGGTCTCGGCGTTCCTGACGACCGGCGGACACACCGTGGTCCGCCTGGTGCGCCATCGGCCGACGGCTCCGGACGAGCGTGCCTGGGACCCCGACGACCCCGACCCGGCCTCGCTGGCCGGAGTGGACGCCGTCGTCCATCTGGCCGGACACAGCATCGCCGGCCGCTTCACGGACAGGCACAAGGAGCAGATCCGCGGCTCGCGCATCGGGCCCACCCGCCTGCTCGCCCGGGCCAGTGCGACGGCAGGAGTGGGCGTCTTCGTCTGCGCGTCCGCGATCGGGATCTACGGAGCCGACCGCGGCGAGGAGGTCCTCACCGAGGACTCCACGACCGGGGACGACTTCCTCGCTCACGTGGTCCGCGACTGGGAGGAGGCGGCGCTGGCCTCGGTCGACGCGGGGATGCGGGTCGTCCTGGTGCGCACCGGGATCGTGCAGAGCCCGCGCGGGGGAGCCCTGCGTCTGCAGCGGCCTCTGTTCGCCACCGGTCTCGGCGGCCCGATGGGGTCGGGGGAGCAGTGGCAGTCGTGGATCGCGATCGACGATCTCGTCTACATCTACCATCGGGCTCTGGTGGACCCCGGCCTCGCCGGCCCGGTGAACGCCGTCGCGCCCGCGCCGCTGCGGCAGCGTGCCTACGCCGCCGCCCTGGGCCGAGCCTTGCACCGCCCCGCGATCCTGCCGACACCGTCGTTCGGTCCCCGTCTGCTCCTGGGCAGGGAGGGAGCGCAGGAGGTGGCCTTCGCCAACCAGCGGGTGGTCCCGCAACGACTCCTCGCGCTCGACCACCGCTTCCGGTTCGTCGAGGCCGAGCAGGCGCTGCGACATGTCCTCGGGAGCGTACGCACATGAAGCACGCCGCAGCATCTGACCAGGGTCTCGACCGCCTGCTCGACCGCACGGTCGTGCTGGGCTACTCCCGCCTCGGGTACGCGATCCGTCGCCGTCGCTGGGCCGAGGGCGACCCGCGTCCGGACGTGCTGGCCGGGCGGACCGCGGTGGTCACCGGCGGCGGCAGCGGTCTCGGCGAGGCCACGGTGCTGGGCCTGGCCCGGCTCGGTGCCCGCGTACACCTCCTCGTACGTTCGCCCGAACGCGCCGCGCCCGCGGTCGAGCGGATCGAGCGGATCCTCCGCGACGAGGGGCGGGCCGCCGATCTTCGGACGGAGCGCTGCGACGTCTCCGATCCGGCGATGGTCGACGCGTTCGCAGCAGACTTCTGCGCGCGCGACGACGGCCGCACCGCGCTCGACGTACTCGTGCACAACGCGGGGGTCATGCCGCCCGAGCGGAGCGAGTCGGTCGAGGGTCACGAGCTGTCCGTCGCCACCCATGTGCTCGGGCCGATCCGGCTGACCGAGCAGCTGCTGCCGGCCCTGCGCCGCTCGGCGCGCGGCGCCAGGCAGGTCTTCGTCGCCTCGGGCGGGATGTACACCCAGCCTCTTCCCGTGGACGACCCGGAGTTCGAGCAGGGCACCTACCAGGGCGCCGTGGCCTACGCGAGGTCCAAGCGCATGCAGGTCGAGCTGGCACCGATCCTCGACCGGCGGTGGTCGCCGGACCGGATCTCCACCTTCGTCATGCACCCCGGCTGGGCGGACACACCGGGCCTCGCCCGATCCCTCCCCGGCTTCCGTACGTTGACCCGCCCGCTGCTACGTCCGGCCGAGGAGGGCGCGGACACAGCGGTGTGGCTCGCAGCCACCGAGCCCGCCCCGCCGTCCGGCACCTTCTGGCACGACCGTCGCCAGCGGCCAACGAGCTATCGGTCGGCGACCGGCCCGGGTCGCGGAGAGACCGAGGCGCTGTGGAGATGGGCGGCGGCTGCCGCCGGCCTGGAGAGGCCTTAGCCCCGATGTCATCCGACGCGTTCACCACCCCCAACTGGAAAGGTCCGACCATGCGCTCCGCGCTAGCAGCTCTCGCACGACTCACCACGAGAAAGGCCACGGCATGGCTGGTCCTGGTGATCACGGTCCTCCTGGCCGGTGCGGTGATGGTCGTCGGATCTTCCCTGGAGTCCGCCAGCTCGGCGCCTGACCCGCTGCCGGCGGACGCCGAGTCGGCCCGGGTCGCCGAGCTCCAGCAGAGCTTTCCGGGCGGGGACGTGCTGCCCGCGGTTGCGGTGGTCGAGCGTGCGGGTGGGCTGACAGCGGAGGACCGGGCATGGGTCGCCGAGGTGTCGCAGCGTTGGGCCGAGATCACCGGGAACGAGGTCTCGCCGCCGATCCCGGCGCCCGACGGCGATGCCCTGATCGTCGCCATCGACGTCGATGCCGACGTGACCGGACTCGATCTCACCGAGCTCGTCGGCGAGCTGCGGGAGACGGTCGACGAGGACCGGCCCGACGGCCTCACGGTCGAGCTCACCGGAGGTGCCGCCTTCGCCGCCGACATCTCCTCGGCGTTCGAGGGTGCCGACGTGCGGCTGCTCCTCGTCACCGCCGCGGTCGTCGCCATCCTGCTGATCCTCACGTACCGCTCGCCGGTGCTGTGGCTCGTGCCGCTGATCGTGATCGCGGTCGCCGATCGCACTGCCTCGGTGGTGACCCAGATCGTCGCGGACTGGACCGGCAACGGCCTCGACGGCTCCACGTCCGGTATCACCAGCGTGCTGGTCTTCGGTGCCGGCACGAACTACGCGCTCCTGCTGGTCTCGCGCTACCGCGAGGAGCTCCGGCGGCACGCACACCACCGCGACGCCCTCGCCGCCGCGGTGCGCGGTTCCGCCGAGGCGATCGTGGCCAGCAACCTCACCGTCGTGCTCGCGCTGTTGGCCCTGGTGTTCAGCGTCGCTCCCAACACCCGGGCCCTGGGGGTCTCGGCTGCGATCGGCCTGCTGGTGGCCCTGCTCTTCGCGCTCTTCGCCCTTCCCGCAGCGCTGTCGTTGTTCGGTCGTGGCCTGTTCTGGCCGTTCGTGCCGCGCAACGGCGAGGACGAGAAGTCTCGCGACGGTGTCTGGTTCCGGATCGCGCGCGCCGTGGTGAGCCGCCCGGCAGCGGTGCTGGCCGTGGCCGCGGTGATCCTCGGCGTACTCGCCTCCGGGCTGCTGGGCGTCAAGGTCGGGCTCTCTCAGACCGACCAGTTCCGTGTGGACGCCGAGTCGGTCGACGGTCTGGACACTCTCTCGAAGCACTTCCCGCCCGGCGCCTCCGATCCGGTGACGATCGTGGTCGGTGCCGATCAGGCCGACGCGGTTCTCGCGCAGGTCAACCAGATGGACGGGGTCGACAGCGCTCGCCCGTCGGGCGAGAGCGGCGACCTGGTGAAGATCACCGCGACGCTGGAGGACGCACCGGCCACCACGGAGAGCATCGAGACGATCGAGACGATGCGCAGCGAGCTGGCCGGGACCGGCGCTCTGGTCGGTGGCAGCGTGGCCAAGGATCTGGACAGCCGCAACGGCGCCGAGCGTGATCTCAAGGTCGTCGTGCCGTTGATCCTGCTGGTGGTGCTGCTGGTGCTCTTCGCGGTGCTGCGGTCGATCGTGACGCCGCTGGTGCTCGTCACCATCAGCGTGATCGCCACCTTCGCCGCCCTCGGCCTGGGTGCCTGGATGAGCACGCATGTCTTCGGGTTCCCTGCGCTCGACGTCAGCACACCGATCTACGCCTTCCTGTTCCTGGTGGCGCTCGGTGTCGACTACACGGTGTTCCTCGTCCTGCGTGCGAGGGAGGAGACCGCCGAGCACGACACCGTCGATGCGATGGTCATGGCGGTCGGACTGACCGGTGGCGTCATCACCAGCGCCGGCATCGTGCTCGCCTCGGTGTTCGCGGTCCTGGGGGTACTGCCCCTGATCACGCTGACCCAGGTGGGCCTGATCGTGGGTCTGGGCATCCTGCTGGACACCTTCCTCGTCCGCACCGTGGTGGTGCCGGCGGTCTTCGCCCTGGTCGGCGACAAGATCTGGTGGCCTGCTTCGATCGCCCGCCGGCACTCCGAGGAGCCGCTGGTCAGCGACCCGCGGTGAGCACGCGGGCTGCCTCCCGGCCGGCGGCGGCGTTGAGGACGCCGGCACGGGAGCCCGCGAGCTTGGCGGCGATGTGCTCGTCGACGGTGACCTCACGGTAGAGGCGGGGGTGCTCGTCGTCGACGAACCCCGGCAGCGGGCCGATGACCGCCTCGGCGTCGCCGTCGAAGAAGTACGCAGCCGATCGGCGCCGCTGGATGGTGCCGTCGACGATCGGCGGCTTGACCCGGTGCAGGGTCGAGAGCCACTGCTCGTTGGTCAGCCGGGTGGTGAGGTCGCCGAGGTTGATCAGCAGCGCCCCCTCGGCCGGGCTGACGTCGTGCCACTCGCCGCCGTGCAGGACCTGGAGACCCTTGACCCGGTCGGCCCACAGGATCGTGACGATGCCGTAGTCGGTGTGCTCACCCATCCCGATCATGTCCTCGTCGACCTCGACCCGGGTGCCTTCCGGGAGGGCGTAGTTGTTCATCCGCAGGACCTCGATCGGGTGGGCCGCGAGGTTCGCGATGGCACCGCGCTCCAGGTCGAGCGCGTCCTCGAAGATGGTGACCATGGTGCGCGCGACCCGGGCGGCCTCGGCGCGCCAGGCGTCGATGCGCGCCCGGAAGTCCGACACCGACGGCCAGGTGTTCTCCGCGTAGTGCGCCGTGACGAGATCGGCCTCGGGGTGGTCGGAGACCGACGAGCCGACGTTGAAGGCCTCGAAGAAGTCCTTCATCCGCGTCTCGGACTGGACGCCGGCGCTGAGCGCGAGCGTCTCCGACTTGGGCGGGGTGTAGCCGCGGTTCTCGGCGGCCGGTCGGCGCCACCGGATCTTCTCCGCCGGCGGCAGGGCGAAGAAGTCGTCGATCGCCGCGGCGAGGCCGGCGGCCGCGGACGGAGCGACGCCGTGGCCGAGGATCTGGATGAAGCCGACCTCACGGCAGGCCGTGTCGATGGCAGCCGCGACGGTCGCCTTCTCCTGGGGCGTTCCGCCCTGGACGTACGCAGCGATGTCGACGACGGGAACGTGGAAGGTACTCACGGGAGTTCTCCTTGCTCGGAGCAGACAGGTGGTCGTGCCCGGAGGTGTCCGCTTTCCCGGCCAGGAGGCCTTGCTGTCCGTTGAACTCGGGCGCCACCACAGTAGAACGCCGAGGTTTCCGCGCTATTTCGGGGCGAGATGCTCGCCGAAGAAGGCGAGGATGCGCCGCCAGGCGTCCTCCGCCTCGGGCTCGGAGTAGTTGAAGCCGACCACGCGTTCCAGGACGGGGGCGGGGGTGGGGAAGCCCCAGTCGTTCATGAAGCTGTGCCCGACGCCGGGATACTCCTTGACGTCGTGGGGCACGTCGCCCGCGGTGAGCGCCGCCTCGACCTTGTCCGCGGCGCCGCGCAGGAGGAGGTCCTTGGCGCCGTAGCTCGCCACCATCGGGCACGAGGAGCTCAGCGCGGACAGACCCCCGGGCCGCACGCCGTAGTTGGGTGCGGCCGCGTCGAAGATCCCGCGCGGGGCCAGCAGCAGGGTGAAGCCGCCGCCCATGCAGAAGCCGACGACGCCGACCTTGCCGGTGCAGCGTGGATCGTCGGCGAGATGGTCGCGGGCGGCGATCAGATCGTCGACGGCGGTGCCCTTGCCGGTCACCAGCGACCTCATCGCGCTGACGACACACCCGACCTTCGGGCCGCGCTCGTAGAGCGCCGGGGTCAGGGTCAGGTAGCCGTTGGCCGCGAACCGGTCGCTGATCCGCTCGACGTCCGAGGTCATGCCGAAGATGTCGTGCACGACCACCACGCCGGGCCAGGGTCCGGGACCCTCGGGAACCGAAAGATAGCCACGCGTCGGACCCGCGGGAGCGGCATAGTCGATCATCGACATCTCATCACCTCGCTGCGATCCTCGCAGGTACGACGATCCTGCACGCCGGACCACGCCTGACCCGATAGGATTTCGTGGTGATTCGCCAGGCTCGGGGTCTTGACGGAGGCCGGGGTGCGCCATGAGGGCACGTTCGGTCCCAGGCTCCGCCGGCTGCGCGAGGCGCGTTCGCTGACACAGGGCGCGCTGGCGCGGGCAGCGGGGGTCAGCGTCGCCTCGATCCGCGACCTCGAGCAGGGCAGGACCAGGCGGCCGAGGGCGGCTTCGCTGCGCGCGCTCGCCGAGGCGCTGGACCTGAGCGAGGAGGAGACGGTCCGGTTCGCCGAGGCCGTCGCACCCGCCCGCGAGGCCGACGGCGCGGTGGTGAGCATCGCCGTCCTCGGCCCGACCGTCGTGGTCCGTGACGGAGTGCCGGTCGAGATGGCCGATCAGGTCGGACTCCTGCTCCGGAGGCTCGCCCTCGAGCCGGGGGAGAAGGTCGGGCGCGACGAGCTGCTCGACCTGCTGTGGCCCGACCTCACCTCGGCCGAGTCGGGCAGGCGGCTGGCCCAGCTGATCCGGCGCCTGCGCGCCCTCGTCGCCCCGGTCGCGGTCACCCAGGACGGCAGCGCCCTCCGCCTCGACGCCTCGGCCGACGAGCTCGACCTGGTCCGGTTCCGTGAGCTGACCTGGACCGACGAGCTGGCCGCGCTGACCGAGGCCGTCGGCCTGTGGCGTGGGCGTCCCGACGGGTTCGACCAGGCGCCCTGGCTGTCGAGCACCATCGAGGACGAGTACGTCGCGGTCGTGCTCAGATGGGCGACCCTCGGCGTTGCCGAGGGCCGCGCCATCGAGGCGCTCCCGGTCGTGGGCGAGCTCGCCCGGCTGCGACCACTGGACGAGCCGTTGTGGGCGGCGTACGTGAAGGTGCTCGCCGCGGCCGGACGGCAGGCCGAGGCGCTCGCCGCCTACGACACGGTCCGGTCCGTCCTGGCCGAGGAGGTCGGGCTGGACCCGAGCCCGGTCCTCGAGGACGTCCGCCAAGGGACGCTGGAAGGGCGCTGGCACACCCGGCGACCGACGCTGGTCGAGGGTGCGCGCCGGCGGGACGTACCTCGGGAGGTGCCGGCGGCGCCGGCGCTGATCGGGCGTGACGCCGAGCTCGCGATGCTGGCGGCCGGGCTCGGCGAGGGCGGCGGTGGCGCGGTGCTGGTCACCGGGCCGGCGGGCTCCGGGAAGAGCGCGCTGGCGCTGACCGCCGCGGCCCGGCTGCGCGGCGACTTCCCCGACGGCCAGCTCTACGCCGACCTCCACGGCGTCTCGGGCGATGCGGTCGACCCCGGCACGGTGCTGCGGCGCTTCCTGCGCTCGCTCGGACTCTCCGGCCAGCAGATCCCGACCGACGCCGCCGACGCCGCGGCCCTGCTCCGCAGCGAGCTCTCCGACCGCCGGATGCTGATCGTGCTGGACAGTGTCGACAGCCCCGGCCAGGTGATCCCGCTGCTGCCCGGGCTAGGCGCCACCCGGACGATCCTCACCAGCCGCCACCGGCTGCCGGCCCTCGCGGGCACGATCGACCTGGGCCGACAGATCCACCTCGGCGAGCTCAGCACCGACGCCTCCGTCCACCTCATCGGCGCGATCGTCGGGCACGAGCGCGTCGCCGCGGCGCCGCGCGCGAGCGAGTCCCTGGCGCTGGCGTGCGGCCGCCTTCCGCTGGCGCTCAGGATCGCCGCGGCCAGACTGCTGAGCCGCCCGGAATGGTCGATCGAGACGTACGCCTCCCGGCTGAGCGAGAGCTCCCACCGGCTCGCCGAGCTGGCCGTCGGCGAGGTGAGTGTCGCGGCCAGTCTTGAGATCTCCTACGCCGCGATGCCCGCCGAAGCGCAGCGCGCGTTCCGGCTGTGCTCGCTGATCTCGGCCTACGACTTCGACCCCGCTCCGGCCTGCGCCGTCCTCGACCGCGACCCGAGCACCACGCAGCGGCTGCTCGAGGACCTGGTCGATGCCAACATGCTGCAGACCGCCGTCTCCGACGACGGCGTCGGGCGCTACCACTACCACGATCTGCTCCGGCTCCACGCCGGCGATCTGGCCGCCGCCGACCCCGAGCAGCCGCAGGCGCAGGGCCGGCTCGCCGACTGGCTGCTGGACACCACGGTCAGTGCCGCCGACACCGCCTACCCCGGCCGCCTGCGCGCGCTGGAGATCGAGCTGTCGGCGCAGAGCCGCTTCGACTCCGGCGACGACGCCCGCACCTGGCTCGACCGCGAGGCCCAGCTGCTGATCGCCTTCTCGAAGCAGGTGGCGACCGACCCGCTCCGGCGTCACTACGCCTGGAAGCTCGTCGACCAGGCCCGGATCCACTACCGCACCCGCCTCGACGTGACCACCTACCTCGAGCTCGTGACGGTCGGGGCCGAGGTCGCCATGCTGGAGGAGGAGGCGCGGGCCGAGGCCTTCCTGCGTACGCTGCGGGCCGATGTGCTCGGGGTCCTGGGGCGGATGGAGGAGGCCTGGGCGGAGTCGGACCGCGCCTGGAGTCTGCTCGACACGAGCGGGTGGCCGCAGGGGCTGGCGTTCGCGTCGATCGTCGACGGCCACCGCCACCGGGTCGCCGACTCCGGACGTGAGGCAGAGGTCGCCTACACGCACGCGTTGAAGATCCTCGGCGACGTCGAGGGCACCGAGGGGCTGCGATCCTGGGCCCATCAGGCCCTCGGCATCGCCTGCACCGAGCAGGGTCGCTTCGAGGAGGGCCGCCGCCACCATCTCCAGGCGGTCGAGCTGAGCGAGGTACAGGGCAGCGCCACGCCGCTCGAGCTCTCCACCCTGGCCGCGGCCGAGCGAGCTCTCGGTCTGCTCGACTCAGCCGGCGACCGGCTCGAGTCGGCGCTGGCGCAGGCCACCCGCAACCGGAGCCCGTTCGCCGAGGCCAACGCGCTCGAGGAGCTCAGTCTGCTCGCCCTGGTCCGTGGTGACTTCACCTCGGCGCTCGAGCTCGCCGAGCGGGCCCACCTGACCGCGCGGGCCCACGGGGACGTACGTTTCGTCGCCTCGACGGCGTGCAGCTATGCCGCCGCCCTCGATGCGACCGGGAACCACCGAGACGCCGCCGAGACCTACGAGTACGCGGTCCGGCTCAGCCACACCCACGTCGCCTCGTTCACCGAGACCCGTGCCCGGATCGGACTGGCCCAGGCGCTCCACGCGGAGGGAGACACCGCGGCCGCCCGGGTCCACGCCCGCCGCGGCAGGCAACTGGCCGCCGAGCACGGCTTCGCGCCGCTGCGGCGCGAAGCCGACCGGGTGCTCGAGCAGCTCGGGGGCTAGTTCACCTTGGAGGGTGCTTGGCCGCGGCGTGACCTGGTCGTCCATTTCGGGCCACTTTGTTCGTATCCACGACAAAATAGCGCCCAGTGTTAGTGTCGCTCCATGACGAGCCAGACCACGGAGCATCTGCGTCGGCGAAATCTCTCCCGGGTGCTGACCGTGCTCCATGAGGGGGGAGCGCGGTCGCGGGCCGAGCTGACCCGGGAGGTCGGGCTCAGCCGGTCAACGATGGCCGGGGTCGTCGCCGACCTGGTCAAGCTGGGGCTGGTCACCGAGTCGACGCCGACGACGCTCAGCGGTGGAGCGGGCCGGCCCAGCGGGGTGGTCAGGCTCGCTGAGGACGTCGTCGCGGTCGCGGTCAACCCCGAGGTCGACGCGGTGCACGTCGGGCTCGTCGGACTGGGCGGGCGAGTCGTCAAGCACGTGCGCATCGAGACCCCCGACACCGAGGTGGCGACCGTGGTCGGCCTGGCCGCGGCCACGGTCAGGGGCATGCTCGCCGGCGACCCGGCGCGGGTGCTCGGCCTCGGCCTCGCGATCCCCGGTCAGGTCCGCCTCGACGACGGCGTCGTGCGCCAAGCCACCCATCTCGGCTGGAGCGAGGTGCCCATCGTCGACGAGGTCGCCAAGGCCACCGGGGTGCGGTCCTGGGCGGCCAATGCGGCCACCCTCGCGATGCGTGCCGAGAGTCGCTTCGGCGCCGGGAAAGGTGTCGCTGACCTGGTCTATCTGATCGGCGGGGCGAGCGGTGTCGGTGGCGGTGCGGTGATGGCAGGACGGCTGCTGACCGGCGCTGCGGGCTATGCCGGCGAGTTCGGCCACACCGTCGTGCGACCGGGCGGGAAACAGTGCCATTGCGGCGCCGCCGGCTGCCTCGAGGCCGAGGTCGACCAGGCGACCCTGCTCGCTGCCGTCGGCCTCGACGACGCCGACGCCGGACGCCTCGGCGAGCGGCTCGCCGAGCGTCTGGCAGACGACCCGGACCGCTCACTGGCCGCCCTGGTCGAGGAGAAGGCCGGCCTGCTCGCGGTCGCGGTGCGCAACGCCGTCAACGTCCTCAACCCGCAGGCGATCGTGCTCTCCGGCTTCCTCGCCGCGCTGCACGACGCCGCACCCGTCGACCTCGTCGGCGACGCGGTTGCCGCCATCCGTGAGGGCGTCGAGGTGCGGGACGCGGCGCTGGGGGAGGAGCAGCTGATGATCGGCGCCGCCGAGCTGGTCTGGTCCGAGCTGCTTGCCGACCCGGCCGGCTTCCTCTCGACCTGAGGCGGCCGGCGCCTCCGCCGGCGACGTACAAACCTCCGGAATCACCCAAGATTCTGGAGGTTTGTGTCTTGCATCACACTCGCCGCTCCATTATGTTCACGTCAAGGACAAATGCTGGCGGTGCACCGAGGCACGCCAGAGGAGGAGGTACGCCATGCGCAGCACGAGACTTGCGCTCGGTGCGGCCGTGCTGGCCGGGACACTGGTCATGAGCGCCTGCAGCAACTCGGGCGGCAGCACGAGCAGCGACGACGTCGACACCACGGTGGACGGCAAGGGCCACACGCTCACCCTGTGGCACTACGAGAACGAGACCAGCGCGATGGGTGTGGCCTGGAAGGCCGCGATCGAGGAGTTCGAGAAGGAGACCGGCGCGAAGGTCGAGTTCGAGGCCAAGTCCTTCGAGCAGATCCGCACCACGGCCAGCCAGGTGCTCAACTCCGACAAGGCGCCCGACGTCATGGAATACAACAAGGGCAACGCGACCGCCGGCCTGCTCGCCAGCCAGGGGCTGCTGACCAACCTCGACGGCGCCGTCAAGGCCTACAAGTGGGACGACAAGCTCGCCCCGAGCCTGCAGACCACCGCCACCTACGACAGCAAGGGCGTCATGGGCTCGGGCGGCTACTACGGCATCCCGAACTACGGCGAGTACGTCGAGTTCTACTACAACGAGGACCTCTTCAAGAAGAACGGCGTGAAGGTGCCGACCACCTTCGAGGAGGTCGAGCAGGCGATGGCCGCGTTCAAGGCCAAGGGCATCACGCCGCTGGCCGAGTCGGCCGCGGAATACCCGCTCGGCCAGCTCTGGTATCAGCTCGCCCTGATGAAGGCCGACCGCGACTGGGTCGACGCCTATCAGACCTACACCGACGAGGTCGACTTCTCCGGCCCCGAGATCAGCTACGCCACCGAGACCATCAGGGACTGGACGGCGAAGGGCTATATCTCCAAGAGCGCCACCGGTCTCAAGGCCGAGGACGCCGGGGTCAGTTTCATCAACGGCAAGGCGCCGATGTTCTTCTCCGGCAGCTGGTGGTACGGCCGGTTCGTCGAGGAGGCGAAGTTCGACTGGAGCACCGGGCTCTTCCCCGGCGCGAAGATGTCGCCCGGCTCCTCCGGCAACCTGTGGGTCGTGCCGACCAAGGCGAAGGAGAAGGACCTCGCCTACAAGTTCATCGACATCACCATGAGCCCGAAGATCCAGAACCTGATGGGCAACCACGGCGGCGTACCGGTGGCCTCCGACCCCGAGGCGATCACCGACGAGAAGAGCAAGCAGCTCATCGCCAACTTCAACACTTTGACCGACCAGGACGGGCTGGCCTTCTACCCGGACTGGCCGACCCCGACGTTCTATGACGAGCTCAACGCGGGCCTGCAAGAGGTGCTCAACGGCACCAAGGACCCGGACCAGGTCAATAAGGAGCTCGGCGGGCTCTACCAGGACGGCGTCGACAGCATCACCGGCGGATCCTGACCGGTGAGCACCACGAAGGTCCAGCAGCCGGCGGGCTACTGGTGGTATCTCCTGCCGGGGCTGCTGCTGGTGACAGCGATCGTGATCATCCCGCTGGGCATGAACATCTACTACAGCTTCACCTCCTACCGCGGCATCCTTCCGCCGCAGTGGATCGGGCTGGAGAACTGGCGGCAGCTCTTCGCCGACGCCAAGTTCTGGACGTCGTTCCGCAACAGCATCGCCATGATCGTGGCAATGGTGGTGGTGCCGACGCTGCTGGGCCTGCTCATCGCCTCGGTGCTGTTCGACCTGGTCGGGAAGCGGTTCGGCGGGCGGGTGGCAAGCTTCCTGCGGGCCACCTACTACATCCCTCAGATCATCCCGATCGTCGTCGCGGCCATCGTCATCGGCTGGATCGCGCGCCCCGACGACGGTGCCCTCAACTCGGTCCTGGGCACCGTCGGCCTCGACGGCGCCAAGCAGAACTGGCTCGGCGACCCGACCTGGGCGCTGCCCACGATCATGGCGGTGCTGATCTGGGTACAGGTCGGCTATCCGGTGGTGGTCTTCATGGCGGCGCTCGCGCGGGTCGACCCCGAGCTCTACGAGGCGGCCGAGCTCGATGGGGCCAACTGGTGGCATCGCTTCCGCGCGATCACGATCGCGGTGATCCGTCCGGAGATCTTCGTGGTCGCCCTGACCTGCACGATCGCGGCGCTGAAGGTCTTCGCCCCGGTCTACGCGCTGACCCGTGGCGGTCCGGGCACCTCGACGACCGTGCCGAGCTACTACGCCTACAGCGAGTTCTTCCAGCGTACGCAGGTGGGCTACGGCGCCACGATCGCGACCGCGTTGACCGTGGTGATCGTCGTCGTGGCCCTGGTCTTCCTGATCGCCCAGCGCCGGGTCGAACAGGCCGAGGAGGCCCGATGAGCGAGCGTCAGCGAGTGATCATCCGATCTTTCATCGGGCCGCGTCCGTACTCCGGCGCTTGCGCTACGGGGGTGGCCCGATGAGCATGTCGAGAAAACGCCGGCCGCTGGACTGGGTGCTGCTGGGCGGCGCCGTGCTGGGGGCGCTGGTCGTGGTGGCCCCGCTGCTGCTGATCCTGCTCAACTCGTTCAAGTCTCCCGGCGACTACAACCAGGGTGGTCCGCTGCAGCTGCCGTCGCATCTCTACTTCGACGGCCTGGCCAGGTTCTGGGAGGCCTCCGACTTCCCCGTGAAGCTGTGGAACAGCATCTTCATCTCCGCCATGGTGTCGGTGCTCGGGGTGCTGGTCTCGCTCTTCAACGCCTACGCCCTCGGCATCGGCCGGGCGCGTGGCCGGATTCCGCTGCTGGTGGTGTTCCTGCTGGCCAACATGCTGCCGCAGGAGGCGCTCCTCTACCCGCTCTACAACATGTCGAAGGCGGTCGGGCTCTACGACAGCCAGTGGTCGGTGATCATCATCTTCACCGTCATCCAGAGCGCGTTCGGCACCTACCTGCTCACCAGCGTCTACAGCGGGTTTCCTCGTGAGCTGCTGGAGGCGGCCGCGATGGACGGCGCCGGCCGGTGGCGCACGCTGTGGCAGGTGGTCGTCCCGGTCTCCTGGCAGACGCTCTCGGTGCTGCTGATCTTCTTCTTCATCTGGACCTGGAACGAGTTCCTGATCCCGACGACCTTCCTGGTCAGCAACGACAAGCAGACGGTGCCACTCGCGGTGGCCGCGCTCCAGGGCGAGAAGCTGATGGACGTCACCACCACGAGCGCCGCGGCCCTGCTCGGCCTGATCCCCACTCTCGTCTTCTTCCTCATCTTCCAGCGCACGCTCACCCGCGGTGTCACCGCAGGTGCGGTCAAATGAGAAAGGCTCGCTCGTGAAGTTCACCGACGGTTTCTGGCGTCCCCTGCCCGGCGTCGAGATGCTCTATGCCAGAGAGGCCTACGACGTCGAGGCGACCGAGGACACCCTGGTCGTCACCGCACCGACGAAGGTCATCGAGTCGCGCGGGGACACGCTCAACCGCCCCACGCTGACGGTCACCCTCAGCTCACCGCTGGAAGGGGTCATCGGCGTACGCATCGAGCACCTGCGCGGGGCCCGCAAGCCTCGCGGGTTCGACCTGCTCGGCGCCGAGGAGGGTGCGGCGGAGGTCAGCACCAGCGAGGCGGGCGGGGTGCTGCGCAGCGGTCCGCTGCAGGCCACCGTCACCGCCGGGGCGCCCTGGGAGCTCCGGTTCGAGGCGGAGGGCAGGGTGCTGACCCGCAGCGGCGAGCGCTCGGTCGGCTATGCCGTCACCGCAGGGGAGACGTACGTCCACGAGCAGCTGGCCCTCGGCGTCGGCGAGCTCGTCTACGGGCTCGGTGAGCGGTTCGGCCCGTTGGTCAAGAACGGACAGACCGTGGACGTGTGGAACGCCGACGGCGGCACCTCCAGCGACCTGGCCTACAAGAACGTGCCGTTCTACCTCACCAACCGCGGCTACGGGGTGCTGGTCAACCACACCGGCAAGGTCTCCTTCGAGGTCGGCAGCGAGTCGGTCGAGCAGGTGCAGTTCTCCGTGCCGGGCGAGAGCCTGGACTACTTCATCATCTACGGCCCGACGCCGGCGGAGATCCTCGAGCGCTACACCGCGCTCGTCGGGCGGCCTGCGCAGGTCCCGGCGTGGAGCTACGGGCTGTGGCTCTCCACCAGCTTCACCACCGACTACGACGAGGACACGGTCACCGGGTTCTTGGACGCGATGGCGAAGCGCCGGCTGCCGCTGTCGGTCTTCCACTTCGACTGCTTCTGGATGCGTGAGTTCAACTGGTGCGACTTCGAGTGGGACCCGCGTACGTTCCCCGACCCCGAGGGCATGCTCGACCGGCTGCACACCGAGCGTGACCTGCGGGTCTGCGTCTGGATCAACCCCTACATCGCGCAGCGGTCACCGCTCTTCGACGAGGCCGCTGGCCTGGGGTATCTCCTGCGGAAGCCGTGCGGTGAGGTCTGGCAGTGGGACATGTGGCAGGCCGGGATGGGCCTGGTCGACTTCACCAACCCCGATGCCACCGAATGGTTCAAGTCGAAGCTGCGCCGGCTGGTCGGTCAGGGAGTCGACTGCTTCAAGACCGACTTCGGCGAGCGGATCCCGACCGACGTCGTCTACCACGACGGCTCCGACCCCGTGCAGATGCACAACTGGTACACCCAGCTCTACAACCAGGCCGTCCACGACGTCCTGGTCGAGCGGCGCGGCGAGGGCGAGGCGCTGCTCTTCGCCCGCTCCGCCACCGTCGGTGGTCAGCGGCTGCCGGTGCACTGGGGCGGCGACTCGACCTCGACCTACGAGTCGATGGCCGAGACGCTGCGCGGCGGGCTCTCCCTGGCGATGAGCGGGTTCGGCTTCTGGAGCCATGACATCGGCGGGTTCGAGGGCACGCCGGACGCCGGGGTGTTCAAGCGCTGGACCGCGTTCGGGCTGCTCTCCAGCCACTCCCGGCTGCATGGCAGCGGCTCGTACCGGGTGCCGTGGACCTTCGACGAGGACCCGGTGACCGGCACCGTCGATGAGTCGCCGCAGAGCGCGGTCGCGGTGACCCGACGGTTCACCGGGCTCAAGCTCTCCCTGATGCCCTACCTGTACGCCGCCGGCCTGGCCGCGAGCTTGCGGGGTGTCCCGATGATGCGGCCGCTGGCGCTGGCCTTCCCCGACGATCCGGGGGCCGCGTACGTCGACCGGGAGTATCTGCTCGGTCCGGACCTCCTCGTCGCGCCGGTGTTCTCACCCGACGGCTCCGTCGACGTCTACCTGCCACCGGGGCGGTGGACCGACTGGTGGACCGGCCGGGTGGTCGAGGGCGGTGGCTGGCGCCGCGAGCAGCACGACTTCGACACCCTCCCGCTCTACGTACGCTCCGGGGCGGTCGTGCCGGTCGGCACCCGCACCGACCGGCCCGACTACGACTACCTCGACGGCCTCGAGCTGCGGGTATTCCCCGGACTCGAGGCCGGCGAGCGGCGCGTGGTCGAGGTGGTCACCCCGGACGGGGCCTCGGCGACGTACGAGGTGGTGATGGGGACCGACGGGCATCCCGAGGTGACGACAAGCGCGACCGCTCCGTGGCGGGTGGAGACGGTGGGGGAGTAGTCAGTCGACCTTGGACGGGTGCTTGGCCAGCGGGGTGACCTGGACGTCCATGTAGGGGAACAGCGGCAGGCCGGAGAGGATCTGGTGGAGCTCGTCGTGGGACTCGACGTCGAAGACCGAGAAGTTGGCGTACTCCCCGGCGATCCGCCACAGGTGCGGCCACTTCCCGGCGCGCTGGAGCTCCTGGGCGTAGGCCTTCTCACGGGCGATCGTGTCGTCGCGGACGTCCGGATCCAGGTCGTGCGGGATCCGGACGTCCATGCGTACGTGATAGAGCATCAGCCGCGAACCGGGTCGAGCACGAAGCCGTAGTCGACGCTCACCGAGCCGTCCCCGTTGGCGACGGGCGCGAGCACGAGCTCGGGCTTGACCGCCGAGGCGATGTCGTCGTCGTTGTGCTCGTCTCCGGGGAAGTAGAGCTGCGCGGTGAGCAGCTCGTGACCCGGAGCCGACACCTTGACGTGCAGGTGCGCGGGGCGCCAGGCGTGCCAGCCGGCGGCGGCGATGAGCTTGCCGCAGGAGCCGTCGGTCGGGATCTGGTAGGGCGCCGGCTGGATCGTGTGGATCTCGAAGGCGCCGTCGCCCCCGACGGTGAAGCTGCCACGCAGGTTCCACTCCGGGATGCCGGGCGCGAACTGCGAGTAGAAGCCGTCGGCGTCGGCGTGCCACAGCTCGACCTTGGCGCCGTCGAGCGGGGTGCCGTCGGTGGAGGTGATGGTGCCGGTCCAGGTCAGCGGGGTGCCGGCCTCGCCGTCGCGCATCGGGATGGTGCCGTTCGCGCCCTGCTCCGGGGCCGCCGGGACGTAGTAGGGGCCCTCGATGGTGCCCTTGTTGCCCTCGCGGTGCTCGGTGGCGACCTTCTCGACCTCGTGCTCGACCCAGACGTCGAGGAAGAGCGGCCACTCGCCGTCCTTGCCGACCTGGATCAGCCACGCCTTGAGCGCGTTGTACTCGTCGTAGCTGACCTTCTCCTCGCGGATCGTGTCGTAGACGGCGTTGAGCACGCGCTTGGCCAGCCGGTCGACGCGCTCCGGCGGGGTGTCCTTGACGGCGTCGAAGGGCGACTTGTCGGCAGCGAAGCGCTCGGTGGCGGAGGCGCCCGAGGCGGCCGCGGTCGCGGACTCGGCGGACTCGAGGGTCTGGTCGGTGGTCATGGGTGTGTCCTCTCGTGTTGCGGTGGGGTCAGGTGTTCAGTTGTCGGTGCGGTAGCGATCCAGCTTCTCCGGATCGATCTCGACCCCGAGGCCGGCACCAGGACGTACGACGAGCTCGCCGTCGCGGATCTCGAGCGGCTCGGTGAGCAGGTCATCGGCCATGTCGAGGAAGTTGGAGAGCTCACCGGCGCGGCGGGAGGTGAGCCGGTGAGCCGCGCCGAAGGCGATCGAGCAGGCGCTGCCGAGCTGGCCGTCGATCTGGTTGCCCATCACGACCTCCAGCCCGAGGCCTTCGGCGAGATGGAGCACCTGCTGTGACCCGGTGAAGCCGGTGCGCGCGGTCTTGATGCTGATCGCGGTGGCGGAGCCACCGAGCACCTCGCGGGTGACGTCGGCCGCGGTCGGCACGGACTCGTCGGCGATGAACGGCACGTCGAGCTGGCTGACCAGCCAGCGTCGCCCGAGCACGTCATCGGCCGGGTTGAGCTCCTCGGCGAAGAGCAGGTCCAGGTCGGCCATCTGTTTCATCGCGCGGGCGGACTCGGCCGCGGTCCAGCCGCGGTTGCCGTCGACGTACAGCTCGATCTCGGCGCCGAACCGCTCGCGCAGCGCCCGGACCACGGCGGTGTCGAGCTCGATGGGGGAGCGACCGACCTTCACCTTGAACGTCGAGATCCCGTACGTCTCCCGCATCCGCTCCGCCTCGGCGACCATCGCCTCGGGCCCGTCGAAACCGAGCATGTGGGAGACCCGCATCCGGTCGGTGAAGGCACCGAGCAGGTCGACGACCCGCAGATCCAGGGTCTTGCCGAGGGCGTCCCACATGGCCATGTCGACGGCGGCCTTCGCGGTCGGGTTGCCGACGGTGCGCTCCATCAGGACACGGGCGGTCTCGCGCTCGAGCAGGGTCAGCCCGGCGAGCTGCGGGGCGAAGAGCTGGTCGATGACGGCGATGATCCCGGCCTGCGTCTCGCCATAGGTGAACGGCCGCGGCGGCGCCTCGGCGACACCCACGACCCCGTCGTCGGTGTGCACCCGGACGAGCACGTGCTGGGCGGTGTGGACCTCGCCGGAGGCGAAGCGCAGCGGCTTGCGGTAGGGGATGGCGAACGGGATCGCCTCGACCTTGGTGATCTTCATGATCGGGGAGCTTCCAGACGGGGTGCGGTGAACAGGTCGGCTGCCTCGAGGATCTCGATGACGGCGTCGACGACGGGGTTGTCGTCGTCGGTGCGGTAGGCGAGGGAGAGCTCGACGCTGCCCGCGTCGAGCAGGTCGCGGAAGACCACGCCCTCCAGCGGAAGGGCCCGGACCGAGGCCGGGAGGACCGCGACGCCGAGGCCCGCGGCGACCAGCGCCAGCAGGACAGCGGTGCTGGGCGCCTCGTGCTCGCGGCGCGGCACGAAGCCTGCCTCGCGACAGCTGCGCAGGACCGCCTCGTTGACCGCCGAGTCGCGGGCGCTGTAGGCCACGAACGGCTCGGTGCGCAGGTCGGCCAGGGCTACGACGGGCTCGACGGCGAGCCGGTGGTCGACGGGGATGGCGAGCGCGAGCGGCTCGACCTCGAGGGTACGCAGGGTCAGTCCCTCGCCGGTGGCGGGCGGCCGCAGTACGCCGAGGTCGAGGGCCCCGCTCTGCAGCCGCTCGCACTGGGCCGGCGTGAGCAGGTCGGCGTGGATCTCGAGCGCCACCTCGGGCAGCTCGCGCTTGACCACCCGGGCGATGCCCGGCAGGTGCGAGAACGAGGCGGTGCCGGTTAGTCCCAGGCGGACCAGGCCGTGGCGGCCGGCCCCGATGCGGCGTACGCCTCGGACGCTGTCGTCGACGGCGGCCAGGACCCGCGCGGCCTCGGTGCGCAGGAACTCGCCGGCCGGGGTGAGGGAGACCTGCCGGGTCGTCCGGGTGAACAGGGTGACGTCGAGCTCGGACTCGAGCTGGCGGATCGCCTGGGAGAGCGCCGGCTGGGCGATGTGCAGCTGTGCCGCGGCCTGCCCGAAGTGGCAGGTCTCGGCGACCGCGGCGAAATACCGCAGGTGGCGTAGCTCCATGAAGCGCTCCTCACGAGGTGGTGATGACCGCCACACTAGGACCGCGATAGATAAACAACAAGGACGAAACTGACGCCTATTGATCGATTTGAATGATCAATGGGTGCCTAGGTCGGGACTGGGCATTCGCCTGGTGTGACGGTCGCCACGTCTTGCGAAGGTGTGGGGACCGTCACCCGTTGGAGGCATCACCATGACCGCACCGCTCACCGAGAGCCTGGGCCACATCGAGAACGTCCTGTCGGACGCCGTGGTCGAGGACCGCGAGGCCGGGATCTACCGCGCCAACCGCCGAATCTTCACCGACGAGGAGGTCTTCGAGCTGGAGATGAAGCACATCTTCGAGGGCAACTGGATCTACCTCGCCCACGAGAGCCAGGTGCCCAACCCCGGCGACTACTTCACCACCTACATCGGGCGGCAGCCGGTGATGATCACCCGCGACAAGGACGGCGAGCTGCACTGCATGATCAACGCCTGCGCCCACCGTGGCGCGATGCTGTGCCGGCGCAAGACCGACAACCGGATGACCCTGACCTGTCCGTTCCACGGCTGGACGTTCCGCAACGACGGCACCCTGCTCAAGGTCAAGGACCCCGACGACGCGGGCTACCCGGAGAGCTTCAACACGCAAGGCTCGCAAAACCTGACCCACGTGGCCCGCTTCGACAGCTACCGCGGCTTCCTGTTCGGCTCGCTCAACGAGGACGTACTGCCGCTCGAGGAGCACCTCGGTGACACCGTCAAGGTGATCGACATGCTCGTCGACCAGTCGCCCGAGGGGCTCGAGGTGCTGCGCGGATCCTCGACCTACACCTACGACGGCAACTGGAAGGTCCAGGCGGAGAACGGCGCCGACGGCTACCACGTCACCGCCACCCACTGGAACTACGCGGCCACGACCTCGCGTCGCAACACCGGCGAGTCGAAGAACACGACCAAAACCGTCGACGCGGGCAGCTGGGGCAAGGCGGGTGGCGGCTACTGGTCCTACCCGAACGGCCACCTGTGCCTGTGGACCTGGGCCGCCAACCCCGCCGACCGGCCGCTGTGGGACCAGATGGACACGCTCAAGGAGAAGTTCGGCGAGGCCAAGGGCGAGTTCATGGTCAAGGGCTCCCGCAACCTGCTGCTCTACCCGAACGTGTACCTGATGGACCAGTTCTCGACCCAGATCCGGCACTTCCGCCCGATCTCGGTCGACCAGACCGAGGTCACCATCTACTGCATCGCGCCGAAGGGCGAGAGCCCGGAGTCACGCGCCTGGCGGATCCGGCAGTACGAGGACTTCTTCAACGCCTCCGGCATGGCCACGCCCGACGACCTGGAGGAGTTCCGCTCCTGCTTCCTCACCTACCAGGCCTCCGCCGCTCCGTGGAACGACATGAGCCGTGGCGCCGAGCACTGGCTCACCGGCCCCGACGAGGTCGCCGAGGCGCTGGACATGCCGGGTGTGATCTCGGCCGGCGCGAAGAACGAGGACGAGGGTCTCTACCCGGTCATGCACGCGCAGTGGACCGAGCAGATGCGCGCGGCCATCGCGAACGAGAAGGGCAACTGACCATGACGCTCACCCAGAACGCCCCGGCCGGGGCGAAGCTCGTCACCCCCAAGCTCATTACGCACAGCATGATCGAGCAGTTCCTCTACCGCGAGGCGCGCTTCCTCGACGACCGCGAGTTCGAGAAGTGGCTCGAGTGCTACGCCGACGATGTCGTCTACTGGATGCCCTGCTGGGACGACGCGGACCTCCTCACCGAGGACCCGCAGACCGAGATGTCGCTCATCTACTACCCCAACAAGGGTGGTCTGGAGGACCGGGTCTTCCGGATCCGTACGGAGCGGTCCTCGGCCACCTCCCTGCCCGAGCCGCGTACGTCGCACAACATCAGCAACGTCGAGGTGATCGAGCGCCGCGGCGACCTGGTCGACGTGCGCTTCAACTGGCACACCATGTACTTCCGCTACAAGACCGTCGACCCCTACTACGGCACGTCGTTCTACACCATCGACTTTTCCGGCGAGCAGCCGCTGATCCGCCGCAAGACCGTGGTGCTGAAGAACGACTACATCCACCACGTCGTCGACATCTACCACGTCTGAGGCACCGCGATGACTGCAACACAGACCGAGCCGAGCACCGGGGTCGCGACCCACCAGGTGGCGCTCTCCTTCGAGGACGGGGTGACCCGGTTCATCACCGTGCGTGAGGACCAGACCGTCGCCGACGCGTCCTACCGGCAGCGGATCAACATCCCGCTGGACTGCCGCGACGGCGCATGCGGGACGTGCAAGGCGCTGTGCGAGTCGGGGGAGTACGACGGCGGCACCTACATCGAGGACGCGCTCTCCGAGGCGGAGGCCGCCGAGGGGTACGCCCTGCCGTGCTCGATGAAGCCACGCTCGGACCTCGCGCTGCAGATCGCCACCACTTCCGAGGTCGCCAAGACCGGCGCCGCGAGCTACACCGGCACCGTCGTCGGCCTGGACCGGCTGAGCCCGACCACGGTCGAGCTCGCGATCGACATCCCCAACCGCGGCGAGCTGGCCTTCCTGCCGGGTCAGTACGTCAACATCGCGGTGCCCGGCACCGAGGTGACCCGGTCGTACTCCTTCGCGAACGCCCCGCACGAGGAGCGGCTCGTCTTCCTGGTCAAGCTCACCCCGGGCGGCGCGATGTCGACCTGGCTGACCGAGCGGGCCGCCGTCGGTGACGAGGTCACCTTCACCGGACCGAACGGCTCCTTCTTCCTGCGCGAGGCGCGCCGGCCGGTGCTGATGTTGGCCGGTGGCACCGGGCTCGCGCCCGTGCTCTCGATGCTGCGTCAGCTCGACGTCGACGGCTGCGACCGAGGCGGCCGACTGGTCTACGGCGTCAGCACCGACGACGACCTGGTCAAGCTCGACGAGGTCGAGGAGCTGGTCTCGCGGCTGCCCGGGTTCACCTGGGACCACTGCGTCTCCGACCCCGCTTCGACCGCCGCCAACAAGGGCTACGTGATGAGCCTGATCGGCGACGAGGACCTGCACGACGGCGACGTCGCGATCTACCTGTGCGGCCCGCCGCCGATGGTCGAGGCGGTGCGTACGCATGTCGCCGGTGCCGGCATCGAGCCCACCGGGTTCTACTACGAGAAGTTCGCCCTCGCGGTGCCGGCCGATGCCGAGGCGTCAGCCCCGTCGGCCGAAGCGTCATCCCCGTCGGCCGAAGCGTCACCCGCGTCGGCCGAAGCGTCACCCGTGCGCGTCGAGCTGGAGACCCACCCGGAGGCGCGGGCGATCGCGGGGCAGCAGATGCTTCCAGCGCTTGACCTCGGACCCGCCGGATCGGCCGCCACGACGCGTGACGACGGAGATGTCGTACGCTGCATCGCGGGTCAGCTGGTCGCGCCGGCCGCGCTCGACGGAGCCGTCGGTGCGGTCGTCGAGGATAACGGCCTGACGGTGACCGCGGATGCCCGCCGTATTGGTGGCCAGAAGGTGTTCCCGGCCGGCGATGACCTCTCGGCCGACGTACCTGACGCCTCGGCCGACGCGGGCGACGTCTCGACCACAGCGGACGGCTACACGATCGGGGAGGAGCACCCGGACATCTCCGCGTCCGACGCCATCTTCGAGGCCCGGGCGGCGCTGGAGGTGGGGGCGCTCGACCTGACCATCGGGCGGCTCGACTCCCAGCAGCTGGCCGGTTACCGTCTGCTCGCCGAGTCCACTCTCCCGTACGTCGAGGGCGACCGGTTCCTCGACGCCCACGGCTACACCGAGTCGAACGCGGCCTTCCACGACTACCTGTTCACCCTCACCGGCAACAGCCACCTGCTGGCCGCCTACCAGGCGCTCGGGGTCAAGGGCCGGATGGAGGACGTGCTGCGTAACGCCACCTGGTGCCACCCGCAGTGCACCCAGGACCACCTCGACATCGTCGAGGCCTTCGAGCGCGGCGACCGGCTGGCCGCCCGCGACCTGATCAAGGCCCACAGCGAGCGGTCCCAGGAGACGATGCGGCGCGCGATGGCCGAGTCGGCCGCCGCGAGCAGGCCGCGGTTCATCACGCCGGGCCGGTTCGCCGGGCAGGTCGTGGTGGTCACCGGGGCCGCCCAGGGCATCGGCGCCCAAGTGGCTCGCCGGGTGGCCGCCGAGGGCGGAAAGGTCGTCCTCGCCGACCGCTCGCCGCTGGTGGCCGAGGTCGCCACCGACCTCACCAGCCAAGGCGCACAAGCGACCGCGGTCGAGTGCGACCTCGAGCACTACGACGGCGCGGCCGCGCTGGTGGAGCGGGCTGTGGAGACGTACGGCCGGATCGACGTGCTGATCAACAACGTCGGCGGCGCGATCAACTTCAAGCCGTTCACCGAGTTCACGCCTGCGCAGATCGACGCCGAGATCACCCGGTCGCTGATGACCACGCTGTACGCCTGCCGGGCCGCCCTGCCGGGCATGGTCGAGCGTGGGCACGGCGTCATCGTCAACGTCTCCTCGGCCGCGACCCGCGGCATCCACCGGATCCCGTACTCGGCGGCGAAGGGTGGGATCAACGCGATCACCGCCTCGCTCGCCCTGGAGTACGCCGGCGATGGCATCCGGGTCGTCGCGACCGCTCCGGGCGGCACCGAAGCGCCGCCGCGCCGGATCTCCCGGGGCACACCAACGCCGCAGACCGACAACGAGAAGGCCTGGTTCCAGGCCCATATCGACCAGACCCTCGAGACCTCACTGATGCACCGCTACGGCACGCTCGACGAGCAGGCCGCCGCGATCTGCTTCCTCGCCTCCGAGGAAGCCTCCTACATCACCGGCACGGTCCTTCCCGTCGCCGGCGGTGACCTCGGCTGAGCCACCAGGTCCTCTCTCGGGGCCGTCCCTCCCTTCGCGAGCACGCTCGCGTCACCCATGGAGACACCCATGTCCGAAAACACCGATGAAATCACTCGGGCCAAGACCGCGCGCCAGCTCGCCTGGGTCGTCGCGCTCTCCGCACTGGCCCTGATGTTCGACGGCTACGACCTCGTGGTCTACGGCACGGTGCTGCCGACCCTGATGTCAGATCCTTCCCAGATCGGGCAGCTCTCCGCGGGCCAGGCGGGCACGCTCGGCAGCTATGCGCTGGTCGGGGTGCTCGTCGGCGCACTGAGCGCCGGCGCGGTCAGCGACCGGATCGGCCGCCGGAAGGTCGTGCTCGCCAGCATCACCTGGTTCTCGCTCGGGATGGCCGCGACCGCGTTCGCCCAGTCGATCGCCGTCTTCGGCATCCTGCGCTTCCTCACCGGCCTCGGCCTGGGCGCGATCCTGGCGACCGTCGGTGCCCTGGTCGCCGAGTTCGCGCCGCCGGAGCGGAAGAACCGCCTCAACGCGATCGTCTACAGCGGCATCCCCGCCGGCGGCGTGGCCGCCTCCGTGATGGCGCTCATCATCGATCCGAGCGGCTCCAACTGGCGGATCCTGATGGCGATCGGCGCCGCCCCGCTGGTGCTCCTGCTGCCCTTCGCCATCGCCAAGCTGCCCGAGTCGCAGCTGTGGCTCGACTCCCGCGGCCGGGTCGCGGCGACCAGCACCGCCCAGGAGGCGGTCGGCTTCAGCGCCCTGGCGCGCCGCCCGCTCGCGTTCCCGACCGCCGTGCTCGGCCTGATGAGCTTCTCCGGGCTGCTGCTGACCTACGGCCTGAACACCTGGCTGCCGAAGATCATGGAGGACAACGGCTACGGCAAGGCGTACGCGCTCACCTTCCTGCTGGTGCTCAACGGCGGTGCCATCCTCGGTGGCCTTCTCGCCTCGTACGTCGCCGACCGCACCGGGGCCAAGAAGGTGGTCTCGACGACCTTCGTGCTCGCCGGCCTGATGCTGTTGCTGCTGCCCCTCGGGCTGCCGCTCACCATCCTGTTCCCGGCCGTCGCGATCGCCGGGGTCGGCACGATCGGTACGCAGGTGCTGATCTACGGGCTCGTCGCCAACTACTACCCGACCCGGGCCCGCGGCGCGGGCGTCGCCTGGTGTGCCGGGTTCGGCCGGCTGGGCGGCATCGTCGGACCGATCATCGGCGGGGCGCTGGTCGCCGCCGGAGTGGGCGGCACCACCGCCTTCCAGATCTTCGCCGGCGTCGCGGTGCTCGGTGCCCTCGTGACCGTGGCGGTGCCGCGGTCCCCGGAAGAGACCGTCGTGAGCGTCACGCTCGACGACGGCGTACCGGCCTGAAGGGGGCCTAGGGTGTGACCGTGCTCATAGAACGAGCTGGGTGTGTCGGTCGCGAGGACGAGCTCGTGGAGCTCACCTCGCGGCTGGCCCGCACCCGCACCTCCGGCTCCGCCGCCGTACTCGTCCTCGGCGACCCGGGGCTGGGGAAGACCGCGCTGCTGCGCGGCCTGGCGGACCGGGTCGCGACGCCGGCGCTGAGGGCCCGCGCCGGCGCGTGGGAGCAGGACTCGCCCGGAGCGGTGCTGCGCCAGCTGCTCGGGGAGGAGCCGCCGGCCGACCCGGTCGCCGCGGCGGATGCCCTGGTCGCGCGGTCCCTGGCGGGGTGTGCCGAGGAGCCCGGAATGATCCTGGTCGACGACGCCGACCTCGCCGACACGTTCTCGCTGCAGGCGATCGCCTCCGCGCTGCGCCGGCACCGCGACGCACCGGTGCTCGTGGTGCTCTCAGCCACCCGCAGCACCGCGTTCCTCGGCGAGATCGCCGCCGAGACCGTACGCATCGAGGGGCTGGACGCGGCCGCGGTCGGCGAGCTCGCCTCGCTGCGCGGACGGGTCCTGCACCCGTCGATGGCGGAGGTCCTCACCCGCCACACGGCGGGCAGCCCGCGCGACGCGGTCGCGCTGCTCGACGAGCTCCCACCGACCCGCTGGGCACGGCCCGACACGCAGCTGCCCGCCCCGGTCCACGTACGCGACGAGGTCCAGGTCGCCCTCGCCGGGTGCGGCGCCGATGGACGCGCCCTCGCCGAGGCCTTCGCGATCCTGGGGGAGGACGCGTCGCTGGGCCAGGCCGCGGCCCTCGCCGGCCTCGAGGACCCGCTCTCCGCGGTCGACGCCCTGGCCTCGGCCGGGCTCGTCGAGACGACCCGCGACCACCGCCCCCGCTGGCGTACGCCGCTGGTCGGCGTCGCCGTGCTGGCGACGATGGGCGCTCGCCGGGCCGCCGACGCGCACCAGCGCGCCGCCGCGATCGTCGACGACGAGGTCCGCCGGGCCCGGCACCTCGTCGCTGCCACCCCGCTTCCAGACGCCGAGCTCGCCGACGAGGTCGCCCGGCTCGCCCAGCGGCGCGGGGACGAGGGCGCCTGGGCGGAGGCCGCGGCCCTCTACCGTGACTCCAGCCGGCTCACCGAGGACCCGGTGCGGCGCGACGACCGGCTGATCCACTCCGTCGACGCGCTGGTCGCGGCGGGTGACGGCATGGGCGCCGCGGCGCTGGTGCCCGTCGTCGAGAGTCTGCGCGAGACGCCCCTGCGCGATGCGGTGCTCGCCTATCTGGCGATCCTGCGCGGCCGCGCCACCGAGGCCGAGGTGCGGCTCAAGCGCGCCTGGGACATCGTCAACGCCGACCGGGAGCCGGAGACCGCCGCGCTGATCGCCACCCGGCACGTGCTGCACTCGCTGGCGCTGTGCCGCGGCGACGAGCTGGTCACCTGGGCCGACCGGGCGATCTCGCTAGCCGGCCGGGACTCGGCGGCGGGCGTCGAGGCGGCGGCGATCCGCGGGCTCGGCCTGGCGATGGCCGGCCGGTTCGAGGACGCCCACGAGGCGTACGCCCTGGCGGCGCGCCGCGTCGGGCACAGCGCCCAGACCCAGCGGGTCACCATGGGTCGCGGCTGGCTCGACGTACTCTCCGACGAGCCCGACGAGGCCCGCAGCCGACTGGAGGGCGTCACCGACCCGCGGGTCCTCGGCGGTTCGACCCGGATCTCGATGTGGGCCCTGGCCTGGCTGGCACGGGTGCAGTTCCTGACCGGTGAGGGCGACGCGGCCCTGCAGACGGTCGCGGCCGGCCGGGCGCTGGCCGCCGAGTCGGGCATCGCCCTGGTCACCCCGCTGTTGGAGTGGACGGCCACCGAGACCCACCTGCTGCGCGGCAGCTGGGAGGAGGCGGCCCGCACCGCCCGCGCCGCCGAGATCGGGGCGCAGGGCTACGAGATCATGCGCGTCCCCGCGCTGCTCGCCCGCGCCCACATCGCCGAGGCCCGCAGCGACTTCCGTGCGGTCCTCCGTATCCTCGAGCCGCTCACCCAGGCCCCGGCCGGAAGCGCGCTGACCGAGCCGGCGATCTGGCCCTGGGCCGAGACGTACGCCGCCGCGCTGATCGCGGAGGGCCGCTTGGACGAGGCTGATGAGTTCCTCCGCCCGCACGAGGCTCGCGCTCGGGAGGAGCAGCACCGCTCCGCCCAGGCCAGGCTGGCCACGGCCCGGGGCCGCTGGCACGGCGCGCGTGGCGACCTCGCCGGGGTCCGGGACACGTTCGACCGCGCGCTCGGTCTGCTCGACGGGCTGCCGCTGCGCTACGAGCGCGCCCGGGTCACCTTCGCCTACGGCCAGGCGCTGCGCCGTGCCGGCCGCCGTCGCGACGCCGAGGCGCTGCTCTCCTCCGCGCGCGATCTGTGGGACGGGATCGGGGCGCTGACCTACGTCGACGCCGCCCAGCGCGAGCTGCGCGCCGGGGGAGTGCGGGCGCCGCGTGGTCAGCGTGGCCCGGTGGACCTGACCCCGCAGGAGGAGACCGTCGCGCAGATGGTCGCCTCGGGGCTCTCCAACCGCGAGGTGGCCGCGCAGCTGTTCGTCTCGCCCAAGACCGTGCAGTACCACCTGACCCGCATCTACGCGAAGCTCGGCGTCCGCAGCCGGACCGAGCTCGCGGCGATGGCGGCCGAGCCGACGGAGGAGCCATGAGCACCGAGCTCGACGATCTCGACGTCCGCGAGCCCCGGCCCGGTCTGCGTCGCGACCTGGGCCGTCACGAGCTGGTCAACGGCTTCATCGGCTTCCTCTTCTCCTGCACCGGCCCGGTCGCGGTGATTCTCGCCGTGGGCCAGGGTGCTGGGCTCTCCGCCGGTGTCGTCGCCTCGTGGGTGAGCGCGGTCTTCTGCCTCAACGGGGTGCTGACGATCATCGCCTCGCGCTGGAGCCGGCAGCCGCTGGTCTACTTCTGGACGATCCCCGGCACCGTGGTCGTCGGCCAGGCGATGGCCGCCGGCACCACCTGGCCGGAGACGGTCGGCGGCTTCATCATGGCGGCGGTGCTCCTGGTCGCCCTGGGCCTGACCCGGCAGGTCGACCGGGTCATGCACCTGCTGCCGATGCCGATCGTGATGGCGATGGTGGCCGGTGTCTTCCTCCGCTTCGGCACCGACCTGGTCCTCGCCGTCGACCGCGACCTGGCGATCGCCGGGCCGATGGTGGTCGCCTTCGTCGCCGTCAGCGCCGTCCCACGGCTCGCGCGCTGGCTCCCGGCGGTGCTGGTCGCGCTCGCCGTCGGCGCGGTCGCGGTGAGCCTTGCCGACCGACCGGCCGTCGAGGTCTCCGGCCGCTGGCTCATCGACCCGGTCTGGACCACGCCGACCTTCACCGGGTCCGCGTTCATCGAGCTCACCATCCCGCTGCTGATCACCGTCCTCGTCGTCCAGAACGGCCAGGGCATGGCGGTCCTGCGAGCCGCCGGCCATGACCCGCGGATGAACCAGGTGACCGGCTGGTGCGGGGTGACCTCCCTGGTCGCGGCTCCCTTCGGCGGCGTGTCCACCTGCCTGGCCGGGCCGACCAACGCACTGGTCACCGCCTCGGGCGAGCGGCGACGGCACTATGCCGCGGCGATCTGGTGCGGCGTACTCGCGATCGGGTTCGGCCTGCTCGCCCCCGGCATGGTCCGGGTCATCACCACCATGCCCGAGGCGTACGTCGCCGTGCTGGGCGGCCTGGCCATGCTCAAGCCGCTCCAGGGCGCCTTCCAGACCGCCTTCAGCGGGCCCTACGTCACCGGCGCGCTGGTCACCTTCCTGGTGACCGTCGCCGACATCACCGTCTTCAACATCGGCTCCGCCTTCTGGGGGCTGGTGGTCGGTGTCGCGGTCAGCGTGCTGCTCGACCGCGACCACCGAGACAGCCGCAACAGCGAGGAGAAGTCATGACGACCACCGACACCACCTACCCCGATGCGACGATGCGCTACGGCGCCACCGCCCGTCAGGTCGCCGACGTCTTCGAGCCGGCGCAGGCGACCGACTCCCTCGTGCTGCTGCTCCACGGCGGGATGTGGCGCGACTCCGACCGGATGCGCACCTGGTCCGCCGGCCGGGCGCTCGCCGAGGCCGGTCATCTGACCGCGACGGTGGAGTACCGGCACGGACCCGGCCAGTGGCGGCAGGCCTTCGACGACGTCGAGACCGCGATCGAGTCGATCCAGCTCAGCGGCCGGGAGTGGACCATCCACAACGACGCACCCCGCCGGATCACCCTGGTCGGACACTCCTCCGGCGGCCAGCTCGCCCTGTGGGCGGCCTCCCGCGCGGGCACCCTCGTCACCGGCGTCGTGGCCCTGGCCCCCGCCGCCGCGCTGGCCGCGATGAGCCAGGACGGCCTCGGCGACGGCGCGGTCGAGGAGTTCCTCGGTGGCACCCCGTCCGATTCCCCCGACTCGTATGCAGCCGCCGACCCACTCGGCCTCGCCCCTCAGGTCCCGGTGCGGGTTCTGCACGGCGCCGCCGACACCGTGATCCCGCTCGCGATCTCCGAGCGCTATGCGGCAGCACACCCCGGCGTACGCCTGGAGGTCGTCGACGACGCCGACCACGCAGCCTGGGGCGACCCGACCTCGACGGCCTGGCCGCGCCTGCTCACCGCCGTCAGAGAGGTATGAGGGTCGAGGCGAGTCCGAGGACCGCGCACGCGCCGAGGGTCCGCATGGTGCTCCATTTGCGCCAGAAGACGAGTGCGATCGCCACCGCGGTGATGGCGAACGCGATCGGGTCCCATGAAGACAGGACCGGAAGATCCAGGTCGATCGGCCCCCACGCCAGGGTGCGGGAGCGGTCGAACAGCGTGTGCAGCGCGAAGAACAGCGCGAGGTTGGCGATCACGCCGACCACCGCCGCGGTGATCCCGGTGAGCGCCGCGGTGAGGTGCTGGTTGTTCCGAAGTCGCTCGACATAGGGAGCGCCCAGGAAGATGAACAGGAAGCAGGGGACGAAGGTCACCCAGGTCACCAGCAGCGACGCGATCACGGCGGCCACCCACGGGTCGAGGGAGCCCGGGTTGCGGTAGGCGCCCACGAAGGCGACGAACTGCACGACCATGATCAGCGGTCCCGGTGTCGTCTCGGCGAGCGCGAGACCACGGACCATCTCGCCGGCCTTCAGCCAGCCGAAGACGTTGACGGCCTGATGGGCGACGTAGGCAAGAACCGCGTACGCGCCTCCGAAGGTGACGACGGCGGCGCCGGAGAAGAACAGGCCCTGGTCGACGAACACGCTGTCGCGGCTGAACACGATCGCCGCCAGCGCCACCGGGGCGAACCACAGCACAAGGCCCAGGACGAGGGTCTTCAGGCCGCGGACCTTCGACGGTGCGTCGTGGTGCAGGGCGTCATCGCTGATCAGCGGCTCGGGGCCGTCGTCCGTGCTGCCGTGACCCTTGCTCCGGGTGAAGGCGGGGACCCGCGTGCCGGCCAGCCAGCCGAGTAGAGCCGCGACCACGATCACGACCGGGAACGGGACCTTGAAGACGGTCAGTGCGACGAACGAGGCGATCGCCATCGCCACCAGGATCGGATGGTGCAATGCCCGCGTGCCCACGCGTTGCACCGCCTGGACCACGATTGCGATGACCGCGGGCGCGAGGCCGGCGAAGAGCCCGGCCACCAGCGCGGTGGAGCCTGCGCCGACGTACAGAGCCGAGAGGGCGAGGAGCGCGACGACGCCGGGCAGCACGAACAGGACGCCGGCGATGAACCCGCCGAGGGTGCCGTTGAGCAGCCAGCCGACGTAGATGGCCAGCTGCTGGGCCTCGGGGCCGGGCAGCAGCATGCAGTAGTTGAGGGCATGGAGGAACCGCTGCTGTCCGATCCAGCGCTTGTCATCGACCAGCTTGTGCTGCATGACCGCGATCTGACCCGCGGGCCCGCCGAAGGTCTGCAAGGAGATCGCGAACCACGCGCGGGTCGCCTCCCGTAGCGGGATGACGTCGTTGGTGCGTGCGTTCTCGAGCGTCATGGCGTGTCCGTTCCGGTGGGCAGGGCAGGTCGCGGCTCAGGGATGCGGGACGACGACGTCGTCGGCCTTGTCGCCGGCACCAGGGTAGAGAACCAGGATCAGGAGTACGCCGACGACCAGGCCCACGAGCTGCGCGAGGATGAACGGAGCCACCGAGCCGGGAGCGATGCCTGCGAAGGTGTCGGAGAAGACCCGGCCGATCGTGACCGCCGGGTTGGCGAACGAGGTGGAGCTGGTGAACCAGTAGGCCGCGCCGATGTAGCCGCCGACCGCGGGTGCCGCCAGGGCGCCGCGGTCGCTGCGTACGAGGGCGAAGATCAGGGCCACCAGGCCGGCGGTGGCGACGATCTCGGCGACGAGGTGGCCGCCGGTGGCCCGGTCCTTGGTCGAGATCGCCTGGTCGACGTCGAACATCACGTTGGCCAGCAACGCACCACCGATCCCGCCCGCGACCTGCGCCACCACGTAGGCGCCGACCTCGGCGAGCGAGAGCCCCTTGCCGGCCCGGCGCCCGAGGAACCAGTCGGCAAGCGAGACCACCGGGTTGAAGTGTGCGCCTGAGACCGGGCCGAACATCAGGATCAGCGCGGCCAGGCCGAAGACGGTCGCCATCGAGTTCTCCAGAAGCTGCAGGCCCACGTCGTCGGGGGAGAGCTGCTCGGCGGCGATGCCCGAGCCGACGACCACGGCGACCAGCAGGGCGGTGCCCAGGAATTCGGCCAGCAGACGGCGCGGGAGGGAAGAGATCACGGTCGCATTCTTGACGTTCGACGATTACTCAGTCAACATTGAGTCAATGGAGGTTGAGAGACAGCCGGAGCTGGAACGCCGGGCGAAGATACACGCAGCGCTCGGTGATCCGGTGCGACTTCGGATCGTCGACAGCCTCCAGATGAGTGATGCCTCCCCCACAGAGCTCGCCGGGATGCTGAATGTCTCGTCGAACTTGTTTGCTCACCACGTGCAGACCCTGGTGAGCGCAGGTGTCGTGTCCCGTCATCATTCCGAGGGCGACGGGAGACGTACCTACCTGCACCTCGAGCAGGACGCGCTCGAGAGCCTGGGCACCGCATCCCCCGTGGCGGTGCCCAGGCGTGTCCTGTTCGTGTGCACCGGCAATTCGGCCAGATCGCATCTGGCCGCGGCGCTGTGGCGCCAGGTCAGCACGATCCCGGCCGCCTCTGCCGGCACCCATCCCGCCGAGCAGATCAACCCGGGTGCGGTCGAGGTCGCGACCCGCCACGACCTGGAGCTCCCCATCGTCGATCCTCGTCATCTCGACGATGTGCTGGACCCGGACGATCTGGTGGTCACCGTGTGCGACCGCGCGCATGAGACCCCGAAGGTCGCCGGCGAGCTGCACTGGTCGATCCCCGACCCGGTGGGCAGGGGCCCTGAGGCCTTCGACGCTGCGTACGTCGAGCTGGAGCACCGGATTCGGACGCTCGCTTCCCGTTTCGACTCCTGATTTCGACTCCTGACCCCACACCCCCCACGCAAGGAGAACCACTGATGAACACCGACGGATCAGCGGCCGAGGCCAAGCCCGCCGTCCTCTTTCTCTGTGTCGAGAACGCCGGCCGCTCGCAGATGGCCCTCGGCTTCTTCGCCCACTACGCCGGTGTCCAGGCGATCGGCTGGTCCGGGGGCTCGGCTCCGGCCGCCGCCATCAACCCGGTCGCGGTCCAGGCCATGGGTGAGCTCGGGATCGACATCTCCGGTGAGTTCCCCAAGCCCTGGACCGACGAGGTCGTCCGGAGCGCAGACGTGGTCATCACGATGGGGTGTGGCGACTCGTGCCCGTTCTACCCCGGCAAGCGCTACGACGACTGGAAGGTCACCGACCCGAAGGGCGGCGGCATCGAGCACGTGCGCGGCATCCGCGACGAGATCGAGCAGCGAGTGCTCACCCTGCTCGGCGAGCTCGGCGTGACCCCGGAGCGCTCGATCACGAGAGAGTGATCGGCGCCCGGCTGATCGTGAAGATCTCCTCGCTCGGAGCTGTCGGGCCACAGCAGCCGCCACCGCTCGTGCTCTCCGGGTCGTCGAAGACCCCGGCGCCGCCGCAGACCCCGGTGTCGGGGAGCTCGAGCTCCACCCGGGCGGCCGCGTCGTGGTCCCCGGCGAGCTCGGCGACCACGCTGCGTACCTGCTCGTAGCCGGTCATCGCGAGGAAGGTCGGCGCGCGACCGTAGGACTTCATCCCGACGAGGTAGAGGTCGGGCTCGGGCTGGGCGAGGTCCTTGGCGCCGGTCGCGCTGACCGAGCCGCAGGAGTGCAGGTTGGGATCGATCTGGACCGCGATGTTGCGGGGCGCCTCCAGCGTCGGGTCGAGGTCGAGGCGCATCTCGCTGAGGAAGCCGAGGTCGGGACGGTAGCCGGTGAGCACGACGATCTGGTCGGCCTCGATGGCGCGCCCGTCCTCGGCGATGACGGTGCCGCCGTCCACCCGCTCCGTGCGGAACCCGGTCACCAGCTCGACCGAGCCGTCCTGGACCGCCTTCCTCGCGCGTACGCCGAGGGCGCCCCGCTCCGGGAGCTCGTCGGCCTCGCCGCCACCGAAGGTGTTCGTCGAGACCGCGCGGCGGATCGCCCAGGTGATCCTCGTTCCCGGGTGGTCCTTGGCGATGGCGGTGAGCTCGTTGACGGCGTTGAACGCGGAGTCACCCGCGCCGATCACGACCGTGTGCCGGCCGGCGTACGCCTCGGGGTGAGCGCGGTCCGGGACGGCGTAGCCGAGCGCACCGACGGCGTGCGCCGCACGCTCCCCGAGCGCCGGGAGCCCGTCGGCCCCGGCCGGGTTGGGCCGGCGCCAGGTGCCGGAGGCGTCGATGACGGCCCGCGCCTCGATGCGCTCGTCGGCGCCATCCGCACCGGTCACGTGCAGGACGAAAGGCTGCTCGGCACGGTCGGTGTCGACGAGGCGGTCACGGCCCTTGCGGGAGACGCCGGTGACCGTGGCGCCGTAGCGGACGTGGTCGCCGAGGGTGTCGGCCAGCGGGGCGAGGTAGCGCTCGCGCCACTGCGCGCCGGTCGGGTACCCCTGAGTGGGCGCGGTCCAGCCGGTCGGCTCAAGGAGCCGGGCGGCGGCCTTGTCGACGAGCTCCGGCCAGGCCGAGAAGAGACGTACGTGGCCCCACTCGGCGACGGCTGCCGCAGGCTCGCTCCCTTGCTCGAGCACGAGCGGGGTGAGGCCGCGCTCGAGGAGATGGGCAGCGGCCGCGAGGCCCTGGGGGCCGGCGCCGATGACGGCAACGGGAAGGTCGGTCATGATGCTCCTCAGATTCAAGAACGTCGATATGACGGCGACCTTAGGCGACGTATCGACGTTCGTCAATATCATTCGGTAGACTCGTCCTCATGACCGTTCTTCCCGTGCTTCCGTCCGCCGCCGTCGCGTGCTGCTCGCCGGTGACCGCAGGCGTACTCGACGACGACCAGGCCGAGGCGCTGGCACGGATGTTCAAGGCGCTCGGTGACCCCAACCGGGTCAAGCTGCTCTCGATCATCGCGGCCGCTGAGGACAAGGAGGCCTGCGTCTGCGACCTCACCGAGCCGGTCGGGCTGTCCCAGCCGACGGTCTCCCATCACATGAAGCTGCTGGTCGAGGCCGGGCTCGTCACCCGTGAGCAGCGCGGCCGGTGGGCCTACTTCTCCATCGTCCCCGGCGTCCTCGACTCGCTCGCGGGCGCGCTGGCGTCCCGCTAGGCGCCCGGCTCAGCGGGTCGCTGCGGCGATGACCTCCAGCAGCCGGCGATGGAGCTCCATCAGCTCGTCGACGCTCATGTCGAGACGCTCGACGATCGCGGGCGGGATCTTCTCGGCGTCGTGGCGCAGTGCGCGCCCGCGCTCGGTCAGGACGACGGCGAGCGAGCGCTCGTCGAGCTTGTTGCGCTCGCGCCGGATGTAGTCCTGGGCCTCGAGGCGCTTCAGCAGCGGCGAGAGGGTGCCGGGGTCGAGCTGCACCTTGCGGCTCAGCTCGGAGACGCGGAGCGGCTCCTCCTCCCAGAGGGCCAGCATGACCAGATACTGCGGGTGGGTCAGCCCCATCGGCTCGAGCAGGGGTCGGTAGAGGCCGATGACGCTGCGGGCGGCGACGGCCAGGCCGAAGCAGACCTGTTGATCGAGGGCGAGCGGGTTCTCGATCTCCGAGAGGGGGTCCTTCTTCGTCGGCATGTGAGTTAGCGTACCAATAGTTGGTGCACAAACAGTTTGCCTGGTAAGTATGAGACCGTGAACGATCAACCGCGACGACCACGCCACCTGATGGACCCGGACAACCCGATCCGGCCCGTCAACGACAAGTCGCTCACTCACGTGAAGCAGTGGGTGGCGTCCGTGCTCGTCGTGTTCACCGTGGCCCACCTGGCGGTCGGGCTGGTCATCGGTGCCGTGGCGATCGACCCGGTCTACCAGAGCTCGCGGATCGGGCTGTGCATCATCGCTGGGGCCTTCGGGGTGCTGGGCCTGGCCGGCGGGTTCCTCATCCACCGGCGCAGCCCGTTCACGCCCTGGCTGGTCCTCGGTGTCCTGCCGGCAGCTGTCGGGCTCTGGTACATCCTGCGCTGAGGCCCGAATGCCGAGTCGGCGCGTTCTGACGCGCCGACTCGGCGGGTTTCTCCTCAGAACAGGTCCGGCACGGTCCAGCCGTCCAGGTCGTACTCGGCCAGGAACTCGTCGGCGAGCCCCTTCATCGCGTCCGCCCCGCCGCGGTTCTGGGCGGCGAAGAGGAGCTCGGCCTTCACGTTCTCGTGGTTGCCGGAGTAGTTGCGCTCGTAGAGCTCGTGGCGGCCGCCGAACTCGGAGCCGATCGAGTCCCACAGGGCCTTCATGACCTTGACCCGGTCGACGGCGGTGATGCCGTTGGAGCCGCGGACGTACTTGTCCAGGTACGGCCTCACCTCGGGGCTCTTGAAGTCGGCGGCGCCGGAGGGCAGGTAGATCAGCCCGGAGGCGACGTCCTGCTCGATGATCTCCTTGACCCGCGGATAGCCGTGGATCATGAACATCCGGTACGTCAGGCCGTACTCCAGCTTCGGGATGACCGCGTCGCCGACCCACGGCTCGGGGTCGCGGGCCATCGACTCGGTCAGCGACCAGAACAGGTTGCGCCAGCCGATCACCTCACCCACCCGGGTCTGTACGCCGCGGAAGCCGCCCGAGCCCGTGGCGTCGAGCGCCTTCATCAGCAGGCCGGCGATGAAGTCGAGCTTGACGGCCAGGCGGGTGCAGCCCTGGAAGGTGAACCGCGGCAGGAATCCCGACTGTGGGAAGAACGCGTTGATCCGGTCGACGTCGCCGTACATGAAGACGTTCTCCCAGGGCACGAGCACCTTGTCGAAGATGAAGATGGTGTCGTTCTCGTCCATCCGGCTCGACAACGGGTAGTCGAACGGCTCGCCGTTCTTGGCGGCCTGCTCGGTGTAGGAGGAGCGGCAGATCAGCTTGATCCCGGGGGCGTCCATCGGGACGGTGCAGATCAGCGCGAACTGCTTCTTGCGGATCGGCAGGCCGTAGTGGGCGATGAAGTTGTAGTTGGTGATCGCACTACCGGTCGCGACGACCTTGGCGCCGGAGACGATCAGGCCGGCGTCGGTCTCCTTCTCGACCTTCATGTAGACGTCGCCGACCTCGTCCGGCGGCAGCTGGCGGTCGACCGGCGGGTTGATGATCGCGTGGTTCCAGTAGAGGACCTTCTCCTGGGACTCGCGGTACCAGCGCTCGGCGTTGTCCTGGAACGGGGCGTACAGCTCCTTGTTGGCGTGCAGGGTGCCGAGGAAGCTGGCCTTGTAGTCGGGGGAGCGGCCCATCCAGCCGTACGTCATCCGGGCCCAGCGTGCGATCGCGTCGCGCTCCTTGAGCAGGTCGGCCGAGGACGTCGGGGTCTTGAAGAACGGCATCGTGATGCCGCCGTTGCCGGTGTCGGTCGGCACGGTGAGCTCGTCGACGTGCGGGCCGGTGTGCAGCGCGTCGTAGAGGCGCGCGGTCATCCGCACCGGGTTGCGGAAGGCCGGGTGCGTGGTGACGTCCTCGACCCGCTCGCCGTGCAGGTAGATCTCCCGGCCGTCGCGCAGGCTCTCGATGTACTCGTCGCCGGTCATCGGCCGGGAGGCGAAGTTGGTCTGCTGGTTGGCGGGCGAGCCGGCGGCCGGATTGACGGTCGGCGGTCCGTCGGGCTGGGTCTCCGGGGCGAGGGTGTCGGTCATGGTTTCTCCTTGGTCTGGCTTTCAGGGTTGGGATCAGTAGTGGGTGGATCGCGGGATCGCGGGGACATCGAGGGCGGTGAACGACGTGGTCGCGTCGAACCAGCCGGTGCTCGGGTCGTCCTGGCAGCCGAGCCAGACGACCTCGGAGGACGGGTTGCCGATGTGGTGGAAGGCGCTGTCGTGGAAGAGCAGCGGCTTGCGGTCGGTGGTGATCACCTCGACGACCTCTCCGAGGAACAGCAGGTGGTCCCCGCCGTCGTCGGTACGCCACGGGCGGCACACCAGCGTCGCGGCCGTCCCGCCCAGCCGCGGCGCGGTCGCGCCCTCACGCCAGGGGAGCGGATCGCTGCCCGGACGCCCGGCGAAGTGCATGGCGACATCGCTCTGGTCGTCGGCGAGGACGTTGACCGCGAAGGCCTCGCCCTCGAGATAGGCGGCCGCCTTGGACGTACGCGTCAGGGCGACCTGCACGAGCGGCGGGTCCAGCGAGATCGGGGTGAAGGCCGTGACCGTGGCGCCGTGGTGGGCGCCGTCCGGGGTGCGGCAGGTGATCACGGTGACGCCGGTCGCGAAGCGGCCGAAGGTCGACCGCAGGGTGCGTGGGTCCATGGAGCTCCTCCTTCGTCGGGGCCGCAGATGTGTGGCGGCGGTCACGTCGGAGGACGACGCTAGATCCGGATCACGAGGGCGGCGATCCGCTGGGCGAACGGGCTGTCCGGATTGCGCACCGGGTTTCCGGACGCTCTCGGCGACGGCCCGATGCGCTGTTAATGTGAAGGACGTCACTAGGGGGTGGCAGATGAGCACCGGCACTCTCACCGCATCATCCGGGTCGTCCGGCGACATGGAGAGCTTCTCCGACGAGGTCGCCCGGGCGTACTTCCCGCATGCCCTGACCATGCGCGGCCGGCCCGCGTGCCCGGCTGAGCTGCGTGCGGTCGACCTCGGCCCCGTCCGGCTGACCCGGATCGGCTGGGGTGCGGAGGTGTCGGTGGAGTCGGACCATCCCGGCGCCTGGGCGGTCAACGTCCCGCGCAGCGGTGTGCTCGAGGCCAACGTCGGTGGCGCCCACGTGCTCTCGCTCGACGGCCAGGCGACGGTGTGCCCTCCCGACCGGCCGACCAAGATGACGCGCTGGTCGGCCGACTGCTCGATCGTCGGGATGCGGGTCGACCGTGACTACCTGGTCGAGGAGGTCGCGGCCCTGGTCGGCCTGCACACCGACCGGTTGCCCGCTCAGCTCGACCTGCGTGCCCATGGCGCCCGCGCCTGGATCGGCCTGCTCGGCTCGCTCGGCACCGAGGCGATGCGCAACCCGGCGCTGGTGGGCGACGAGAGGGTGCGCCGCCGGCTGGCCGGGACGCTGACCGCGGCCTTCGTCGCCGCCTGCTTCCCCGAAGAGCCGGCCGTCGGCTCCGTCCGGCCCCGGATCGTTTCCCGCGTCGTCGAGGCCATGGAGGCCGACCCGGCGCGCGAATGGGCCGCCTCCGATCTCGCCCGCGAGGCCGACGTCGGCATCCGCCGCCTCCAGCAGGGCTTCCAGCGATACCTCGGCCGCACCCCGACCCAGAAGCTGCAGGAGATCCGCCTCGAACGCGTCCACGCCGACCTCCTCGCCAGCCGCGGCGACACGGTCGCCGAGGTCGCCTACCGGTGGGGCTTCACCCACCTCGGCCGCTTCGCCGCCGCCTATCGGCAGGCCTACGGCGTGACGCCTTCGCAGACCCTGCGCTGCCGCTGACCCTCTCCGTGCCGAGTCGGCTCGTTCTGACCGAGATCCGTGCCGAGTCGGCTCGTCATGACGCGCCGACTCGGCGTCGTGCCGTCAGTTCGCGCCGACTCGGGGCTAGTCGGTGCTGAGGCCGGCCAGGATGTCCAGTGCGCGGGTGATCAGCGGACTCTCGTCGCCGGCGCGAGTGGCGGCGACGAGCTCGACGCCGGGGGTGCCGGTGAGGGGGACGTACACGACGCCCGGGACGGCGAGGGCCGCAGTGGGCTCGGGGACGATGGCGACGCCGAGACCGGCGGCCACGAAGGTGACCAGGGTGGAGGTCTCGGCGACCTCGTGGGTGATGTGGCTGCGGATCCCGGCGGAGTCGAAGAGCTCCTGGATCATCGCGTTCATCGCCGAGCGGCCGCCGCCGGCGTGGATGACGAGGCCTTCGCCGTCGAGGTCGGCGATGCGTACGCGGCGACGGCCGGCGAACCGGTGGTCCTTCGGCATCGCCACCAGCAGGTTCTCCTGGCGCAGGTGGGTGATCGAGAGGCTCCCGGAGTTGCCCGTGGGCAGCGGGCGGAGCAGGCCGAGGTCGAGGGTGCCGTCGGTGAGCGCCGCGGCCTGGTCCGGCGAGAGCATCTCGCCCCGGAATCCGAACTCGACCTCGGGCAGCTCGGCGCGCAGGGTGCGTGCCAGAGCCGGGAGCAGCGAGTAGGTCGCTGACCCGACGCACCCGATCAGCAGCCGCCCACGCCGCCCCGAGGCGATGCTGGCGGCCTCGTGGGCGGCTGCGTCCACGGCGCCGAGGATCTCCCGCGCCCGTTCCAGGTACGCAGCACCGGCCGGGGTCAGGTCGACCCGCCGCGTCGTCCTGGTGAGCAGGGTCAGCCCGAGCTCGGCCTCGAGCTGGCGGATCTGCTGCGACAGCGGCGGCTGCGCCATGTGGAGCCGCTCCGCCGCCCGGCCGAAGTGACGCTCCTCGGCGACCGCGACGAAGTAGCGAAGATGGCGCAGCTCCATGCACTCATACTCGCAGAGTCTCAGTCGCTCGGCACTGATCAGCCTGCCGAGCCGTCGCCCCCGTCGGCCGAGGCGTCACGTACGTCGGCCGAGATGGCACCGCTTTGCCAACTCGACCGACGTAGCTGACGTTTCGGCCGACGTAGCTGACGTTTCGGCTGTCGTGGGCCTCGGCTCAGGCCGGCAACGTGTCGCCCTGGACGGCCTGGATGTCCAGCTCCACCTTGAGCGTCGTGCCGATGGCGGCGATGCCGGCGGCGACGGCCTGGTTGTAGTTCATCGCGAAGTCGTCACGGCGCAGCTGAGCGGTGGCGCGGAAGGCGGCCCGGGTGCCGCCCCACGCGTCCGGGCCGGTGCCGAGGTAGGCGACGTCGAGGTCGACGGAGCGGGTCTGCCCGTGCATCGAGAGCTCTCCGTGGACGGTCCAGCGGTCCGATCCGGCCGGGGTGAGGCCGGTGGAGCGGTAGACGATCTCGGGGAACGCCTCGACATCGAGGAAGTCGCCGCTGCGAAGGTGGTCGTCGCGCATCCGGTTGCCGGTGTCGATCGAGGCGGCACGGATGACGGCCTCGACGCGTGACTTCTCCAGATGGTCCGGCGCGATCTCGACGACTCCGACGAAGTCGGTGAAGCGGCCGCGCACGCTGGAGATGCCCAGGTGCTGCGCGACCGCGCCGACGGTGGAGTGGGCGGGGTCGATCGTCCACGGCCCAGGAGCGGGGAGGGAGGTGTCTCCCTGACGGGTCAGGGTGACGGCGCCGAGCGCAGCCGTCCCCGAGGCCGTGACGATCGCGGTCGCCGCGGTGGGGGACCAGCCGATCGCGGTGACGATCGCGACGTACGGCCCGGGGGCGAGGGCGGTGTCGTCGGCGACGACACCGTCCTCGTCGGCCTCGGCGCGCAGCACCTGACCGCCGGCCGTGTCGGTGAGGGTGACGACCGCGTGCGCCACGGCCCAGCCGTCGCGGGTGCGGATCTGTGCGGTCAGTGCCATCGCGGATCAGTCCTCGGGGTGGGAGAGGACGATCTCGTGGCCGTCCACCCCATGGCCGGTGAGGCTCACGGCGCCGGCCGCCGGCGGGTAGCTGGTGGCCAGGACCGTGTAGTCCCCGCTGTCGAGATCGGCGAAGGCGTACGCCCCGTCCGGGCCGGTCGTCGCGGTCCCGGCCACGTTGCCGGCCGCGTCGACCAGCGTCACCCGAGCGTCGGCGAGCGGCCCGAAGGCCGCCTTGACGACACCGGTCAGGCGAGCGCCGGTGACCATCTCGACCTCGATCCGGGTCAGGCCGGTGGCGCCGATCTCGATCGGCACGGCGCGCGGGCGGTAGCCCTCGGCGTTGACCGCGACCGTCGCCGGTCCCGGGACCAGCTCGTCGATGAAGAAGGTGCCGTCCGCGACGGTGGTGCCGGTGGAGAGCAGGTCGCCGCGTACGTCGGTCACGATCACCATCGCGTCCTTGATCGGCGCCCCGTCCTCGCCGCCACGCACGATGCCCTTCAGGCCCGTGGTGCCGCTGAGCAGGAGGTCGTACGCCACTGGCTCACCGCCCACGACCACCGTGGACGCCTGCGGCTGGAAGCCGTCGGCTGAGGCGATCAGGACGTACGTCCCCGACCCGGGCGCGTCCACCGCGTAGGAGCCGTCGGCGTGGGCGACCGAGCGGCCGAGCTGGCGCCCGGACAGCGAGATCAGCGTGACCGCGGCGTGCGGGATCGGGATGCTTCCGGAGCCGCGGACGAAGCCGTGCAGCGCGATCCCGTTGACGACCGGCGCGGGGGCGGCGTGCTGCTCGGGCACCCCGGCGACGGCCTCGGCGACCGCTGCGGGTCGGTCGACCTCGGCAGCCTCCGCGGCGGCCTGGGCGATCCCACCCTTGGTCTTCAGCGGAACCTCCTTGATGAACACCACGAACAGCAGCGCGATGACGGCTGCCCCTGCGGCGACCAGGAAGATGTCGGCGATGCCGTGCCCGTACGCACTCTCCAGCACGGTCCGCAGCGGCTCGGGGACCTTGTCCATGTCCGGGATCTCGCCCGAGGTGCCCTGCGCCAGCGCGGCGTAGCGCGGACCGAGGTCGGCCAGGCCGTCCTGGACGTAGTCGGTGACCCGGTGGGCCATGAGCGCGCCGAGGGCGGAGACGCCCATCGCGCCGCCGAGGCTGCGGAAGAACGTCACCATGGAGCTGGCCGCACCGAGGTCGGCGGGTGCGACCTGGTTCTGGGTGGAGAGGACCAGGTTCTGCATCGTCATGCCGACGCCGAGGCCGAGGACCGCCATGAAGACGGCGACGTGCCAGTACTCGGTGTCGTAGCGGATCGTGCCGAGCAGGCCGAGCCCGCCGACGATGAGGAGGGCGCCGACGACGAGCCAGGCCTTCCACCTCCCGGTGCGGGTGATGACCTGGCCGGAGACGGTCGAGGAGAGGAACAGTCCCGCGATCATCGGGATCGTCATCACCCCGGCCATCGTCGGCGACTCGCCGCGGGCCAGCTGGAAGTACTGACTGAAGAAGATCGTGCCGGCGAACATCGCCACACCGACGAAGAGCGAGGCGAGCGAGGAGAGCGTGATCGTGCGGTTGGCGAAGAGCCGCAGCGGGATGATCGGCTCTTTGGCCCGAGACTCGACGAGGACGAAGATCAGCAGGAGCAGCACGGAGCCGCCGACCATGGCCGCGGTCTCCCAGGAGGCCCAGTCGTACTTGTCACCGGCGAAGGTGACCCAGACGAGCAGCAGGCAGACGCCGGCGGCCATGAAGAAGGCGCCGGCCCAGTCGACCTTGACGCCGTCGCGCTTGATGACGGGCAGGTGCAGGGTCTTCTGCAGCACGATGAAGGCGATGACCGCGAACGGGATGCCGACGTAGAAGCACCAGCGCCAGCCGAGCGAGTCGGCGTCGGTGATGACCCCGCCGATCAGCGGGCCGCCGACGGTGGCGACCGCGAAGACGGCGCCGAGGTAGCCCGAGTAGCGGCCACGCTCGCGCGGGGAGATCATCGCGGCCATGATGACCTGGGCGAGGGCGGTCAGACCGCCCATGCCGATGCCCTGGACCGCCCGGGCGGCGATGAGCTCACCCGGGTTCTGGGCGAGGCCGGCGACGGCCGAGGCCGCCACGAACAGGACCAGCGCGATCTGCATGAGCAGCTTCTTGCTGAACAGGTCGGACATCTTGCCCCACAGCGGGGTGGTGGCCGTCATGGTCAGCAGGGAAGCGGTGACCACCCAGGTGTAGGCTGACTGCCCGCCGCCGATGTCGGCGATGATCTCGGGCAGAGCGTTGGAGACGATCGTGGAGGAGATCATCGCCACGAACATGCCGAGCAGCAGACCCGAGAGCGCCTCCATGATCTCGCGGTGAGACATCTCACCGTGCGAGGTGGGTGAGCCCTCGGACGGGCCTCCCGGTGGACCGGCGTGAGTCCGTTCGGCTGTCGTCGTTGCCATGGACTTCCCTTCTGTATCGAGCAGATCGGTGGTGGGGCAGAGCCCTAGTTGCGTACGTGGGGGAGGGTGGGCGCGGGGCAGACGAGGCTGTCGTGCAGTTTTGCCATGAGCCGGATCAGCTCATGCACCTCCTCCTCGCTCCAGTCGCTGAGCCGCTCGGCGAGCAGCTCGGTGATGTGGTCGGAGAACCCGGCGAGCAGATCGCTTCCGGAGTCGGTGAGGCGCAGCAGGCGCGAGCGCCCGTCGGCCGGGTTGGGGGTGCGCTCGAGCCAGCCCTGGTGGGCGACGTACGAGACGTGGCGGCTGGTCACCGAGATGTCGATGGCGAGCAGGTCGGTGAGCTCGCTGATGGTCATCTCGCCGTGCTGGCTCAGCAGACCCAGCACGGCCGCCGAGCCGGCCGGCAGGTCGGGCGGGAGGTTGCGGGCCAGGCCCTTCTTGACGGCCCCGACCTCGATGAGTCGATGCATCAGCTCGCGGTAGGTCGCCTGCGTCATCATCGCCCCCTCTGATTGGTTGACTTTTACAACCTTATGGAGGATAGGGGAACGATGCAAATTGCCACGCCGGACCGCCGGCGGAGACCCGGGCGGCTAGGCGACGGTGCCGCGGGCCGCCCAGGCCGTCGCGGTCACGGTGAACGGGCCGTTGCCGAGCCGGCGCCGGGCAACCTCCTCGAGCGCCGTGCGCCCGGCGTCGTCGAGGGCGCTCACGTAGTCGCCTGCCGGCCCGACACCGAAGGTGTACGGGTCCCACCAGTCCTCGAACGTGGGATGCGTGACGCGGACGACCAGGCCGCTCGGCTCGACCTTGTGGAGGCCGACCTTCTTGAACAGCTTCTCCAGATCACCCAGCCGGGCGCCGGCGAGCAGGGCCTCGTCCTCGGCCTCCGGGTCGATCTCGTGCACGCAGTCCCAGAACGGCGCTACGGCACCGGTGTCGCCGTCCCAGACGCACGCCGCGACGGTGCCGCCGGGTCGGGTCACCCGGACCATCTCCCTGATCCCGGCCTCCGGATCGGTCATGAAGTGCACGACGAGCTGGGCCAGCGAGACGTCGAACCAGTTGTCGGCGAAGGGGAGCGCCTCGGCCACGCCGGTGTGCACGTCGACCCTGGCCAGCTGCCGTGCGACCGCCTCCATGAATGGTGGCGAGGGGTCGATCGCGGCCACCAGGTGGGCCTCGGTGAGGGTCACCAGATGGCGGGTGAGCGTTCCCGGTCCGCAGCCGACGTCGAGCACCCGCTGGCCCATGCTGACCCGGGCGAAGTTGGCGAAGTGCGGTGCAAGGGGTTCGGCGTAGCGCCCCATGAAGCGGGCATACCTCTCAGCGGCGACGTCGAACCCCATGCTTCAGGCTAGGTCTGCCGTCGCCGCCGCTGACAGCCCCAAGTTCGGTATCTCCGCCCGGGCAGCTTCCCTAGTGCGTCGAGGGCGTCGTCGGGATCTCCGAGCGGTCGTCGGACCACAGCGTGTGGAACGTGCCGTCCTTGTCGACGCGCTTGTAGGTGTGGGCGCCGAAGAAGTCCCGCTGGCCCTGGATGAGCGCGGCCGGGAGCCGGTCGGCGGCGAGCGAGTCGAAGTAGGCGAGCGCCGAGGAGAACCCCGGTGCGGGTACGCCGGAGGCAGCCGCGATCCCGACGACGCGTCGCCACGCCTCCTCGCCGGACGCGACCGCGTCGGCGAAGTAGGGGTCGACCAGGAGCGTCTCCAGGTCGGGCTTGGTGGCGTAGGCGTCGACGATGCGGTTGAGGAAGCGGGCCCGGATGATGCAGCCGGCGCGCCAGATCTTGGCGAGCGCACCCAGGTCGATGTCCCAGCCGTACTCCTTGGCTCCGGCCACGATCAGGTCGAACCCCTGCGCGTAGGCGACCACCTTCGAGGCGTAGAGGGCTGCGCGTACGTCGTCGACGAACGTGTCGGGGACCGCCGGTGCCTTCGGGCGGTTGGTCACCGCGGCCCGCATCGCGCCGCGCTGGGCCGGCTTGGAGGAGACCGCCCGGGCGAAGACGGCCTCGCCGATGCCGGAGACCGGGATGCCGAGGCCGAGGGCGTTCTGCACCGTCCAGACGCCGGTGCCCTTCGAGCCGGCCTCGTCGAGGATGACGTCCACGAGCGGCTGGCCGGTCTCGGCGTCCTTCTGGGCGAGCACCTCCGCGGAGATCTCGATCAGGTAGGACTCCAGGTCGCCGGTGTTCCAGTCCCTGAAGACGTCGACGAGCTGCTCCACCGAGAGCCCGGCCACCCGCCGGAGGAGGTCGTAGGCCTCCGCGATCAGCTGCATGTCGGCGTACTCGATGCCGTTGTGGACCATCTTCACGAAGTGGCCGGCGCCATCGGTGCCGACGTGGGTCACGCACGGCTCGCCCTCGGCCACCGCGGCGATGCTCTTCAGGATCGGGCCGAGCGTCGTCCAGGCCTCGGCCGAGCCGCCGGGCATGATCGAGGGGCCGTTGAGTGCACCCTCCTCGCCGCCGGAGATGCCGGTGCCGACGAAGTTCAGGCCACGCTCACGCAGCTCGCGCTCGCGGCGGATGGTGTCGTTGAAGTTGGCGTTGCCGCCGTCGACGATGATGTCGCCCGGCTCGAACCGCTCGGCCAGCTGCTCGATCACCGCGTCGGTGCCCTTGCCGGCCTGGACCATGATGATCGCCGTACGCGGCTTGGCCAGCGTCGCCACGAAGTCGTCGATCGTCTCGGAGGCGAGGAAGCCGGCCTCCGGGTGCTCGGTGATGAGCTCCTCTGTTCGGGCGTAGGTGCGGTTGTAGACCGCCACCGTGTTGCCCTCGCGAGATGCGAGGTTGCGGGCCAGGTTGGATCCCATCACGGCCAGGCCCACCACGCCGATGTTCGCGCGGCCATTGTCGTTGTTCGGCATCGTGCTCCTCGGTTGAGTCGGTGATGCCATTCAACTCTGCTCGTCAAGCGGCGGCCGTGGGTGGCTCGGCGCGGAAACGCGCCGGCCGCCCATCCACGCCGAGCACCTTCCAGGACCACCGCGTGAGCGGCGTACGCAGCCCGAGGTTGTCGAAGAGCATCCGGACGTCGGCGAAGAGATGACGGCGGAACGCGGCGGCCTCGGCGCCGGTGCCCCAGACCTCGCGGACGACCGAGTCGGGCAGTCCCATGAGCTCGCGGTCGGCGCGCGAGGGGATGATGATCGCGTCGGAGCCCAGCCGCATCGCGAGCGGGGTGAGGATGCCGAGAGCCAGGCGCGAGATCGGGTTGAGCGAGGGGGCGTGCTCCTCGAGCCAGGCGTGCGCGAAGCCGATGTGGCGGGCCTCCTCGGCGATGTGGATGGCCATGATCTGGTCCAGGAGCGGATGGGTTCCGCCGGCGCGCATGGCCTCCTTCTGCACGTGGTCGATCGGCTCCTCGCCGGCGAGGATGATGGCGAAGAACAGAGCGGGATAGAGCCCGCCGAGATGTCCCACGAGCGGGATGGCACGCATCAGCCAGCCCGGTGCGCCCACCACGTCGGGACAGGCGCGGTTGGTGAACTCCTGGAACATCTGGATGTGATGGGTCTCCTCGGTGAGCTCGTGCATGAAGTAGCGGAACTCGGGGTCGCCGTTGTCGACGCCCATCAGGAACTGGGTGCCGCCGAGGAGGAGCAGTTGCTCGAACTGGGAGCCGGTCTTCACCATCGCGGTGAGCCGGTGCCGGCCGACCTCGATCTGCCGTGCCTTGGGCAGCGACTGGTACCACGGATGGGCGCCGAGCAGGTCAAGCGTGGGCAGGATCCAGCGCTCGTCGTCCTCGGGCAGGGCCATCTCAGGCGCGTCCCAGTCGACGTCCTTGAAGGCGTTGAAGTACATCTCGACCGACGCCTCGGACAAAGTACGCAGCGTCTCGTCGTACTCCCGCCGCGGCAGGGGCCTTGTGGGCGTGATCATCCGGACCGGGGTGCCGGCGACCGCACCCACGTAGCCACCGATCGAGCGCAGTGTCTGCACAACCATCCGAGCCTCCTTGCACGACGTTGATACGTCACCAAGGTACATGGGATTTGTGTACCGGGAAACAGGTTCGGCGCGCGTGTCCCGCTCAGCAGATCTCGGCGGCGAGAGCCTTCCGCACGCCGGCGACGAGGTCCTCCGGGGTCCGGGCCGGTCGGTCGAACGTGGTGCGAGCGCTGTGCGCCCCGCCCTCGTCGACCCACTGGAACTCGAAGCCTTCGGCGCTGAGGCCGGTGATCTGGGCGGCCAGGATGGTGTCGACCGGGATGTATGAGCGGGTCGCGACCGCCTCGCGGAGCTCGTTGCCGTGGTGGTTGTTGAGATGGTCCTGGTTGCGGTGGAGCACGCCGTCGTTGAGGTCGAGGTCGCGGTCGGTGAAGGCATCGAGGGGGATCGGGACCGCCTCGCCGGTGCGGCGCACCAGCATCACGTTGGAGACGTCCATGACCACCTCCTCCCACTCCGTCTCGCAGCACGTGCAGGCATCCGTACGCAGCCACCTCAGCGCCCCGGTCAGCCGGACCGCCTCGCCGTCACCCAGCACGCCCTGGAGGACCAGCACGACATGGCTGCCCCGGCGCCCGGCGTACGCCATCCGCTGCTCGGGCGGGCACAGGAAGGTCGGGCGCCCGCCGTCGTCGGCGAAGCCCTGCATCTCCAGCTCCTCCATCGAGTAGGGGATGCCGTCGATCACCACGCTGCCGCCACGAGGGCATGACAGGATGCTGCGGGCAATGCTGGCGGTCGAATCCATGGCACCTCCTGTTTAGGTAAGGCTTACCTAAACATGAATCCGATTGATCGAGCAAGAGCCACCGCTCACATCCTGGAGTGATCAATGCCGGGACCAGCCGCTTCAGATCGTGAACTATCCGGCGCCCGGCGCCATGGCTAGCGTCGGAGGCGATCCGGCCGACCGGCTGGACCTTCTCGGGCACACGAGAGGGGGAATTCACCGATGACCGTCACCGACATCGACACCGACAAGCTGATGGCGTTCGTCTTCAGGGCCGTCGACGAAGTGGGTGCGACGCTCAACGCGGCTCTGGTCGTGATGGGCGACAAGCTCGGCTACTACCGCGACCTCGCGGCCAACGGGCCGTCCACGGCCGAGGAGATGGCCCGGCGTACCGGAACCGTCGAGCCGTACGCCCGGGAGTGGCTGCGGGCGCAGGCCGCCGGCGAGTACCTGACCTACGATGCCGAGACCGACCGCTTCACGCTGCCTCCCGAGCAGGCCGTGGCACTGACCGTGGAGGACAGCCCGGCGTTCCTGCCCGGCTTCTTCCAGATCGCCCTCGGGACCGTGCACGACACCACGCACATCATCGAGGCGGCCCGCATGGGCACCGGCGTCGCGTGGGGCGACCATGACTCCGACGTGCACAACGGCTGCGAGCGGTTCTTCCGCCCCGGCTACAACGCCAACCTCATCCCGGACTGGCTGCCCGCGCTCGAGGGAGTGGTGCCGAAGCTGGAGGCGGGCGCGAACGTCGCCGACGTCGGCTGCGGCCACGGGGCCTCGACGATCCTGATGGCGCAGGCCTACCCGCGTTCGACGTTCGTGGGGTACGACGCCCACGGCCCGTCCATCGAGATGGCACGTCAGCGCGCGGCCGATGCCGGTGTCGCCGACCGGGTGCGCTTCGAGACGGCCACGGCCCAGTCGTTCGGCGGCGAGGGCTACGACCTGGTCACGATGTTCGACTGCCTCCACGACATGGGCGACCCGGTGGGAGCCGCCCGTCAGGTCCGCGCCACGCTCGCGGACGGTGGCACCTGGATGATCGTCGAGCCGAAGGCCGGGGACCACGTCGAGGACAACTTCAACCCCGTCGGGCGGGCCTACTACGGCTTCTCGACGCTGCTCTGCACGCCGGGATCGGTATCGCAGGAGGGCGCCGCGGCACTGGGCACCCAGGCGGGACCCGCGCGGATCCAGCAGGTGACCGCCGACGGCGGGTTCAGCTCCTTCCGCACCGTCGCCGAGACACCGTTCAACCTGGTCTACGAGGTCACGGCCTGAAGGGGATCGGGCCCGTCCGGTCGCACGCCGACCGGGCGGGGCTCGCCCGCTCAGAAGCCGATCGGCAGACCGGCGTAGTTCTCCGCGAGCCCGGCGGCGGCATGCTCGCTGGACGTCACCCAGCGCAGCTGGGAGAGCTGGAGCTGGGTGTCGAACGGATCGTCGGCGGTGTGCAGCATCGTGGTCATCCACCAGGAGAAGTGGGTGCAGCGCCAGACGCGACGCAGCGCCGTCTCGGAGTAGTCGTCGGCCAGTCGTGAGTCGCCCTTGAGCAGCGCGGTGAGCGCGGGGGCCAGCAGCGCGACGTCCGCGACCGCGAGGTTGAGCCCCTTGGCGCCGGTCGGCGGGACGATGTGGGCGGCGTCGCCGGCCAGGAAGAGCCGGCCGTGGCGCATCGGCGTGGAGACGTGCGAGCGCATCGGGAGGACGCTGCGGTCGGTGATCCGGCCCGGCTGCAGGCTCCAGCCGTTCTGGCCGTGGCCGAGCCGGGCGGCGAGCGCGTCCCAGATCTGGTCGTCGGACCAGGTCGCCGGGTCGGTGCCGTTGGGCACCTGGAGATAGAACCGCGAGACGCTCTCCGAGCGCATCGAGTGCAGTGCGAAGCCGTCGGGGTGCCAGGCGTAGATGAGCTCGTCGGTCGACGGCGCGACGTCGGCGAGGATGCCGAACCAGCTGTAGGGGTAGGTGCGGTCCCAGCTCTCCCGGGCCGGGATCGCGGCGCGGCTGGGGCCGAAGGAGCCGTCGCAGCCGACGATGACATCCGCCCGGATCCGCTGGGGGAGCCCGGCAGCGTCGGTGAAGGTCACCGACGGGCGGTCGGACTCGATGTCGTGCAGCGCGGTGTCGCTGACCTCATAGTGGACGACCTGCCCGGCGGCCTTGCGGGCGTCGATCAGGTCCTTCTGCACCTCGGTCTGGCCGTAGACGTAGACCGCTCGGCCGACCAGGTCGACGAAGTCGAGGTGGTGGCGCTCCTCGGGCCACTGCAGGTAGATCCCGCGGTGCTTGTCGGCGTCGCGGGCGAGCCGGTCGCCGAGACCGACCTCGGTGAGCAGATCGACGCTCGACTGCTCCAGGATCCCGGCGCGGATGCGGGCCGCGACGTACTCCTCCGACCGGGTCTCGACCACGACCGAGTCGACCCCGTCGGCGGCGAGGAGATGGCTCAGCAGCATCCCCGCGGGGCCGGCGCCGACGATCACAACCTGCGTACGTTCTTCTGCCATGGGGTGAGTCAACTCCCGTTCGGGCGGCTGCCGCCAGCGCGTTCTTCCACTGAATGAAAAGCGCGCCCCTGGGTGGATTTCCAAATAGCGCAGACGGGCTCTTGTGTCCGCGCCAACTCGTCCCTACGGTCGAGGCACCTCGATTGTGACCCGAGTCACAAACTACAGAAGGAGCGCTCCGATGCCCGACGTCCTCGCCGACCGCGCCGCCCTCGAGTCCCAGATCGGCGACCGGACCATGGTCGACGTACTCGCCAAGGTGGTCGCCGACCGCGGCTCCGAGCCGGCCTTCTCCGACCGGCACACCCCTGACGGCACGGGCTGGCGCACGCTGACCTGGGGCGAGCTGCACCAGCGTGCCCGCGAGCTGGCCGCCGCCTACATCGCCGCCGGTCTCCAGCCGGGGGAGTCGGTCGCGATCATGGCCGCGAACCGCATCGAGCACGTCGTCGCCGACATTGCCACGGTGCTCGCCGGTGGTGTCCCGATCAGCATCTACAACACCCTCGCGCCCGACCAGGTCGGCTACGTCGCCGAGCACGCCGACCCGCGGATCGTCGTGCTCGAGACCGACGACCACGTCGCCCGCTGGGCGCTCGGGCTCAAGCGCGAGGAGATCGTACGCGTCGTCACCATCGACACCGCCGTGGAGGACGACCCGCGGGCGGTCGCCTGGGACGACTTCGTGGCCTCGGGCGCGGCGGCGCTGTCCGAGGTCGGCGAGGAGCTGGACGCGCGCAGTGCCGCGGTGAGCCCTGACGACACGGTCACGATGCTCTACACCTCGGGCACGACCGGGCAGCCGAAGGGTGTGGTGCTCACCCACCGCAACATCGTCTTCGAGACGACCAGCTCGCTGACGGTCTCCGGGGTCGTGGAGCCGGGAGTGCTCGTCTCGTACCTGCCGTTCGCGCACATCGCCGAGCGGGTGCTCAGCCTCTACATCCCGCAGTTCAACGGCGGCCACGTCTACCTGGTCCAGGACCCCGCGCTGCTGCTCGGCACCCTCCAGGAGGTGCACCCGACCAGCTTCTTCGGGGTGCCACGGGTCTGGGAGAAGATCCGCACCGGCGTCACCGCGCTGCTCGCCGCCGAGACCGACGAGGCCAAGAAGGCCGGTGTCGAGAAGGCGATGGCGGTCGGGCTGGCCTACGTCGAGTCGCAGCAGTTCGGGCAGACCACCTCACCCGAACTGCAGGCGCAGTTCGAACAGGTCGACGCCGCGGTCCTGTCGACCATGCGTGCACTCCTCGGTCTCGACAGGGTCGAGTGGGCGGCCAGCGCGGCCGCGCCGATGCCGATCGAGGTGGCGAAGTTCTTCGCCGGCCTGGGGCTGAAGATCTACGACGTCTACGGCATGACCGAGACCACCGGGGCGGCCACCGGCAACGGGCCGAAGGCCTTCCGGCTCGGCACCGTCGGGCGCGCCCAGCCCGGCATCGAGCTGCGCATCGCCGATGACGGCGAGATCCTGTTCCGGGGCCCGATCATGACCCCGGGCTACGTGGGCCGACCCGACGCCACCGCCGCGCTCTTCGACTCGGAGGGCTGGCTGCACACCGGCGACATCGGCTCGCTCGACGAGGACGGCTTCCTCACCGTGGTCGACCGCAAGAAGGAGATGATCATCAACTCCGCGGGCAAAAACATCGCCCCCTCCAACATCGAGAACCTCCTCAAGGAGAGCCCGCTCGTCGGCCACGCGATGGTGGTCGGTGACGGCCGTTCGTACGTCGTCGCCGTCCTCACCCTCGACGGCGAGATCGCTCCCGTGGTCGCTCAGAAGCTCGGCGTCGAGGCCGGCTCGCTCGCCGAGCTGGCCCAGCACCCGGTGATCCGGGGCGCCGTCGCCCAGGCCGTCGATGCCGCCAACGCCCGCCTCTCCCGCCCCGAGCAGGTCAAGGCCTTCGAGCTGCTCGGCGAGGAGTGGACCGCCGAGTCCGAGGAGCTCACCCCGACCCTGAAGCTCAAGAGGCGGGTGGTGAGCAAGAAGTACGCCGACGTCATCGACGGGCTCTACACCCAGGACTGAGCCGGGCGGCCTACGCGGCGACGGCGTCCAAGCGGCTCACCTCCTCGTCGGTGAGCCGCAGGGCGCCGGCGGCGATGTTCTCCTCGAGGTGGGCGAGGTCGGCGGTGCCGGGGATGGCGAGCACGTGCGGACCCTGGTGGAGCGTCCAGGCGAGACGTACCTGAGAGGGGGTGGCGGAGTGCGCCGCGGCGATGGCCTCGACGACCTCGCGACCCGTCTCGTCGGGCGCGGTTCCGGGGACCGCGCCGGCGACGGCGGCGCCGATGGAGTTGAAGGGCACGAACGCGACCCCGTGCTCGCCGCACAGCCGCAGCAGGACGTCGTCCTCGCGGCGAGTGGTGAGCCCGTACTGGTTCTGTACGCAGGCCACCGGCCCGATCGCGAGCGCCTCGGTGAGCTGCTCGGGGCCGATGTTGGAGAGGCCGACGTGCTCGACCAGGCCCGCCTCGCGCAGGTCGAGCAGGGCGCCGAAGTGGTCGGCGATCGATCCGGTGCCGCGCTCGCGCCCGACTCCCCAGCGCAGGTTCACCAGGTCGAGGTGGTCGAGGCCGAGCTGGCGGATGTTCTCCTCGACCTGGTCGCGCAGCCGCTCGGGTCGAGGCTCGGACTGCCAGGCGCCGTCCCGGCCGCGCGGGGTGGGGCCGACCTTGGTCGCGATCAGCAGGTCGTCGGCGTACGGCTGGAGGGCGGTCGCGATCAGCTCGTTGGCCGAGCGCGTCGGGGTGAAGTAGATGGCCGCGGTGTCGATGTGGTTCACGCCGAGCTCGACGGCGCGGCGGAGGACGGCGATGGCGTTCTCGCGGTCGGGGGCGATCGGGGTGGAGAGGTTGCCGATCAGGCGCATCGCGCCGAAGCCGATCCGGTTGATCTGCTTGTCGCCGAGCTGCCAGGTGCCGGCGGCACCGGCGGTGATGTGGTTCGTCGTCATGCCCTCCAGCGTCGCGACCCGGTGCCGCGTACTCACGCCGTTGGCAGGTTGTTGCCGATCGCGGCTCGCGTCTTGGATGGCGGGGGAGAATCGATGCCGTGACCAACACGGTGGGGACGATCCGGGCGGGCGGGACCGTCGCCGTCGTACGCGGCGAGGAGGAGCTCGTGCGGCGCACCTCGCACCTGTTCGCGGCCGCCACCGACATCGCGTGTGCGGCGATCGACCTGCGCACCTGGTCGGCCGCGCGCACCGAATCCGGCATCAGAGCGGCGCTGTGCGGTCGCGACGGCGCAGAGGTGCGGCTGCGTAAGGTCTACCGGCCCAACGTGCTGCTCGACCCGGTCTCCGCCGCCCATCTGCGCGAGATCCGCGACGTCCGCGGCGCCCAGATCCGGATCACCCCCGACGAGATCAACGAGACCATCCTGATCGACCGCCGGGTCGCGATCCTCGCCGGCGACCCGCGCTTGGGCGAGCGCAGCTTCAGCATCGTCACCCAGCCCGAGGTGGTCCAGGGCGTCACCTCGCTCTTCGACGCGGCCTGGCGCTCGGCGACGACGGTGGACGCCTACGACGCCCGGATCGCCGAGCTGCGCGACATCGCGCCGCAGGTGCTCGACCTGCTCGGCCGGGGCGTGAAGGACGAGGCCGCGGCGCGCACCCTCGGGCTCGGCGTACGCACCTACCGGCGCCGGGTCGCCGAGCTGATGGAGGCGCTCGGCGCCGCGTCCCGGTTCCAGGCCGGCGTACGTGCTCGGGAGCTCGGGCTCGTCTGACCGTTCCGGTCAGCGGTGTCCGGATCCTGACGGCGGAGTCACTTTCTCAGGGGCCGCCCGGTAACGTCGAGGACGACTTGTTCGGGCGGGTCAGGAGGTCAGCAATGCGTTGCTTCATCGTCGTCAAAGAGCGCAGCGATGCCGAGAGATGGGACTGGGTCCTGGCTGGTCCGGGGCTGCAGGCGGCGGGATCGCTGGGTGCCCGCGGGACCGAGGACGCGATCATCGCGGCGGTCGGGGCAGCGTACGACTCGCTGGAGTCGCTCGCGCCGGTCCAGGTCGTGGTGGCGCTGCCGTCCAACTCGCGGTTCTGGATCCTGACCGACGAGATCGCCGACGCCTATCCCGGGGTCACCGTGGTGCCGTTCGCCGAGGAGGACGCGGACATCCGCGCGGAGGCGGTGGAGGCGCTGGCGATCCATCGGGCCGGCCCGATGCCGCCGCTGGTGGTGGCGACCGACGGCTCGGCCCACCGCGGGTTCATCGGCTGGGGATGGCTCGCCGGCGACGGCCAGCACGGCTTCGGTCGGCAGGTGCCCAACGCCCGGATCCGCGACCCGCAGTCGCTGGTGGTCCTGGCCGAGCTGCAGGCGATCGCGGAGGCGGTGCGGGCGCTGCCCCGCCGCACGCTGACCATCCGGACCGACTCCCGGGTCGCGCTCGCGATGATCGAGGACTGGCTCCGGGGTGAGCTGTCGATGCCGAAGGGCTATGAGAGCGAACATCGCGCCGAGCTCGCCGGCCTGACCCGGATGCACGACGACCTGTGCCGCGAGTCCGACCGGCTCTCCTTCGAGTGGGTGCGCGGCCACGTCGGCGAGGCGCTCAACGAGGGTGCCGACTCGCTCGCGAAGCTCGCCCGGCGCTTCGCCGAGGGGACCTGGGGGCTGACCGCCGACGAGGTGCCCGAAAGGGCCCGTGCGATCGCGGAGACGTTCGCTGCGCCCGTGGCGTCCGGCTCCGCCGCCGCCGGATAGATTGCTTCGGGCTCCGCTTCAGCCAGGTAAGTTCGGCCCTCGTGAACCCTCCTACGGTCACCATCGCCCCCGACGAGCCCGCGCAGGTCCGCGCGCGGCTCGATGCGCTGGGCCTGGACGGCATCTTCGACGTACACACCCACTTCCTGCCCGCGCGGATGCTCGACAAGGTGTGGGGCTACTTCGATGCGGTCGGGCCGTTGACCGGCCAGCCGTGGCCGATCGCCTATCGGCGCTCCGAGGAGGAGCGGCTCCGGGTGCTGCGGGATCTCGACGTACGTCACTTCTCGGCGCTCACCTATCCGCACAAGCCGGGGATGGCGGCGTGGCTGAATCAGTGGGGTGCGGAGTTCGCGGCGGACAAGCCGGACTGCCTGCAGTCGGCGACGTTCTACCCGGAGCCGGGGGCCGGTGACTACGTGCGCGAGGCCGTCGACGCAGGTGCGCGGATCTTCAAGGCGCACGTCCAGGTCGGCGACTACGACCCCAACTCGCCGCTGCTCGACCCGGTCTGGGAGGTGCTCTCCCAGTCGGGCACGCCGCTGGTGATCCACTCGGGTCACGGGCCCGCTCCGGGTCGGTTCACCGGGCCCGGCGGCATGGAGGCGCTGCTCGGACGCTATCCGGATCTGGTGCTGATCGTCGCTCACATGGGGCTGCCGGACTACTCGCGCTTCCTCGACCTGGTGGAGAAGTACGACGGCGTGCACCTGGACACCACCATGGCCTTCACCGCCTTCACCGAGGCGTCGACGCCCTTCCCGGCCGAGGAGCTGCCGCGCCTGAAGGCGCTGGGTGAGCGGGTGCTGTTCGGGAGCGACTTCCCGAACATCCCCTATCCCTATCTCGAGGCGGTCGACGGGGTCTTGGGGCTCGGGCTCGGTGATGAGTGGACGCGCGGAGTGCTCTACGAGAACGCCGCGCGGCTCTTCGGGCTGCCGCCGGCCGGCTAGGCCACGGCGGTCTCGTCGTAGCTGTCGGTGAGGATCTGGACGATGTCGGGGACGCCGAGCGCGAGCCGGTTGAACCGTGGCGACTCGGCGGCGACCTCCAGGTGCTTGGCGAGCTCGACCTCGTCGCGGGCCCACGGGATCAGCCCGGCACGGTCCAGGTTGGCCGAGTTGGCGGCGCCGTGGCCGGAGATCGAGCGGTAGGTGATCACCGGCGTGCCCGAGGCCAGAGCCTCGAGTGAGGTGAAGCCGCCGGCGTTCTGGACGACGCAGTCGCTGGTCGCCATCAGGGCGCGTACGTCGGTGCGCCAGCCGAGCGCCACGACACCGGGAATCCGCTCCAGGCGGCGCTTGAGACAGGGATCGGTCGCGCAGAGGACCACCGGGGTCATGTCGCTGTGCTCGAGGATGTCGCGGGCGGTCTGCTCGAGCGCACCGGCGCCCAGCGAGCCGCCGGTGACCAGCGCCCGAGGACCCGTCAGGTCGAGGTCGGCGAGCGGATCGGGGAAGACCTGCCCCGGGACGTACGCCGCCCCCGGTGGGACCAGCGGCTGGACCACCGCCGCGTTGCCGCCGAGCATGCGCGCCTCGCGTGCGGCGACCTCGTGGATGGCGAGGTTGAGGTCCATGCCGGGGTTGATCCACAGCGCCGGGACGGCGGCGTCGGTGAGATAGGTGACCGCCGGCACGGTGAGCTGTCCGCTGGTGCGCAGGTGGCCGATGACCTGCGAGCAGAACGGGTGGGTCGAGATGACCAGATCGGCGCCGCGCACGGCCTCGGTGAGGTTGCGCGTGGAGAGGCGAAGGAACTGGTTGAACGGCTTGTGGAGCGGGCGTCCCGGCATGACCAGACTCATCGTGGTGCCCCAGGAGTCGGGGCTGACCTGGAGTTGCATCTTGTAGCCGACCTTCAGCCCGTGCCCGAGCCGCCAGGGCATCAGGTCGACGAAGTCGAAGATCTCGACGTCGCATCCGGCCTCCCCGAGTGCTCGTGAGATCTCCCGGGAGGCCGAGTTGTGGCCGGCGCCGTAGCTCGCGGAGATGATCGCCACGCGGGGCGCCGTGCCCGGCCGGATGTGAAGGAGGGGCCCGAGCCGCTCCGAGTCGATTGACATGCGCCGGATTCTGTACGCACGGTGTGACGTTGTGGTGAACGGGGGCACCCCGGCGCGTCACTCTTCACCATCGGTTCGTCTCCGCGAACCTGCGGGCGTTCTATGGTTCATCCTGTGATCACGCCCCGGGCACTGCGCACTCGAGCGCGGTCGGCGGTTGCCGAGCTGGGCGGCGGCCCCTCGGCGGTGGCGGCGGTGATGCGCAGTGTCGTAGCGGGGTTCGCGCGGGCACGGGGGATGGTGCTCACCGATGCTGCCCTGGACGCCGCCGGGTTGCTGTCGTGCGCGGACGGTCCGCAGCCGGATCATCTGCTGTCGAACTATCTGTTCCTGGATGGGGCCGCGGTCGATGATCTCGTTCTGGAGGAGATCGGTTACGTCTACGAGGCGCTGCTCGAGGTCTCCTCGCGACGCGACAACGGCGCCCACTACACCCCTCCCGAGCTCGCCGACGAGGTCGTCGCCCACGCGCTGGCTCCGGTCGCCTCCGCCGACGCGGCCGTGGTCGACATCGCCGCCGGGACCGGCGTCTTCCTCCTCGCCTCCGCCCGTCATCTGGCGTCCGCGTGCGAGCGGCCCGTGGCCGAGATCGTCACGCGCTGCCTCTACGGTGCCGACATCGACCCGGTCGCGGTCGACATCGCCAAGCTCTCCCTCTGGCTGCTCTGCGAGGACCCCTCGCTCCCGCTGACCTTCCTCGACGACCGGATCCTGTGCGGCAACTCGCTGGTCGGGCTCGTCGACGCGGACGAGCTGCCGGCCGGCGTCGATGACCCCGAGGCGTACGCCGATGCCATGGTCGCGGTCGCGCTGCCGTTGGGCGGTCGGCCGGGGAGACGGCTCGAGGAGGCCTACGCGGCACTGAGTCGGTGTCGGCGTCTGCCGGTGCCCGCCGTCCGGCCGATCCACTGGGCGCTGGTCGCGCCCGAGGTGATGGCGCGCGGCGGCTTCGACGCGGTGGTCGGCAACCCGCCCTACCTCGGGGTGAAACGGGTGCGGGACGCGATCGGCCAGGAGCTGCGCGACTACCTCGCGCACACCCTCGCCGGCGGCACGACGAGGCGGGCCGACTACGTCATCTACTTCCTGCTCCGGGCAGCTGCTCTCAGTCGCGGCGAGATCGGGCTGATCACGACCGACTCGATCAGCGAGGGTGACACCGCGCGCTTCGGCCTCGGTGCGCTGCTGGACCGCGGTTGGCAGGTCGCCCGGGCGGAGCGTTCGGCCCCGTGGCCGACGGCGGGCGTACGGTTCGCGAAGATCTGGCTCACCACCCGGCCGCTCGACAGCGCGTGGCTCGACGGGCGCTCGGTCCCGGCGATCACCGGGACGCTCGAGGACGGCTTCTCCCTCCCGGAGCCTGCGAGGTTGGATCTCGACGTACCGCTGCCTCACGGCTATCAGGGCACCATCGTGCTCGGCCGCACGCTCGTCCTGACGCCGGCCGAGGCGGAGGCTCTCGGACGTGGTCCGCTCGGGCACACCGTGCGCCCCTATCTGAGCGGCGAGGACCTGGTGACGCCCTGCGGCTCGACCGCCTCCCGCTTCGTGCTCGACGTCGGCAAGCTGGGCCTCGAGGAGCTCGCCGAGGACCGCGCGCTCGCGCGTCTGGTGCGGTCGAAGGTGCGTGCCGAGCGCCGCCGCCAGTTCGTGAAGTACCCCCAGCTCAAGGAGCGCTGGTGGGGCTTCCTCAGCCCCGTCGACGAGCTCTACCGCGACGCGGCCGGGCTGTCGCACGTCATCGCGTTCAGCAAGCACAGTAAGCACCTGTGGCCCGTGCTGGTCGGTGCCGACCACGTCTTCTCCAACGGGCTGGTCGTCTATCCCACCCAGGACCCGGCTGCATACGCCTTCCTCGCCTCCGACCTCCACCGGGTCTGGGCGGTACGCGCCGGCGGCACCATGCTCAACACCGCCTACCGCTACAACCCCTCGCGTCTGCGTGCCACCTACCCGTTCCCCGCTGACCTCGAGCCGCTCCGCCCGGCCGGCATCACGCTCCTGGCGGCCCTCGACCGGGTCGGCGAGGATCGCCGGATCGGCATCACCGGCGTACTCAACCTCGTCGGCGACCCCGACGCCCACGACCCCGCGACCACCGACCTTCGCCAGGCCATCGCCGACGTCAACCACGCGACCGCCCGTCTCCACGGCATCGACGAGTCCCTGGCAACCCCCGACCTCACCCCCTCCGGCTTCGGCCTCACCCCGACCCGTCAGCGAGCCCTCATGGCCGCCCTCGTCGACCAGAACCTGACCCTCGCCGAGAAGGCACAAGCGTCGGCCGAGACGTGAGTTCTGGCGGCCGAGACTGCAGAAGTGGGCGACGAAACGAGAGTTTCGTCGCCCACAAGTGCGGATTCGGCCGCCACAACTGCGGTTTCGGCTAGACCGGGGTGGCGGGACCACCCTCGCCAGGAGCGGTGAAGTCGACGGTGCGCTTGGCGTTGGCCAGGGCGGTGACGGTGGCGGTGCCGATGGTGCCCTCGCGGTCGAAGACCTCGGCGGTGCCGACGGAGATGCCCTCATGGGCGACGTGGTCGATGGTGGCGAGGCCGACCTCCATCCCGGCAGGTCGCCGGGCGAGGGCGAGCGAGATGTCGGTGTTGATCCACTCGACGCCGTTGCTGCCCCAGTTGGTGACCATCGAGGTGGCGTCGGCGATGGAGGCCACGGTCTGGAAAGGGGTCATCGGCTCGCCGGCGACGGTCGGAACCGCGACCTGCCAGGTGACGTGGCGCCCGGCGTTCTGGTGCTTGCCGAAGTCGTCGGACCAGGGGTTCTCGGAGACGAAGAACGGTACGTGCGGCTCGGAGGTCGGCGGCGCGACCTCGAGCGGCGGGGGAGTGGCGCGGTCGGTCGCCGACCAGACGTCGCCGGCCGGGTTCTCGCCGGCGAGCAGGTAGGTGCAGGTCGCGCGGGCGACGACCCGCTCCTCGCCGTCGCCGGAGGACTGGACCATCTCGGCGTCGAGCAGCGCGATGCGTGGGCCGTTGCGTACGACGCTCGTACGGATCCGCGTCGGCACCATCCGTGGCGGTCGGAACAGGTCCACGTGATAGCGCGAGGGCACCAGTTCCGAGGCACGTCCGAGCTCCTCGATCTGGTCCTCGAGACCGCGAGCGATCAGGCCGCTGGCGGCCACTCCGTGCATGTGGTCCTCGGCCCACATGCTGCGAGCCATCGGCGTAGGCTCGAAACCGTCATCGGTGCGCCGGAAGAATGCGAGATCCATGCGGACATTCTAGAACGTGTCCTAACTTCGGATTCAGTTGCCAAAACCGGTAAAGAGTAACGGTTCCGTCATCAAAAGCGCTCCAGAACCACGTACCATCGCACCAAAGCAGCCCCCGATCGAAGAGGATGACGATGAGCACCACGCCTCCCTACCAGGTGACCGACCCCGCAACGGGCGAGGTGATCGAGACCTTCCCGTTCGCCACCGACGCCGAGGTGGAGGAGGCGCTGGAGCGGTCCAAGAAGGCGTACGAAACCTGGCGCTCGACCCCGATCGAGGAGCGTTCCGCGATCGTGAAGCGCGCCGCGGACCTCTTCACCGAGCGGGCCGCGGAGCTCGGGAGGATCATCCGCACCGAGATGGGCAAGAAGGCCTCCTCCGGCGCCGGCGAGGCCGAGTTCTCCGGCGAGATCACCGCCTACTACGCCGACCACGGCCCCGAGCTGCTCGCGGAGACCGACCTGCCCGGCCACGAGGGCAAGGCGGTCATCCAGCGTCTCCCGCTCGGTCCGGTGCTCGGTGTGATGCCGTGGAACTACCCCTACTACCAGGTCGCCCGCTTCGCCGCGCCCAACCTGGTCGCCGGCAACACCGTCATCCTCAAGCACGCGGAGAACTGCCCGCGCTCCTCGGCCGCGATCGCGAAGATCTTCGAGGACGCCGGCCTTCCCGAGGGCGTCTACCAGAACCTCTACGCCACCCACGAGCAGATCGCCACGATGATCGCCGACCCGCGGGTCCGCGCGGTCTCCCTCACTGGCTCCGAGCGCGCCGGCACGGCGGTCGCCGAGGCCGCCGGCCGCCACCTGAAGAAGGTCGTCCTCGAGCTCGGCGGCTCCGACCCCTACATCATCCTCGACTCCGACGACGTCGACGACGCTGCCGAGACCGCCTGGGCGACCCGGATGGAGAACGTCGGCCAGGTCTGCAACGGCAACAAGCGGATGATCGTGAACGAGGGCGTCTACGACGACTTCGTCGCGGCCCTCACCAAGCGCGCCGCCGCGATGAAGCCGCTCGAGGGCGAGGACGGCGACGACACCGTCTACTCCCCGCTGGTGGCCCGCAAGGCGGCCGAGGCGCTGCGCGCACAGATCCAGGATGCCGTCGACAAGGGCGCCACGCTCCACGCCGGCGGCGAGATCTCCGACGGCCCCGACGCCTTCTTCGCCCCCGCGGTCCTCACCGGTGTCACGCCGGAGATGCGCGCCTACACCGAGGAGCTCTTCGGCCCGGTCGCCGTCGTCTACAAGGTGAGCACCGACGAGGAGGCCGTCGAGCTGGCCAACGCGGTGGAGTACGGCCTCGGCGGCGCCGTCTTCTCGACCGACGAGGCGCGCGCGATCGCCGTCGCCCAGCAGCTCGAGGTCGGCATGGCCAACGTCAACACGCCGGCCGGCGAGGGCGCCGACGTCCCCTTCGGCGGCACCAAGCGCTCCGGCTTCGGCCGCGAGCTCGGCCCGCTCGGCATCGACGAGTTCCTCAACAAGCGTCTGTTCTACGTCGAGCGCTGAGCAGACCCGAGCAGTCACGCCGGATTCTGAGAGAATCCTGGGCGTGGCTGAGAAGGTGACCTTCAAGAGTACGTCCGGACCCATGCTGGCCGGTCTCATCGACCTGCCCGAGGGTGAGGTGCGTGGCTGGGGCGTGTTCAGTCACGGTTTCACCCTCGGGAAGGACTCTCCGGCGGCCGCACGGATCTGCAAGCAGCTCGCCGCCGAGGGCATCGGGATGCTGCGCTTCGACAACCTCGGGCTCGGCGACTCCGAGGGTGACTGGGGCGACGGCTCTTTCACCCACAAGGTCGCCGACACAGTCGAGGCCACCCGTTTCATGGCCGAACGTGGCACCCCGGCTGAGCTGCTCGTCGGCCACTCCTTCGGCGGTGCGGCGGTCCTCGCTGCGGCCGCTGACGGGGTCGGCGTCGACGCCGTCGCCACCGTCGCGGCTCCGTTCCAGCCGGCGCACGTCGAGCACAACTACGACGCCGTGCTCTCCCGTGTGCTGGAGGACGGCGAGGCGCCGTGGATGGCGGGTGGCAAGTCGCTGACCCTGCGCAAGGCCTTCGTCCATGACGTACGCCGCGCCGACCTGCGCCACAAGATCATGCAGCTCAAGAAGCCGCTCCTGGTCATGCACAGCCCGACCGACACCACGGTCGGCATCGAGAACGCCTCCGACATCTTCAACACCGCCCGCCACCCGCGGTCCTTCGTGGCGCTGGAGGGCTCCGACCATCTCCTCACGAAGCGAGGCCAGGCCCAGCGTGCCGCCCGGATCATCTCGGCCTGGGCGGATCAGTACCTGATCGACTGAGTCGCAGCGCTGTCGCCGCGTCGACCTCGGATAGGTTCGGGCCATCAGACGGTGGCACGGTCGCCGAGCGACGCGGAGGGTAGATGATCAAGAAGCCGAAGTTCCCGGTCAAGGAGCTGATCACGGCAGGGTCTGCGGCACCGCAGGTGCTGGTCGGCCACCTGGTCGCGACCCAGGGTCCGGAGATCGCCAGGAAGGTGGCCGCGGACCGGTCCGAGCCCGGCTTCGACACCGAGGCGTACGTCGACGAGCTGATCAGGAAGCACCGCTGGTTCGCCCGTCTGCAGGGTGCCGGCGGCGGCGCGATGATCGCTGTCGCCGAGGTGCCGGCCGTGATCGGCGGTCCGGCTGCGGTTGCCGCCGCGGCCGGAACGGCGATCCTCGGAGACCTGATCGCGCTGGCGTGGATCGAGCAGCGCCTGGTGATGCACATCGCCGCCGCGTACGGACACGATCTGGAGGATCCGGTCCGGATCAATGAGTTCCTCAAGCTGGCCGGCGTGAACCTGCTCTTCGACGGCGGCGGCAGCGTGGCGGGCGCCGCGGGCAGCCGCTTCGGCGTCCGGGCCGTCTCCCGCTGGGCGGTGAACAAGACCGTCGAGGCCACCAGTTCGATGGCGCACCTCGTCGGCGTCCGGGTCGCCCGGCGTGTCGTCCTGCGCGGCATCCCGGTGCTCAACATCCCGCTCGGTGTGGTGCTCTCAGACGTCGCCACCAACCGTCTCGGGAGGCGCGCACGCGAGTTCTACCGGGCTCATCCGAGGCCTGCCTGAGCCCCGCGTTTGATCAATTGACAGAAAACGCCGAACGAGACTTCCGCTAACCGGTGTGGGTGGGGTTACACTCGCTCCAAGCGCCCGGCTCGTGGACGTTCGTCGTGGGGACCGAACGAGTCACTGGCCCGGTCGATGAGGCGCCGATCGCGCGTATCCGCTGTTTGGACGCGGTCGTCAGTCGTCTGCCATCGATCTGCGTGAGCCCTGGGAGGGCGACCGGCCGATGAGGGTCGGCATTTGGACATGCCACTCACCCGTGCGTGGCCCCAAGGAGGATTCAGTTGGCTCAGGGAGCCGCTACCCGGCGCAACAACCGGTCCGGCCGTTCACGTAGCAACGGCAATGCCGGCAAGTCCGGGCAGAACGGTCGCCGCAAGGGCGTCCACAAGGACAACGAGGGCATCATTCCGGTGCTCGCGCAGGTCGTCCGCGAGGTGGAGTCGGCCGTTCAGCGCCGCTCGGCCATGCCCGACGTACGGACCAAGTTCCAGGTCGTCGCGCTCCTCGCCCGAGACGAGCGCCACCGCGTGCTCGAGGACGAGACCCTCAACGAGGGTCGCCGCGCCGAGCAGCTCAAGCGTCTGGACGGGATCGCCACGATCCTCGCCAAGACCGCGACCATGGACTCGCGCCTGTTCGAGCTCCTCGCCGAGGACGCCGAGATCTCCGAGGCCGCCGTCGACCTCAAGCACGAGCTGATGGCGCGTGGCGGCGTCGACGTGCCGGAGGACGAGGAGGAGGACGAGGACGAGACGCCTGCCGTCGTGGTCCCCGACAAGCGCGTGGTGCCGACCAGCGTCATCCAGCGCCAGCTCTCCAACCCGTTCCTGGTGCCCGACTTCACCAACGCCCGCCCGCCGGTGCACGCCCGCCGCCTGTCCGGCTGGGAGCTCCTCGGGCCGCTGTTCCGAAGCTTCGAGTACGCCGACTCCGGGCCCTCCTGCATGCCGCTGCCCGAGCCGCCCGCCTACGGCCCCGGCCACATCGACGCGCCGGGCACCCGCGAGCTCATGCACCACCAGGCGCAGCTGGTCGCCTCGGCGGCCGAGGGCCACCGCTCCTACCTGCTGGCCGACGAGCCCGGCCTCGGCAAGACCGCGCAGGCGCTGCTCGCCGCCGAGGCGGCCGACGCCTACCCGCTGCTCGTGGTCGTGCCCAACGTCGTCAAGGCCAACTGGGCCCGCGAGGTCGACCTCTGGACACCGTCCAAGAAGGCGACCGTCGTCCACGGCAACGGCGAGGACATCGATGGCTTCGCCGACATCATCGTGGTCAACTACGAGATCCTCGACCGCCACGTCGGCTGGCTCGGCGAGTTCGGCTTCAAGGGCATGGTCGTCGACGAGGCCCACTTCATCAAGAACAAGTCCTCCCAGCGCTCCCAGCACGTGCTGGCCCTCTCGGAGAAGATCCGGCAGCGTACGGCCAACCCGCTGCTGATGGCGCTGACCGGCACCCCGCTGATCAACGACATCGAGGACTTCCGGGCGATCTGGCAGTTCCTCGGCTGGATCGACGACGTCAAGCCGCTCAACGGCCTGCTCGAAGGGCTCGAGGAGACCGGGCTGACCCCGCAGGACAACAGCTTCTACGGCGCGGCCCGCCGCGTCGTCGTCAACCAGGGCATCGTGCGCCGCCGCAAGATCGACGTCGCCAGCGACATCCCGGCGCGCCGCGTGGCCGACCTGCCGGTCGAGCTCGACGACGCCGAGGGCCGCTCGATCCGGGCCGCAGAGGCCGAGCTGGCCAAGCGGATGATGCAGCGCTACGACACTGCGATCGAGACCCGGGTGACCGGCGCCAAGCCGGCCCCCGGCGAGCTCGACCTCGAGCTGATCCGCCGCGTCGCCACCTGGGAGCGCGAGGACCAGGACGCCTCCACCGGCGAGAACGTCTTCGGGATGATGCGCCGCATCGGTCGCGCGAAGGCCTCGCTGGCCGCCGACTACGCCGCTCAGCTGGCGCGCAACGTCGGCAAGGTCGTCTTCTTCGCCAAGCACATCGAGGTGATGGACACCGCGCAGAAGCTCTTCGAGGAGCGCGGCATCCGCTACTCCACGATCCGCGGCGACCAGACCTCGAAGGCACGCGAGAAGGCCATCGACGAGTTCATGAACGACCCCGAGGTCAAGATCATCGTCTGCTCGCTCACCGCCGCCGGTGTCGGCGTCAACCTGCAGGCCGCCTCCAACCTGATCCTGGCCGAGCTCTCCTGGACCGACGCCGAGCAGACCCAGGCGATCGACCGTGTCCACCGCATCGGCCAGACCGAGCCGGTCACCGCCTGGCGCATCATCGCCTCGCAGACCATCGACACCCGGATCGCCGAGCTGATCGACTCCAAGGCCGGCCTCGCGGCTCGAGCCCTGGACGGCTCCGACGAAGAGGTCACCGACTCCGCCGACGTACAGCTCGAGGCCCTGGTCTCGCTGCTGACCGACGCTCTGCGCAAGCGCGAGTCCGGCCGCCGCGGCCGGCGCGCCGCCTGACACCGACCCAGGACTCATCCGGGCCCCATCTCAGGGAGAATCCTGAGGTGGGGCCTGGGTGGTCCGGCGTACGCTGGATCACATGTTCTGGATTATCTTGCTGGTCATCGCAGCGGCTGTCGGTGGATACGTGTTCCGGGTTCCGATCGTCGCCAAGCTGACCGGGCAGCCACGCAGCCGCATCGAGCGGCAGATCGGGCCGAAGAGCAAGCGTCTTCCCTGATCCCATAAGGAATCCGCACGGGGAATCCTCAGTGACGCACGTGCGTTGATACGTACGTGCCCGCCGATCCGGCGCGCACCCACCCCAGACCGGAAGCGAGAGCCCCATGCCCACCGTCGAGCTCGGCGCAGAGAACTTCGAGAGCACCGTCACCGACAACGAGATCGTCCTCGTCGACTTCTGGGCGTCCTGGTGCGGCCCGTGCCGCCAGTTCGGCCCGATCTACGACGCCGCCTCCCAGGAGCACCCCGAGATCGTCTTCGGGAAGGTCGACACCGAGGCCGAGCAGGCGCTCGCCGGTGCCGCCAACATCACCTCGATCCCGACGCTGATGGCCTTCAAGAAGGGCAACCTCGTCTTCTCGCAGCCCGGTGCGCTCCCCGCGCCCGCGCTCAAGCAGGTCATCGACGCCGTCGTCGAGCTCGACATCGACAAGGCGCTTGCCGAGCAGTCCTCGAAGGAGTCCGGCGAGTAAGACTCGTCGGTGCTCCGGGGCCGGCATCGGGTTTGATAGCGCTGTGACCGAAGACGCCCACGACGAGCTCCTGCGCCTGCGCGGCAGCATCGACAACCTCGACGCCGCCCTTGTCCACCTTCTCGCCGAGCGCTTCAAGTGCACCGAGCAGGTCGGCCGGCTGAAGGCGCGCGCGGGCTTCCCGCCGGCCGATCCGAGCCGCGAGGCGGTCCAGATCGAGCGGCTCCGCCGGCTCTCGGACGACGCCGGCCTCGACCCCGAGTTCGCCGAGAAGATCCTCAACGTGATCATCGCCGAGGTGATCCGCAACCACCGCCAGTTCGTCGAGGACTGAGCGTCGGGGTAGTCCGGTAGCGACCTGCCCATCTACTCGCCGGTAATAGGCAGTTCGCTACCGGACCACCCCAGCCACGCGTCAGCCGAGCACCCGCTCCAGCCACCCGTTCCAGAACCGGCGGTCGGGGTCGAAGCGGCGTACCAGGTCCCTGAAGTCGTCCCAGCGCGGGAACGCGGCACCGGGGTCCTTGGTGGCGAACAGCTTGCCCCAGTGCGGCCGGGTGCCCGCCGGAAGCCGCTGCTCCAGGTCGGGCAGGAGCTCGCGTACGCCGACGGGGTCGGCCTTCCAGGTGAAGTGCAGCGCCAGCGTGTCGGTGCCGTAGGCGGGGGAGAGCCACAGCTCGTCGGCCGCGACCGCGCGGATCTCGCTCACCTGCAGGAGCGGCCGGACCCGGTCGGCGAGTGAGCGGACCGCCTCGACCGCCTCCTGCGCGCGATCGAGCGGCACCAGGTACTCGCTCTGCAGCTCCGCGCCGACGCTCGGCTGGAAGTCGAGTCGGAAGTGGGGCAGCCGCTCGTGCCACGGTCCGGGTACGCCGAGCTGCTCGGTGCACGGGGCCGGGTCGAGGCCGGGGACGACGTGCCGCGGCTCGGTGGCGAGCACCGTCCCGGGGAGCTCCGGCGTCCCCGAACGCGACTTCACCCAGACCCGCGCGACCGACCCGTCGGGCTCGTCGGACCAGCGCGTGAAGATCGACACCGAGTAGGCCGCACCGAGGATCTCGGTGAGGTGTTCTCGCAGGTCAGCGTAGGTGAGCCCTTCGTGGACCGTCTGTGCGACCTGGTACGTCGGCGAGGTCAGCAGCTCGAGATGGGTCACGATCCCCAGGGCGCCGATGCCGACCACGGCCCCCGCGAAGTCGGGCGAGCCGGCCTCCAGACGCACCAGGTCGCCGCGGCCGTCGACGATCTCCAGCGCGGTCACGGAGGTGGCCAGCGAGCCGTTGCCGACACCGGAGCCATGAGTGCCGGTCGCGACCGCGCCGGCGACCGAGATGTGGGGGAGCGAGGCCAGGTTGGGCAGCGCCCGCCCGTGCTCCTGCAACCAGGCGGCGAGCTCGCCGTAGCGCATCCCGCCGGGCACCCGGACCACGTCACCGGCCAGGCTCGGCGAGCTCTCCAGGTCGAGCGAGACCAGCACCCCCGGCGTGTCCGCGAGATCGGTGAAGGAGTGCCGAGACCCCAGCGCGCGCAGCCGCGGCTCGCGCAGCACGAGGTCGCGTACGTCATCCACGGAACGTGGTCGCACCAGCTCGCGCGCGGTGTAGTCGTAGCTGCGGGCCCACGTCGATCCGGGAGCTTCGCGGGCAGAGGTCTCGGTGGGCATGGACCGGATCGTAGCCGGGATCCAGCTTCGATGGGCATCGTCGGAAAACGTTATCGACAACGATTGACAAAGTCGTGGGCCCTCGCCATCCTGATCCCTGTCTGTGATGCCGATCACACTTAGTGCACCTGGAGGCACCGTGAAACTTCGTCACATCGTCGTGACCGTGACCGCGGCGGCGACCGTCACCGCGACCGCGTCATCCATGGCCCAGGCCGAGCCACGTGGCTTCCGGCCCCCGTCCGACTCGCTCCGCTCCTACGCGTCCCAGATCGGGCTGCACCTCGGTGTCGCCGCCAACCCCGAGGTGCTCGCGGACGAGGAGCTCGCCGGCATCGCCGCGGACGAGTTCTCCAGCATCACGCCCGAGAACGAGATGAAGTGGGAGACCGTCGAGCCGACTCGTGGCACCTACGACTGGTCCGGCGCCGACGAGGTCGTCGAGTTCGCCCGCGCCCACGGTCAGAAGGTGCGCGGCCACACCCTGCTCTGGCACAACCAGAATCCCGCCTGGCTGACCGAGGGCGTCAACAACGGCACGATCAGCAACGACGAGCTCCGCGGGATCCTCAAGAAACACATCACCGACGAGGTCGCCCACTTCCGCGGCAAGGTCTACCAGTGGGATGTCGCCAACGAGTTCTTCACCGACACCAACCCCTCGCGGCTCAACCCGGACAACTTCTGGGTCTCCCGGCTCGGACCCGAGGTGGTCGCCGACGCCTTCCGCTGGGCCCATCAGGCCGACCCGAAGGCGCGGCTGTTCTACAACGACTACAACATCGCCGGCGAGGACGGCCACAACGCCAAGGCCGACGCGGTCTACGCCTTCGTCAAGAGCCTGGTCGCCCAGGGCGTACCCATCCACGGTGTCGGCAACCAGGGCCACCTCGACACTCAGTACGGCTTCTCCGGGGAGCGCTTCCGCGCCGACCTGCAGCGCTATGCCGACCTCGGTCTCGAGGTGGCGGTCACCGAGGCCGACGTACGCACCTTCGTCGACTCCGCCGAGACCCAGGTCCCCACGGACAACCTGGCGCTCTTCGCTCACCCCTACGAGTTCTCCCAGATGCTCCAGGCCTGCCTCGCCGTACGCGCCTGCACATCGTTCACGGTCTGGGGCATCGACGACACCCACTCCTGGGTACCTGGCTGGTTCGAAGGGGAGGGCTACGCGCTGCTCTGGGATGTGAATCGGCAGCCCAAGGAGGCGTACACGACCCTGAAGCAGGATCTCCGACTTGCCCTGGGGGCGCCACGCCGGCGCTGAGCCGCAGCGGTCCGTGGCGGCACTCGGGTGGCGGTGGTCTACTGGAGTCCGAGCACACGGATCGATCTGAGCGAGGGTAGATGAGCGAGAACGCAGCAGAGGCAGACCTCGAGGAGCAGGCGACCGATGTCGTGAAGGAGGCCGTCGACGACGAGGCGCCTCTGGACGCCGAGGAGACGGTGACCTCGACCCCGGACGACGTCAACGAGGCCGACTACGCCGAGCAGAAGCTCGACGCAGTCGGCCCCGACGACGACTACGACTACTAGTTGGTCACTAGGAGTTCTGCGGGAACCCCAGGTTGATCCCGCCGTGCGACGGGTCCAGCCAGCGGGTGGTGACCGCCTTCTCGCGGGTGAAGAAGTCCAGCCCCGCGGGACCGTACGCCTTCGCGTTCCCGAACAGCGACGCCTTCCAGCCACCGAAGGAGTGGTAGGCGACGGGCACCGGGATCGGCACGTTCACGCCGACCATCCCGACCTGCACCTCACGCTGGAACCGACGGGCGGCGCCGCCGTCGTTGGTGAAGATCGCGGTGCCGTTGCCGAACTGACCGGAGTTGATCAGCTCGAGGCCCTCCTCGTAGCCGGAGACGCGGATGACCGAGAGCACCGGTCCGAAGATCTCCTCGGTGTAGACGGTCGACGTGGTCGGCACCCGGTCCACCAGGGTCGGTCCGACCCAGAAGCCGTTGGGGTCGCCGTCCACCTCGATGCCGCGTCCGTCGACGACGACCTCGGCCCCGTCGGCCGCGGCCACGTCGACGTAGCTCGCCACCTTGTCCCGGTGAGCGCCGGTGATGAGCGGCCCCATGTCGGTGTCCCGGGTGCCGTCGCCGGTCTTGAGCGTGGCCATCCGCGAGGTGATCTTCGAGATCAGGCTGTCGGCCACCGAGTCGACCGCGAGCACCACCGAGATCGCCATGCAGCGCTCACCGGCCGACCCGAAGCCCGCGTTGACCGCGGAGTCGGCGACCAGGTCGAGGTCGGCGTCGGGCAGCACCAGCATGTGGTTCTTGGCGCCGCCGAGCGCCTGGACGCGCTTGCCGGCGGCGGTGCCGCGCTCGTAGACGTAGCGGGCGATCGGGGTGGAGCCGACGAAGGAGATCGAGGCGACATCGGGGTTGTCGAGGAGCGCGTCGACCGCCTCCTTGTCGCCGTGCACGACGTTGTAGACACCGTCGGGCAGCCCCGCCTCGGACCACAGCTCCGCGATCCAGCTGGACGCGGTCGGGTCCTTCTCCGAGGGCTTGATCACGACCGCGTTGCCGGCCGCGATCGCGATCGGGAAGAACCACATCGGCACCATGGCGGGGAAGTTGAACGGGCTGATGATGCCCACCACGCCGAGCGGCTGCTTGAGCGTGGTCACGTCCACGCCGGAGGAGACCTGCTCGGAGACTGTGCCCTTGAGCAGGTGGGAGAGCCCGCAGGCGAACTCGACGACCTCGAGCCCGCGGGCGATCTCGCCGGCGGCGTCGGAGAGCACCTTGCCGTGCTCGGCGGTCAGGATCTCCGCGAGCTCGCCCTTGCGGGCGTTGAGCAGCTCGCGGAACTTGAAGAGCACGGCCGTACGCCGGGTGAGCGAGGTCTCGCTCCACTCTTCGAACGCCTTCTTGGCCGCCGAGACGGCGGTGTCGACGTCGGCGGCCGAGGCGAAGCGTACGCGCTTCTGGACGGTGCCGAGCGCGGGGTTGTAGACGTCGCCGAGACGGGTGCCGGTGCCGGGGTTGGTGGCCCCGCCGATCCAGTGGTCGAGGATGGGGAGATCGGTCATGTCATGCGTCCTTTTGAGAGCTGTTACAGCGAGCCGAGCACGTCGTCGTAGATCGAGATCGCCTCGGCGACCTCGTCGGGGGTGACGATGCACGGGGGCACCACGTGGATGCGGTTTTCCATGGTGAACGGGATCAGGTTGCGGGCGATGAGCTCGGACTTGATCCGGCCCATCGTCGCGGCGGGCAGCGGCTCCCGCGTCTCGCGGTCGGCGACGAGCTCGAGGGCCCAGAAGACCCCGGTGCCGCGCACCTCGCCGATCACGTCGTGCTTCTCGGCCAGCGAGGCGAGGCCGGGGGCGATGTGGTCGGTGCCGATGGTCGCGGCGTTGTCGACGATGCCCTCCTCGTTCATCGCCTCGATGGTCGCCACGATCGACGCCATCGCGAGCGGGTGGCCGGAGTAGGTGAGCCCGCCGGGGAAGACCTGGTCGTCGAAGGTCGCCGCGACCGGGTCGGAGATGATCACTCCGCCGGCGGGTACGTAGCCGGAGTTGACCCCCTTGGCGAAGGTGATCAGGTCGGGAACGACGTCGTAGGCATCCAGGGCCAGCCACTCGCCGGTGCGGCCGAAGCCGGCCATGACCTCATCGAGGATGAGCATGATCCCGAACTCGTCGGCCAGCGCCCTGATCCCGGGGAGGTAGCCCGGCGGCGGGATCATGATCCCGGCGGTGCCGGGGATGGTCTCGAGGAGGATCGCCGCGATCGACGCGGGCCCCTCGGACTCGATGACCCGGCGGAGGTGGCGCAGCGCGCGCTCCGCCTCCTGCTCCGGCGTGGTCGCCCAGAACTCCGAGCGGTAGAGGTAGGGGCCGAAGAAGTGGACGTGGCCGCGGGCGTACTCGTTCGGGATCCGCCGCCAGTCGCCCGTCGCGACGATCGCCGCCCCGGTGTTGCCGTGGTAGGAGCGGTAGGTCGAGAGCACCTTGTCGCGGCCGGTGTGGATGCGGGCCATCCGGATCGCGTTCTCGACCGCGTCGGCGCCGGCGTTGGTGAAGAAGACCTTGTTGAAGCCGACCGGCGCGATGTCGGTGATCCGCTCGGCGGCCTCGCCGCGGGTCAGGTTGGCCGTCGTCGGGGCGATCGTGGTCAGCGTCTCGGCCTGCTTCTTGATCGCCTCCACCACCCGGGGGTGCTGGTGGCCGATGTTGGTGTTGACCAGCTGGGAGGAGAAGTCCAGGTACGTGTGCCCGGAGTCGTCCCACACCCGCGAGCCCTGCCCGCCGGCGATGACGAGCGGTTTCAGCGACCCCTGCGCGGACCAGGAGTGGAAGACATGGGCTCGGTCGAGGTCGTAGGCACGGGCGTCGCTGGCGCTGGTCAAGGCTGTCCCCTGGGTGCGTGGATGGACATGGATCTGGCTTGCGCGCTTCGCGCGCTTACTCCCTCGCTCGGCGCGAGCGGACGAGCAAGCTCGCCGCTCGACCTCGCTCAGGTCGTCTCTCACTCTACGCCGCAAACGGCAACGTAGCCGCCGAACCAGAATACCGATTACGACGGTATATCAGGTCGACGGCTACGTTTTCGTTACATTCTTATGCTGCAGACGACTGAATCACGCGCCTCCGGCCGTCACCTCCACCTCGATGGGCATGAAGTCGGTGCCCTTGGTGTCGACCTCATCACCGAGCTCGTCGAGCGCCTTCTCGATGTACTCGTTGGAGTAGGCCGTCTCCGGCGGCGCCTTGGTGATCAGCTTCTCGCCCTTCTCGTTGGTCGCCGCGAGCGCGCCTTCGACGGTCTGCTTCCAGGCGGCCTCGTCGATGACCCCGACCCCGTTCTCGGCCGGCCAGATGAGCTTGTTGGTCTCGTTGAGCATCCACAGCTCGTGCGAGGGACCCCAGGTCGACTCGTGCTCGGCCATGGTCGGGGCGACCTCCTCGGCGTTGTCGCGTGCGTATGCCCAGCCCTTGACGACCGCCTTGAGGAACTTGACGGTCGTCTCCTCGTAGTCAGCGTCCGAGGAGAGCCGCTCCGTGTCCGCCCAGAGCGCGTCCTGGAGCATCGCGCCTTCGGTCTCCTCGTACGAGATGACGTTGAAGTCCGTGGGCTGGTAGAGCTCGCCGGTCTTGGGGTTCTCGGCCTCGAGCAGCTGGGCGTACTCGTTGTAGGTCATCGCCTGCGCCGCGTCGATGTCGCCCTGCAGGAACGCGTTCATGTTGAAGTCCTGGGTGACGATCGAGACAGACTTGGAGTCGAGTCCCTCCGCGGCCATCGCGGCGAAGATCTCCCACTCGTTGCCGAAGCCCCACGAACCGATCTTCTTGCCCTCGAAGTCCGCGACCGACTCGATGCCGGAGTCTGCCCAGGAGACCTGCAGCGTGCCCGAGCGCTGGAAGATCTGGGCGATGTTGGTCAGGTCGGCGCCGCCCTCGATGGAGCCCAGCACCTTCGGCACCCAGGCGACCGCGTAGTCGACGTCGCCATTGGCCAGCGCGTCCTGGGGCACGATGTCGCCACCCGAGGGGATGATCTCGACGTCGAGCCCCTCGTCCTCGAAGAAGCCCTGGTCGATCGCAGCGTAGTAGCCGGCGAACTGTGCTTGCGGCAGCCACTGCAGCTGCAGCTTGACCTGGGTGAGGTCGCCGTCGCCATCACCCTCGCTGTCGGAGCCGCCGCATGCGGCGAGCCCCAAGGTCAGTGCCACGGCGGTCGCGGCAGCGAGCCCTTGTCGTATGAAACTGTTCATTTCTCCTCCGGTGGTCAAGCTTGTCGAGACCTCCGCGCGACACTGCGAGAAGGAGGCGGTACGCCGCCTAGCGGCTCTCTCCTGACGGATAGGCCCTGCGCGCCAGCCGTTCCAGTGCGGCCGTGATCGCGAAGACCAGCAGGCCGAGCACGATCGCGCCCCCGACGTACGCGAATGCCCGGGCATGGTTGGAGGTCGCGGCGTTCTTGATGGCGCTGCCGAGACCGTTGTTGACCCCGCCGAAGTACTCCGCGACCAGTGCCGAGATGACCGCCAGCGAGCCGGCCACGCGCAGCCCGGTGAGGGTGTAGGGGACCGCGACCGGAAGCGTGACGGTGCGGAAGCGCTGCACCGGCCCCGCGGCGTACGTCCTCATCAGATCGCGCTGCAGGGGAGTGGTCTGCCGCAGGCCGCGGAGGGTGTTGATGAAGACGGGTACGAACGCGGCGATGCCGCCGATGATGCGCCGTGGCGTCTCCTGGTCGGTGCCGAGCATCGTGTAGAGCAGCGGCGCGATCGCAACGATCGGGATGACCGCGAGGATCGCGACCAGGGGCCCGAGCATGCCGTCGAAGAGCCGGGTCGTGGCGGCGACGCCGGCGAGCGCGACGCCGAGGACCGCGCCCGCAGCCAGGCCCCACAGCGCGTTGACCGCGGTGACCCAGAAGGCTGCGCGGATGGGCTCCCAGCTCTCCCTGAGCGCGGTGACGACCTCACCGGGACCGGGGAGGAAGAAGGTGCCGATGCCGAGCACATCGACGAGGAGTGCCCACAGGGCGAGGCCGAGGAGCCCGACCACGAGCGGGGCGACCAGGCGCGAGGGCGACAGCGTCATGAGCTCGCTCCGGACGCGGGCCGCGAGTGCAGCGCCTCCCGGACCTCGGTGACCAGCTCGTAGAAGCGCTCCGACTCGCGCAGCACCTCGTCGCGGACGATGTCGGGGCCGAGGCCGGTCGGCACGATCCGGGTGATCCGTCCCGGCCGCGGCGACATCACCACGACCCGTTCGGAGAGGAAGACCGCCTCCGGGATCGAGTGAGTGACGAACACGACCGCGGCACCGGTCTTGCGGACCAGCCGGGACAGCTCGGTCTGGAGGCGCTCGCGGGTCATCTCGTCGAGCGCGCCGAACGGCTCGTCCATCAGCAGCAGCCGAGGCTGCTCGGCGAGAGCCCGGGCGATCGCCACCCGCTGCTGCATGCCGCCGGAGAGCTGGTCCGGGTAGTGCCCGGTGAACTCCTCCAGCCCGACCAGGGCCGCCAGCTCGGCGACCCGTTCCTGGCGGCGGCGTCTGGAGACCTTGTGCAGCTCCAGCGGCACCGCGATGTTGTCGGCGACCGTACGCCACGCCAACAGCCCCGACTGCTGGAAGGCGATCCCGTAGTCCTGGTCCTTGCGGGCGCGTGTCGCGGTCTTGCCGAACACCTGCACAGTCCCCGCCGAGGGGGTCTCCAGATCGGCCACCAGCCGCATCAGCGTCGACTTTCCGCAGCCCGAGGGCCCGATGAGCGAGACGAACTCGCCCGGTGCGACGCTCAGGTCGATGTCGGCGAGCGCGTGCACCTGGCCCTGCTTGCTCGGGAACCGCTTGGTCACCCCGGCCAGCGAGACGGCGGGGACGTCCGACCCGTCGCCGGTCTCGGAGGTCGGCATCGTCGAGGGGGAATCGGAGGTCACGGTGGCCTTTCCGTCGTCGATCATGTCGCCTCACCCCGCCGGTAGCGCCGCAGCGCGACGCCGATGAGCCAGACCACCCCGGCGGCGAGCAGCCCCAGCACGGCCGCGCCGAAGATCGGCGCCCAGGCCTTCGCCGGGTCGCCGGAGGCCTGGCCGCCGTAGCCGATCAGCTTGCGTCCGATGCCGTCGAGGTAGGCGATCGATCCCTCGGCCACCACCGTCCCGACCACCGCGGCGGCCGCTGCCAAACGTAGCGAGGAGAGCAGGTAGGGCACGGCCGCGGGCAGCTTGACCTTGAGCAGCGTCGGCCAGTAGCCCGCGTCGTACGTCCTGAAGAGCTCACGCTGCTCCACGGTCGGTGACTGGAGTCCCCGCAGCGCTCCGACGGCGACCGGGAAGAAGGCGAGATAGGAGGCGATCACGGCGACCGACATCCAGGCCGGCCACTCCCAAGCGCCGATGGCGATGTTCGAGCCCCACGACTTCACCATCGGTGCGAACGCGATCAGCGGCACCGTCTGGGACAGCACGATCCACGGCAGCAGGCCGTGCTCGGCGAGCTGGAACCGGTCCATGGCCAGCGCCAACGCAAGTCCGACGACGGTGCCGACGAGTAGCCCGACACATGCGATCCCCAGTGACACCAGGGCCGCCTGGAGGATGACCAGCCACAGCGGTGACGAGGTCGAGGCGGAGGTCTCCGGCTCGAGGAGCCGGGTGACCATCTCCCACACGTGCGGCATCGCCAGGTCGGTCGCCCGTGGCAGGATCCGTGCCTCGCCGATGCCCCATCCCGACTCGGGCCCGAACTGCTTGTAGCCCTCCCACAACGCCACCACCAGGGCCAGGCCGAGCACGCCGGCGACCACGCGGACGCCGCCGGTGACGATGCGGCCCACGCCTCAGGCCTTAGCCGTCGCCGGCCGGTTGACCCGGGGGATCACCAGATCGCCGTACGCCGCCAGGGTCTGATCCATCGCGTCGTGCTGCAGGTAGACGGCGAACTGGTCGACGCCGAGGCTCTTGAGCTGCTCGAGCCTGGCGACCTGCTCCTCGACCGAGCCGAGGAGGCAGAACCGATCGACGATCTCGTCGGGCACGAACTGGGTGTGGGTGTTCCCGGCCCGCCCGTGCTCGTTGTAGTCGTAGCCCTCGCGGTTCTTGATGTAGTCGGTGAGCGCCTGCGGGACGGCACCGCTGCCGTACTTCGACACGATGTCGGCGACGTGGTTGCCCACCATCCCGCCGAACCACCGGCACTGCTCGCGGGCATGGTCCAGCGCCTCGGGCGACCCGTCGGTGACGTACGCAGGAGCGGCCACGCAGAACGTCAGCGACTCCGGGTCGCGGCCGGCGTCGCTGGCCGCCTTCTTGACCGCTCCGATCATCCACTCGGTGATGTCGGGGTCGGCCAGCTGCAGGATGAACCCGTCGCCGACCTCCCCGGCCGCCTTCAAGGCGAGCGGGCCGTAGGCAGCGATCCACACCTCCAGCTCGGAGCGCTTGGCCCATGGGAACTGCAGCGTGGTGCCGTTGATCTCGACCGGGCGCCGGTTGGCGAGCTCGCGGATCACCCGGGTCGCCTCGCGCATCTCCTTGAGAGTCGACGGCTTCCCGTTGAGCACCCGCACCGCCGAGTCGCCGCGCCCCATCCCGCAGACGGTTCGGTTGCCGTACATCTCGTTCAGGGTCGCGAAGACCGACGCGGTCACCGTCCAGTCGCGGGTCGCCGGGTTCGTCACGAACGGGCCGACCTTGATCGTGCGGGTCTCGGCGAGGATCTGGCTGTAGATGACGTACGGCTCCATCCACAGCAGGTGGCTGTCGAAGGTCCATACGTAGTCGAAGCCGTACGCCTCGGCCTGCTTCGCCAGGGAGACGACCCGCCAGGCGGGCGGGTTGGTCTGGAGGACGACACCGAAGTCCATCACGTCACACCAGGTACTGGGAGAGGTCGCGCTTGAGGTAGCCGCCGTGGCCCTTGGTGCCCTTGAACTCGCCGTCGGCGACGACCACGGACCCGCGGGAGAGCACCACGTCGACATGCCCGTCGATCTCGTAGCCCTCCCAGGCGGAGTGGTCCATGTTCATGTGATGGGTCCGGCCCTCCCCGATGCCGATGGAGGTGTGCCCGTTGGGGTCGTAGACAACGATGTCGGCGTCCGCTCCCGGCGCGATGACGCCCTTGCGTCCGTAGAGCCCGAACATCCGCGCCGGTGTGGTCGCGATCAGCTCGACCCACCGCTCGAGCGTGATCTGCCCGGTCACCACGCCCTGGTAGAGCAGATCGACGCGGTGCTCGATCGAGCCGATCCCGTTGGGGATGGCCCGGAAGTCGTCCTTGCCGAGCTCCTTCTGCTCCTTCATGCAGAAGGGGCAGTGGTCGGTGGAGACCATCTGCAGGTCGTTGGTGCGCAGCGCCTGCCACATCGCGTCCTGGTGGCCCTCCTCGCGCGAGCGCAGCGGCGTCGAGCAGACCCACTTGGCGCCCTCGAAGTCGCCCCACTCCTCCGACCTCGCGCCGAGCTGGTCCTCGAGGGAGAGATAGAGATACTGCGGGCAGGTCTCGCCGAACACGTTCTTCCCGTGGTCGCGGGCCGCGGCCAGCTGCGCGACCGCCTGCTTGGCGCTGACGTGCACCACGTAGAGCGGAGCCCCGGTCACGTCGGCGAGCATGATCGCCCGGTGGGTGGCCTCCTCCTCCATCTGCCAGGCACGCGCGATGCCGTGGTAGTAGGGAGACGTCTTGCCGGACTCGGCCAGCTGCGCGGCGAGCACGTCGATGGCCGGACCGTTCTCGGCGTGCATCATGGTCAGCAGCCCGTGGTCGGTCGCCTTCTGCATCGCTCGCAGCACCTGCGCGTCGTCGGAGTAGAAGACACCCGGGTAGGCCATGAACAGCTTGTAGGAGGTGATCCCCTCGTCCACGAGCGTGTCCATCGCCTTGAGCGCGTCGTCGTCGACCCCGCCGATGATCTGGTGGAACCCGTAGTCGATCGCGCAGTTGCCGGCGGCCAGCTCGTGCCAGTGCGCCAACCCGTCCTGTACGCGTTCGCCGTAGCGTTGCACCGCGAAGTCGATGATCGTCGTGGTGCCGCCCCAGGCCGCGGCCCGGGTGCCGGTCTCGAAGGTGTCGCTGGCGTTGGTGCCACCGAACGGCAGCTGCATGTGGGTGTGGGCGTCGACGCCGCCGGGGATGACGTACTTCCCGGTCGCGTCGATGGTGACGTCGGCCGCGATCGTCCCCAGCGGAGTGCTCCCCGGGGAGATGAGCGCGACGATCCTCTCGCCGTCGACGAGCACGTCGGCCTGGGTGCGCCCGGTCGCGGAGACGACCGTGCCGCCCGTGATGAGCGTGATGGTCATGCCGGCCTCCTCAGGGTCGGGGGATGGCGGTGTACGAATCGGGCCGCCGGTCGCGGTAGAACTGCCAGTCGTCGCGCATCTCCTGGACCATGCTCATGTCCAGGTCGCGTACGAGCAGCTCCTCCTTCTCCGACGAGCCGCGCTCGCCGACGAAGTTGCCACGCGGGTCGATCACCTGGCTGGTGCCGTAGAAGTCGACCGCCTCGTCGCCGTACTCGTTGTCCTCGCGGCCGACCCGGTTGGGCTGCAGCACGAAGTAGCCGTTGGCGACCGCGGCGCACGGGCCCTCGACCTCCCACAGCCGGTTGCTGAGGCCGGGCTTGGTGGCGTTGGGGTTGAAGACGATGTGCGCGCCGTTGAGGCCCAGCTCGCGCCAGCCCTCGGGGAAGTGGCGGTCGTAGCAGATGTAGGTGCCGACCTTGCCCACCGCGGTGTCGAAGACGGGGTACCCGAGGTTGCCGGGGCGGAAGTAGAACTTCTCCCAGAACTTGTCGAGGTGCGGGAGGTGGTGCTTGCGGTACTTGCCGAGGATGCTGCCGTCGGCGTCGACCACGACGGCGGTGTTGTAGTAGACGCCGGTCTGCTCCTCCTCGTAGATCGGGAGGATCATCACCATGCCGAGCTCCTTCGCCAGCGCGGCGAAGCGCTGCACGATCGGCCCGTCGGCAGGCTCGGCGTAGCGGTAGTACTTCTTGTCCTGGGTGATCCCGAAGTAGGGCCCGTAGAAGAGCTCCTGGAAGCACATCACCTGGGCGCCCTGCTCGGCGGCATCACGCGCGAAGCCCTCGTGCTTGTCCAGCATGGAGGCCTTGTCCCCGGTCCAGGTGGTTTGGCTGATTGCGGCTTTGACGATGGTCATGCAATTACCTCCCGGTCGTGAACCCGCGGCGCTACGAGTCCCGCAATCGTTCCTGGGATTCGTTTCCTCCGGGTTACCCGTTAAATACAAACATGCCGCCGAGGCCCGTGGGGCCGCGACGGCAATTTTGGTGAAACTATCTCTTGCCTGAAACTTTTCTGGCCTACCTGGCGCTGGCCGGATGACGTACGACAACGTGCTCGACCGCCCTGGCGAGCTCCTCGCGGAGCTCGGGCGCGAGCTGAGGGCAGTCGATGGAGAGGAACAGCTCCATCGCGGAGCGGGTCGCGCGGGCCCGCTCGCCGGGCGTGCCCTCGGAAAGGGTCGGCGCGATCTCGGCGAGATGGGCACTGGTCTCGACCACGGTGTTGCAGTCGTGCGGGGTGAGTGGGGCGCGGGCCTCCCGGCCGGCGCGGACGAGGACGCTCAGTACCTCCACCTTGGCGGCGGTGGTCAACGACATAGCGCTCCTCGACGAGTCGAACAGATGCGACCCCACACCGTCCGCGTTGTGCGACGACATGTATCTCCTCGGTGGGACGTGTGCCTCCCCCGAGGCACTCTCGCTCACTCCAACGAGCAGGGGAAGGGATCGGTGACGCCCTTGGGTGCTTTGTAACCCAGCTGTGGGCCGACCCGTGAGTAACCTATAGAAATGCTGGTCCTGGTGTTGCAGATCGCCTCGCGTGGGACGACCCGGCACAATTGAGTCCATGAGTTCTCCTGGGGGCGCCGGCATCGGCGGCCTGATGGTCGAGACCGAGGCCGATGTCGTACGCCGCCAGGCACTGCGCCGCATGCGCATCGTCGCCACCGGGCTCCTGGTCGTGGCCGCCATCGTCTATCTGCTGACCCTTCGGCTGGACGGGTTCTGGGGGTTCGTGAACGCCGGCGCCGAGGCGTCCATGGTCGGTGCGATGGCCGACTGGTTCGCGGTAACCGCGCTGTTCCGCCACCCGCTCGGGCTGCCGGTGCCGCACACCGCGCTGATCCCGAAGCGGAAGGACGAGCTCGGCGCCAGCCTGGAGGAGTTCGTCCAGGACAACTTCCTGCAGGAGGAGACGATCCGCGAGCGGCTCGGTGTCGCGATGCCGTCGCTACGGCTCGCGCTGTGGCTCTCCGAGGAGCCCAACGCCAAGCGGGTCGTCGACGAGGTCTCCACCGTGGTCGCCGACGGACTCTCCCGGATCAGCAACCGGCACATTGTCGAGATCATCCAGGACGGGTTCGTACCTCGCCTGCGCGAGGAGCAGATCGCGCCGCTGCTCGGCGGCACCCTGCAGGCGGCGCTGGACGACGGTGTCCATCACGGTCTGGTCGACCTGGCGCTGGTCGAGCTGCACGGCTGGCTCGAGGAGAACGAGGAGATCGTCACCGAGGTGCTCGGCGAGCGGGCGCCGTGGTGGACGCCCCAGGTGCTGCGCGAGCCGGTGACCGCCCGCATCCACGTCGAGCTGGTCCGCTGGATCGCCGACATCCGCGACGACCCCGAGCACCGCGCCCGCAAGGCGATCGACACGATGCTCGCCGACCTCGCCGACAACCTTCAGCACGACGAGGCGACCATGGAGCGCGCCGAGCGGCTCAAGGAGCGGGTGCTCGACCACCCCGGCGTCATCAACACCGCCATCTCGATCTGGGACGCCCTGCGGCGTGCGCTGACCACGTCCCTGCGCGACCCCGACGGCGTCGTCCGCCGCCGCGCCCTGGACGAGGTCGTCCGCTATGCCCAGAAGGTCGTCCTCGACGAGGACCTCCAGCGCCGCTACGACGCGCTAGCCTCCGACGTGGCCGTCTACGTCGTCAAGCGCTACGGCCGCGAGGCGACCACCGTCATCACCCACACCATTCAGCGCTGGGACGGCAAGCAGGCCGCCCGCCGCATCGAGCTCTTCGTCGGCCGCGACCTGCAGTTCATCCGCATCAACGGCACCATCGTCGGTGGTCTCGTCGGCGTGATCATCCACACCGTCGCCGTCCTGGTGGAATGACCCGCCGAGACGTCACGTACGTCGGCCGAGACGTCACCGCGTGCCGACTCGGCCGACCGCAGTGACGTGTCGGCCGACGCGGGTGGCGCCTCGATCGATTTACCTGACGCCTCGGCGCGGGGGAGGATGAGCGGTGTGAGTGAACCCTTCGACGTACCCATCTCCGACGAGGTCATCCGCCTCGGTCAGTTCCTGAAGCTGGCCAACCTGGTCGAGGCCGGCTCCGAGGCCCGCCCGGCGATCACCGCCGGCGAGGTGAAGGTCAACGGTGAGATCGAGCTCCGCCGCGGTCGCCAGCTCCGCGTCGGCGACGTCGTCGAGTACGCCGGCCAGGCGGCCCGGGTCTCAGACGAGGCCGACTTCGACGTCCCCTGGTAGTCCTGGCGGAAATTGGAGCGAGGCGGTGACCCCGAAGGGTCACCGCCTCGCTGCGTACGAACTGCTTACTTCTCGACCTTGACCAGGTCGCAGACGAAGATCAGGGTCTCGCCGGGCTTGATCGCGCCGCCGGCGCCGCGGTCGCCGTAGCCCAGGTGGGGCGGGATGACGAGCTGGCGGCGGCCGCCGACCTTCATGCCGAGGATGCCCTGGTCCCAGCCCTGGATGACCTGGCCGATGCCGACGCGGAAGTCGAGCGGCTCGCCGCGGTTGTAGGACGCGTCGAACTCCTCACCGGTGGACAGCGCAACGCCGACGTAGTGGACCGATACGCGGTCGCGCTCGGTGGCCTCCTCGCCGTCACCGATGGTGATGTCCTTGATGACGAGGTCGGTCGGAGGGGTGGGGTCGACGAAGTCGATCTCAGGCTTCTGGCTCATGAAATCAGTCTACGTATCGAGACTCGCTGGGGCACACCACCGTCGCATCGGCCGTCCCGGGGTAGATCGTGGTCAGGCCGTCGGCCCGCTCCCGGCCGAGGTTCCACTCCAGCCAGTCGCCCTCGCGATCGTTGGGCCCGAGCACACAGCTGCGCAGGTCCTCGGGGAGCTTCTTCAGGGCGGGCACCGCATCGTCGCTGAGCTCGGCGAGGAAGTCGGTGTCGATCTTCCCGGTCTCCTCATAGCGCGAGACGTTGTGCTCGGCGATCCACGCGTCCGGGTTGATCGCGGCGATCCCGAGCAGCGCGACAGCGCCGCTGACCAGCGCGAACCGGCCGAGCCAGAGCCCGCCGCCGATCGCCGTGCCGGTCACCGCGGCGACCAGCCCGGCGATCACCAGCACGCCCAGCCAGGCCTCGAAGACGTCGACGAGCAGGCGGAGCTGGGTGAAGCCGTACGCCTCCTGGTAGAGGTGCATCCGGTACAGCGCGGACCCGACGACGACCAGCGCCTCCGCGGCGAGCAGACCGAGGGCGATCCGCAGCCACAGCCGGTCGGCGACGGTCTCCACCGGCGCCTTGCGCGCCGCCGCCCAGATCACCAGCAGGGTCAGTGCGGTCGCGACGGTGAGCTGGCCGAACCCCTGGTGGACGTACTCGGCGTACGTCAGCCCCGTCGTCTCGCGCAGGTAGTCCTCGCCGCCGAAGACAGCGGTCGCCTGCGCGATCAGGAACGCGGCGAAGACGGCGACCACGACACCGACCGGAGCCAGCCACTCGTAGCGGTTGGCGACGGGCTGGGACGTACGCTCGCTGCGGTCGATCCGGGGCGGGTTCACGGCCAGGTACGCAGCGCCCATCACGACCCCGAAGACGAAGACGGTCATGAAGATCCGAGCCGCGAAGGTGTCAGGGCGTACGTCCGGCACGAACTGGTCGACCCAGCTGCCCAGAACCGCGTCGGCGGTGGTGAACAGGAGCCCGAAGATCACCAGACCGAGCAGCGAGAGCACCGTGGTGCGGGCGACCGCCGCCCCGTGACCCCTGCCGGAGACGCTGGTCAGCGTGCGTCCCAGCCACGGGATCCCGCGCAGCCCGGCCAGCGGCCAGGAGATCCCGGTCAGCACGATCCCGAGCAGCGTCTTCGCCTGGGTGGAGGCACACAGGATCACCGCGATCGCCGTGAGCAGGCACAGTACGACGAGCCACTCGGCGTCGCGGAACACCGCGACCGAGGAGAGCAGCGCGAACAGGACGTAGCAGACGATCGGGAACCAGTTGCGACGTTTCTCGCTCGCCATCATCACGACCCCGCCGGCGGCCAGCAGCACGATGACCGTCCCGAGCCCGGCGTTGCGGTCGGGGATCAGCAGGCCGCCGAGCAGGCCGGCGACCACGGCACCGATGAAGAGCCCGAACCTGCCCGCGACACCTGAATCGGGCCAGTAGGTGCCGAAGATGTCGTCGAGGACCGACGGGGTGGCATAGGCGGCCTGAGGGTCCGTGTTGGGGTTGTCGACCGGCTGGGCCGGTTCGGCGGGCTCGGCCGCCGGGGGAGTGGTGGGCATCTGGCTCTCCTCATGAGTGGGGGTGAGATGACTGGGACTGAGCTGATGGGGGCCGGGACGTACGGGTGGGCGCAGCGGAAGGTCGACGCGCACCCGGGCCCCGGCGGCGCCGGGGAGCGGGTCGAGGAAGGCGATGGAGCCGCCGTGCAGGTCGGTGACCCACCGGGCGATGGCGAGCCCGAGCCCGGTCCCGCCGCCCTCACCGGAGGAGCTGAGCGTGCCGAAGGGCTCGAAGACGCGTCCGCGGTCGGCGACGGGGATGCCGGGCCCGGAGTCGAGGACCTCGAGGTGGTAGCGCTCGCCGTCGATCCCGGCGCGCACGGTGACCACGCCGCCGCGGGGACTGTGCCGGGAGGCGTTGTCGAGCAGGTTGACGACGAGCTGGCTGAGGCGATCGGGGTCGGCGTCGACGACCAGGTCGGCCGGTGCGTCGATCTCGTACGTGACCGGCCGCCCGTTGGCCCGCGTCTCCGCGACGCAAGCCTCCAGCAGCGGGCCGAGCTCGACCGAGGCGGTGCTCAGCGGCGCCTTGCCTGCGTCGACGCGCGCCAGGTCGAGCAGGTCCTCGACCAGCCGGCTCAGCCGCTCGGCCTGGCCGAGCGCGGTCTGGAGCGCGGCCGGGTCGGATCCGACGCCGTCCACGAGGTTCTCCAGCACGACCGTGAGAGCCGCCAGCGGCGTACGCAGCTCGTGGGAGACGTTGGCGACCAGGTCGCGACGCTGGCGGTCGACGGCGCCGAGATCGCTGGCCATCGTGTTGAACGCACGTCCCAGCTGACCGACCTCGTCGGCACCGACGGCGGGCACGGAGACCGAGTAGTCGCCCCGGGCCATCCGCCTGGCCGCGACGGTCATCTGCCGTAGCGGGGACGTCATCCCGGCCGCCAGCAGCTGGGTGACCGCGAGCGCTATCCCGATCGTGACCGGGATCGAGATCCACGGGGAGACGCCGGTGATCCGCCCGACGGAGGCGACGACCGCCGCCACCAGCGCGCTCGCGGCGACCAGGAGCCCGAGCTTGACCTTGATCGAGGAGACTCGTTCCAGCGGAGTCATTCGCCGGCCTCCAGGGCATAGCCGACGCCGTGCACGGTCCGGACCCGCTCGGACCCGATCTTGGCGCGCAGCCCCTTCACGTGGCTGTCGACCGTGCGGGTTCCGGAGGCGTCGTTCCAGCCCCAGACCTCGGCGAGCAGCCGCTCGCGGGTGACCACGGCGCCCGGGTCGGCGGCCAGGCAGACGAGCAGGTCGAACTCGGTCGGGGTGAGCCTGACCTCGTCGCCGTCGACCCACACCCGTCGGGCCGCCGGATCCATCCGGAGCCCCCCGATCTCAGCCGTACGCCGCGGCGACCCGGCCAGCTCGGCGGCCCGCTCCACCCGCCGCAGGAGCGCGTTGACCCGGGCCACCAGCTCGCGGGCCCGGAACGGCTTGGTCAGGTAGTCGTCTGCACCGACACCGAGCCCGACGAGCACATCGGCCTCGTCGGCACGCGCGGTCAGCATCAGCACCGGCACGGGGCGTACGGCCTGGATCCGGCGGCACACCTCGAGGCCGTCGTAGCCGGGCAGCATCACGTCGAGGACGACCAGATCGGGCGAGGTCTCCTCGAAGCAGGAGACCGCCCCGGGGCCGTCCCACGCCCGGACGACGTCGTATCCCTCCGCCTCGAGCCGGTCCGAGACGGCCTGGTTGATGACCGGCTCGTCCTCGACGACGAGGACCCGGCGGCTGACGGTCAGATGTTCTGGCACATGCTCAGGCTAGAAGCCCGAGTCGCCGGAAAGGCTGCAGAAGTTGTGCAGGTCCTGTGAAGGTCGGATCCGGACAGGATCTCAGGTCTGGTGGACGTACGCCTCGAGCTGGTCGCGCTCGAAGGCCAGCTGGTCGATGCGGTGCTTGACCAGGTCGCCGATGCTGACGATGCCGACCAGGCTGCCGTCGGGGGAGACGACCGGCATGTGCCGGATCCGGCGCTTGGTCATGATGCCCAGGATCTCGTCGATGGTGGCCTCGGGGGCACAGGTCTCGACCTCGGCGGTCATGATCGAGGAGACCTCGGCGGCGAGCAGCGCGTCGTTCTCGTGGAGGCGCCGGACCACGTCGCGCTCGGAGACGATCCCAGCGACGGCGGCCCCGTCGCCGCTGACGACACAGGCCCCGATGCCGTGCTCGGAGAGCACCCCGAGCAGGTCACGCACGGTGGCGGTTGATGCGATCGTGACGACTTCTGCGATCGCCTTGCGAGTGAGTACGTCCGCGATCTTCATGCACCAACGGTAGCGGCCGTGACGTGCGTCACGCCAGGGTCTGTTCCGGAACGCGGCTACTCGGATGCCGGGCGGCGGAACGCGGTGACCGATCCCGGCTGCGCGGCCGGCCAGTCGGCGTCGTTGTTGCCGTCGGGCAGCCCGCCGAGGAAGGAGAGCACGGCGTCGTGCAGGTGCCCGTTGGTGGCCAGCGCGTTGCCGCCCCACGGCCCCGGGTCGCCGGCCAGCGAGGTGAACTGGCCGCCGGCCTCGCGCACGATGATGTCCAGCGCGGCCATGTCGTAGAGCTCGAGCTCCGGCTCGACCGCGATGTCGACCGCGCCCTCGGCGACGAGCATGTAGGACCAGAAGTCGGAGTAGGCACGGGTGCGCCAGCAGCTGCGCATCAGCGCCAGGAAGTCCTCGAGCCGATCGCGCTCCTCCCAGCCGTGCAGCGAGGAGTAGGACATCGAGGCGTCCTCCAGGCGGCGTACGTCCGAGACCTGGCAGCGGGTCGACTTCATCAGCGACTTGCCGGTGTGGGCGCCCTGGCCCTTCGCCGCCCACCAGCGCCGCCCGAGCTGGGGCGCGGAGACGACCGACATCACGACCTCGTTGTCGACCGCGAGCGCGATCAGGGTGGCCCAGACCGGCACGCCGCGCACGAAGTTCTTCGTGCCGTCGATCGGGTCGACGATCCAACGGCGGCTGGACGAGCCGGAGGATCCCGACTCCTCGCCGGTGATCGCGTCCCGCGTACGCGCGCGGGAGAGCGTACGCCGGATCGACTCCTCCACGGCCTTGTCCGCGTCCGAGACGGGGGTCAGGTCGGGCTTGGTCATGACATGCAGGTCGAGCGCCTTGAACCGCGACGTCGACAGCGAGTCGGCGTCATCGGCCAGCAGGTGCGCCAGCCGCAGGTCGTCGTTGTAGTCAGGAGTGCTCGCCACGAGGATCCACTCTAGTGGCTCCGCTCCCCGTGCGAACCCTCCCCTGGTAACCGGTTCCCCACGAAAACGCCGGTCGGGGCATCGAGAGCTCGACCTGTCAGAGGGCGTACGTCGGCACCGACCGCGCCTCGAGCAGACGACGGAACGAGACGACCCGTTCCGGATCGAGCCTGCCGTCCTCCACGGCGATGTCCAACCCGCACTCCGGCGCATCGGCGGCGTGCGAGCAGCCGCGCGGGCACTCGGCCGTCGCCTCCTGCAGATCGGGGAAGGAGACGATGAGACGTTCCGGCTCGACGTGGGCCAGCCCGAACGTACGGATCCCCGGGGTGTCGATGATCCACCCGACCCCCGGGAGTCGCAGCATCAACGCCGACGTGGAGGTGTGGCGCCCCCGGCCGGTGACCGCGTTGACGCGCCCGACCTCGCGGCCGGCGTCGGGAACGATCGCGTTGACCAGGGTCGACTTGCCCACCCCGCTGTGGCCGAGGAGGACCGACGTACGTCCGTCGAGCTTCTCCTGCAGCGCGCTCATGTCGCCGCCCCGCTGGGTCACCACCCACGGCACCCCCAGCGACCGGTAGATCGAGACGAGCGACTCCGGGTCGGCCAGGTCGGCCTTGGTGATGCACAGCAGCGGGTCGATGCCCGCCTCCAGGGCAGCCACCAGCGCACGGTCGATGAACCCCGTACGCGGCTCGGGGTCGGCGATCGCGGTGACGATCACCAGCTGGTCGGCGTTGGCGACCACGACCCGCTCGACAGGATCGTCGTCGTCGGCCGTACGCCGCAGCACGGTCTCCCGGGGCTCGAGCTCGACGATCCGCGCCAGTGCCCCCTCCGCGCCCGAGGTGTCGCCGACGACCTTCACCCGGTCGCCCACGACCACGCCCTTACGGCCGAGCGGGCGGGCCTTGACCGCCCACACCTCGACGTCGGGGGCCTCGTCCATGACCAGCGTGAACCGCCCACGGTCGACGGTGATCACTCGCCCGAGGTCGGCGTCGTCGTAGCTGGGCCGGTCCTTCGTCCGCGGCCGGGTGCGGCGCCGGGGACGGTCGTAGTGCTCGACGTCCTCGGTCCCGTAGCGCCGCTGTGCCTTCGCCATGTCGTCGTCAGAACAAGCCGGCCCAGAAGGGCGCGAAGTCGGTGAAGGTCTTGCTGGTGGTGGTGATGTTCTCGACCAGGACGTCCTCGACGGCTGCCCCGATGATCACGCCGGCGTGGGCCATCCGGTGGTCGGCGTAGGTGTGGAACACCCCGCCGTGCAGCGCCGCCGGCCGGATCGTCAGCCCGTCGGGATGCTCGGTGACGTCCGCCCCGAGCGCACCCAGCTCGCGCGCGAGGGCGGCGAGCCGGTCGGTCTCGTGGCCACGGATGTGGCCGATGCCGGTCAGGTGCGAAGGCGTCGAGGCGAGCGCGCACAGCGCCGCGACGGCGGGGGTGAGCTCGCCGATGTCGTGCATGTCCAGGTCGATCCCGGTGAGCCGCTCCGGCCCGGTGACGGTCAGCCCGTCGTCGGTGACCCGCACCTCGCAGCCCATCAGCGAGAGCACCTCGCGCAGCTGGTCGCCCGGCTGGTCGGTCGCCTCTGGCCAGTCGCGCACGGTCATGGTCCCACCCGCGACCGCGGCCAGGGCCAGGAACGGCGCCGCGTTGGACAGGTCCGGCTCGATGGTGCGATCCAGCGCCTTGATCGGTCCTGGTGCCACGGTCCATCGGTTGGCGTCCGAGTCGTCGACCGCTACGCCGTGCTCGCGCAGCATCGCGACCGTCATGTCGATGTGGGGGAGCGACGGCACAGGCTTGCCGTCGTGGCGTACGTCCACACCCTGCTCGTACCGCGCGCCCGCGAGCAGCAGCGCGCTGATGAACTGGCTCGAGGCCGAGGCGTCGACCACCACGGTCCCGCCGGGCACGACGCCCTGCCCCTGGATCGTGAACGGCAGACCGTCGCCCTCGATGTCCACGCCGAGATCACGAAGCGCACGCAGCACCTCGCCGACCGGCCGCTTGCGCATGTGCGGGTCGCCGTCGAAGGCGACCGTGCCGGTGGAGAGAGCGGCCACCGGAGGTACGAACCGCATCACCGTCCCCGCCAGCCCGCAGTCGACCTCGGCGTCGGCGCCGAACGCCCCAGGCGTCACGACCCAGTCGTCTGCCGAGGTGTCCACGTGAGACCCCAACGACGTCAGCGCTGCCGCCATCAGCAGCGTGTCGCGCGACCGCAGTGCACGACGTACGACACTCGGCCCGTCCGCGATCGCGGCGAGCAGCAGCGCCCGGTTGGTGAGCGACTTGCTCCCGGGCAGCGACACCGTCGCCGTCACCGGACCCTGTGCCCGGGGAGCCGGCCACGGGTCGGCCGGCCCGTTGGCAGGGTCAGCGGCACGGTCGGTCGTGGTAGTCACAGGTCCAACTTTAGAGGTTCCGCGAGCAGAGGCGGCCGTCGGTCACCGGGGATGAAATCACTCGATCCCGAGCGCCTTCAGGAAACCTTCCCAGGTCAGACCGCCGGTCGCGGCGCCGCGCTCGACCTCGGGCTCCTCGTCCGGGTCGGCGCTGGGTACGTCAGGAGCCTCGGGCAGCGAGGGGCTGCCACTGGGACTGCCCGGGTCGCTGGGAAGGTCCGAGGACGGCGTCGGCACCTGCGGCACGTCCGGAGTCGTGGGCGGCGTGGGCACCTGCGGTACGTCGGGAGTCGTGGGCGGCGTGGGCACCTGCGGTACGTCCGGCGTCTCGCTCGGAGTCGGCGTCGGGGTGGGTGTCGGCGTGGGCGTCGGCGTCGGCTCCGGGGCGGCGGTGCCGCTGGTCGAGGCGGTGTTGTTGGTGGTGTCGCCGTCCTCGTAGCCGGTGGGCTCGATGCTCGCCTCGAAGGTCCACGTCGCGCCCGACTGCGGGATGAAGGCGAAGTGTGCCGCCTCGCCGTCGCCGGAGAGCGTGCACTCGTGGGTGACCGTGCCGTTCACCGGCATCGTGGTGGCGGGAGCGCCGCAGGCCGACCAGGCGAAACCAGGTCCGAAGTAGGGAGACGCCACGCCGGTCATGGCGATCCGGAGCGTCGTCGACTGGCCCTCGGCAGCCTCGGGGAGGCCGTCGACGGAGACCACGACGTCCTCGTACGCGTGCAGGTCGGAGACGCCCGGAATGATGAAGACCCCGCCCACGCCCGATTCGTGACGGTGGCTAACCCCGACTTTTGGGTCGTTCTTCGGAGCTTGCTCGAAGGTCACCTCCACAGCACCGACGTCCTTGCCGCCGTGGCCATCCGAGATTCGATAGGTGAAGGTGTCGCCGGCCCCGTCGTAGCCGGTGGTCATCGTGTAGACGACCTTGCCGTCGACGATCTCGGCCGTGCCGTGCGCGGGCTTCTCGACGATCTCGACCAGCTCGAGGGTGTCGTCGTTGTCGTCGGCGTCGTTGGCGAGCACGTCGATGGTGGTCTTGGCCGAGCTCGGCGGGTTGCCGTTGCCGGTCCCGTTGTTGCCCTGGCCGTTGCCGTTGCCGCCGGTCACCGTCGCGGTGGCCGCGTCGTTGGCGGCCCTCGGGTCGGCGTTGGGGGTGGCGATGTCGACGGTGCCGGCGACCTCGCCGCCGTTGCCGTCGGTGAGGACGTACTCGATGGTGTCGGTGCCCCGCCAGCCGATGTCGGCCTGGTAGGTCACCGTGGTGACGGGCTCGCCGGCCATCCGCAGACCGCCGAAGATCGCGCCACTGACGCTGCCGCCCTTACCGCCGGAGGTCGACGCGCCGCCGATGGTGACGGTGCCGTGGGCGGGGGAGGCGACGGTCGCCTCCTTGACGGAGAGCGGGTCGCCGTTGGCGTCGGTGGCTCCCCGGGTCAGGTCGATGACGGTCTTGCCGCCGGGCTGCCCGCTCACGGTGGAGAGCGGCGTGGTGATGACCGGTGCCTGCTGCGTCTGGGCGGGAGCGGTGTCAGCGGGCTGGTCGGCCGGCTGGTCGGCGGGAGGTGCCGCGGCCGGCGGCGCCGCGGGATTGTCAGCGGGAGGCGCGGCCGGGTCGGCCGGGTCGGCAGGTGCTGGATCGGCCGGCGCCTCGGCGGCAGGCTCGTCGGCGGCCGGCACCTTCGGGGCCGGGTCACCGCCGGTGAGCGCGAGCCCCGCGGCCACGGCTGCGGCAGCCGCGACACCGGCACCCGCACCGACCGTACGTCCCACGGGATCGCCCAGCACCCAGTCCCTGACCCGCCCGAAGAAGAGCACCACGCCACCCTTGGCGGCGACGCCGCTTCCGACGGCGAGGTAGCCCGCGCCCGCGGCGCCGAGCAGAGCCGGAGCGAGCCAAGCGCCCATCCCGGAGTTGACCTCGGTGAGCTCGAGATAGATCGCGGTGCACGGGCGGCAGTCCTGCAGGTGGTCGTCGACCTTCGTCGAGTCACGCTTGGACAGACCGTTGCGGATGTAGGCACCCAGGTTGGCGCGTGTGGTGGCGCAGGCCTCCTCGCCGGCGTCTTGAGCGTGCATCGAGATGAACGCCTGCTTCAGGCCCTCCCGAGCCCGGTAGGCGAGCGCCGAGACCGAGTTGGCCGACATGCCGAGCATCGGCGCGATCTCGGCCGGCTTCTGGCCCTCGACCTCGGTGTGCCACAGCACCTGCTGCCAGCGCTCCGGAAGCTGCTGGAACGCCTTCGCGGCGGCCTGGTTGTCGAAGCCCGACACGGCGGTGTCCTCGAACGGCACGCCCGGGTCGAACGGGGTCAGGTCGTCGGTGGTGGTCAGCTTCGAGGCGGCACGGATCTTGTCCACGTGGAGACGGCGCAGCGACGTCAGCAGGTAGGCGCGGAACGCCAGGTCCGGGCCGCCGCCCCTCTGCAGCACGTTGAGCACCTTGGCGAACGCCTCGGAGACGAGGTCGTCGGCGTCGCCGGGCGACACCAGCTGACGGGCCAGGCGGCGGGCGGCCTCGACATGGCGCTCGAACAGCGTCCCGTACGCATCCAGGTCACCGCCGCGGACAGCGGTGATCAGCTCGGCGTCGCCAGGGGCGTCGAGGGTAGGTAGAGAGGTGGGGGTCGATTCGCTCACAGCACCAGAGACGTTAGAAGGACGGAGGTATGACGCGGGTTGCGCCGACGGGAGACATGCGTTGTGCTAACGACTGCTGAAGCCCGCACGTCACGCCCCCTCCCCGGATCTGACAACAAGTTTCGCGAAACCCAGAAAATGTGGGTCGCTACCGCGTCATGGTTGCCGATTTCGTACGTCAAGTCCATGTGGGCACGCGGTAGATCAGCGCGCGCACCACTGTATCCATGACCCAGCAACTTCGGACAAGGAACGACACCAACGCCAGGAAGCACGAGGAAAGAGGTGAGTTGTGCGGCTGTTCTCCCGAGGTCGGCGTGCGCCTGCATCCACCTCGCCTGAGATCACAGAGCTCTCCGACGAGCAGCGCGCGGCGCTCCCGCCGCGGTTCGAGGCCGTCGCGGAGGCGCTCGTCGAGCGCAGCAACTACGTCGCCGAGGCCTGTTGGGTCGCCGGCCACGACCTCGCCGAGTCAGGTGTATCCCTCGGGGAGTGCCTCGAGGACCTTCGGATGACCACCCAGGCCATGGAGGATCGCGACCCGGCCTTCGTCGAGGTGCACGCGCTGTCCGTCGCCTGGAGCGAGGCGACGCTGGGCTACCTGCACACCATCTCCTGCGCTGACCCGCTCACCGGCCTCGCCACCCTCGCGCACCTGCGGGAGCGCATCTCGGACCTCTACCGGGAGGCCACGGCGCGCAGCCACGCGCTGGTCGTCACCGACGCCCACCTCCCGGGCGCCCCCGGCGGGAAGACCGACAGCATCGCCACCGCCCGCCGGATGTCGCTGCTCGGCCAGACCGCCCGCACCGTCTTCGCGACCGCGGCCGCCGTCGGACAGGTCGGCCACAGCCGGATGGTCGTGGTCGCCCCGCGTGACGAGACGCTGGTCAAACGGCTCGGGCTCCTCAAGCGGATGGTCGAGCACAGCGCCGACCGGATCTGGATCGAGGGACTCCCGGACAACGACAGGTCAGCGGGCTACCTGCTCGACGAGCTCGCCCGCGGAGCCTAGAAATACCTCCGAACACCACCGGCACCCGGCGCTAAGGTGAACGTATGTGCGGTCGTTACGCGTCCAGCCGCCAACCCGACGAGCTGGCCGAGGAGTTCGAGATCGATGAGTTGCGCCTTCAGGAGCCGCTCACCGAGAGCTACAACGTAGCCCCGACCGACGATGTCTATGCCGTCCTCGAGCGCCCGCCGCGTGACGACGGGGACGCGTCCAGCGAGCGCCAGCTCCGTTCCGTACGTTGGGGCCTGGTCCCGTCCTGGGCCAAGGACGTCAAGATCGGCAACCGGATGATCAACGCCCGGATGGAGACGGTGGGCGAGAAGCCCGCCTATCGCCGGGCGTTCGCCAAGCGCCGCTGCCTGCTGCCGGCCGATGGCTACTTCGAGTGGTACGCCACCGAGGCCAAGGACGCGAAGGGCAAGCCCCGCAAGCAGCCCTACTTCATCACCCCCAAGGACGGGGGAGTGCTGGCGATGGCCGGGCTCTACGAGCTGTGGCCCGACCCCGCCAAGGCCGAGGACGACCCCGGCCGGTGGCTGTGGAGCTGCACGGTGATCACCACCGAGGCCGAGGACTCCCTGGGGCGGATCCACGACAGGATGCCGCTCATGGTCGAACGTGAGCGCTGGGACCAGTGGCTCGACCCGACCCGTCCGGGCGATCTGGACCTGCTGACCCCGGCGGCGCCCGGCCGGCTGGAGGCCTACCCGGTCTCGACGCTGGTGAGCAACGTACGCAACAACGGCCGCGAGCTCGTCGAGCCGCTGCCGATCGAGGAAGCCTGGGGATGACATGGGTGGAACCACGACGCAGATGATCGACACGCCCTACGGACAGGGGCGGCTCTACACCCGCCGGGCGCGGCGACCACAGGCGACCCTGCTGCTCTCCCACGGCGCCGGCAACGGCATCGACACCCACGACCTGATGGCGCTCAACGACGCGCTGCCGGCCCAGGGCATCACCGTGGTCCGCTTCGAGCAGCCCTGGCGGGTCAAGGGGAAGCCGGTGGCCACCCCGCCCAAGTCCCTCGACGCGGCGCTGACCCTGGCCGCCAACTGGATGCGGGTGCGCACACCCCTGGTGGTCGGAGGCCGCTCCGCCGGGGCCCGCTCGGCGGTCCGTACGGCGCGCGGGTTCGGCGCCGCGGGCGCGCTCTGCCTGGCCTTCCCGCTGCACCCGATCGCCAAGCCGGGCATCTCGCGTGCCTACGAGCTGCTGGAATCCAGGGTGCCGACGCTGGTGCTGCAAGGCACCCGGGACAGGTTCGGTAGGCCGGAGGAGTTCCCGGAGGGGATCGAGGTCACCCCGATCCCGGGTGCCGACCATTCCCTCGTCGTCGGCAAGCGTGGCCCGATCACGCAGGCCGACGCCGACGCGATCCTGATCGAGTCCACCCTGGAGTGGCTGGTCCGCGAGGTCATCACCTAGACAGATCTCCATGGCAGGCCGTGCGTGGCGGCGCTAGGGTTTACAACGTGGTAAACGCCCCGCACCTGCGCAGCCGAGACTGGTTCGACAACCCGGACAATCCCGCGATGACGGCGCTCTACATCGAGCGCTACATGAACTGGGGCGTGACGCGCGAGGAGCTCCAGTCGGGCAAGCCGGTGATCGGCATCGCGCAGACCGGCTCGGACCTGTCGCCCTGCAACCGGCACCACCTCGGTCTGGCGCAGCGCGTACGCGACGGGATCCGGGAGATGGGTGGGATCGCGTTCGAGTTTCCGGTGCATCCGATCCACGAGATGGGGAAGCGACCGACGGCGGCGCTGGACCGCAACCTCGCCTACCTCGGTCTGGTGGAGATCCTCTACGGATATCCCCTCGACGGGGTGGTGCTGACGACGGGGTGCGACAAGACCACGCCGGCGTGCGTGATGGCGGCGGCCACGGTGAACATCCCGGCGATCGTGCTCTCGGGCGGGCCGATGCTCAACGGCTGGCTCAAGGGCGAGCGCATCGGCTCGGGCACGATCATCTGGAAGGCGCGCGAGATGCTCGCGGCGGGGGAGATCGACGAGGCTGAGTTCACCGAGCTGATCGCATCCTCTGCGCCCTCGCCCGGCCACTGCAACACCATGGGCACCGCCGCCACGATGAACAGCCTCGCCGAGACCCTCGGGATGAGCCTGCCCGGCTCAGCCGCCATCCCGGCTCCGCACCGTGACCGCGGTCGGGTGGCCTACCTGACGGGCAGGCGCATCGTCGAGATGGTGCACGAGGACCTGAAGCCCTCTGACGTCCTGACGAGGGATGCGTTCGAGAACGCGATCGTCGTGAACTCGGCGATCGGAGGCTCCACCAACGCTCCGATCCACATCAACGCGATCGCCAGGCACATCGGGGTCGCCCTCGGCATCGAGGAGTGGGAGACGGTCGGGCATCGGATCCCGCTCCTGGTCGACATGCAGCCGGCCGGCAGGTTCCTGGGCGAGGAGTTCCACCGCGCGGGCGGGGTGCCGGCCGTCGTCCACGAGCTGATGCGTCACGGGCTGATCCACGAGGATGCGCTCACGGTCAACGGGCGGACCATCGGCGAGAACTGCCGCGACACGGGGAGCGAGGACGCCGAGGTGATCCGCGGCTTCGACAACCCGCTCGTGGAGCGGGCCGGCTTCATCGTGATGACGGGGAACCTGTTCGACAGCGCGATCATGAAGACCAGCGTGATCTCGGACGAGTTCCGGGAGCGCTACCTCTCGGACCCCGAGCACCCGAACATGTTCGAGGGCCGCGCGATCGTCTTCGAAGGGCCCGAGGACTACCACGCCCGCATCGACGACCCCTCGCTCGAGATCGACGAGGGGTGCATCCTGTTCATCCGGGGTGTCGGCCCGATCGGCTATCCCGGCTCGGCCGAGGTCGTCAACATGCAGCCTCCCGCCGCACTCATCGAGCGGGGCGTGCACTCGCTGCCGTGCGTGGGCGACGGTCGCCAGTCCGGCACGTCAGGGTCGCCCTCGATCCTCAACGCCTCGCCCGAGGCCGCCGCCGGAGGAGGCCTGGCGCTGCTGCGTACCGGCGATCGTGTCCGGATCGATCTCGACACCGGACGAGCGGACATGCTGGTCTCGGACGAGGGGCTGGCCGCGCGGCGCGAGGCGGTCGGTGAGTTCGCGGTACCGGAGTCGCAGACCCCGTGGCAGGAGATCCAGCGGTCCATGGTCGGCCAGCTCGCCGACGGCATGGTCCTGGAGCCTGCGGTGACGTATCAGCGCGTGGCGCAGACCAAGGGCACCCCACGCGACAACCACTGAGGAGCAGCCGATGCACCTTGTCCGATACGACGGCGGGAACGGTCCGCGGGTCGGCGTACGCAGGGACGACTCGATCACCCCGGTGAGCGGTGTCGGATCCATGGCGGATCTCCTCGCGATGCCGCACGACGAGCTGCGGGCCACCGTGGAGTCGGCCTCCGCTGCGCCGGTCCCGGTCGCGTCCGTACGTCTGCTCGCTCCCCTGGACGGGAGGACCGAGCTGTGGTGCGCGGGCGTCACCTATGCCCGCTCGCGCAGTGCCCGGATGGAGGAGAGCGCCGAGCAGTCGGTCTACGACAAGGTCTACTCCGCGCAGCGGCCCGAGCTGTTCCCGAAGGCGCCGGCCTGGCGCCTGGTCACCGATGGCGAGCCGGTCGGCATCCGGGCCGACTCCGGCCACGACGTACCCGAGCCGGAGTTGGCCGTCGTGATCAACGCCCACGGCGAGATCATCGGCTACACGGTCTGCAACGACATGAGCTCCCGCTCGATCGAGGGTGAGAACCCGCTCTACCTGCCCCAGGCCAAGGTGTACGCAGGCGCAGCAGCGCTCGCGGCCGGCATCAGGCCCGTGTGGGAGGTCCCTGACGCCACCGGCCTCGCCATCACCTTGGTGGTCCGCCGGGGTGATCACGAGGTCGTCGCGGCGGAGACATCGTCCAGCCGGCTCGTACGTCCGATTCAGCAGCTCGTCGACCACCTGTTCGCGGCCAACGACTTTCCCGACGGTGCGGCGCTGGCCACGGGCACCGGGATCGTCCCCGACATGGGCTTCAGTCTTCAGCCCGGCGACATGGTGGAGATCGAGGTCGCTGAGGTCGGAAGGCTCATCAACCGGGTGGAGGTCGGGAAGGAGCCCTTCGCGTGGCTCAACCGTTGAGTCTCTGAGGGGTCGCGCCGGGCTGCCTCGACGTGGCCTTGGTTGCCCCGGAGGCGGTCCCGCCCGACGACTCCCGCACGATGACGTCGTAGGCAGCCTTGTGCAGCCGTGCCGGCCGCGATGACCCTGCACCCCACTCGATGCGCTCGACGAGCATGCTGACCGCTGTCTCCGCGATCTCCGCACGGCCGGGGTCGATGCTGGAGAGGGAGGGGACGGTGAGGTGGCTGATGGTGATGTTGTCGAAGCCGATCACGGCCACATCGTCGGGCACGACGCGCCCCGCCTCACCGAGAGCTCGGAGCGCGCCCAGCCCGAGCGAGTCGGTCAGGGTGAAGATGGCGTCGAACTCCAGCCCTGACTCGATCAGCTGTCGCGCCGCGTCGGCGCCGTCCTCCGGATGCCAGGGCGCGACGACGCGCTCGAGTCGGGGGTCGTGCTTGATCCCGGCAGCCGCCAGAGCCTCTCGGTAGCCCTGGATCCGAAGGTTCGAGGGCCCCATCACCCGGGTCTCGTCGTCGGGATGGGCGCCGATGACGGCGATCCGCCGGCGTCCCAGAGCGATCAGGTGCTCGACGGCTGCGCGGGCCGCGCTGACGTTGTGCATCGTCACGTGGTCGGTGGGTCCGCCGAAGATCCACTCTCCCAGCATGACCAGCGGGAAGTCGACGTACGCCAACAGGTCGCGGTCCTCGGTGCCGAGTCGCTCGGGGCTGAAGAGCAGGCCGTCGGTCTGGGGGAGCCCGTGGGTGAGGAGCTCGATCTCGTGCTCGCGGTCGCCTCCGAGCTGTCCGACGATGACGCTCAGTCCGCGCTTGGCCGCCGCCGCGATCACCGCATCGGCCAGCTCGGCGAAGTAGGCCTGCCTCAGCTCCGGGACCGCCAGCCCGATGACGCCGGTGCGGCCGGAGCGCAGGCCGCGCGCGGAATGGTTCGGCCGATAGCCCAGCTCGGCGATCGCTTTCTGCACGCGGGCGCGCGTGTCCGGGTGCACGTTCGGATGGTCGTTCACCACATTGGACACGGTCTTGGGCGAGACACGGGCAATGGCCGCGACTTCGCGCATCGTCACAGCCATCGTCGCCTCGTGTTCCCTCGTGCCCCCGGTTCAGGGGCAGCCTACATCGCTGTTTTCGCTCGACGCCGCCTGCCCTTTCGGACGCTCCGTGTGGCGAATGTCACGTTCGGGTCTTGACAGCGTCTGAGTGCAGGACAAGGATATGCGCTGATTACCACGTGGTAAACCCGCTGGTGAGAGGCGTGCATCGTCGTAAATCGGCGGTTCGGTGCGCCGACGCGGCGGGATACCTCAGCGAAGAGGAGCCTTCAGATGGTCGTTCTCCGGCGGCTGCTGTACTCGCAGAGAGCGGCGCCCTACCTCTTCATCGCGCCGTTCGTGATCACGCTGCTCGCCTTCTGGCTGCTCCCGCTCGCGCGCACGTTCCTGCTGAGCACCCAGGAGGTGGTGTTCGGGCAGGCCGCCTTCATCGGTCTGGACAACTACCAGCGGCTCTGGGAGGACCGGCTCTTCTGGAAGGCGATGTTCAACAGCGCCCGCTACATGGTGCTGACCATCGCGCTCCTGATCCCGATCCCGCTGGTGCTGGCCGCGCTCATCAACTCCAAGATCGGCAGCGAGCGCGTCAAGGCGGTCTTCAAGGCCTCGATGTTCGTGCCGGCGCTGACCTCCGTCGTCGTCGCCGGGATCATCTTCCGGCTGATGTTCGCCGAGACCGGCACCGGACTGATGAACCAGATCGTCGGGGTGTTCGGCCTCGAGCCGGTCCGGTGGCTGCGCATCGACACCGGCGGGCTGATCGCCCTGCTGGCGCTGGCGATGTGGCGCTGGACCGGCGTCAACATCCTCTACTTCCTCGCCGGCATGCAGGCCATCCCGGAGGAGTACTACGAGGCCGCCACCATCGACGGGGCCAGCAGGCTGCAGCAGTTCTTCCACATCACCCTGCCCAACCTGAAGCCGACCATCGTCTACGTCACCACCATCAGCGTCTACGGCGGTCTGGCGATGTTCTTGGAGAGCTTCATGCTCTACCGCGGCAACGCCTCGCCCAACGACCAGGGGCTCACGGTGATCGGCTACCTCTACCGGCGGGGGATAGAGCAGAACGACCCCGGCTTCGCCTCCGCGGTCGGTGTCGTGCTGCTCGTGGTCATCATGACCATCAACCTGACGTTCCTCACGTTCAGCGGAACCTTCAAGAAGGAGAGCGCGCGATGAGCGCCGAGCCGACTCCCCGTACGAAGGTCCAGCTGCCGTACTGGCTCCACGGCTCGGTCCAGACCGCGCTCCTGATGACGATCTTCCTGCTGGTGCTGACCCTTGTCGTGCTCGCTCCGCTGCTGATCATGTTCGTGGCGACGTTCCAGGACGGCAACGACGTCATCCGGCGGGGACTCTCCTTCGACATCGACCTCGGTTCGCTGTCGCTGGACAACTACGTGATGCTCTTCACCGACTCCGGGCCGTACTTCCGCTGGTTCGCCAACTCGATCCTGCTCACCGTCGTGCAGGTGGCCGGGACGCTGTTGGTCAGCTCGTTCGTGGCGTACGGCTTCGCGGTCTACGACTTCAAGGGCAAGACCGCGCTGTTCATCGCCGTGCTGCTGCTCATGGCCGTGCCGTTCGAGATCATGATGCTGCCGCTGTACGTGCTGGTGAACGACGTCGGCCTGGCCGACTCCTACTCGGTGATCGTGCTGCCGTTCCTGGCCGCGTCGGTGACGATCTTCTACTTCCGGCAGTACTTCCTCGGCATCCCGAAGGATCTGCTCGAAGCGGGCCGCATGGACGGCGCCACGGAGTTCGGCATCTTCTTCAAGATCGTGGTGCCGGTGGCGAAACCGGCGTTCGCGGCGATGGCCATCCTCAACGGGATGATCATCTGGAACAACTTCCTCTGGCCGCTGCTGGTGCTGCGGTCGGAGTCGAAGTTCACCCTTCCGATCGGGCTCAACACCCTGCTCACCCCGCATGAGAACAACTACGAGCTTCTCATCATCGGATCTTTGTTCTCGCTCCTTCCCGTCCTGGTGCTGTTCCTGCTGTTCCAGCGGTTCTTCGTCGCTGGGATGACGGCCGGGGCGCTCAAGGGGTGACCCCTTGCACAACCTCACAGATGGAGAGAACCATGACGACAACGCGGAGAATCACCTCCCTCCTCGCCGCAGGACTCGCCGCGACGCTCGCGCTGAGCGCCTGCGGCGGCTCCGAGGACGAAGGCGGACCTGACGCCGATGGCCGCACCAGCATCGACATGTGGGTGTTCGCCGAGCTGCACGGCACCTATTACGAGGCGATGGCCGAGGAGTGGAACGAGAAGAACCCCGACAAGGAGATCAAGCTCGACGTCACGGTCTTCCCGTACGACGAGATGCACAACAAGCTCCAGCTGGCGGTGAACTCCGGCAAGGGGCTCCCGGACGTCGTGGACATCGAGGTGAACAAGTTCTCCAACTTCGTCACCGAGGACGGGCGTACGCCGCTGGCGGAGCTGTCCGAGGCCGCCGAGCCGTACGAGGACGACATCGTGCAGGCCCGGATGGACCTGTACAACCGGGAGGGGAAGCAGCTCGGCTTCCCGACCCACGTCGGGGCCCAGGTGGCCTTCTACAACGTCCCGTTGCTGGAGAAGGCCGGGGTCGACTACACGACCATCGAGACCTGGGACGACTTCAAGGCGGCCGGCGCCAAGTACAACAAGGCGACCGGCAAGGCGTTCGGCATCGCCACCACCGACACCAACATCATGCAGCCGCTGGTCATGGCGCAGCTCGGTGGCAACCTGTTCGACGAGGACGGCAATGTCACCGTGAACAGCCCGAAGGTCGTGGAGGCGGTCGAGCTGCTGCAGGAGATGCAGAAGGCCGGCGCGCTCTCGACCATCCCGGGTGGCAGCCCGGACATCGAGGAGGCCTACGGTCCCATCAACGACGGCGAGTACGCGGCCGTCGTCTACCCGGCCTGGTACACCTCCCGGTTCGTCGACTACATGCCCGACCTGGCCGGCGACGTCGCGATCGCGCCGGCGCCGGTCATCGAGGGCGGTGAGGTCGCGACGATCGGTGGCGGTGGCACCGGCACGGCGGTGATCGACAGCTCCCCGAACAAGGAGTTCGCGATGGAGTGGCTCGCCTTCGCGAAGCTGTCGCCCGAGGCCAACGTCGCCGTCTGGGAGGAGCTCGGCTTCGACCCGGTGAACATGTCGGTGTGGGAGGACAAGGAGGTCACCCACAACCCGGAGAACAAGTACAACAAGTACTTCCGGACCAACCTCTTCGACGTGCTCAACCAGGTCAAGGGCGACATCGGCCACTACGAGTCCTTCGCGGACCCGAACCTGCCCAAGGTCGACGAGGTGTTCACGACCAGCACGTACAACCAGATCTTCGGGGACGGTGTCCCGGCCAAGGAGGCGCTGGAGCAGGCGCAGGCCGATCTGGAGAACGAGCTCGAGTAGCTGCAGCTGCCGCTGCCCCGGACCAGAGAGAGGAACCCATGGAGAACGGCAAGCTCGCGATCGATCCCGCGTTCACCGTCGCCCCCGTCAACAGGAGGATCTTCGGGTCGTTCGTAGAGCACATGGGTCGATGTGTCTACGGCGGCATCTTCGAGCCGGGGCATCCGACGGCGGACGGCGACGGCCTGCGAGGTGACGTACTGGATCTCGTACGCGAGCTCGGGGTGACCGTTGTTCGCTACCCCGGGGGCAACTTCGTCTCCGGCTACAAGTGGGAGGACGGAGTGGGGCCGCGCGACCAGCGGCCGACCCGCCTTGACCCGGCGTGGCGGACCATCGAGACCAACGCGTTCGGTCTCGACGAGTTCATGGCCTGGGCGAGGAAGGCCGCTATCGAGCCCATCATGGCGGTGAACCTGGGGACGCGCGGCCTGCCGGAGGCGCTCGAGCTGCTCGAGTACGCCAACCACCCCAGCGGAACCGAGCTGTCCGAGCGTCGTATCGCGCACGGTGCCATCGAGCCGTACGGCATCCGGATGTGGTGTCTTGGCAACGAGATGGACGGCCCCTGGCAGCTGGGCCACAAGACGGCCGAGGAGTACGGCCGCCTGGCCAAGGAGGTGGCCAGCGGCATGCGTCAGTACGACGCCGACCTCGAGCTGGTCGCCTGCGGCAGCTCAGGTCGGTCGATGCCGACCTTCGGCGCGTGGGAGGCGACGGTGCTCGAGCACGCCTACGACGTGGTGGACTTCGTCTCGGCGCACGCCTACTACGAGCTCGAGGGCGACGACGTCGCAAGCTTCCTCGCCTCGTCGGTCGACATGGACCTCTTCATCCGGGAGGTCGTCGCGACCGCCGACCACATCGGGGCGAAGCTCTCCTCGCCGAAGCGGATCAACATCTCCTTCGACGAGTGGAACGTCTGGTACCTGAAGAAGTTCCAGCAGGAGGGCATGCCGAAGGAGTGGACCTTCGCGCCTCGGCTCAGCGAGGACGCGTACACGGCGCTCGACGCCGTCGTCGTCGGCTCTCTGCTCATCACGCTGCTCAAGCACAGCGACCGGGTGACCGCCGCCTGCCAGGCCCAGCTGGTCAACACCATCGGCTCGATCAGGTGCGAGCCCGGCGGGCCGGCGTGGCGGCAGTCGATCTTCCACCCGTTCTCGCTGACTGCCCGGTTCGCGCAGGGTGAGGTCCTCGAGCCGCGGGTGGTCGCTCCGACGATGGCGACCGCCAAGCACGGCGACGTCTCGGTCCTCGACGCCGTGGCGACCCACGATCCGGAGAACGGCCGTGTGGCGGTGTTCGTCGTCAACCGGCACCCGTCGGAGGCCGTGGCCTTCTCCACCGACGTGCGCTACTTCGGCCACGTGGAGCTGGTCGAGGCGACGGTCCTGGGTGGCGAGGACCTGTTCGCGGTGAACAGCATGGAGGATCCCGACCGGGTGGTGCCGAAGGCGTACGACTCGGCGAAGGTCGTGGGTAGCGCGCTCGAGGCCGAGTTGCCTCCGGCCTCATGGAGCATGTTCGTCCTGCAGACGTCCTGAGGCAGCGGTCGGCCGGGTCCGCGGACAGCAGGGAATGTTTGGCGGCCGTCGCGGCGTTCACGCAACATGACCATTCTGCTCGAACGCCCGGTGGCGAATATGTCGCCGATGAGCGCCCCGATGGTCGCGCGCGTACCCTGGGACGTGATGAGCGACAACAACGACGAGGTCGTCGACCTGGCCACCGAGACACCCGAGGAGCGCGCGCTGCGCTTCGAGCGGGACGCGCTGCCCTTCCTCGACCAGCTCTACTCGGCGGCGATGCGGATGACCCGCAACCCGTCCGATGCGGAAGACCTGGTGCAGGAGACGTTCGCCAAGGCCTACTCCTCCTTCCATCAGTTCAAGCCCGGCACCAACCTGAAGGCCTGGCTCTACCGCATCCTCACGAACACCTTCATCAACACCTACCGCAAGAAGCAGCGCCAGCCGCAGCAGTCGATGTCCGAGGACGTCGAGGACTGGCAGCTGGCGCGGGCCGAGTCGCACAGCTCGACCGGTCTGAAGTCCGCGGAGATGGAGGCGCTCGAGCACCTGCCCGACTCTCAGGTGAAGGACGCGCTGCAGCGCCTCCCGGAGGAGTTCCGGCTCGCTGTCTACCTCGCCGATGTCGAGGGATTCGCCTACAAGGAGATCGCCGAGATCATGGAAACCCCGATCGGCACCGTGATGTCGCGGCTTCACCGCGGTCGGCGCCAGCTGCGCGATCTTCTCTCGGACTACGTCCGCACCAACGACCTCACCGGCGCTCGTGGAGGTGCGTCATGAGTGCCCACAAACATGACGCGTCACCGACCGACTGCGCGGACTTCCTCGAGCAGATCGTCTTCCTGATCGACAACGAGCTGACCGCGGCGGACGCCGACCAGGTCAAGCACCACCTGCAGACCTGCAACCCGTGCCTGGAGACGTACGACCAGCAGCGCATCGTCAAGGCAGTCGTGGCGCGTTCGTGCACCGAGGTCGCCCCGGGCGACCTGCGCGCGAAGATCATGGTCCAGATCCAGGAGCTCCGCACCAGGTCCTGACGGCCCGCATCATTGGGCCATAGATGCGACGAGAGCCCCAGCCGAATCGGCTGGGGCTCTCACGTCTTTTACAGCTGTGGTCAGCTGTTGGGGCGCTTGCCGTGGTTCGCGCCCTTCTTGCGGCGCGCGCGGCGCTTGCGGCCAGTCTTGCCCATGATGATCTCCTCCATTGGGGTACGTAGACCCCGAGGGGCCTCGGCACAGTCTCTCAAACCCAGGTGCGGGAGGGCGAATCTCGACCCTCAGTCACGTCAGGTAGGTGGCGTTCGACTTCTTCAGCGCGGCGACGACGACCAGCAGCAGGTCGCCGCGGATCTGCGGGATGTCGTTGCTGAGCGCGAGCTGGATGTAGAGGGCCCGCAGGAACGCCTCGGCGTTGCCGGTGAGCAGGAACGGGTCACGGTCGGGCGTCTCCGGGGTGGCGGTGGCGACGGTGACGATCCGGTTGATCCATGGCTCCATGATGTTGAGCGGGACCAGGTTGCGGCGCAGCACGGACATCGTGGCCGCCGCCAGCCGGTCGGGCTCGCCGTGAGCGTAGATGGTGTCCCCCCGGGCGAGCACCCGGTCGGCGACCACGTCGAGGATCACCGTCAGCTCGGGCTTGCCGAGGTGCTCGGAGGCGGCCAGGGTGCCGAGCGCGTCGGCACCGCGGGCTACCGCGTGCGCCCAGCCACGCTCGGGAACGAAGGCACGCAGGTCGCGCTCGCGCAGCAGCCAGGTGGCGATCCGGTCGCCCCACTCCAGCACCTTCTCCGCGCGCACCAGCGAGCGGGCGTTGTCGCGGGCGATGCACTGGGCCAGGGCCTCGACCGAGGAGGCTCGGCGGAAGACGCCGTTGTTGCCGGAGTCGCCGAGACCGACCACAAGGCCGGCCGCCATGCCGTCGCCCAGACCCCCGAGCAGGTCGTCGTAGACGCCGCGCTGGATCCACGTCGACAGGGCCGGCACGGCCAGCCCGCTGCGTACGTCCGGATCCGGGTCGCCGAGCATCCGGGTGAGCTCGATGGTGAGGTCACCCAGCGGCCGGTCGGTGGGTACGGCGAGACCGGTTGAATGGACCTCCCGCCAGTACGCCTCCGACATGGGGAACATCCTGCCAAACCCGGCCACGCGCCGACCACCGACCCGCGCAATGCCCTACCAAGGTCTACATCTACGCTGTCCGCGTGCCCACCCTGAGTGAGCTCGCCCAGAGCCACACCGAACTCGACAGCGACGATGTCGAGTGGCTTCAGCTGCTCATGGCCGACTGGCAGATCCTGGCCGACCTCTCCTTCGCCGACCTGGTGCTGTGGCTTCCGGACAAGTCCGGGAACGGCTTCTGGGCGGCGGGTCAGATGCGTCCCACGACCGGTCCCACGGCCTATGTGGACGACATCGTCGGCATGTTCGTGCCGAAGGGGCGCCACGCCACCCTGGACGACGCCGTCGACGCCGGCAGGCTCGTCCGTGAGGGTGACCCGGAGTGGCGCGACGACCTCCCGGTGCGGGTCGAGACCATCCCCGTACGACGCGCCGGCCGGATCATCGCGGTGCTGAGCCGCAACACCAACCTCCTCGGCGTACGCACGCCCTCGAAGCTCGAGCTCTCCTACCTGCAGACCGCTGCCGACCTGACCCAGATGGTGGCCAACGGCTACTTCCCTGCGGTGGGCCAGCGCAGCGACCACACCGACACCCCTCGGGTGGGGGACGGGTTCGTGCGGGTGGACGCCGACGGCGTCGTCGACTACGCCAGCCCCAACGCGCTCTCGGTCTTCCGCCGGCTGGGACTCTCCGGCGACCTCGCCGGCCAGTCCCTGGCCGGGATGACCCGCGCCCTGGTGCCGCCGCGCAAGCGCCCCGACGAGGAGACGCTGAGCGCCGTCCTCGGCGGTCGGGCGCACCGGGACACCGAGATCGACACCGGGGTGATGGCGATCATCATGCGCTCGATCCCGCTGCGGCCACGTGGCGAGGCGATCGGTGCGCTGGTGCTGCTGCGCGACGTCACCGACCTGCGCCGACGCGATCGTGAGCTCGTCACCAAGGATGCGACGATCCGCGAGATCCACCATCGGGTGAAGAACAACCTACAAACCGTGGCCGCGCTGCTCCGGATGCAGTCTCGCCGGGTCGACTCCGGTGTCGCACAAGATGCGCTGAACGAGGCCGTACGGCGTGTCGGATCCATCGCACTGGTCCACGAGATCCTCTCCCAGCAGGCCGTCGAGGAGACCGTCGAGTTCGACGAGATCGCCGACCGGCTCGCCTCCATGGTCGGAGAGGTCACCTCGGTCGGCGTCGCGGTGCGGGTGCGCCGGGAGGGATCCTTCGGGTCGCTGCCCTCGGAGGTGGCCACGCCGATGGCGATGGTCGTCACCGAGCTGCTGCAGAACGCAGTCGAGCACGGCTACCGCGGCAACGGTCCGGGCGATCCCGAGACCGGCAAGATCGTGATGTCCGTACGACAGCAACCCGCCGGGCATCTCCAGGTGACCATCGAGGATGACGGTCATGGACTACCCGACGGGTTCAGTCTCGACACATCGACAAACTTGGGGTTGTCGATCGTGAAGACTCTCGTCGAAGGCGAGCTCGGGGGCCGGCTCTCGTTGGGGCCCCGGCCTGATGGCCATGGGGCGAGAGCTGCGGTCGAGCTGCCGTTGGAGCTCTAGGTGGAACGCTAGGGGTTGATGGCCTCTAGGGCTTGGTCAGACGGCGGTGCGGACACGGGAGCGAGCGTTGCGGCGCTTCAGCGCACGACGCTCGTCCTCGCTCAGTCCACCCCACACGCCGTGGTCCTGACCGGCCTCAAGAGCCCACTGAAGACACTGCTCCCGGACGTCGCAACGCCGGCAGACCTGCTTGGCTTCCTCGATCTGGAGGATGGCCGGACCGGTGTTTCCGATGGGGAAGAACAGTTCCGGGTCTTCATCGAGACAAGCCGAACGGTGGCGCCAATCCATGGCTGGGTAGACCCTCTTTCTGACGTAGGATGGGCAAGGCCCTGGTGGTTCGAGACCCTGCGAGTCGGCACGTGGCGGGGATGTGTGAATGTCTTCACGTGCGTGCTGGTCTCTAGAGTTCCAAGAAATGGACGCCGAAACAACCCCTAACCAGTGTCTGGTTCGTCACCGGACCGTAACACTCAGTCTTCCTGGGGCTAGACAATTCGGTAACGCGGTGAGTTACCCGCAAATCCCGTGGTGTATGCTACTGCGGATTTTCTGAGGCTTGGCGAGGGTTCTAGGCTGCTGAGGTGACCGCGCCGCATCGCCCCTGGACCCTCCTGCTGACCGTGATCGCCGCAGGCGTCGAGACCGCGGCGATGCTGGTGTGGGGAGCGCTGGAGTTCGTACGCATCCCCGACGCCGCCTCGCTCACGACCGCGATCGCGGGCGGGCTGTTCTTCCTGCTCTGCGCCGCCGGCATCGGCTGGTGTGCCGCCATGTTCTGGCGACTGGAGTCGTGGGCGCGGGCGCCGCTGGTGCTCGTCCAGCTGATCGTGCTCGGTCTGGCCTGGAACCTCCGCGACGATCTCACGATCGCGGGCGGGCTGGCGCTGGTCGCGGTCGTCGCCCTCGTCGGCATCTTCGCACCGCCGAGCATCGCCGCGCTCGAGGAGCGCTGATCTAGTCCTCCTCCAGCGCCTTGCGGAGCTGGGCGAGCGAGCGGTTGAGCAGCCGGGAGACCTGCATCTGGGAGACCCCGAGCTCGGCGGCGATCTCGGTCTGGGTCTTGTTGCGGAAGAACTTCAGCATCAGCACCTGCTTCTCGTGGGCGGAGAGGCTGTCGAGCACCGGCTTGATCGACTCCCGCACCTCGACGTCGTCCAGGCGCAGGTCGTGGGCGGTCAGCGAGTCGAGCATCGGCGCGGTCTCGTCGCTCTCGGAGTCGAGGGACAGCGCTGCGTACGCATTGCTGGACTCCAGGCCCTCGACGACGGTCTCCAGGCTGACCCCGAGCCGGGTGGCGAGGTCGCGGGCCGTGGGGGAGCGGCCGAGCTCCTGGGAGAGCTCCGCGGTGGCGTCGCGGAGGTTCTGCTGCAGGTCCCGAAGACGGCGCGGCACGCTGACGGCCCACCGGCTGTCGCGGAAGTAGCGCTTGATCTCGCCGAGGATCGTGGGTACCGCGTACGTCGAGAACTCCACGTCACGGGAGAGGTCATAGCGGTCGACGGCGTTGAGGAGGCCCACGACCCCGACCTGGACGAGGTCCTCGTGCGGCTCGCCGCGGCCGTAGAACTGGGAGGCGCAGTATTCGACCAGCGCCATGTTGAGGTGGACCAGCTCGTCGCGAGCGGCGGTCCGTTCCGCGTCGGGCAGGTCCGGCCCGGCGAGGGCCCTGAAGAGCTCCCGGGAGCGGGCGCGGGCGTCATCCACCTCGCTGGTGCTCCTGGACCTCGACGACCGAATCGTCTCCTGCGCCATGTCAGCGCGCGGCTCCAAGCGGGGTCGCTCCCGCGACCAGGGAAATCCTGAGCTGATCACCGTCGGGGGTGGCGGTGACCTCCCTGGCCAGCGTGGTGAGTACCTGCCAGGCGAAGCTCTCCTCGTCGATCTCCGCCTCGGCGTCGCAGGTCGTGGTCACGGTGACTCCGATGGTGTCCTCGCCCAGGTCGAAGACGACGTCCAGGTCAGCGGCGTCCGCGGCGCACTCCAGGCAGATCGCCGCCGCCTCGCTGACCGCCATCCGCAGGTCCTCGATGTCCTCGAGCGTGAAGTCGAGGCGCGCGGCGAGCGCGGCGGTGGTCGTACGCAGCACGGAGACGTAAGCGCCTTCTGCGGGAAGGCGCAGCTCGACCTGGGGCATCTGGGTTTATCAGTCCTTCTGTGGGAGTCCCGACGATTATGCAACGAGACCGGCCTCGCCGCGCCGTTAACGCACCACAGCCGCTCCGTGAACGGAGCGGCTGTGGCGTACGGGCTGAGTCGAGGCTCAGGCCTTCTTGTCTTCAGATCCCGGCTGACGCCGTGATCTGGCTTCTCGCAAGTCGGCCTTCGTTCCTCAGGCCTTCTTGGTGGCCCAGAAGATCTCGGCGATCTCGTCGATCTTGGCGAGGAGCTTGTCGGCGACCTCGAGGTCGAGGGTGCCCTTGGTGCCGGAGGCGCCGGCGAGCTTGGTGGCCTCGTTGACGAGGGTGTGGAGCTGGGGGTAGGCCTCGAAGTGCGGGGGCTTGAAGTAGTCGGTCCACAGCACCCAGAGGTGGTGCTTGACCAGCTCGGAGCGCTGCTCCTTGATGATCACCGCGCGGGTGCGGAAGTCGGGGTCGTCGCTGTCCAGGGCCTTGGCGATGACGGCCTTGACGGACTCGGCCTCGATGCGGGCCTGGGCGGGGTCGTAGACGCCGCAGGGCAGGTCGCAGTGGGCCGAGACCTCGATGGTGGGAGCGAAAAGTCGCGCGAACATGCGGGTCCTCTCAAAGAGTGTTCATGTGTCCTACGGATTGCGACACTACTCCGCATGGAAGACATCGCGGCCAGGGCACCCCGACACAGCTGGGGGATGGCGAAGGTCGTAGGGGTCTCGATGGAGCCGACGCTGCGAGCGGGAGACCGGTTGTGGGTCTCCTACGGACGTACGCCGAAGCCCGGGTCCGTGGTCGTCGCTCGGCTCGCCGACGGGGCGGTCGTGGTGAAGCGGGCGGTGGAGCGGCGTACGACCGTCTCCGGGCGCCCGGGGTGGTGGTTGCTCTCGGACAACCCGGCCGCTCCCGGGGTGATCGACTCCCGTCACCGGGGGCCCGTCGCGGACTCCGACGTGCTCGGCGTCGTCGTGGCCCGACTCTGGCCACGCCCACGTTTCCTGGGTGAGTCTCTGGATGAGGGCTCCAGATGAGGGCTTCGTCACCTGTAGGAAACATCAACCGCTTCCTCCGGTAGCCTGTGGGAAACTGCCATCCGGGCATCACATCCCTGTAGATGGCGCCTTGCGCGGCTCCACCCTTCGGCTCGCGTTCGACCGCCCGACGTCCGAGTCCGTAGTTTTCTGGAGGCCCCCTATGACCGAGTCCACCCTGTCCACCGAGAGCACCGCCTATGACGGCGACCCGGTGTTCGAGCTTCACCGCGGCGGCAAGATGGCGATCGCGGCGACCGCATCGGTCTCCGACAAGGCATCGCTGTCGATGGCCTACACCCCCGGTGTCGCCCGGGTCTGCACCGCGATCGCCGAGAACCCGGAGCTGGCCCACACCTACACCTGGGTGCCCAACACCGTCGCGGTCGTCACCGACGGCACCGCGGTGCTCGGTCTCGGTGACATCGGCCCGGCCGCCGCGATGCCGGTGATGGAGGGCAAGGCGGTCCTGTTCAAGGAGTTCGGCGGCGTCGACTCGATCCCGATCTGCCTGGACACCACCGACGTGGACGAGATCGTCGAGACCGTCATCCGGATGGCGCCGAGCTTCGGCGGGATCAACCTCGAGGACATCTCCGCACCGCGCTGCTTCGAGATCGAGGACCGCCTCAAGGAGGCGCTCGACATCCCGGTCTTCCACGACGACCAGCACGGCACCGCCGTGGTCACGCTGGCCGCGCTGATGAACGCGCTGAAGCTGACCGGCCGCAACCCGGAGTCGACCCGCGTGGTCATCTCCGGTGCCGGCGCCGCCGGGGTCGCGGTCGCCAAGATCCTGCTCGAGTTCGGCATCAAGGACCTCGCCCTGCTCGACCGCAAGGGCGTCATCTCCTCCACCCGCTCGGACCTGACCGCGTCGAAGAAGGCGATCGCCGAGGTGACCGCGGACGTCACCGGCCGCTCGGGCTCGCTGGCCGACGCGCTGTCCGGCGCCGACGTCTACGTCGGTGTCTCCGGCGGCACCGTCCCCGAGGAGCTCGTCGCGACCATGGCCCCGCAGGCCATCGTCTTCGCGATGGCCAACCCGAACCCGGAGATCCACCCCGACGTGGCGCACAAGTACGCCAGCATCGTCGCGACCGGCCGCTCGGACTTCCCCAACCAGATCAACAACGTCCTCGCCTTCCCCGGCATCTTCCGGGGTGCGATCGACGTGCACGCCTCCTCGATCACCGAGGGGATGAAGCTCGCCGCCGCGCAGGCGCTGGCCGCTCTGGTCGGTGACGAGCTCTCCGCGGACAAGATCATCCCCGAGCCGTTCGACCCCCGCGTCGGCCCCGCCGTCTCCGCTGCGGTCGCCGAGGCAGCGAGGGCTGACGGGGTCGCCCGCGCCTGACATGCCGAGTCGGCGCGTTCTAACGCGCCGACTCGGAGGGTCTGACTGTCAAGACGGGCCGACTCGGCGGGGCGTGGTCGGTAGGGTCGGGCGCATGTTCGCTGCGTACGCCGAGAAGTTCTCATCCGACGATCCGATCTCCGGCCTCGTGCTGGGGGAGCGGCCCGACCCTGTCGCTCCGGACGGGTGGACGACGGTCACCGTCAAGGCGGCCTCGCTCAACCACCACGACCTGTGGTCGCTGCAGGGGGTCGGGCTCAAGGCCGAGGCGCTGCCGATGATCCTGGGCTGCGACGCGGCCGGCCTCGACGAGGACGGCAACGAGGTCGTGGTGCACTCGGTGATCTCCTCGCCCGACTGGACCGGCGACGAGACCCTCGACCCGAAGCGGTCGCTGCTCTCCGAGCGTCACCAGGGCACCTTCGCCGAGAAGGTCATCGTGCCGCGGCGCAACGTCGTGCCGAAGCCCGCCGGGATGTCGTTCGAGGAGGCCGCCTGTCTGCCGACGGCATGGCTGACGGCCTACCGGATGCTGTTCACCCAGGGCGGGCTCAAGGCCGGCGACTCGGTCCTGGTGCAGGGCGCCGGCGGGGGAGTGGCGACCGCGGCGATCACGCTCGCGCGGGCGGCCGGCCTCAAGGTCTACGCGACCTCGCGTGACGAGGCGAAGCAGAAGCGCGCCCTCGAGCTCGGTGCCCACGAGGCCCTGCCGTCGGGGGAGAGGCTGCCGGTCAAGGTCGACGCGGTGATCGAGACCGTCGGCCGGGCGACCTGGAAGCACTCGGTGCGCTCGCTGCGTCCGGGTGGGGCGATCATCATCAGCGGCACCACGTCCGGGGCGAACCTCGACGACGCGATGCTGACCAACATCTTCTTCCTGCAGTTGAAGGTGATCGGCTCGACGATGGGCACCCGCAACGAGCTGGCCAGCCTGGTCTCGCTGCTCGAGGCCACCGGCACCCGCCCGCTGATCGACCGCACCATGGCGCTGACCGAGGCCAAGGCCGGCTTCGAGGCGATGCACGCCGGTGATCTCTTCGGGAAGGTCATCTTCACTCTGTGACGCCGGCGGTGTGACGTACGGACTTGTGACGTACGGAATATCGTTCGACTCTCCCCGGTTCAACAAGGGACCATTGAGTGTCACTGCCGGGGGGCTCGAAAAGTTTCTCGTGGCGTGATGTCGAAATCGGCCTCGCCCGTTCGATCTATGTATAGAGCGGGCGGCACCGGGCCCCTGCGTACGACCCGAGGAACTCGTCATGACTGCTGCCGTCACAACATCGCACCGTCCACTCGACGGTGAGAAGCGGCGTACGCCTGCCGTCATCACCCTGCTCGTGCTGGCCACCTTCGTGGTGATCCTCAACGAGACGATCATGCTCAACGCGATCCCGAACCTGATGAACAGCTTCGGGGTCACCGAGCATGCCGCTCAGTGGGTCTCGACCGCGTTCATGCTGACCATGGCGTCGGTGATCCCGGTGACCGGCTGGTTCCTGCAGCGGGTGACGACCAGGACCGCGTACGCCACGGCGATGGGTGTCTTCATCGCCGGCACCCTGATCTCGGCGATCGCGCCGGTCTTCGGGATCCTGCTCGCCGGCCGGGTCATCCAGGCCGCCGGCACCGCGGTGATGATGCCGCTGCTGATGACCACGCTGATGACGGTGGTCGACGAGAACGACCGGGGTCGGGTGATGGGCAACGTCACCATGGCGATCTCGGTCGCGCCGGCGCTGGGCCCGACGATCTCCGGGCTGATCCTCGGCTTCGGCTCGTGGCGACTGCTCTTCCTGCTGGTCCTGCCGATCGCCGTCGGCGTCGCCTGGTCCGGGCTGCGCCGGCTGGAGAACGTCAACGAGCCCGCGGAGTCGAGCGTGGACTGGGCCTCCGTGGTGATCGCCGCGCTCGGGTTCGGCTCGCTCGTCTACGGGCTGAGCCGGTTCGCCGAGGGTGAGGTCGGGCGTCCGGTCGTCATCGCCGCCTTCGGTGCCCTGCTGATCCTCGCGTTCGTGCTCCGTCAGCTCCGGCTGCAGCGGGTCGGATCGCCGCTGCTGGACCTGCGCGCGTTCCTGCACCCCACCTTCACCAAGTCGCTGGTCCTGATGGCGATCGCGTTCCTGGCGATGATGGGCTCGATGATCCTGCTGCCGCTCTACCTGCAGACGGTGCGCGGTCTGTCCCCGCTGATGACCGGTCTGCTGGTCATGCCCGGTGGCTTGGCCATGGGTCTGCTCGGGCCGACCGTGGGGCGGATCTTCGACACCTACGGTGGCCGGGTGCTCGTCATCCCTGGCTCCGTCGGCATCGTGGTCGCTCTCGCCGGGCTCGCTCAGATCTCGCTGACCACGCCCTACTTGCTCGTGCTGGTGCTCCACCTGGTCCTGATGGTCAGCCTGGCGGCTGCCTTCACCCCGGTCTTCACGCTGGGTCTCGGGTCGCTGCCGTCCCACCTCTACTCCCACGGCTCCTCGATCCTGGGCACGCTCCAGCAGGTCGCGGCGGCGTTCGGCACCGCCCTGGCGGTCACCGTGATGTCCGTACGCAGCGACCAGGTCATCGACGAGGTCGGTGCCGTCGCGGCCCAGGTGAGCGGCCTGCAGGCCGCATTCATGGTCAGTGCCGCGCTGGCTCTGATCGTGGTCGTGATGGCTGTCCTGCTGCCGGCTCGTGCCGAGGGCTACGGCGAGTCTGACGAGGCGCCTGCTGATGACTCTGCTGAGGACTCGGCGGGGGAGCCGGGTGCCGATATCGATGCCGAGCTCGCCGAGCTGTGCGAGCACGGCCGCAAGACCGCGGTGTGCGGCTGCTAGTCGGCTACGGCTCCGAGCGCCACTGATAGACGCCGATCAGCAGCATCCTCAGCTGGGTGCGCACGGTGGCGACGATCTGCTCCTCCTGCTCGGGGCGGGTGGTGGAGAGGATCTGCTCGGCGGTCGCGACCAGGACGGTCACGAACAGCGACGAGAGCACGTGCAGGTCCTTGGCCGTCCAGGTGTCGGTGCCGGTCATCAGCGCCAGATCGGTGGCGAGCTCGCGCTCGCAGAGCTCGATCTCGCGCCGGATGGCGTCGCGCACCGAACGCGGCCCGGCGACCCGCTCGCGGGCGATGAAGCCGAAGTGATCGCGGCGGCGGTGGACGTGGTCGACCAGGGCATCGATCGAGCCGTCGACGATGTCTTGGTCGGCCTGGGCGTTGCGGCGTACGTCGCGGAAGAGGTCGCGCAGCGAGTCGAAGGACTCCTCGACCAGCGCCAGCCCGAGCGACTCGATGGAGTCGAAGTGGCGGTAGAACGCGGTCGGCACGATGCCGACCTGCTTGGCGACCTGGCGTAGCGAGAGCGCCGTCAGCGAGCTGTCGGTGCACAGCTCCAGCGTCGCGTCCAGGATCGCTCGCCGGGTCCGAAGCTTGCGCTCCGCACGGCTCTCCGGCTCCGCACCCGTATCGATCACCAGACCATCCTAGGGGCAGTGGCCGGTGGACCGTCAGGTGCACACCTGTACACCGTGATCTGGACCACGTCCGTGGCGTCTTGACGCGTGCTGCGATCACCCGCCATGGTTGTCGGTGTACAGATGTTCACTGAAAGGCGATACACATGGCACTCGACCTCGGCGGCCGGATCCTCCGCTCCCGCACGGTTGCGGCGCTCGCCTCACCGCACGGCATCGACCGCTACCTGACCCAGATCAACCCGATGCTGGCCGCGCACGAGGTGCGCGCCCGCATCACCGACATCCACCCGGAGGTGAGCGCGCCCGGCGCGCCCCGGGTGGCGACCGTGACGCTCCAGCCCACCTCGACCTGGCGCGGCCACCGCGCTGGCCAGCACGTCAGTGTCGGCATCGACACGGGGGAGGGGCGGCGCACCACCCGCGTCTTCACCGTCTCCAACACCGAGGGGAAGCCGGGTGAGCCGCTCACCATCACGGTGCGTGCCCACGACGACGAGCACGCGACCCCCTACAGCATCTCCAAGTACCTGACCGAGCGAGCCACAGTCGGCACCCTGGTCCACCTGTCTCAGGCCGAGGGCGACTTCGTCCTCCCCGACCGCGTGCCCGAGCACATCGTGCTGATCTCGGGCGGTTCCGGCATCACTCCGGTGATGTCCATGCTCCGCTCCCTGCAGCGGCGTACGCACCGGGGCAAGGTCACCTTCCTGCACTGGGCGCCCAGCGCCGACCGCCAGATCTTCGCCGACGAGCTCGAGGAGATCCGGCACCAGGGCCACGGCGTCGACCTGCACATCCTCCACACCGCCGACGGGGCGCCCTACCTCTCCCCGGCGCTGCTCTCGAAGCTGGTCCCGGGATATCGGGACCTGCCGACCTGGGCCTGCGGACCGGCTTCGCTCATCGAGGCGGCCCAGGCTGCGTACGAGGGTACGGAGTCGCTCCGGGTGGAGTACTTCAAGCCGCCCAAGAACGCCGGCGTGGCCGGCGGCGAGATGGAGTTCGCGCGCACCGGCAAGACCGTCGCCAACGACGGCGCCACGATCCTCGACCAGGCCGAGGCCGCGGGGCTTACCCCCGAGTCCGGCTGCCGGATGGGGATCTGCTTCTCCTGCACGACCAACAAGAGCTCCGGGCGGGTCCGCAACGTCCTGACCGGCGAGACCTCCGAGCTCCCCGACGAGCAGATCCGGATCTGCGTGAGCACGCCCGAGGGCGACTGCTCCGTGGACCTCTGACGATTCCTTCAAGGAGACACCCCCATGACCACTGTTGAGAAGACCGGAAACCGCCGACTGAGCCCCCAGGAGCTGGAGGCGTTCGGCGCCGAGATGGAGGCCATCCGCCAGCGGATCGTCGCCGACCTGGGCGAGAAGGACTCGACGTACATCTACGACATCGTCAAGAAGCAGCGCGCCTTCGAGCTCGCCGGCCGCGCGCTCTTCTACCTGCCCGTGATCGGTTGGGTCCCGGCCGTCGCCTGTCTGTCGATCTCCAAGATCCTCGACAACATGGAGATCGGGCACAACGTCATGCACGGCCAGTACGACTGGATGGGCGACCCCGACCTCAACTCGCGCATGTTCGACTGGGACACGATGGCGCCGGCCGAGAACTGGAAGTACGGCCACAACTACATGCACCACACGTTCACGAACATCGTGGGCAAGGACCGCGACGTGGGCTACGGCATCCTCCGGATGGACGAGGACCAGAAGTGGCACCCGTACTACCTCGGCAACCCGCTGTACGCGTTCCTGCTGATGACGTTCTTCGAGTGGGGCGTGGCGATGCACGACCTCGAGGTCGACGAACTCGTCGCCGGTCGTCGCACATGGGCCGAGAACAAGGAGATCGGCGCCCGGATCTGGCGCAAGGTGAAGAAGCAGACGCTGAAGGACTACGTCCTCTTCCCGCTGCTCACCGGTCCGCTCGCGCCGCTCACCTTCGCGGGCAACTTCACCGCCAACATCATCCGCAACCTGTGGACCTTCAACATCATCTTCTGCGGCCACTTCCCGGCCGGCGTGGCGTCGTTCTCGCAGGAGGAGTGCGAGAACGAGACCCAGGGTCACTGGTACTACCGCCAGCTGCTCGGCTCCGCCAACATCACCGGCAGCCGGACCTTCCACATCATGTCCGGCAACCTGTCCCACCAGATCGAGCACCACCTCTTCCCCGACCTCCCGGCGCGCCGCTACCCGGAGATCGCCGAGGAGGTCCGCGAGATCTGCGAGCGCTACGGCCTCTCCTACAACACCGGCCCGCTGCACCAGCAGCTGTGGGGCGTCTTCAAGAAGATCTGCAAGTACGCCCTCCCCGACCGCAAGCGCCCCGCCGCTGATGATGCCGAGACCGCTCCCGCTCTCCAGGGAGTCGCGGCATGACGCCTGAGCAGCCACAATGGGTTGTCATGGAGCCCGAGCTGAGCAAGAACGAGATCCGCAAGGATGTCGCGCAGAGCGCCGTCGAGGTCACCGCGACCACCGTCGGCCAGGTCACCATGATCATCACCGGTGCCGTACGCGATGTGGCCGGTGCCATCGGTGGCCTCGCCACCGAGCTCTTCGAGCTCCGTGCCGCCGCCAAGCGTGCCGAGAAAGACCTCGGCGAATAGGTAGTTCTGGCGGCCGAATCCGCAGTTGTGGGCGACGAAACCATCGTTTCGTCGCCCACAACTGATTTCTCGGCTCGCCAGAACTGAGGATTCGGCTGGTCAGTCCTCGGGGTCGTCGAGGCGGGCCAGCCAGGTGGCGAGGCGCTCGATGGGGGTCTCGTGCTCGGGGTGTACGTCGACGAAGGCCTGGAGCTGCTCGGCCAGCCAGGCGAGGGTGACCTCCTCGTCGCCCCGACGGGTGACGAGCTCCTCGATGCCGCGGTCGGTGAAGTACATGGCGTCAGTCTTTCATTCTCCGGTTGATCAGTTGCCAGCCAGTGGTGCGTCGGAGGCCGGGCCTCCGGAGAGGCCGCGTACGACCATGCCGAGGGTGGCGTTGATGAGCCGATCACGCTCGGAGTCGGGGCAGGTGCGGTAGGGCCCGTCGACGAGCAGGACCGCGAGGCCGTGGACGGTGGACCAGGCCGCCGTCTCGGCGTCGGGGCGAAGCTCTGGGGCCAGCCAGCCGGCCGCGACGAGGTCGTCGAGGGCCGTGGTCAGGAAGGCGTACGGCGGGGCTTCGGCGAGGATCGCGGACATCTCCCCGGGTGGGTGTGGGTCTCCGTCGTGCGGGCGGAGGAAGGCGGTGCGGAACAGGCCGGGCTGAGCGAGCGCGAAGCGGATGTAGCCGCGCCCGGCCGCCGCGAGGCGCTGTACCGCGGCCTCGGCCGGATGCGGTGCCGGCTTCTCGGCGGCCAGGAGATCGAGGATCGTCGCGGCCAGCCGGTCCATGGCCTCGTGCTTGGCGGCGACGAGCAGGTCGGCCTGGTTGGCGAAGTGGCGGTAGGTCGCGGTCGGGGTCACGCCGACGGCGCGGGCTGCGGCTCGGATGGTCACCGCGTCCGGGCCGCCCTCCTCGGCAAGCGTCGCGGCCGCATCGACCAGTGCGTTCCGGAGGTCGCCGTGGTGGTAGGGCCGGGCGCCCTCGTCCGAGCTCTCTGAGGGTTTCACGGAATTCATGTTGACACCTGCCCACATCAAAGGGAAAGTTAACACCTGCAAAGTTTACGCCTGCCCACATTCATTCTGGAGGAATCGTGTTCCACCGACTCGGCACCCTCGTGGTGCGAAATCCGCGCCGGGTCCTGGTGATCGGCCTGGTCGCCCTCCTCGGCGCGATCTATCTGGCCACCTCGGCCTTCGGCAAGCTCGACGACGCCGGCTTCGACGACCCCGCCTCGGAGAGCAGCCGCGCTGCCACCGCGCTGGAAAAGGGCTTCGGCAACGGGGCCGGCTTCCTCCTGACCGTCAGCGCAGCCGACGGCGCGGTGACCGAGGGCACGGCGGAGAAGGACGCTCAGGCGCTCGTCGACCGCCTTCGAGCCGACGACGACCTGACCGACATCGTCTCCTACCTCGATGCCCCCGGTCCCGGCATGATCTCGGACGACGGCACCCACGGCCTGATCTCCGTCGGCGCGAAGAACCCGGACACGGTCGACGCCGCCGCGGTGATCGACCGCTACACCGACGAGACCGCGGCCGACGGCGCCACGACGGTCCACGTCGGCGGCCAGCTCGCGACCTTCGAGGAGGTCGGCAGCCAGATCGGCGCCGACCTCGCCCTTGCCGAGGCGATCGCGATCCCGCTGATGATCGCGCTGCTGGTCCTCGCCTTCGGCAACGTCGTCGCCGCCGTCGTCACGATCGGAGTCGGAGGGTTCGCCATCGCCGGCACCTTCGCCGAGCTCTCGGTCCTCGGCAACTTCACCGACGTCTCCATCTACGCCCTCAACCTGACGACCGGCCTCGGGCTCGGCCTCGCCGTGGACTACGGCCTGCTGATGGTGGCGAGAGTCCGCGAGGAGCGAGCCGCTGGAGCGGAGCACGCCGACGCCGTCGTGCGCGCCGTGGAGACCGCCGGCCGGACGATCGTCTTCAGCGCCACCACGGTCGCGGTCTCACTGGCCTCGCTGCTCGTCTTCCCGCTCTACTTCCTGCGCTCCTCGGCGTACGCCGGCATCGGGGTCATGGTGATCACCGCGGTGGTCGCAGTGGTACTGCTCCCCGCCACGATCACCCTCCTGGGTGACCGGATCGACGCTCTCCGCGTCCCCGGGGTCCGCGGCCTCCGCGGTGGCGCCGCCCCGTTCTGGACCCGGCTGGCCGGCTTCGTCACCAGGCGGCCGTGGGTCGCGCTCCCTGTCGTGGCGGTTCTGCTCGCGATGGCCGCGCCGCTGGCCGGCATCGCGTTCGGCACTCCCGACGACCGCGTTCTCCCGGCATCGGCGGGGAGCCGCCAGGCCGGCGATCTGCTGCGCGAGGAGTTCGACGGCGACGGCACCAGCCCCATCCGCGTCGTGACCACCTCGACCATCGACGACGAGAGCCTGGCGACGTACGCCGCCGACCTCTCCCGGGTCGACGACGTCGATCGCGTCGACACCCGCGTCGGGACGTACGTCGACGGCACTCTCGCCTCGAAGACACCGGCCCTCCCGCCCGGGGACGGCGCGGACGAGCTCGCCGTCGTCAACCAGCTCGACCGTCAGTCCGAGGAGGCGCGTGACCTGGTCCGTGACGTACGCGCCGTCCCGTCGCCGGCGGGGACCGAGGCGCTCGTCGGCGGTGGCGCCGCGGAGCTGCTGGACTCCCTCGACGCGATCGGCGCCAAGCTCCCGTACGCCGTCGGCGGGCTCGCGATCGCGATGGTGGTGATCCTGTTCCTGTTCACCGGCAGCCTGGTGCAGCCGCTTCGGGCGCTGGTGCTCAACGTCATCGGTCTCGGCGCGACGGTCGGGACGACCGTCTTGATCTTCCAGGAGGGACTCGGTGCCGATCTGCTCGGCTTCACCGCGATGCCGCTGAACGTCTCGATGGTGGTCCTGCTGCTGGTGATCGCGTTCGGGCTGTCGATGGACTACGAGGTATTCGTGCTCGGCCGGATCACCGAGATGCGCCGGCGCGGTCTCGGCAACGTCGAGGCGGTCGTCCAGGGGCTGGCTCACACCGGCCGGATCGTCACCACGGCCGCCGCCCTGATCGCGACCAGCTTCTTCGCGTTCATGGTCAGCGACATCAGCTTCATGAAGTTCTTCGGCCTCGGGGTCGGCCTGGCGATCCTCATCGACGCGGTCCTGATTCGCGGCATCCTCCTCCCGGCAGCCATGCGGATGCTCGGGGAGGCCGCCTGGTGGGCTCCCGGCCCGCTGCGACGTCTCCACAAGAAGGTCGGCCTGAGCGAGGAGCCGGTCCCGGTACCGGTCTGACGAAAACCACGCCGAGTCGGCGCGTTAGAACGCGCCGACTCGGCGTTTGGTTGGTGCGGGATCAGGCGAAGGCGCGCTCGATGAGCTCCTTCTGCTCGACCGTGTGCCGCTTGATGGTGCCGACGGCGGTGGTGGAGGAGGCCGGGCGGGTGATCGGCTCGACCTCGCGGCCCAGCTCGGGAACCACGTTGAGGTAGTAGCTCGGCCACGGGCCCTGGTTGAAGGGCTCGTCCTGGACCCACTTGACCTTGGCGTTGGGGTACTTCGCGAGCTCGGTGGCGAGCTCCGCGGTCGGCCACGGGTAGAGCTGCTCGACGCGGACGATCGCGACGTCGTCGCGGCCCCGCTTCTTACGCTCGACCGTGAGGTCCCAGGTGAGGCGGCCGGAGACCAGCAGGACGGTGCTGACCTTCGCGGCGTCCGCCTCGGTGTCGGCGATGACCGGCTGGAACGAACCGGAGGTGAAGTCGGCCGGCTGGGAGGCGGCCTCCTTGCGGCGCAGCATCGACTTCGGGGTGAAGACGATCAGCGGCCGGTGCTCGGCGCCGAGGGTGTGCGTACGCAGCAGGTGGAAGTAGGAGGCCGGCGAGGACGGCTGTGCCACGACCATGGCGTCGTCGGCACACAGCGTGAGGAACCGCTCGATGCGCGCCGAGGAGTGGTCGGCACCCTGGCCCTCGTAGCCGTGCGGCAGCAGCAGCACGACACCGGAGTCCTGGCCCCACTTGGTCTTGCCTGCGGAGATGTACTCGTCGATCACCGACTGGGCGCCGTTGACGAAGTCACCGAACTGCGCCTCCCACAGGACCAGCGCGTCCGGCCGTGCGACCGAGTAGCCGTACTCGAAGCCGAGGGCTGCGTACTCGGAGAGCAGGGAGTCATAGACGTAGAACTTCGCCTGGTCCTCGGTGAGGTTGTTGAGCGGCGTCCACTCGTCGGCGTTCTTGCGGTCGATCATGGTCGCGAAGCGCTGCACGAAGGTGCCGCGACGCGAGTCCTGACCGGCCAGACGCACCGGGCGCCCGTCCATCAGGAGCGACCCGAACGCCAGCGTCTCGCCGGTGCCCCAGTCGATGCCGCCGTCGGTGATCTGGGTCGCGCGACGCTGCAGCTGCGGCATCACCTTCGGGTGGACCGTGAAGCCCTCCGGCGGGGTGACGTAAGCATCCGCGATCCGCTTCAGCACATCGTTGGTGATCGCGGTGACGGTCTCGCCGGCAGGCTTCTCGGGGTAGTCCGGGACGGTCTCCCAGGCCTGCGGCATCTTGTCGGCCTCGCGCACCTCGGTGAAGACCTGCTCCAGGCGAGCCTGGTAGGCGGCCAGCACCTGCTCCGCCTCCTCGATCGTGATGTCACCACGACCGATCAGCGACTCGGTGTAGAGCTTGCGGACCGAGCGCTTCTGCTCGATCAGGTCGTACATCATCGGCTGGGTGAACGACGGGTCGTCGCCCTCGTTGTGACCGCGGCGGCGGTAGCAGATGAGGTCGATGACGACGTCCTTGTTGAACGCCTGGCGGTACTCGAAGGCGAGCCGCGCGACGCGCACGCAGGCCTCCGGGTCGTCGCCGTTCACGTGGAAGATCGGCGCCTGGACCATCCGCGCGACGTCGGTGGCGTAGAGCGAGGAGCGGGAGGAGCCCGGCGAGGTGGTGAACCCGACCTGGTTGTTGATGACCAGGTGGACGGTGCCACCGGTGCGGTAGCCACGCAGCTGGGACAGGTTGAGCGTCTCCGCGACCACACCCTGGCCGGCGAAGGCGGCGTCACCGTGGACCAGGAGCGGCAGGACCGGGAAGACCGCGCCCTGGTCGAGCACGTCCTGCTTGGCGCGGGCGATGCCCTCCAGGACCGGGTCGACGGTCTCGAGGTGGGACGGGTTGGCGGCGACGGAGACCTTGATCGTGTCGCCCAGGTCGGAGAGGAACTCGCCCTCGGCACCGAGGTGGTACTTCACGTCGCCGGAGCCCTGGACCGTGCGCGGGTCGATGTTGCCCTCGAACTCGCGGAAGATCTGGTTGTAGGACTTGCCGACGATGTTGGCGAGCACGTTGAGGCGGCCGCGGTGGGCCATACCGATCGTGACCTCGTCCAGACCGGCCTCGGCGGCGGCCTCGCAGACCTCGTCGATGACCGGGATCGCGGTCTCGCCCCCCTCGAGGGAGAACCGCTTCTGGCCGACGAACTTGGTCTGCAGGAAGGTCTCGAAGGCCTCGGCCTCGTTGAGCTTCGACAGGATCCGGAGCTGCTCCTGGCGCGGGGTCTTGTCGTAGGGCCGCTCGACGCGGTCCTGTATCCACCGGCGCTGCTCGGGGTCCTGGATGTGCATGTACTCGATGCCGGTGGTGCGGACGTAGGAGTCACGCAGGACACCGAGGATCTCGCGCAGCTTCATGAACGGCTTGCGGCCGCCGGCGAAGGAGCCGACCGGGAACTCGCGGTCGAGGTCCCACAGGGTCAGCCCGTGCGACTCGATCTGCAGGTCGGGGTGCGAACGCTGCTTGTACTCCAGCGGGTCGGTGTCGGCCATCATGTGACCACGCACGCGGTGGGCGTGGATGATCTCGCCGACCTTGACCTGCTTGGAGATCTGGTCGTCGTGGGTGGTGTCGATGTCCTGGTTCCAGCGGATCGGCTCGTAGGGGATCCGCAGCGACGCGAAGATCTCGTCGTAGAAGTCGTTCTCACCGAGCAGGAGCCGGTGGACGGTGGCCAGGAACTCGCCGGACTGGGCGCCCTGGATGACCCGGTGGTCGTACGTCGAGGTCATCGTCATGATCCGCGAGACCGCGTTCTGGGCGAGCTTCGAGGGGGAGGCGCCCTGGAACTCGGGCGGGTAGTCCATCGAGCCGACGCCGATGATCGCGGCCTGGCCCTGCATGAGCCGCGGCACCGAGTTGTTGGTGCCGATGCCGCCGACGTTGGTCAGGCTGACCGTGGTGCCGGAGTAGTCGGCCATGGACAGCTTGTTGTCCTTGGCCTTGCGGACGATGTCCTCGTACGCGGTCCAGAAGCCGGCGAAGTCCATCAGCTCGCAGCCCTTGATGGAGGGCGCGACGAGCTGGCGGGTGCCGTCCTTCTTCTGCTGGTCGATGGCCAGACCGAGGTTGATGTGTGGCGGGGTCACCTGGGTCGGCTTGCCGTCGATCTCGGCGTAGGTGTTGTTCATCGCCGGCATCGCCTTGATCGCCTTGATGATGGCGTAGCCGATGAGGTGGGTGAAGGAGACCTTGCCACCGCGAGCGCGCTTGAGGTGGTTGTTGATGACCGTGCGGTTGTCCCACAGCAGCTTGACCGGCATGTTGCGCACGGAGGTCGCGGTCGGCACCGAGAGCGACACGTCCATGTTCTTGGCCGTGGCGGCGGGGATGCCGCGCAGCGTGGTGTAGGTCGGCTCGTCGGTGACGGCGACGGCGGTCGGCTTCGGGGCGTCCTTGGGGGTGGGCGTCGCGGTGCCCGTGGCCGGCTCGGCGGCCTGCGCGGCCGGGCGCGGCTTCGCCTTGGGGGCCGGAGCCGCCTTGGCGGCCGGCGCCTCGGCGGAGGCGGGGGTGGTCGGCGCGGGTGCGTTGGCCGGCGCGCCGGCCGGTGCGGTGGGGACCGGAGACTTGGCAGCGGGCTTCGCCGGGGCCGCCGCGCCGTTCGGCGACGCGCCAGGCTGTCCGTTGGTCTCGAAGAACTTCACCCACACGGGGTCAACACTGCTGGGATCCTTCGTGTACTGGTCGTACATCTCCTCGACCAGCCACTCGTTGGCGCCGAATTCCGCTGGGATGTCGGCAGTGTTGGGGGACGGGGTGCCTGAGGACACGGCTTGATTCGCCTCTTCCGAATTTTCGCACTGTAAGAAATGGGTTGCCCACGGGCAAGGCTATCCCCACGAACACGCAAATGCCCGATGCAGGTTCTCCCTGTGGACAGGATGTAATCCGTCCCACATCTTGCGTTACCGACCGGGTGTACGTGCAACCCGGGTCGGTATGCGTACAGTGGCCCGGTCCCGGAGCAGGTCTATGAGGCGGATTCCCCACATGACGAGCAGCAGTACGAGGCGCCTTCCGCGCGTCGCAACGGCACTCACGGCGGCGGCCCTGAGCAGCACCTTGGCACTCACCGGATGCGGTGGTGAGCCCGACGAGCCAGCCTCTTCGCCGTCCCCGTCGCCGACCCCGGCGGCCACGGTGAAGTCGGCCGCGAAGCTCGTCCACGTGCAGGGCAAGTTCCCCAAGAGCCGGCACCAAGCGGTCTCCACCAACGTGGCCAAGGTCGTCGACCGGTGGCTGCAGGCGGCGTACGTCGGGGGTGACTACCCCCGCGAGACCTCGACCTTCACGGCGAAGTCCTTCCCGGGCTTCTCCAAGGGCGCGATCGCCCAGGCCGGCAAGCAGATGACGCAGATGAGCAACGCCACGATCGCCCCTCACATCGACGGGGTCGAGGTGGTCGCCAGCGACGTCCACGTCGACCTGCTGGCCAACAACAACTACCCGGTCGGCGCGGTCGCCCGGGTGCGGCTGGTCTACGACACCACGGGGGACCGGGCCTCACGCCAGACCGTCCGCGGCACCCTCGACATGGTGCCGACGAAGACCTCCTGGGCCGTCTTCGGCTTCAACATCACCCGCGAGGAGAAGTTGGCCACGGCGCCGTCCGCCTCGCCGAGCCCCTCGGGAGACAAGTCATGAACCGCATGACGACGCTCGTACGCCGCCGCCTCCTGACCACGCTCGCGCTGGGCGTGGTGCTCGCGCTGACCGCGGTCCTGGTGCCTGACGCCGAGGTCGCCGAGCCGCGCGCGGAGTTGATCGCGACCAAGTGGGCCAAGGGTCTCGACGTCGCCAAGTTCACCCGCAAGGGCGGCACGATCTGGGTCCTCGCCGTCGGTTCGGACGCCCGCCCGGGCCAGAAGGTCACCCGCAGCCGCGGCGACGCGCTGCACCTGATCGGCTTCAACCCGTCGTCGGGCTATGCGACCGACATCAGCATCCCGCGCGACTCCTACGTCAACATCCCCGGCCACGGGCGCGACAAGATCAACTCGGCGCTGCTCTACGGCGGCCCGCGGCTGATGGGCCGCGCCGTGGGCAACCTGGTCGGTGTGCAGCCGCAGTACGTCTTCGTCACCTCGTTCTCCGGCATGAGCGACATGGTGATCGGGATCGGTGGCGTCGACGTCGACAACCCGCGTGCCTTCAGCGATCCGTACGTCGCGCGCTACGGCTTCAAGAAGGGCCGGATCCACATCAGCGGCCCGCACTCGGTCGACTTCGCGCGGGCCCGCAAGACGCTGCCCGGCGGCGACTTCGACCGCTCGGCCAACCAGTCTCGGGTCATCCGCGGCATCCACCGCAAGATCGTCGCCCGGCAGTACGACATCGGCTTCAAGGCCAAGGGCGTCTCGCTGGTGATGAAGAAGATGCACACCACCGGCCTCTCCGGTCGCGACCTCTACCAGCTCGCCAACGCCGTCGCCGCGATCAACCCGGGCAAGATCCGCACCTGCGTCGTTCCCGGAGGGATCGGCAACGCCGGCGCCGCCAGCGTCGTCTTCCCGAACGTCGGGGCGGCCCGGGCGATGGGCAACGACGCGCGCAACGACGGCCGGCTCAACCGCGGCTGCCGCGGCTGAGTGATCGGCTGAGTCACTGGTGCGCGGCCACGAAGTCGCGCACCAGCGGAGCGATCCGCTCGGGATGATCGGCGACCACCCAGTGTGAGCCGGCGACCTCGCGGATCCTCAGGTCCGCGACGTACGGCTGCGGGGCCTCGGTGGCCAGCGCCCGGCTGACGTAGACGTCACCGGTCGGGGCGATGACCTGTACCGGGACGGTGACCGGCCGTGGCTGCGGGTGTCCCATCCGGGCGATCGCGTTGGCGCGGTAGAGCTCGAGGCCGTTGATCCGGTCGGCCTGGGTGCGGTCCACGGCCGAGCCGCCGATGATCCGGTCGAGGAACCCGGAGCGCCAGGCGAGCTCGGGGAGCAGCGGCGCCTGGAAGAACCCGATGTAGGTCGACTCGGCACCCTGCTTGAGGCGCTCGAGGACGCCGCGGGCGGTCCGTGCCGGCGTACGCAGCCAGGCGCCGGTCTGGTCGAGGCTCGGTCCCGAGATCGAGGTGAACGACGCGATCCGCTCGGACGGCACGTTGCCGGCGACCGCCTCCCAGGTCTGGGTCGAGCCCCAGTCGTGGGCGAGCAGATGCACCGGCGCCGACGGGTTGACCGCGTCGATGACGGACTGCAGATCCGCGTTGAGCTGCTCGATCAGATAGCCCTCGCGCGTGGCCGGTGCCTGCGAGCTGCCGTGGCCGCGTACGTCGTAGGTCACGATCCGCAGCTCGCTGCCGAGGATCCTCACCAACGGGAGCCACACGCTGGCGTTGTCGGGGTAGCCGTGGACGCAGACCAGCGTCGGGCGGGTGTCGCCGGGAGACCCGAAGTCGGTGACGGCCAGCCGGAGTCCGTCGGTGGTCGTCACGTAAAGGGTGCTCACACGACCACGCCCGTAGCGCGAGCGCCAGGATACGGACGCGGTCGCGTGTTGATTGCCTGGTTCACTCGCTGGCGCTCGCTCACAGGGCGAGGCTAGTCCGGCGGAGTTAAGACCGACGTGACACGATTCGCCCATGGACATCAGCTATCCGGTCACGATCGCCGCGGCTCGCACCTGGTTCAAGCTCGGCGACATCAAGATCAACATGACCGGCGCGGAGCACATCCCCGAGAAGGGTGGTGCCCTGCTGGCGATCAACCACCTCTCCTTCGTCGACTACGTCATGGCCGGGTTCCCCGGGGCGGAGCGCGGCCGGCTGACCCGGTTCATCGCCAAGAAGGAGGTCTTCGACCACCCCGTCGGCGGCCCGGTGATGCGCTCGTTCCACCACATCCCGATCGACCGCAGCTACGGCGCGGCCGGGATGAAGAAGGCCGTCGAGTACCTCCAGAACGGTGAGGTCGTCGGCATCTTCCCCGAGGCCACCATCTCCCGCTCGTTCCTGATCAAGGACCTCAAGACCGGCACCGTACGCATCGCCGCCGACGCCGGGGTCCCGCTGATCCCCGTCGTGCTGTGGGGCACCCAGCGGATCATGACCAAGGGTCAGAAGGTCGACCTGTCGCGTCACAAGACGATCGGGATCGAGATCGGCCCGCCGCTGCCGGTGACAGGTGAGGACCCGGCCGCCGAGACCGCTGCGCTCAAGTCGCAGATGGAGGGCATGCTCGACCGGCTGATCAAGGCGCACCCCGCCGAGGAACAGCCCCCGGGCTCGTGGTGGCTGCCGAAGGCGTACGGCGGCTCTGCCCCCACGCTCGAGGAGGCCGAGGCGATGTACGCCGAGGAGCGCAGGCTGCGCGCTCAGCGGAAGGCCGCGAAGCGGAAGTCCTAGCCCTAGGTCGGGGCGCCGGCGCGCTCGGCGACGGCGCCGACCTTCTCGTGGAAGAGGCCGAGCGAGCGTGCGTCGTTGCCGGTCATGTGCTCGACCGCGGTCATCGCGGTGATCGCAACATCGAGGAGCTCTTCGACGACGTCGTCGTAGCTGTGTGTAATGCCCTTGCGGGGATTCTGCCCGGTGGCGCCGATGAGTGCTGCGATTGCCTCGCCTGCCTCTTCGCTCACCTTCGCGACTCTCCCCCAGAGAACGGCTTCCGCGTCGCGATCGCCCTGTGACTCATCGAGCCACCGGGACAGATACGCGAGCAGAGCCGGCGTAGCGTCGGTCATGCGGTCGGAGTCTAGGGTGGTCCCGGTAATTCGGTCGAGCCTTAGGTTTAGCGGCTACTCAGCAGGCTGATAGACCCCGAGCCGGTTTCCGGACGGGTCGGTGAAGATGAATCGACGCCCGCCGGGGTAGTCGTAGGGCGCCTCGGTGATCGTGCCGCCGGCCTTCTCGACGGCCGCGACCGCGGCCTCCAGATCGGCCGTGCGGATCAGCGGAAGCGGGGCGACGGGGGTCTCGGAGGCGTACATCCCGCCGTTCTCGTCCTTGCCGTCGGGCCCGACGATCCCGGCGTACATCCCGCCGTAGTCGTTGAAGGACCAGCCGAAGGCGGACTCGTAGAAGGCGCGGGAGCTCGGGAGGTCGGTGACCGCGAGCTCGAGGTAGTCGATGTGGAGTGCATTCATGCGCGTCGACGCTACCCGCGACCACCGACACTCTCGCGCGGTCGAAGGCTCAGCCGAAGTCGACCTCGAAGCCCTTGCCGCGGAAGGAGCCGAGCTTGGTGGCGTCGCGGAGGTAGGCGAGCGGGCCGTCGGGGTCGAAGTTCCAGCTGCCGCGCGCGGGCAGGAGCTTGGCGCGGCCCTTCATGGTGAGCCAGGCGGTGTCGGGGTGCTCCTCGATGCCCGGCTGCTCCACGTTGCCCTGCATCGGCACGCGCGGGGCGAGTTGGGTGACGTCGTTGAACTTCGCCGTCGCGATCGGACCGTCGTCGGAGCTCGCCTCCCAGGTGTGGGTGGCCAGCGGCCCCTTGGTGGACGAACCTCCGCTGAACTTGGCCAGCCCCTTAGGGATCGCCCACAACGTACGCCCGCCGGCCACGGAGTCGGGGGAGTCCACCCAGATGTCGACGACGCTCACCGCCGTCTTCCCGTTGGAGGCGGTGATCACCCGGGCGGAGAGGAGCTCGTGGTAGGTCAGCGGGCTCGGGTCGGTGTAGTCGACCAGTGCGACGGCGTAGATGCCCTTCGGGTGCTGCTCGTCGACGTCGTGGGCGAGCCGGTAGACCGAGAGCCACATCGATCCGTGCATGTGCCAAGGGGCTGGGGGATAGCTGGTCACGTGGGTCTCCCGAATTTCTGTTGTGGTCCGTGTCGAAGCGGTCATGCTCGGTTCGACGCGTAGGCGTGTGGCGATCGTCGCCACGCTTTACCCAAGGAGACCAGAGATGACCGACCAGGTGAAGGGCCCCGCCGCCTACTTCCCGTCCATCGAGAAGAAGTACGGTCGCCCGATCTCGGAGTGGCAGCAGATCATCCGCGACAGCGGGATCACCAAGCACATGGAGCTCGTGACGCACCTGAAGACCGAGTACGGCCTCGGGCACGGCCACGCCAACGCCCTCGTCGCCCATACACTCGCCGAGGGCATCTGACCTGCGCCAGGGACCGGCATGGGGTTCACTTCTGCCATGCGCGAGGGACCGTTGGAGATCACCGACCTGCTCTGGTCGGACTCGGGTGAGCCGGTGGTTCGGGCGGAGGCGGTCGCGCTGCTGCGATCGCGTGGGCAGTCCCGGGCGGCGCGGACGGTCTCCCTGCTGCCTGAGCGAGACGGTCTTCTCGATGGGGACGCGACCGACGCGCTCGGGCTACGGATCCATCGTGAGCTCCAGCGGCTGGGGGAGGAGCTGCAGCTGGGGCGGCGGGTGGCGTCGGTGGTGCGTACGTTGCTTCCGGCCGGTTCCGCGCCCTTGCGGGTGGTCGACGTCGGCTGCGGGCTCGGGCACGTGCTGCGGTCGATCGCGGCTCGTAGGGAGTTCCCTGAGCATGTCGAGCTGGTCGGGGTCGACCTCAACGCCACGCTCGTCACCGAGGCCTCGCGACTCGCCACGATCGAAGGGCTGGACTGCCGGTTCGTCTCGGGCGACGCGTTCGAGCCGGGCGTCGTCGTCGAGGACGGAGCGCGGACCGTGGTCGTATCCAGCGGTCTCATGCATCACCTCGCGCCGGAGGACCTGGACGGTTTCTTCGCCGCCCAGGCGCGGCTGGGAGTCGCGGCGTTCGTGCACTGGGACATCGCGCCGTGCCTGTGGTCGACGGTGGGCGCCTGGATCTTCCACCAGGCGCGGATGCGCGAGGCCGTCTCACGCCACGACGGCGTGATGTCGGCACGCCGGGCCCATCCGGCCGAGACGCTGCTGGCGGCCGCAGGCCGTGGTGCGCCCGACTACGCCATCGAGGTGCGCGAGGGTTCGCGCTGGCATCCGAAGGCGCTCGACGTACTCCGTCCGCTCGTGGGGGTGCGCCGATGAGCCTGGTCGTCCTCGTGCTGCTCGGCCTCCTCGACGCCGCCTTCAGCGGGTTCCGCTCCGCGCAGGGACGCAGCGGACTGATCGACCACGCTCATGAGGACCGCGTGGGCATGCTCCGCGGGATTCGTCAGTTCCCCTTGCTGTCGTTTCCGGCCGCTGCCGTCCTCGCGATCGACTTGTTCCGTGGGCAGGTGATCCAGGCGTACGTCTCCGCCGCCGACCTGTTCATGCTGGTCATCGCCCCGTTCGCGGCCGTCGTGCTGCTCGCGCTCGCGGCGTACGGGATCCTGCGCTGGGAGCTGAGATACCTCGCCTCCGCGATCATTCTGGGCCCGTGCACCTTCCTGCGCCCGTACGTCGTGACGGCCGCAGCAATCGTCGTGGTCGCCCGCGTCGGGGAGGTGAGTGTGGCCATCGCCGCGACCCTCGCCGTCGTCGCGGTGCTCGTCGTGGAGCCGATCCTCGACCACCGCGCGAAAATGAGAGAAACCGCTGGTCACCCAGCGGTCTCATCTGTGCCCCCGGCAGGAATCGAACCTGCGGCCTACGGTACCGGAAACCGGCGCTCTATCCCCTGAGCTACGGAGGCGATGCACTGCTCGAGCAGTGCAGATGGAACCCTACAGGCTGGGACGGATAACGGTGAAACCGACTGGCGCTTATACGCTGGACCCCGTGACTCCTGAGCAGCTTTCCACCGCGGTCGTCGATGTCCTCACCGCGCTCGTCGATGAGGGTGCGATCACCCTTCCCGACGGCGTTCCGAGCACTGTCACGGTGGAGCGACCCCGGCAGAAGGGCCACGGCGACTACGCCACCAACGTGGCGCTGCAGCTGGCCAAGAAGGCGGGGATGAACCCGCGGGTGCTGGGGGAGCAGGTCGCTACCATGCTGAAGGCGACCGACGGGATCGCGGATGTCGAGATCGCCGGTCCGGGCTTCCTGAACATCTCCGTCGAGGCCGGTGCCCAGGGCAAGCTGGCGGGCGAGATCGTCGCCGCCGGAGCTGCGTACGGCAACAACGACTCCTTCAAGGGCCACAACATCAATCTGGAGTTCGTCTCCGCCAACCCGACCGGCCCGCTGCACCTCGGTGGTGTCCGCTGGGCCGCGGTCGGGGACGCGCTCGGTCGTGTCCTGGAGGCGTCCGGCGCCGAGGTCACCCGGGAGTACTACTTCAACGACCACGGCGGCCAGATCGACCGCTTCGCGCGCTCGCTCCTGGCCTGGGCCCAGGGCCAGCCGGTCCCGGAGGACGGCTACGGCGGGGCGTACATCGAGGAGATCGCCAAGCAGGTCCTCGCCAAGGAGCCGAACGCGCTCGAGAGCGAAGACCCGCAGGAGGTCTTCCGGTCGATCGGCGTGGAGCTGATGTTCGCCGAGATCAAGCAGAGCCTGCACGACTTCAACGTCGACTTCGACGTCTACTTCCACGAGGACAACCTCCACAAGTCGGGAGCCGTGGAGCGCGCCATCGAGAAGCTCCGCGAGCTCGGCAACGTCTACGAGAAGGACGGCGCGATCTGGCTGGCGACCGAGAAGTTCGGTGACGACAAGGACCGCGTCGTCATCAAGGCCGACGGCAACGGTGCCTACTTCTCCGGTGACCTCGCCTACTACCTCGACAAGCGCGAGCGCGGCTTCGACCGCTGCTTCATCATGCTGGGCGCCGACCACCACGGATACGTCGGCCGGATGATGGCGATGTGCGCCGCCTTCGGCGACACCCCCCACGAGAACCTCGAGATCCTGATCGGCCAGATGGTCAACCTCCTCAGGGACGGCCAGCCGATGCGGATGTCGAAGCGTGCCGGCACCGTGGTCACCATCGACGACATCGTCGAGGCGATCGGGGTGGACGCGGCCCGCTACGCGCTGGCGCGCTACTCCAGCGACTCCAACATCGACATCGACCTCGACCTGTGGGCCAAGGCCGACAGCGCCAACCCGGTCTACTACGTGCAGTACGTCCACGCGCGCACCTGCCGGATGATGGCCAACGCGGCCGACCTGGGTATGCAGATCGACCTCGACACCTTCGACCCGTCCCTGCTCACCCACGAGCGCGAGGGCGAGCTGCTCCGCGCGCTGGCCGAGCTGCCTCGCGTGGTCGCGACCGCCGCCGAGCTGCGCGAGCCGCACCGGGTCGCGCGCTACTTGGAGGACACCGCCGGGATCTTCCACCGCTGGTACGACGATGACGACTGCCGCATGCTGCCCAAGGGCGACGAGCCGGTGGCGCCCGTCAACCTGGCCCGGCTGGCGCTCGTGTCCGCGGCCCGCACCGTCTTCGCCAACGGCCTCGGGCTGCTCGGCGTCTCCGCGCCGGAGCGCATGTGATGGCCGGCCACACCTCTCCCGGCTCGTTCACCGGCACCTCCCCGGTATGGCTGAAGACCCCTGACGACGTCAACGCCCTCGTGCCGGCGCTGTGGTCGGCGACGGCCGAGAAGACCGACGGTGTCCTCACCGTCGGGGGCGTCGCGGTGCCCGACCTGGTCGCGAACGTCAACACCCCTGCGTACGTCCTGGACGAGGCCGACTTCCGGGAGCGCGCTCGCGCGTTCCGTGACGCGTTCACCGGCTACGACGTCTACTACGCCGGCAAGGCGTTCCTGTGCACCGAGGTGGCGCGCTGGGTGGCGCAGGAGGGGCTCTGCCTCGACGTCTGCTCCAACGGCGAGCTCTCGGTCGCGCTGCGCGCCGAGGTCGACCCGGCGAAGATCGGCTACCACGGCAACAACAAGACCCCGATGGAGCTGCGCCGGGCGATCGTTGCGGGTGTCGGACGGATCATCGTCGACTCCTTCCACGAGGTCGAGCGGGTCGCCGCGATCGCCGCCGAGACCGGCATCACCGCCCGGGTGATGGTGCGGGTGACCGCCGGCGTCGAGGCCCACACCCACGAATACATCGCCACCGCCCACGAGGACCAGAAGTTCGGCTTCTCGATCTCCTCCGGCGACGCCTTCGAGGCCGTACGCCGGCTGCTGGAGGCCCCGAACGTCGAGATGCGCGGGCTCCACTCCCACATCGGTTCCCAGATCTTCGACTCCTCCGGCTTCGAGGTCGCCACCCGGCGGGTGCTGGCGCTGCAGGCGCGGATCCGGGACGAGCTCGGCACCGAGCTTCCCGAGATGGACCTCGGTGGTGGCTTCGGCATCGCCTACACCACCCAGGACGACCCCGCGACGCCCAAGGCCCTGGCCGAGGAGCTCACCGCGATCGTCGAGCACGAGTGCCGTGGCTTCGGTCTCGCGGTGCCGCACCTCTCGATCGAGCCGGGCCGCGCCATCGTGGGCCCCTCGATGTGCACCGTCTACACGGTCGGCACGGTCAAGGAGGTCGCCCTCGACGGCGGCGTCACCCGCACCTATGTGAGCGTCGACGGCGGGATGAGCGACAACATCCGTACGGCTCTCTACGACGCCGACTACTCGGCCACCCTCGCCGGCCGGTCCTCGTCTGCCGGGCCCGTGCTCGGCCGCGTCGTCGGCAAGCACTGCGAGGCCGGCGACATCGTGGTCAAGCACGAGTTCCTGCCCGCCGACATCGCTCCCGGTGATCTGATCGCGGTCCCGGGCACAGGTGCCTACGGGCGCTCGATGGCCTCCAACTACAACCACGCCCTGCGGCCGCCGGTCGTCGCCGTCCGTGACGGTGAGTCCCGGGTGATCCTGCGCCGCGAGACTGAGGACGATCTGTTCGCCACCGACATGGGCTGAGCGGGCGCGTTCCTCCATCAAGGTATGCAGACGAAGGCACACATCCCCGGCGGAGCTCCGCTGGGGATGTGGTCCTTTTCCTGCATACCTTGATGGAGGGTCACGACCGCAGCGCCCGAAGGACAGCCCGCCCACGCGGTGAGAGGCGGTAGCCGACCGGGAGGGACTCGGTGAGGCCGAGTTCCTTGAGCCGGCGGATGTCGGCCTTGAACGGCTTCTTCTCCCGCCCGATCGAGGCCGCGATGGTCTCGGCCAGCTCACCGGGCCGAGCCTCGATGAGCTCCAGGTGGTCCCGCGTCCACGGGCCGCGGCGGCTGCGCCGGTCCATGTCGGCCAGCTTCGCGACCAGCGTGGCGGTCTCGATCTTTCCGGGGCGCTTGGTGCGCAGCGCGACCCGCTCGTCCTCGCCGGCGTAGCGCATCTCGATCCGGTAGACATCGCCGTCCTTGCGGGACAGGAAGGCGAACAGGTCTTCCAGGGTCGTGCCCGCGCGGCGGGCGTCCTCGTCGGTCAGGGTGTCGCATGACACCGGCGAGACGGAGACGAACTCGACCACGCCCATCCGGGTGCGCTGGCGGCCGCCGGCGACATGCATCGGACGTTTCCAGCGGCGGAAGGCGAGGTCGACCTCGCCGGTGCGGATGCGTTCGAGGTCGGCGTTGGGGAACAGCACGCACCCATCAAACCGCGTGGCACACGAAATTCGGTTTCGCCTTCCCGAAATCCTGGGGTCCGGGGTCCTACGATGGGGCGCATGCCGCGGGGGGTCTACTCAGAACGGACGCTCGCGGCGCCGTCCCAGGCGCCGCGAGCGTCTGTCGCCCGGCTGACGAAGGAGCGGCGGGACAGCGTGTCCTCAGCGGCACACACGTTCGGCTGGACGGTGGTGACCGGCAAGGCCGCCGCGCAGCGGCCGGTGCGGTGGGAGGTGCTGGGGCCGGACGTACGCGCCGAACGCTGCGACCTCGTCGTCGACGGCACCTGCGACGGGATCCTCGTCGAGTACTGGCACGGCAAGGCGTCCCCCGGGAAGGGTCCCTGGCGGCCGGCGCGCTGGGTGGTGGTGCGGGTCCCCGCCCACCTGCCGAAGACGGCCGCGATGATCGGGCTCTCGCCGGGCTCGGGCAACACCCGCACCGGACGGGTGCCGACCCCGATCTTCTTCCCTCCGGAGTTCCGCGCCAAGACCAACGTGACCACCCCCGACGGTGCCGTCATCGCCGCCGACGAGGAGCATGCGCGCTCGCTGTCCCGGTTCGCCAGCCATGTCGTCGACGAGCGGCTGTGGGTGGTGGCCCGCGACGACGCCATCACGGTCACCACCGACGTGGAGCCGGACGCGGAGGAGCTGCTCCGTCGCGTACGTCTGGCGCGTGACGTCGCCGCGGTGCTCCGGCCGATCCCGGAGCTTGCCTGAGGGTTCCAGAAAGCCCTTGACCTCAAGTCAACTTGAGCAGGTTGACTTGCCGCATGCGAGCGATCAGACAGCACGAGTTCGGCGGCCCGGAGGTCCTGCGACTCGAGGAGGTGCCCGAACCGACACCAGGTCCTGGCCAGGTACGCATCAGGGTGGAGGCCGCGGGCATCCACCGTCTCGACACGTCGATCCGAGCGGGCGACCTGCCGCCGACGATGCCGCGTCCGGAGCTTCCGATGACTCCCGGCCGCGAGGTCGCCGGCGTGGTCGACGAGCTCGGTGAGGGCGTCGACGAGGCCTGGCGCGGCGCCAAGGTCGTCGCGCATCTCGGTCCGGGAAGCAGCGGCGGGTACGCCGAGCTCGCGGTCGCCGACGAGACACAGCTCTACCGGCGTCCCGACGGGCTGGAGTCGGCCGAGGCCGTGGCTGCGATCGGCACCGGACGCACCTCGGCCGCGGTGCTCGAGGCCGCCCAGATCGGTTCCGACGACGTCGTCGTGGTCACCTCGGCGGCCGGCGGCATGGGCGCGATCCTGCTCCAGGGCATCCGCAACGCGGGCGCCCGCGCGGTCGGGCTCGCGGGCTCCGACCCCAAGCTCGAGATCGCCCGCGGCTTCGGCGCGCAGACGGCCATCGACTACCGCACGGACGGCTGGCTGGAGAGGCTTCGCGCCGAGGAGCCCCGGATCACGGTCCTCCTCGACGGGCTCGGTGGTGACGTACCCAGGCAGGTCTACGCCCACCTCGAGCCGGAGGGGAGGATGGTCCGCTTCTCCGGCGACCAGGACGGCTACAAGGGCGCCGCGAAGATCATCGACATCCTCGGCCCCTGGGTCCAGGGCCGGATCAAGGAGTTCGAGCAGGCCTCGCTCGAGGCCGCCGCGGACGGCTCCCGCACGCCGTACGTCGGCTCCGCCTTTCCGCTCGCCGACGCCGCGGCCGCCCATCGTGCGCTCGAGGCCCGGGAGACCACCGGCAAGGTCGTGCTCCTGACGTGAGAGGTGTCCGCGCCTAGAGCGGAAGTCGGACCCTGGAGCCTGTCCCGGATACCCTTGGGCGCGTGAGCAGCAACAAGACGACCGCGCACGCCGTCGATCCGTTGGGCGTCGCCGTCCTCGGCTGCGGTGTGGTGGGGTCCCAGGTGGTCCGGCTCCTGCTCGAGGGCGATGCGGATCTCGCCGCCAGAGTGGGTGCGCCGCTGGAGATCAGGGGCGTGGCCGTACGCCGCCTCGACGCCCCGCGCGACGTCGAGGTGCCCGCAGAGCTGCTCACCACGGATGCCCAGGGCCTGGTCGCCCGCGACGACGTCGACCTCGTGGTCGAGGTGATCGGCGGCATCGAGCCGGCCCGCAGTCTCATCCTCAAGGCGCTGGAGAGCGGCGCCAGCGTCGTCACCGCCAACAAGGCGCTGCTCGCCGAGGACGGCCCGACGCTCTACGAGGCCGCCGAGAAGGCCGGCACCGACCTCTACTACGAGGCCGCGGTCGCGGGTGCGATCCCGATCCTGCGCCCCCTGCGCGACTCGCTCGTCGGCGACCACGTCACCAAGGTGATGGGCATCGTCAACGGGACCACCAACTACATTCTCGACAAGATGGACACCTACGGTGCCGGCTTCGAGGAGGCCCTCGCCGAGGCCCAGGAGCTGGGCTACGCGGAGGCCGACCCGACCGCCGACGTCGAGGGCTTCGACGCCGCCGCCAAGGCCGCCATCCTGGCGAGCCTCGCCTTCCACACCCGGGTGACCGCCAGCGACGTCTACCGCGAGGGCATCACCGAGGTGACCGCCGGTGACGTCGCCTCGGCCAAGGCCATGGGCAGTGTCGTCAAGCTGCTCGCGATCGCCGAGCTCGAGGACGACGACGTCTCGGTGCGGGTCCACCCGGTGATGATCCCGCGCACCCACGCGCTGGCGACCGTACGCGGCGCCTACAACGCCGTCTTCGTCGAGTCCGCCTCGGCCGGCGACCTGATGTTCTACGGCCAGGGCGCGGGCGGCGATCCCACCGCGAGCGCCGTCCTGGGCGACCTGGTCACGATCGCCCGCAACAAGGTCCTCGGCACCCGTGGCTTCGGCGAGTCCGCCTACGCCGACCGCGCGGTCCGCCCGATGGGCGAGACCGTCACCCGCTACCACGTCAGCCTCGACGTGGCCGACAAGGCCGGCGTGCTCGCCGCCGTCGCTACCGCCTTCTCCGAGCACGGCGTCTCGATCAAGGCCGTACGCCAAGAAGGCAGGGGAGAGGACGCCCAGCTCGTCGTCGTCTCCCACGAGGCCCCCGATGCCGCGCTCGCGGCGACCGTGCAGCACCTGCGCGAGATGGAGTTCGTCCGCGACGTCGCCTCGGTGATGCGCGTAGAAGGAGCAGTCTGATGACCAACGGCCAGTGGCGCGGTGTGATCGAGGAGTATCGCACGCTCCTCGACATTCCCCAGGACACCAAGGCGGTCACGCTCGGCGAGGGCGGCACTCCGCTGGTGCACTCCGAGTGGCTCTCCGCCGCCGCCAAGGGTGAGGTGTGGCTGAAGGTCGAGGGCCAGAACCCGACCGGCTCGTTCAAGGACCGCGGCATGACCGCGGCCATCTCCGTCGCCGTCCATGAGGGCGCCAAGGCCGTGGTCTGCGCCTCGACCGGCAACACGTCGGCCTCGATGGCCGCGTACGCCGCCAAGGCCGGGATCACCCCGGTCGTGCTCGTTCCCAACGGCAAGATCAGTGCCGCCAAGATGGCCCAGGCGCTGGTTCACGGCGCCGAGGTGGTCAAGGTACGCGGCAACTTCGACGACTGCCTCAAGCTCTCCCGCGCCCTCGCGGACAGCTACCCGGTCGCGCTGGTCAACTCGGTCAACCCGGTCCGGCTCGAGGGCCAGAAGACGGCGGCCTTCGAGGTCGTCGACCGCCTGGGCGACGCCCCCGACTACCACCTCATGCCCATCGGCAACGCCGGCAACCTGTCGGCCTACTGGCTCGGCTACGAGCAGTACGCCGCGGCCGGCCACGCCACCAAGACCCCGGTCATGCGGGCCTTCCAGGCCGAGGGTGCGGCGCCGCTCGTGCTCGGTCACCCCGTCGAGCACCCCGAGACCAAGGCGACCGCGATCCGCATCGGCAACCCGGCCTCGTGGCAGCTCGCCGAGGCCGCGGCAGCCAAGTCCGGCGGCCGCTTCCGCGCGCTCTCCGACGAGCAGATCCTCACCGCCCAGTCGCTGCTCGCCCGCAACGACGGCGTCTTCGTCGAGCCTGCCTCGGCGGCCGGTGTCGCCGGGCTCCTCGCCGACCTCGAGGCGGGGGAGACCTACGCCGGAGCCACCACGGTCATCACCGTCACCGGCCACGGGCTCAAGGACACCGCCACCGCGCTGGAGTTCTTCGGTGAGCTGCCCGAGATCATCATCGACGCCGACCTCGAGGCCGCGGCGGCAGCAGCAGGACTCGCGTAACACCCATGACGTTCGTAGAAGGCCCGGTGACCGTCACCGTCCCGGCCACCTCCGCCAACCTGGGCCCCGGCTACGACTCGCTGGGGCTGGCGCTCGACCTGCGTGACGAGCTCACCGGCGAGGTCGTGCCCGGCGGGGACTTGGAGGTCACCGTCGAGGGCGCGGGCGAGGGCACGGTCCCGCTCGACGAGTCCCACCTCGTCGTACGCTCCATGCGGGCCGCGTTCGACATCATCGGCAAGCAGCCGGCCGGTCTGCGGCTGCACTGTCGCAACCGGATCCCGCACGCGCGTGGCCTGGGCTCGTCCTCGGCCGCGATCATCGGCGGCCTCGTGCTGGCCCGCGCGCTGGTCGCCGGGGGAGAGCTGATCCTCGACGACGACACCCTCTTCCAGAAGGCCGCCGAGATCGAGGGCCACCCCGACAACGTGGCCCCCGCCTTCCACGGCGGCTTCACGATCGCGGGTGACGATGATGGCTTCTTCGCCGTCCGCACCGCCGTCGACCCGAGGGTCAGCGTCGTGGTCTTCGTCCCCGCGACCGGCGTCGAGACCAAGGCCGCCCGCGGGCTGCTGCCCGACACCGTCCCGCACTCCGATGCGGCGGCCGATGCCGGACGTACGGCCCTCCTGGTCGCGGCGCTGAGCGATGCCCCCGAGCACCTGCACCGCGCCACCCGCGACTTCCTGCACCAGGAGTACCGCCGGCCCGCCATGCCGGAGTCGCTCGCCCTGGTCGACGAGCTGCGCGCCGACGGTGTCGCGGCGATCGTCTCCGGCGCCGGGCCCACGGTCCTGGCGTTCAGCAGCGGGGTCGAGTCCGCCGAGACGAGCAAGCTCACCGCCCGCTGTCCCGAGGGCTGGACGTGCCATGCGCTGAGCGTCGACATGGACGGCGTACGCATCCTCTGACCCGCGTTCCGGGCCCCTCCTGTGAGGGGTGCCATGCGTGTTAGCCTGGGCATACATCCGTTGGGCCGTTCAGGCCTGCGAATGTGCTATCCCCCTTTCGCGCCGTGCCACTTCGTTTGGCGCGCATCGGCGCGTCAGGGGTTCTGACAAACGAGCCGTCGGCGTCGTACGCCGATCGGCGATACGTGGGAAAGGACTCACGTGACTGAAACCATGGAATCCACTGCGCCGGAGCCGAACGCAGCCCCGAAGAAGCGCGGTGGCCTTGGCGGAATGCTCCTCGCCGACCTCAAGGCGATGGCGAACGGTATGGGTATCACCGGGGCTAACTCGATGAAGAAGGCCCAGCTGATCGACGCGATCAAGGCTGCGCAGAGCAGCCGGGCGCAGTCGGCGCCGGCGGAGAGGGCCGAGAAGCCTGCCGCCGCCGAGAAGCCTGCTGCCGAGAAGCCTGCCGCTGAGAAGCCTGCGGAGAAGTCCGCAGAGAAGCCGGCCGAGAAGGCCGAGAAGCCCGCGGAGAAGTCCGCCGAGGCTGCTGACGCCGGCAACGAGGGCACCCAGCGCCCGCGTCGCCAGCGCAACCAGAACCAGAACAAGAGCGGCGGCCAGGGCCAGGGTGGCCAGGGTGGCCAGGGCGGTCAGTCCGGCCAGCCCGCCGGTGGTGGCCAGAGCAAGGGTCCGGCCAAGGCCGGCCAGCCTGCCGCCGAGAAGAAGAACGAGGACGCCCAGAAGGAGCGGCCGGCCGACTCGGCCGACGACGCGGGCGATGACGACGGCGAGGGTGGCAGCCGCCGCAACCGCCGCCGCCGTGGCCGCGACCGCGACCGCAACCGCCCGGGCCGCGGCGAGCCGGACACGACCGTCCTCGAGGACGACGTGCTCGTGCCCGCGGCAGGCATCCTGGACGTACTCGACAACTACGCCTTCGTCCGCACCTCGGGCTACCTGCCCGGGCCCGACGACGTCTACCTCTCCCTGTCGCTGGTCAAGCGCCTCGGCCTGCGCCGTGGCGACGCGATCGTCGGCCAGGTGCGCCAGCCCCGTGAGGGCGAGCGCAAGGAGAAGTACAACCCGATGGTGCGCATCGACTCGGTCAACGGTGCCGACCCCGAGGTCGCCAGGCACCGCGTCGAGTTCGACAAGCTCGCCCCGGTCCACCCCGACCAGCGGCTCCGCCTCGAGGGCGGCTCCGACCCGGTCACCGGGCGGGTCATCGACCTGATCTCGCCGATCGGCAAGGGCCAGCGCGGCCTGATCGCCTCGCCGTCGAAGGCGGGCAAGACGACCGTCCTGCAGGCGATCGCCGGAGCGATCACCGCCAACAACCCCGAGTGCCACCTGATGGTGGTGCTCGTCGACGAGCGCCCGGAGGAGGTCACCGACTTCGAGCGCAGCGTCAAGGGCGAGGTCATCGCCTCCACCTTCGACCGTCAGCCCGCCGACCACACCGTGGTCGCCGAGCTGGCCATCGAGCGGGCCAAGCGCCTGGTCGAGCTCGGCCACGACGTGGTCGTCCTGCTCGACGGGCTGACCCGCCTGGGCAAGGCGTACAACCTCTCCGTCCCGGCATCGGGCCGGATCCTCGGTGGCGGCGTCGACTCCGCGGCGCTCTACCCGACCAAGCGGTTCTTCGGTGCGGCCCGCAACGTCGAGGACGGCGGCTCGCTGACCATCCTGGCCACGGCCGCGGTCGAGACCGGGTCCAAGACCGACGAGATCATCTTCGATGCGTTCAAGGACACCGCCAACTCCGAGCTGCGCCTGAGCGAGGAGTACGCCGAGGCCGGGATCTTCCCCGCCGTCGACGTCAACGCCTCCGGCACCCGCCGCGACGACCTGCTGTTCGCCGGTGGCGAGGGCGACGCGGTGCGCAAGCTGCGCGCCTCGCTGGCCACGCTCGACGGTGCCAAGGCCGCCTCGGTCCTGGTCGAGAAGGTCGCCGGCTCCGCCACCAACATGGTGCTGCTCAACGAGGTCGCCAAGAGCTGAGTGCTGTGCGTCCTGGGGCCGCCGGGAATTATTGGCGGCCCCAGGCGTTCACATACACTGAATCCTCGGTGCCGGTTCACGTCCCGCAACCTGCGGTGGCGACCCGGAACCCCATGTCTTGAGAGGAACCTCATGAAGTCCGACATCCACCCGACTTACGTCGAGACCCAGGTCACCTGCACCTGCGGCAACTCGTTCACCACCCGCAGCACGGTGGCCGAGGGCGCCATCCGCGCCGACGTGTGCTCCAACTGCCACCCGTTCTACACGGGCAAGCAGAAGATCCTCGACACCGGCGGCCGCGTGGCTCGCTTCGAGGCTCGCTTCGGCAAGCGCAACAAGTAGCTGCTTCTCAGCGCCGGCCCCCGCATCCGCGGGTGGCCGGCGCTGGCGTGTTTGGAGGGTTTCACAGGCGTACGAAGCGAGGCGGAGATGTCACAGTTTGAAGCAGTCGAAGGGCTGATCGAGGAGCACCAGGGGCTGGAGAAGCGGCTCGCCGAGCCCGAGACCCACGCCGACGCGCGCCTGGCGAAGAAGCTCAACCAGCGGTACGCCGAGCTGAGCTCGATCATCGACGCCTACCACTCCTGGCAGCAGCTCGGTGACGACATCGAGGCCGCCCGCGAGCTGGCGGGGGAGGACCCCGCGTTCGCCGAGGAGGCCGACGCGCTGGTGCCCCAGCGCGAGGAGGCCGAAGAGCGGCTGCGCCGCCTGCTCGTGCCTCGTGACCCGACCGACGACAAGGACGCCATCCTCGAGGTGAAGTCGGGGGAGGGCGGCGAGGAGTCGGCGCTGTTCGCCGGTGACCTGCTGCGGATGTACACCCGCTACGCCGAGCGCCAGGGCTGGAAGCTCGAGCTCCTCGACGCCAACGAGTCCGATCTCGGCGGCTACAAGTCGGTCACTGTCGCGGTGAAGGCGAAGGGGACCTCCGAGCCCGGCCGGGCGCCCTATGCACTGCTCAAGTTCGAGGGCGGCGTACACCGCGTCCAGCGGGTGCCGGTCACCGAGTCGCAGGGCCGCGTGCACACCTCTGCCGCCGGTGTCCTGGTGGTTCCCGAGGCTGAGCCCATCGATGTCGAGATCAACGACAACGACCTCCGCATCGACGTCTACCGCTCCTCGGGTCCCGGTGGCCAGTCGGTCAACACCACCGACTCGGCGGTCCGGATCACCCACATCCCCACCGGCATCGTCGTCTCGATGCAGAACGAGAAGTCGCAGCTGCAGAACAAGGAGCAGGCCATGCGCGTGCTCCGCTCGCGCCTGCTCCAGGCGGCCCAGGACGCTGCCGACGCGGAAGCATCCGACGCCCGACGCTCCCAGGTGCGCACCGTCGACCGCTCCGAGCGGATCCGCACCTACAACTTCCCGGAGAACCGCATCTCCGACCACCGCACCGGCTACAAGTCCTACAACCTCGACCAGGTCCTCGACGGCGACCTGGAGCCGGTGATCGGCAGCGCCGTGGACGCCGACCTGGCGGCCCGCCTGGCCTCCCTCGACTCCTGAGGACGTCCACAACGTCGAAGGTCGCAGTCACCGAGTGACTGCGACCTTCGACGTCTGTCTGTGCAGGTCAGGCGTTGGCCTTCTTCTTGAAGCCCACGACGAAGCCGGCCGCCTTGGCCGACTCCTCGGAGTCGAAGTAGACGGCTGCCTTGGTGCGGCCGTAGTAGGGGCTCGCCGTCGTGTGGTACTTCTTCCCGCTGCTGCCCTTGATGTCGTACGCAGCGTCCGAGCTGCTTCCGTCAGCGGCCGGCAGCACGGCGCCGGCGTAGGGAGCGCCGTTGGTCGCGGCGGGCGCCTCGGCGGCCGTGGCTGCCTCCGGCTCGGCCGCCACGGCAGCCTCCGCAGCCGGAGCCTCGGCGGTGTCGGGCTCAGCGGCGGCAGCGGCGGTGACGCTCTCGGCCTCCGCGACGACAGCAGCGGTGTCCGCTTCGGTCACGTCGTCCGTGGCCGTCTCGGCGACCTCGGCCTCGACAGGAGCCTCGGTGGGCTCTTCGGCTGCGGGCTCCTCAGCTGCGGGAGCCTCAGCCACGGAGGCCTCGGCGGGGACGGTGGCAGCGGCGACGGGCGTAGTGGTGGCCTCGGCTGCCGGGGTCTCGTCCGCTCGGTGTGCGGCCTTGGCGTCCTTGCGGACTGGCCGTCCGAAGAAGAACCAGATCAGGAGGGCGAGGACGAGGATGAGTGCAAGCAGCAAGGGCCACTTCATGGGGTGATGTTTCCTTCCGGGGGAGATCTCGGGTGTGATGGTGGGGCAGCACAGCGCCCGACGAGGTGTGGCGGCCAGTCCCGCGTCCCCCGATATGACCGGAAGAACCGTCGAGGCGCCCGAACGTTACCCTCAGCCGGGTAAAGCATGACTAACACATTCAGGAGCAGTTGCCCATGACCGCCCCGCGCACACTTCTGGCAAGTGCCCGAAAGCAGCTCGCAGAGGCCGGAGTCGCGAGCCCGGACGCCGATGCGGCCATCTTGTTGGCCCATGTCCTCGACACCGACCGCAACCGCCTCTTCCTCGTCGACGACGTGGCAGAGCCCCACGAGAAGGCCTACACGGACCTGCTCGCCCGCCGCGCGGAGCGCGAGCCGTTGCAGCACCTGACCGGGGTGGCGTACTTCCGGCACGTCGAGCTCGCCGTCGGTCCCGGCGTCTTCGTGCCCCGGCCCGAGACCGAGCTGCTCGCGGGCTGGGCGATCGACCGGGCAGCGACCATCGACCAGCCCGTCGTCGTCGATCTCTGCACCGGGTCGGGCGCGATCGCGAAGAGCATCGCCGACGAGGTCCCGGGCGCCGAGGTGCACGCGGTCGAGCTCTCCGAGGACGCCTACCCCTGGGCCGTACGCAACCTGACCGGCACCGGGGTGGACCTCCGGCAGGGCGACATGGCCGAGGCGTTCGCCGACCTGGACGGCAGCGTCGACGTGCTCGTCTGCAACCCGCCGTACATCCCCCTCGAAGCCTGGGAGTCGGTCGCCGCCGAGGCGCGCGACCACGACCCGGACCTCGCGCTCTTCTCCGGGCAGGACGGGCTGGACGCGATCCGCGTCCTGGAACGGCGGGCCGCCGAGCTGCTCAAGCCCGGGGGAGTGGTCGGCTTCGAGCACGCCGACGAGCAGGGACCGGGCGGTCAGAACGGTGGCGCCCCGGCGGTCTTCAGCAGCACGGGGAGATGGAGCGACGTACGCGATCATGTCGATCTGGCAGGCCGTCCGCGCTTCACGACCGCACAACTGGCAACATGAGCACTGTGACTGAGCGCTACCCGATCGCGACCGAGGACGAGCAGACCGAGGCGATCGATGCTGCTGCGGCTGCCCTTCAGGCCGGCGAGCTCGTGGTCGTACCGACCGACACGGTCTACGGCATCGCCGCCGACGCGTTCGACAAGGGCGCCGTGGCCGGTCTGCTCGCCGCCAAGGGCCGAGGCCGCTCGATGCCGCCGCCGGTGCTGATCTCCAACGTCGCCACCCTCGACGCCCTCGCGACACGGATCCCCGCCTGGGCGCGCAGCCTCGTCGAGGAGCTGTGGCCCGGTGCGCTGACGGTCGTGTTCCACCAGCAGCCGTCGCTGCAGTGGGACCTGGGCGAGGCCCGCCAGACCGTGGCCGTACGCATCCCCGACTCCGACATCCTGCGCCGCATCATCGACCGGGTCGGTCCGCTCGCGACCAGCTCGGCCAACCGCACCACGAAGCCTGCGGCCACCAACGCCGACCAGGCCGACGAGATGCTCGGCAAGATGGTCAAGGCCATCATCGACGGCGGCGAGTCGCCGGTCGGCGAGGCGTCCACGATCATCTCCGCCACGGGTGACGAGCCGAAGGTCCTCCGGGAGGGCGCGATCAGCATCGATCGGATCAACGAGATCCTCGCCCCGCACGATGTCGCCATCCGCCGACCGGGTGATCCGGACCCGTCCGTGACCGACACCGACCTGCCCGCCACGGACGCCGACACAGAAGCCTGATGCGCGCCTACGTCCTCCTCTTCCTGGTCGCCGCCGTGGTGACCTACCTGCTCACCGTCGTCGCCCGCGAGTTCGCGATGCGTACGGGGGCCGTCGCGAAGGTCCGCGACCGCGACGTACACGCCGTTCCGATCCCCTACATGGGTGGCGTGGCGATGCTGGGTGGCCTCGTGGCCGCCTACCTGGTCGCCCGCGAGCTGCCGTTCCTGGCCGATGCGCCGGACTTCGTGCTCCAGGACACCGGCGTGGTGATCCTCGCCGGCGCGCTGATCTGCATCGTCGGCGTCGTCGACGACATCTTCGAGCTCGACGCGCTCACCAAGCTGGGCGGTCAGGTGCTGGCGACGGCGATCCTGGTGGGCTTCAACCTGCAGTACAGCCTGATCACCTTCCCCGACGGCACCCAGTTCTCGATCGACCCCGCCCAGGGCGCGCTGCTCACCGGGCTCGTCGTGATCACCGTGGTTAACGCCGTCAACTTCATCGACGGACTCGACGGTCTGGCCGCGGGGGTCGTCGGTATCGGCGCCCTGGCGCTCTTCCTGTTCTGCTACCAGTTCACCCGGATCAACGACATCGGCCGCGCCTCGACCGCGGCTCTCCTGACTGTCGCCCTCGCCGGAGCCTGCGTCGGCTTCCTCATCCACAACTGGCATCCCGCCCGGCTGTTCATGGGGGACAGCGGCTCGATGCTGATCGGTCTGATCCTCGCCGCCAGCGCGGTCACCCTCTCGGGCTCCTACAACGCCGGCGGGCTGAACGTGAACGCCTTCGACGCCTCCACCGCGCTCCTGGTGACCTTCCTGCCGTTGCTGCTACCCCTGACGATCCTGGTGGTTCCCCTCGTCGACCTCGTGCTGGCCGTCGTACGCCGCACCCGCGCCGGCCGGTCACCCTTCGCCGCGGACAAGAAGCACCTCCACCACCGCCTTCTGGAGATCGGCCACTCCCAGCGCCGTGCCGTGCTGATCATGTGGCTCTGGGCCGGCCTGATGTCCTTCGGATCGGTCTTCGTGACCCTCTACCGCGGCCCGGTCGTCATCGTCGGCGTCATCATCGCCACCGCCCTCATCGTGCTCCTCACCTTCGTCCTCCCGAAGATCCGCGGCGAGCGCACCGACAAGCTCCTCGAGGTCCCCGAGGACCTCACCCCGCTGGAGAATCAGCCCCGGTAGCAGTGCCTTGATCGATCAATTAGGGCGCCCAAAGACGCTTGTGATAGTTTTCACGAGCGTTCGGGATACGCTCCTGAACACGTGAAATGCCCCCAGAGAGAACGGCCGCCGACGATGACGACCGCAACCAGCAAGTCCAAGGTGCTGCGAGGTTCTGCCGCAGTGTCCGCAGTTGCTGTGCTCGCGGCCCTCGCGGTGGCCTTTGTTCTTGCCGGGACTGATGGTCTGACCGGTGCTGCGATCGGATCGATCGCCACCGTTGTCGTGCTTGCGGTCGGTTCCTGGGCGATGTTCTGGATCGCGGCGAAGTCGCCCGCGCTGTCGTTGCCCGCCGCCGTCGGTGTTTTCACGCTGTCAGGCATGGTTCTCTTCGTTGTCCTGCTGGTCGTTTCGCAGACCGGGGGAGACGCTGTCGTACGTCCGGCAGCCTTCTCTGTCATGGCGCTCACCATCGCTTGGACGACCACGTTCGCGTTCCTGGTGCGACGCGAGCGAATCCCGCTCTTCGACCTGCCCGGGGCAGACTCGTGACCCGTCAGTAGCGCCTGATATCGTCCGGGCCGTCGGGGGCGGCCGCCGGGATGATGCCCGAGCCTCAGAGGCTCGCCACCCAGAATCGTAAGTTCGAACAAACAGGAGACAGCGTGAAGTCGCTTGCCGCCACCGTTATGGCGTCGGAGTCGGGGCCTCATATCCCGGGGCCCGCGGACTTCTTCCTTCCGCCGATCGTCGGGTCCGGCGACTGGGCCCTGACCAAGGTGAGTCTCCTGGTCCTGCTGTCCGTCGTGATCGGCTTCGGCTTCTTCTACGCCGCCTCCCGCAAGGCCGCCGTGGTTCCGAGCCGTCTGCAGTTCGCCGGTGAGTACGTCTACGGGATGGTCCGCAACTCCATCGCCCGCGACATCATCGGGTCGAAGGACTACATGAGGTTCGTGCCGTACCTCTTCACGGTCTTCATCTTCATCATCATCAACAACTTCTACGGGATCATCCCGTTCGTCCAGTTCCCCACGATGTCGCACATCGGCTACACGGCGGCCCTGGCGGTCATCACCTGGCTGATCTACAACATCGTCGGCATCGCGAAGCACGGTTTCGTCGGCTACCTCAAGCTCCAGACCGTGCCCAGCGGCGTGAGCGGCCCGATCCTTCTCATGATGGTCCCGTTGGAGTTCCTCTCCAACATCGTGGTCCGCCCGTTCACGCTGGCGATCCGTCTCTTCGCGACCATGTTCGCCGGTCACCTGCTGGTGGCGCTCTTCTCCATCGGTGGCGCCTGGCTGATCCTGGACTACGCTCCCGCGTGGCAGGGCGTCGCCGCCGGCGTCTTCGCGTTCCTGCTCGGCATCTTCGTGTCCTTCCTGGACATGCTGATCATGTTCCTGCAGGCCTATGTCTTCACCCTGCTCTCGGCGATGTACATCGCCGGTGCAGTCGCCGACGAGCACTGACGCCTCGTCTAAACAGCCAACCCAAGTCGACGCACAACAACTGACGCAGATCGCGTCACAACCGAAAGGAATATCCCCATGGAGGGACAGCTCGGAATCATCGGCCTCGGCCTCTCCGCCATCGGCCCGGGTGTCGGTGTCGGTCTGATCTTCGCCGCGTACGTCGCCGGTGTTGCCCGTCAGCCGGAGGCCCAGAGCCGCCTGCAGGCGATCGCGATTCTCGGCTTCGCACTCTGTGAGCAGTTCTTCATCATCTCCCTGGCTCTCGCCTTCGTCCTTCGCTGACGTAGGGAACTACTGAAGGTTCCGACATGATCCTTACCCAGGTAACCGCTGCGGAGACCGAGATCAACCCGTTGGTCCCGCACGTCCCGGAGATCATCCTCGGTTTCATCGTCATCGCCCTCCTCTTCGTGGGAGTTGCGAAGTTCATCGTTCCGAACTTCGAGAAGGCGTACGCCGATCGAACCGCGGCGATCGAAGGTGGCATCGAGAACGCCAACGCCAAGCAGGCCGAGGCAGATGCCAAGCTCGCCCAGCTGGAGGCCCAGCTGGCCGACGCCCGCCACGAGGCTGCCCGCATCCGCGAGCAGGCTCGCGAGGAGGGCGCCGCGATCAAGGCCGAGCTTCGTGCCGAGGCACAGGCCGAGGCCGAGCGCATCATCACCGCCGGCAAGGCGCAGATCGAGGCCGAGCGCCAGGCGGCTGCTACGTCGCTGAAGACCGAGGTCGGCTCGCTGGCCACCGGTCTCGCCGGTCGTATCGTCGGCGAGTCGCTGGACGACGACGAGCGTTCCAGCCGTGTGGTCGAGCGGTTCCTCGCTGACCTCGAGGCAGGGGTTCACTGATGGACTTCCGTGGAGCGTCGGCCGACGCAGTTGCCGCCCTGACCGAGGAGCTGAAGACCGCCGTCTCCGCCTCTCCTGAGGCGGCGGCGAAGGCGGCCGACACCCTCTTCGAGGTCTCCCAGACCCTCCGTGCCGAGGCAGCTCTGCGCCGCTTCGTCACCGACGCCTCGGTGCCGCAGGAGGCCAAGACCGGCCTCGTCGCCGAGCTGTTCGGCGGGAAGGTCGACGCGACGGGCCTCGGCGTGGTCGAGTCGGCGGTCAAGCACCGCTGGACGCACGCCGGTGACCTGAGCGATGCGGTCGAGCGACTGAGCGAGATCGCCGCGGTCCGCAGCGCCGGCGGCGAGGCCAAGCGCCTCGCCGACGAGCTGTTCGCGGTCCAGCAGGCCGTGCAGGAGACGCCGGAGCTGCGCGACGCGCTCTCCGACCCGGCCCGTACGACCGAGGACAAGGCCGCGCTGGTCGACACGCTGCTCGGGGGCAAGGCGCTTCCGGCGACCGTGACCCTGACGAAGCAGGCGCTGGCGGGCACCTACCGCACCGCATCGGCCGCTCTCGGTGAATACCAGAAGGTCGCGGCATCCGTCGCAGACGAGGGCACCGCGGTCATCCGCGTTGCGGCCCCGCTCTCGGAGGCCGAGACCACCCGTCTGGCGGCAGCACTGGCGAGGAAGTACGGCCGTGAGGTCCACCTCAACGTGGTCGTCGATCCGGCTGTCGTCGGTGGCATCAAGGTATCGATCGGTGACGACGTCATCGACGGCACCGTCTCGAGTCGCCTCGAAGGGGCGCAGCGAGCCCTGGCCGGCTGATCCGGCACCGCGGCCGACCTCAACTGGCCGTACGACCCCTGTGTGACACAGACTGACTTGTAAGAACTGAGAGAGAAGGCACAGATGACGGAGCTCTCCATCCGTCCCGACGAGATCCGGGACGCACTGGCAAAGTACGTCGCGGACTACAAGCCGGAGGCGGCGAAGACCGAGGAGGTCGGCACCGTCGCTTCGACCGCGGACGGCATCGCCCGCGTGTCGGGTCTGCCCTCGGCCATGACCAACGAGCTCCTCGAGTTCGAGGACGGCACCCTTGGTCTCGCCCTGAACCTGGACACCCGCGAGATCGGTGTCGTCGTCCTGGGCGACTTCGACAAGATCGAGGAGGGCCAGTCGGTCCGACGTACGGGCGAGGTTCTCTCGGTCCCCGTCGGTGACGGCTACCTCGGCCGCGTCGTGGACCCGCTCGGCAACGCGATCGACGGCCTCGGCGACATCGAGACGGTCGGGCGCCGCGCTCTGGAGCTCCAGGCTCCCGGCGTGATGGCCCGCAAGTCGGTGCACGAGCCGCTCGCCACCGGCATCAAGGCGATCGACGCGATGACCCCGATCGGCCGTGGCCAGCGTCAGCTGATCATCGGTGACCGCTCGACCGGTAAGACCACGGTCGCGATCGACACGATCATCAACCAGAAGCAGAACTGGGAGTCGGGCGACCCCGACAAGCAGGTTCGCTGCATCTACGTAGCCATCGGCCAGAAGGGCTCGACCATCGCCTCCGTGCGTGGCGCCCTCGAGGAGTCCGGTGCGCTGGAGTACACCACGATCGTCGCGGCTCCGGCCTCCGACTCCGCCGGCTTCAAGTACCTCGCCCCCTACACCGGCTCGGCCATCGGCCAGCACTGGATGTACGAGGGCAAGCACGTCCTGATCGTCTTCGACGATCTGACCAAGCAGGCCGAGGCCTACCGCGCCGTGTCGCTGCTGCTGCGCCGCCCGCCCGGCCGTGAGGCCTACCCGGGTGACGTCTTCTACCTGCACTCCCGGCTGCTGGAGCGCTGCGCGAAGCTCTCCGACGAGATGGGCGCGGGCTCGATGACCGGTCTGCCGATCATCGAGACCAAGGCCAACGACGTCTCGGCGTTCATCCCGACCAACGTCATCTCCATCACAGACGGTCAGATCTTCCTGCAGTCCGACCTGTTCGCGGCCAACCAGCGCCCGGCGATCGACGTCGGCGTCTCGGTCTCCCGTGTCGGTAGCGCCGCGATGACCAAGGCCCTCAAGGGCGTCACCGGCTCGCTCAAGGTCGAGCTCGCGCAGTACCGCGCGATGGAGGCCTTCGCGATGTTCGCCTCCGACCTGGACGCGGCCTCGAAGCAGCAGCTCGCCCGCGGTCAGCGGCTGATGGCGCTGCTCAAGCAGCCGGCCTACTCGCCCTACCCGATCGACGAGATGACCGTCTCGCTGTGGCTGGGCACCTCCGGCAGCCTGGACATCGTCCCGGTCGAGGACGTGCTCAAGTTCGAGCGGGAGTTCCTCGACTTCCTGCGTCGCTCCCACGACGGCATCCTCGCCGGCATCCGTGAGTCGCTGAAGTTCGAGGACTCCACCGAGTCCGAGCTGAAGAAGGCTTACGACTCGTTCCTCGACCAGTTCGAGACCTCGGAGGGCCACTCGATCAAGCCGGGTTCCGCCAAGGAGCAGGCCCTGGCTGACGAGGACGTCGAGCAGGAGCAGATCGTCAAGCAGAAGCGGGGCTGACCCATGGCCGTGTCAGTGCGTGAACTCCGCGCGCGGATCAAGTCGACGGAGTCGATGAAGAAGATCACGCGTGCCATGGAGCTCATCGCTGCGTCCCGGATCATCAAGGCGCAGCAGCGGGCCAATGCGGCCGCGCCGTACGCCCGTGAGCTCACCCGCGCCGTCTCGGCGGTGGCGACCTACTCCAACGTGGACCACCCGCTGACCACCGAGCCGGAGGCGCCCACCCGCGCCGCCGTGCTGGTGGTCACCAGCGACCGTGGTCTGGCGGGCTCCTACTCCTCGAGCGTGCTCAAGGAGGCCGAGGGCCTGGTCGAGAAGCTCAAGGCCGAGGGCAAGGAGGTCGACCTCTACGTCACCGGACGCAAGGCGGAGGCCTTCTACAAGTTCCGCGGTCGTTCCGTGGCGCAGGCCTGGACCGGCTTCTCCGACCGCCCGGACTTCGACGCGGCCAAGGAGATCGGCGAGAAGCTGATCGAGGTCTTCGTCGAGGGCACCGAGGCCGAGAAGGCCGCCGCTCCCGGCGTCGACGAGGTCCACGTGGTCTACACGCGGTTCATCACCATGATGACGCAGAAGCCCACCGCCGTACGTCTCCTGCCTCTGGAGGTCGTCGAGGGCACCGAGGCTCCGGCCGAGGGCGATGTCCTCCCGCTCTACGAGTTCGAGCCGTCGGCCGAGGCCGTGCTCGACTCGCTGCTCCCGCAGTACGTCGTGAGCCGGATCTGGTTCGCGCTGCTGCAGGCCGCCGCCTCCGAGCTGGCCCAGCGCCAGAAGGCGATGAAGTCGGCCACCGACAATGCCGATGAGCTCATCAAGAAGTTCACCCGGGTTGCCAACCAGGCTCGCCAGGCAGGCATCACCCAGGAGATCAGCGAGATCGTCGGCGGCGTGAACGCGCTCGCCGACGCCCAGGCTGCGAACGACTGAGAACCCACAGAAGGACTGACTAGAAAATGACCGCACAGGTTGACGAGAAGACCACGACGGGCCGTATCGCCCGCGTGATCGGCCCGGTCGTCGACGTGGAGTTCCCCGTCGACGCCATGCCGGACATCTACAACAAGCTCGAGGTCGAGGTCACCATCAGCGGTGAGACGACGACCCTGCCGCTCGAGGTTGCCCAGCACATCGGTGACGGCATGGTCCGCGCGATCTCGCTGAAGCCGACCGACGGCGTCGTCCGCGGCTCTTCGGTGCGTGACACCGGCGGCCCGATCACGGTTCCCGTGGGTGACGTCACCCTCGGCCACGTGTTCAACGCGACCGGTGACATCCTCGACGTCGACCCGGCCACGGTCGAGGTCAACGAGCGCTGGGGCATCCACCGCAAGGCTCCGGCCTTCGACCAGCTGGAGTCCAAGACCCAGATGTTCGAGACGGGCATCAAGGTCATCGACCTCCTCACCCCCTATGTGACCGGTGGAAAGATCGGCCTCTTCGGTGGTGCGGGCGTCGGCAAGACCGTCCTCATCCAGGAGATGATCGCCCGAGTCGCCAAGAACCACGGTGGTGTCTCCGTGTTCGCCGGTGTCGGCGAGCGCACCCGTGAGGGCAACGACCTCATCCACGAGATGCAGGAGGCCGGCGTCTACGACAAGGTCGCCCTGACCTTCGGCCAGATGGACGAGCCGCCGGGCACGCGTCTTCGCGTGGCCCTCTCGGCGCTGACGATGGCGGAGTACTTCCGCGACGTCCAGGGCCAGGACGTGCTGCTGTTCATCGACAACATCTTCCGCTTCACCCAGGCGGGCTCCGAGGTCTCGACCCTGCTGGGCCGGATGCCTTCGGCCGTGGGTTACCAGCCCAACCTGGCTGATGAGATGGGTCAGCTCCAGGAGCGGATCACCTCGACGCGTGGTCACTCGATCACCTCGATGCAGGCGATCTACGTGCCGGCCGACGACTACACCGACCCGGCTCCGGCGACCACGTTCGCCCACCTGGACGCCACCACCGAGCTCTCCCGCGAGATCGCGTCGCTGGGTATCTACCCGGCCGTGGACCCGCTGACCTCGACGTCGCGAATCCTGGACCCGCAGTACATCGGTCAGGACCACTACGACTGCGCCGTCCGCGTGAAGCAGATCCTCCAGCGCAACAAGGAGCTGCAGGACATCATCGCGATCCTGGGTGTCGACGAGCTCTCCGAGGAAGACAAGATCATCGTCTCCCGCGCTCGCCGGATCCAGCGGTTCCTGTCGCAGAACACCTACGTTGCCAAGCAGTTCACCGGCATCGAGGGTTCGACGGTTCCGGTCAAGGACACCATCGAGGCGTTCAACAAGATCGCCGAGGGTGAGTACGACCACGTCGCCGAGCAGGCGTTCTTCATGTGCGGTGGCCTCGACGACGTCGAGGCGAAGTGGGCCGAGATCCAGAAGAGCCTCTGATGACGGACGCACTTCAGGTGGAACTCGTCGCTGCAGACCGCGTGGTCTGGAGCGGCGGGGCCACCATGGTCATCGCCCGAACGGTCGACGGTGATGTCGGCGTCCTGCGCGGTCACGCGCCGGTGCTGTCGGCTCTCACCGAGGCGGTCGTGGAGATCACTCCGGAGGAGGGCACCGAGGTCATCGCGACCGTCGACGGTGGCTTCCTCTCGGTGGCCAACGACCGCGTCTCGATCCTGTCCGAGCACGTGCTGCTGGCCCACGAGATCGACCTCAGCCAGGCTGAGGTCGAGCTCGAGGAGGCCCGTCGCCTGCTCGGCACCAACAACGACGCCGAGAAGCGCATCCGTCGTGCCGAGGCACGCATCCGCGCTGTCGAGAAGGCCTCCTAGGGAAAGAGGGGCGATACCCGGATGGCATGGTGGGAGCTGCTCTTGGCCGTTGTGGCCGCATTGCTTCTGCTTGTCCTCGCCTATGGCGTCGGGATCGCCGTACGCCGCCGTCTGCTCGCTCGCAACGGCGGCGTCTTCGAACTGAGCCACCGCGTCCGGGACACCAGTCCCGGGCGCGGTTGGGTCATCGGCATCGGCCGCTACTCCGGTGATGCTCAGCTGGAGTGGTTCCGGATCTTCTCGCTCTCGCCCAAACCCAAACGGGTCTGGCGCCGGGTCGAGATCGTCTATGTCTCCAGCCGCTCTCCCGAGGGGATCGAGGAGCTCGTCCTCTACCCCGAGAGCCTGATCGTGACCTGCGACGTCAAGGGCGAGCACATCGACCTGGCCATGGACCAGCAGACCCTCATCGGCTTCCAGGCCTGGCTGGAGTCTCGCCCCATGCGGTCCACCTGGACCGTCTTCTGACGTCTTCCTCCGACCGTCTCCGGCACAACACCGGGGTCGGTCGGTTTGCTTTCGGGGGCTTCCCTGATTGTCCGGAAGGCGTTCGCGGCGGATCGTAGAGGTATGTCCTCAACTGCCCCGATCCCGACCCCGCCCACCCCACCCACCCCGCCGACTCAGGTCCCCGGCGACGAGCTGCGCTGCACCGACGCCGATCGCGACCGCGTGATCGACGTCCTCAAGTCCGCCTACGCCGACGGCCGGCTCGACCAGGCCGAGTTCGACCTCCGGTTCGACCTGACCATGAAGTCGAAGACGTACGCCGCCCTGGAGCCGATCACCCGCGACCTGGTCGCGCAGCCGGCCCCATCTCCGGCGAAGCCCGCCCGCGACCTGCTGCCGCCGCCGACCACCGAGGAGCGGCTTCTGGGCGCCCTCGCCCAGGCCACGACCTTGGTGCCGATCGTCGTCGGCCCGGCGATCCTCTACTACACCGTCGGCAAGCGTTCCGAGTTCGTGAAGCACCACGCCGCCGGTGCGCTCAACCTGCAGCTCACCCTGCTCGCAGTCACGATCGTGACCTTCGGCCTCGGCGGCGCGCTCTACGGGATCGCCTGGGTGCTCGCGGCTGCCTTCGCGGTCGTCGCACTCGCCGGCGCCCCGCTGCGCCAGCCGTGGGTGCTGCCGATCTTCGGCCGCGGCGGGCCGTACGAGAAGAAGCGGGACTGATCCCCCGCACCTGGACGCGGCCCGGGGCCGCACTAGCCTTTACTTGTGACGCCTCTCCGCCGTGCCCAGGCCGGATCGGTGGTGGCGTTCGCCACCAACGGTCTGCTGTCCGCGACCTTCATCTCCCGCATCCCCGCGCTCCGCGAGAGCCTTGGCCTGAACAACTCGGCCGTCGGCCTGATGCTGCTGGCGATGGGCATCGGCTCCGTCGCCGCGCTGCCGCTCGCCGGGGGACTGGTGGTGCGTTGGGGCGCTGCCCGGGTCGTACGCCGCTGCGCGGTGCTCTGCGTCGCCTCCCTGACCCTGGTGGCGATCTCCGGCAGCTGGCTGGAACAGGCGTGGCTGGTGGCGCTGTTCCTGGTGACGTACGGGGTCGGCTACGGGGTCTGGGACGTCGCCATGAACGTCGAAGGGGCTGCGGTCGAGCGGCTCGGCGGCAAGACGCTGATGCCGCAGCTGCACGCGATGTGGAGCGTCGGCACCGTGCTCGGCGGACTGCTGGGCATCGCCCTGGTGGGCACGCTGCCGACGGTGTGGCACATCGCCGGGGTCGCGGCGATCGCGCTTGCGGTCTGCTGGTGGGGGACCCTGGGGTTCCTCCCGGCCGAGGCGCCCCCGGAAGGGCACTCGCCGCGGCGTGAGCTGATCGCCGCCTGGCGCTCACCCCAGACGCTGCTGCTGGGGCTCATGGTGCTCGCCTTCGCCGCCGCCGAGGGGAGCGCCAACGACTGGGTCTCGCTGGCGATGATCGACGGCTACGACGTGAGCCACCGGGTCGGGGTGGCGTGCTACGCGGCGTTCGTCTTCTGCATGAGCCTCGCCCGCTTCGCCGGCGCGAAGGTGATCGACCGGGTCGGCCGGCAGCCGGTCCTGATCACCTCGGCGGCGCTGGCGGGCATCGGGATCGTGCTGACGGTGTTCGCCGGCTCGTTCGGGCTCGCGCTGGCCGGGATCGTCCTGTGGGGCTTCGGCGCGGCCCTCGGCTTCCCCCTGGGGATCAGTATCGCCGCCGACGACGAGACCCGGGCCGCTGCTCGCGTCTCGGTCGTCTCCACGCTGGCCTACGGGGCCTTCCTCGGCTTCCCGCCCATCCTGGGCGCCGTGGGCGATCAGATCGGCACCCTGAGGGCGCTCCTGGTCGTCGCCGTCCTGATGGTTCCTGCGGCGGCGTTGGCGGCGACGGTCGCAAGGCGGCGTAGGTGATTTCGAGCCGAGTCGGCGCATCCGCACGCCTCGCTCGCTTCGCTTCGCTCCAAGGCGTGCAGATGCGCCGACTCGGCTACTCGAAGAGGGCGCGGATGTCGTCGGCGCCGATGGTGGAGCCCATGGCACCTTCGCCGTCGACGACCTTCGCGAAGAGCTCGGCCTTGCGCTCCTTGAGCTCCATGACCTTCTCCTCGATCGTGTCGGTCGAGACCAGCCGGTAGACCATGACGTGCTGGGTCTGGCCGATGCGGTGGGCGCGGTCGACGGCCTGGGCCTCGGCGGCGGGGTTCCACCACGGGTCGAGGACGAAGACGTAGTCGGCCTCGGTCAGGGTCAGACCGACGCCACCGGCCTTCAGGGAGATCAGGAAGACCGGGGCGTCGCCGTCGCGGAAGCTCTCGATGACCGCGCCGCGGTCTCGGGTGGCGCCGTCGAGGTAGGCGGCGTCGATGCCCGCCTCCTTGAGCCGGGTGCGCGCCCGGCCGAGGAACGAGGTGAACTGGCTGAAGACCAGCGCCTTGTGGCCCTCGGCCGCGAGCTCCTCGATGTGGTCGACCAGCGTGTCGAGCTTGGCGGAGCCGACGTCGTCGTCATCGGGGTCGACGAGGCCGGGGTCGAGGGAGAGCTGTCGCAGCCTGGTCAGCGCACTGAGGATCGCGACCCGGTTGTCGTTGAAGTCGTCGAGCAGGTGCAGGATCCGCTGCCGCTCCTTGGCCAGGTGGGCGTCGTAGATCTTGCGGTGCGCCGGGTTCAGGTCCACGCCGAGGACCTGCTCCTGCTTGGGCGGCAGGTCGTCGGCGACGAGCTCCTTCGTACGCCGCAGCAGGAACGGGCGCAGCCGGGTCCGGAACCGGCGCAGCGCCGCGTCGTCACCCGACTTCTCGACGGGAGAGACCACCGTGTCGCGGAACAGCCGGGGGCTGGGGTAGAGCCCCGGCGCGGTGATCGAGAGCAGCGCCCACAGCTCCATCAGCCGGTTCTCGAACGGCGTGCCCGTCACCGCGAGACGCCAGCGGGCATCGATGCGGCGGGCCGCTGCGTACGTCTTGGACTGGTGGTTCTTGACCTGCTGGGCCTCGTCGAGGACGAGACCGGCCCAGGGCCGCCCGGCGAAGGCGTCCTGCTCGAGCCGGAGGATGGCGTACGTCGTGACCACGACGTCGGCGCCCTCGCGGGCCTCGGCGACGGAGTCGATGCGCTTGCTCACCGTGCTCACCCGGAGGCCGGGGGTGTGGCGGCGGGCCTCCTGCACCCAGGCCGGTACGACGCTGGTGGGCGCCACCACGAGATAGGGGACGCGCGTCTCCGGCTGGGTGTGCACGGCGTGGGAGATCGTGGCCAGCACCTGGAGCGTCTTGCCCAGACCCATGTCGTCGGCGAGGATCCCGCCGAGACCCTGCTCGTGCAGAAACGCCAGCCAGTGGAAGCCGTCGAGCTGGTAATGGCGAAGCTCGGTCGCCAGCCCGGTTGGCTCCGGCCGGGGGATCTCGCGCAGGTCGCGCAGCGCCTGGGCGCGCTGGACCCATTCGGCGGCCTGCTGGTCGACCACGCCGAGCTCGGCGAGCTCGGCCCAGACGCCGAGGTCGTGCTTGCCGACCGCGATCCCGTCGCCGGTGCGCTCGTGGAGCTGTCCGGCGGCCTCGACGACGTTGCGCAGTCGGTCGAGCTCGGGGCGGTCGGTGGTGATGTAGGTGCCGCTGGGGAGGATCAGGTGGTCATCGCCGCGGGTCAGCGCTCCGAGCACGTCGGGAAGCGGCACGGCCTCGGCGCCGATCCGGATCACGACCTGCAGGTCGAGCCAGTCCTGCCCGGCCACGGCGGCACCGTCGGGCGAGGTGATCTCGAAGGAGATCTCGGGGTCCTCGTCGGTCTCGCGGAAGTCGGGCCGCTCGACCTCGGTGACCTCGACGCCCTCGATCTCACGCAGCGCCGGCAGGTCGTGGATGGCGAGCGCGAGCGCGTCCCCGTCGCGTACCTCCTGCTTGCGGAGCAGCTCGGTGGAGACCTTCGCGCGCAGCGCGGCCTCCTCGGCCGGGTTGCGGACGAGGCCGAGGTCTTCGCGGGAGTCCACCGGGTAGTGACGTACGCCGTAGGCCCAGGTCCAGCCGAGCGTGGCATGCGTCGAGCTGCGCCAGGTGACCGTCAGGGTCAGGCGCGGCGCGGGAGGCTCCGGGATGTCGAGGGAGTCGTCGGCCGAGCGCAGCGGCACCAGCCGGGCCAGCGGGCCCAGCAGGGCGCTCAGCGTGCCGATCTCGGCCTCGGGGACGGTCAGCGGGTCCCGGGCGGTCACCAACCGCTGTGCGTGGGTCGAGAGCGGTCCGGACAGGTCAGCGAGATGGAGCACCCCGGCATCGAGCACGCCCACCGAGCGGGTCGGGCGACCGATCGGGAGCACCGTCGGGCCGGCGTAGACCCGGTCACCGTGGGCCAGTCCGAAGCGGAGGACGGCCTCGCCGTCCTCGCGGCGCAGCTCGCCGGCGAGCGAGAGCGGCTCCTCGAAGATCACCACGCCGCGTACGTTCTCACCGGGCAGGACGGTCACACCGCCGCGGATCGCGTCGCGGAGCAGGCTGACCGCGTGCTCGCCGAAGTCGGCGAGGCTGAGCGAGGAGCCTCGGGCGTAGAGCAGCCGGTCGGACCGCAGTTGGCGGGCCAGCTCCTGCAGGGGGAGCAGCTGGCTGCGGGGGAAGTCCTTGCCGGGCACCGCGTTGGGGATGTTGGCCCAGTCGGCGCCGGTCTTCGCCCAGCGCTCGCGATTGCCCATGCGCATCGGGCGCAGCTCGACGGTGGGGGAGCCCGCCACGGCCGACCGTGGGCTGTGTACGTCGATCTCGAGCGCCAGCGCGGGCAGGTCGTCCTCGGGCTTGTTGTCCTCGGCGAGCTGGCCCAGGAGCGTACGCAGCTCCGTCTCCCACGACGGGCCCATCGGCGTCGCCGCGGCGCGCGTGCCGGCGAGCACCAGGCCGAGCGCAGCACCGTGCTTGCAGTTGTTGTGCACCGGGCAGCTGCACGAGCTGGTCGCTCTGACGACGCCGTTCCTGGAGTCCAGGTTGAGGGTCACGCGGTAGGGAGCCGGGCTGGTGCCTCTGACCTCGGCCGCCGCTCGCAGCGCACTGCTGCCGATCTCGGTGACCCGGGGCTCACCGACCCGGCCCTGGGCCGCGTAGGCCTCGCCACGCTCGATGGTCTGGGGGTCGAAGGTCTCGCGGAGCAGGTCGTTCGTGAGAGCTTCGAGCAAGGGCACCCGATCTATTCTTCCAGCATGAGGCGGGTTCTGCGACTTCGTGGACGCTCGTGGTGAGCAGCGTCTCGTTCGATGCGGTGGCAGTGGTCTAGACCAGCAGTGCGTCACCACGGAGTCTCGGTGCATTCATCGGCATGCATAGACGCACGCCCGACATCGCGTCGCGGACAACCGGATCCGAACCGATCGCGACAACTTTGTCGCGCAAAAAGAAAGCCACCTCGATCCGAGCGGGGGGATCCGGACCGAGGTGGCGATGAATACTTTCGGCCAAGTTGCCGGTGAATGCAAGTCGAACCGCCATGGCGGGAATGTGACGTGTCGTATATCTGCCATGATGACCGTCGTTCGTTCCCCGCCACGGAAAGGCATCTCGGATGCTCGATGCGCTCGGTCTCGACAATCTCGAGGAGACGGTCTACCGCCAGCTGGTCGCCGCGCCGTCGGCCAACCTCGAAGAGCTGGCCGAAGCGGCCGACCTGGACACTTACGCGGTCTCGGCGGTGCTGTCCGCGCTGGAGGGAAAGGGCCTCGTCGCCCGCGCCTCGGCCGGTCAGGATCGCTACGTCGCCTCCCCGCCGGCGGTGGCGCTCGGGGCGCTGCTCGTCCAGCGCCAGGACGAGCTGCGCCGAGCGCAGGTCGAGATGACCGAGCTCGCCGGGCTCTATCGGGGCTCGGTCGCTCGCCGCGACGTGGCCGACGTCGTCGACGTCGTGCACGGCACCGAGGCCATCGCCCAGCGGTTCGCTCAGCTGCAGTACTCGGCGAAGAAGTGCATCCAGGCGCTGCAGAAGCCGCAGGCGGCGGTCGTCACCCGGGAGGACGCCGACGAGGCCGAGCGGGCCGCGATCGAACGTGGCGTCCGGCACGACATCGTCCTGGAGCGCTCCGTCTTCGACACCCCCGGCATCTACGAGACCATCGACTCCGGTCTCGAGATCGGGATCGAGCTGCGGGTCGTGCCGACGGTGCCGCTGCGCGCCTTCATCGTCGACCGGGAGATCGCCCTGATCCCGCTCATGAACGGTGAGCACAACACGGTCCAAGACGCTCTGCTGCTCCACCCCAGCGGCCTCCTCGACGCGATCATCGCCCTCTTCGACCTGATCTGGACCTCGGCCCCCAAGCTCGTCGCGACGCCGGAGGGCACGGTCGAGACGGCCGCCGATCGCCTCGAGCCCCTGGACACCAAGGTGCTCTCGCTGCTGCTCGCCGGCCTGACCGACGCCTCCATCGGGGCGCAGCTCGGGCTGTCGCTGCGTACGGTCCAGCGGCGGGTGCGCCAGATGATGGACCGCGCGCAGGTCGACACCCGCCTCCAGCTCGGCTACGAGGCGGGTCGTCGCGGCTGGCTCTAGCGTTCGCCGCCCGGCACCCACAGGACGTCGCCCTGCTCGCGGTTGGCGTGCCGGGCGAGGATGAAGAGCAGGTCGCTGAGGCGGTTGAGGTAGGTCAGGGCGAGCTTGTTCATGGTCTCGCCGTGGACCTCGTACGCAGCCCAGGCCGCCCGCTCCGCGCGGCGCACGACGGTGCGGGCCACGTGCAGGTGGGCCGCGGCCACGGTGCCGCCGGAGAGGATGAACGAGCGCAGCTTCTCCAGCGGCTCGTTGTAGTCGTCGCACCAGGCCTCGAGCCGGTCGATGTAGGCCTGCTCGACGCGGAGCGGCGGATACTCGGGGTCCTCGACGACCGGGGTCGACAGGTCGGCGCCCACGTCGAAGAGGTCGTTCTGGACGGTCGTCAGCACTTTCACGACGTCCTCGTCGATGCCGCCGTGAGCCAGTGCGACACCGATCGCCGCCCCGGCCTCGTCGGTCGTCGCGTACGCCTCCAGCCGCAGATCGGTCTTGGCGGTCAGGCTCATGTCGCCGAGCCGGGTCTCACCGGCGTCGCCGGTGCGGGTGTAGATGCGCGTCAGGTTGACCATGCGCTGAGCCTATGCGGAGGGCCTACTTTCGGCGAACGTGGTCAATTGACAGAAAATTGGGACAAGAGTGACGAATGAGGCTGGTGAGGTGCAACCAATCGGAGCAGCCGCGCGTCATAGTGGGCGAGAGGGAGCGTCATGTAGGCGTAGAGCTTCTGTGTAGGGCAATCCAGTTCCTGGGGGATGGAGGCAGGGCATGGAGATCTTGATCGACGGGCCGACGCTGGTGCTGAACGGAGATTTCGACGTACGCAGCACCTGGATGGCACGCAGCGTGATCTACGACCATCTCGACTCGGTGGAGGGTGACGTCGTGCTCGACGTCTCCGGCGTGAGCAGTGCTGATGTGACGGCGCTGAAGCTGCTCGCCGTCGCGACCAGGCAGGCCCATGCGGAGGGGCGCCGCCTCACTCTGCAGGGCTGCACCCCCGCGGTGCGCCGGATGCTCCACCTCTCCAGGCTCTATCGTGTTCTCGAGGTGGAGAACTCACCGCTCATCGCCTAGCGGCGCGGTGGGTAAAGGAGTGGCCCGGTGAGTGACATCTTCCACACCGGAGCCGGTTACTGAGCGGTAACCGAGGGGCTAGCATGCCTCTTATGACGGACACCACGCCTTCCGAGCAGAGCCGCCCGGCGAAGGATCGCTCCTGGCTGATGCGCACGTACGCCGGCCACTCGACCGCCGAGGCGTCCAACGAGCTCTACCGCACCAACCTCGCCAAGGGCCAGACCGGTCTCTCGGTCGCCTTCGACCTGCCCACGCAGACCGGCTACGACCCCGACAGCGTCCTCGCCCGCGGCGAGGTCGGCAAGGTGGGCGTGCCGATCATGCACATGGGGGAGATGCGCAAGCTCTTCGACCAGATCCCGCTCACCGAGATGAACACCTCGATGACGATCAACGCGACCGCCATGTGGCTGCTCGCGATGTATCAGGTCGCCGCCGAGGAGCAGAACCCCGGGATGGACCCTGCTGAGGTGGCCGCGAAGCTGGCCGGTACTACCCAGAACGACATCATCAAGGAGTACCTCTCCCGGGGGACGTACGTCTTCCCGCCGGAGCACTCCCTGCGGCTGATCAGCGACATGATCGCCTACACGGTCCACCAGATCCCCAAGTGGAACCCGATCAACATCTGCAGCTACCACCTGCAGGAGGCCGGGGCCACGCCGGTGCAGGAGATCGCGTACGCGATGTGCACCGCCATCGCGGTGCTCGACCAGGTCAAGGCCTCCGGTCAGGTGTCCGAGGAGGACTTCGGCAAGGTCGTCGGCCGGATCTCGTTCTTCGTCAACGCGGGCGTGCGGTTCGTCGAGGAGATGTGCAAGATGCGCGCCTTCGTCGAGCTCTGGGACGAGATCACCCGGGAGCGCTACGGCGTCGAGGACCCGAAGATGCGCCGGTTCCGCTACGGCGTGCAGGTCAACTCCCTCGGCCTGACCGAGGCGCAGCCGGAGAACAACGTCCAGCGCATCGTGCTGGAGATGCTCGCGGTGACGCTGTCCAAGAACGCTCGGGCGCGCGCGGTGCAGCTGCCCGCCTGGAACGAGGCGCTCGGTCTGCCGCGTCCGTGGGACCAGCAGTGGTCGCTGCGCCTGCAGCAGGTGCTCGCCTACGAGTCCGATCTGCTGGAGTACGGCGACCTCTTCGACGGCTCCCCGGTCGTCGAGGCCAAGGTGGCCGAGCTCGTCGCGGGCGCCAAGGAGGAGATCGACCGGGTCCAGGCCATGGGCGGGGCGATCGCCGCGGTCGACACCGGCTACATGAAGTCCGAGCTGGTCTCCTCGCACGCGCGCCGTCGCGCCGCCATCGAGTCCGGCGAGGAGATCATCGTCGGCGTCAACAAGTTCACCACCACCGAGCCGAGCCCGCTGACCGCGGACCTGGACGCCGCGATCATGGTCGCCGACCCCCGCGCCGAGGAGGCCGCCAAGGCCTCCCTCGAGGCCTGGAAGGCCGAGCGTGACGAGGCGGCCGTCTCCGAGGCGCTGGCCGCTCTGGCCGCTGCCGCGAAGACCGATGCCAACCTGATGGAGGCCACCCTGGCCGCCGCTCGTGCGGGCGCGACCACGGGGGAGTGGGCCGGCACCCTGCGCGAGGTCTTCGGCGAGTTCCGGGCGCCCACCGGCGTCTCCGGTGCCGTCGGTGCCGCGGAGGCCGGCGCCGAGCTGTCGGCCGTACGCGACCGAGTCAAGGCCACGGGCGAGGAGCTCGGCGTCAAGCTGCGCATGCTCGTCGGCAAGCCGGGTCTGGACGGTCACTCAAACGGTGCCGAGCAGGTCGCGGTCCGAGCCCGCGACGCCGGCTTCGAGGTCATCTACCAGGGCATCCGGCTCACCCCGGAGCAGATCGTCGCCGCGGCGGTCGCCGAGGACGTACACGTCGTCGGGCTCTCCATCCTCTCCGGCTCGCACATGTCGCTGGTGCCGTCGGTGGTCGAGGGGCTGCGCGAGGCGGGTCTGGGTGACGTTCCCGTCATCGTGGGTGGCATCGTGCCCGAGTCCGACGCCAGGACGCTGATCGAGTCGGGGGTCGCGGCGGTCTACACGCCCAAGGACTTCAGTCTCACCGAGATCATGGCCGACATCGTCGAGGTCATCCGGAAGGCCAACGACCTCTCCTGAGCAGTAGTTCGACACGGCTCCCGAAAAAACTTCGGGATCCGTGTCGATCCTGTGTCGTGGCCATTCGTGAAAGGGGCAGAGGGAGGCGGACAGCGCCTCCCGCCACTTCACGGGAGTACGAGATGTCCACGATCACCACCGCCCAGCAGACCACCCGCTCGACCCGCGCCGCCCGCAAGCATGTCTGGCTCCATGGCCTCGGCGCCACGGTCGTAGCCAGCGCGGTCGTCACCGTCCTCGCCGCGGCCGCCTCGGCGGTCGGGGTGAGCTTCGAGACCGCCAGCGGCACGATCCCGCTCGCCGGCTACGCCCAACTGACCGCCCTCTTCTCGCTCATCGGGGTCGCGATGGCGGCGGTGATGGCCCGCGTGGCCCGCCGCCCGCGACGTACGTTCGTGGTCACCACCGTCGTGCTGACCGTCCTCTCGCTCGTCCCCGACGTCACCTTCGGCTTCGACGCCGCCAGTGCGGTCGTCCTGATGCTGCTGCACGTCGTCGCCGCCGCCATCGTCATCCCGGTGCTGGCTCGTCGCCTGGCCGAGGAGCACTGAGGTCGCCCTACGACGCGCCGAAACGTGTTACAGCGGCGCGCGGTAGCCTGCCGCGTATGCGAGTAACGGTGGTCGGAGCCGGAGTCATCGGGCTCTCGTGCGCGGTGCGGCTGCTGGAGGCCGGTCACGAGGTCACCGTGATCGGCCGGGAGCGGACGAGCGGGACCACCTCGGCGGTGGCCGGCGGGTTCTGGTTCCCCTACCTCGCCGAGCCTCGCGACCGGGTGACGGCCTGGGCGGCCGAGACCTTCCGAGAGCTCGCCCGGCTGGCCGAGGAGGAGCCGGAGGCAGGCGTACGCATGGTGCACGGCACTCAGCACAACCCCGAGGCGGACCTGTGGTGGGCCGAGCCGCTCACCGACTTGACCGTGACCGAGGGCCGTGCCGAGTTCACCGTCCCGATCGCCGAGATGCCGGTCTACCTGCCGTGGCTCGAGCGGCGGATCACCGAGGCGGGCGGGAGCATCACGACCGGGACCGTCGACGACCTGGCGAGTCTGGACGCCGACGTCGTGGTCAACGCGACCGGGCTCGGCTCGCGCGAGCTGGCCGGCGACGCCAGCCTCTACCCGGTCCAGGGCCAGATCGTCGTCCTCGAGCCGGGTGCCACCGAGGAGTGGCTGGAGGCCGAGGGCGACGCCCCCTCCTACGTCTTCCCGCGCGGTGGCGACACCGTGGTCGGAGGTACGTCGGTGCCGCACGCCTGGGACCAGAGCCCGGATCCGCGTACGGCCGAGCGGATCCTGGCCGACGCCACCGCAGCCGTGCCGGGGATCGCGAACGCCGAGGTCAGGGCCCATCTGGTCGGCCTCCGGCCAGCTCGGCCCTCGGTTCGGCTGGAGCGCGAGGGGCGGGTGGTGCACTGCTACGGCCACGGCGGCGCCGGGGTGACGCTGAGCTGGGGGTGCGCCTCCGAGGTGGCGGCACTCGTGGAAGTAAGGCATGCCTAACCCTGCTGTTACCCTTCGAGCGTGGGCAAGAAGAGGAAGCCTCCCAAGACGGAGTGCTGCGTGTCGAAGTCGCGCTGCAAGCGGTGTCCGATCCGCATGCTCAAGGAGGGCACCCTGCCTGAGGGGATGACGGTCAAGAAGCGCCGTCTGGTCACCCTCGACGGCAAGCCCGTCAAGAAGAAGCATCTGGCTGCTTGACGGAAGGCGCCGCCAAGTTGCGTCCGAGGTGGTAGGAATTGCCTTGCATTCGATTACCTACTCGCGCAAGGACGTTACCGATGCCTCACGCCACCCGCCGCTCTGTCCTGTCCGGTGCTGCTGTCACGGGCGCCGCGGCGCTGAGTGCTGCCGGTTACACCGCTGCCCCTGCGCACGCGGGCAAGCCCGACACGGTCCGGCTGACCGTGCTCGGTACGACCGACCTGCACGGCAACGTCTTCAACTGGGACTACTACAAGAACGCCGAGTTCTCGAACAGCGCAGGCAACGAGATCGGCGTCGCCAAGGTCAAGACCTTGATCGACGCCGTCCGCGAGGATCGTCGAGGCGAGCCGATCCTCACCATCGACGCCGGTGACACGATCCAGGGCACCCCGCTGGCCTACTACTACGCCCGGATCGACCCGATCACCGAGGGTGCGATCCACCCGATGGCGCGGGCGATGAACCTGGTCGGCTACGACGCCGCCGCGCTCGGCAACCACGAGTTCAACTACGGCATCGACACGATCCGGAAGTTCGAGGAGCAGGTGAACTTCCCGATGCTCGGCGCCAACGCGGTCGACCCGTCGACCAAGCTGCCGGTCTTCCCGCCCTACATCATCAAGGACTACGGCCTGGGCCGCGGCCGCCGCCTCCGCGTCGGTGTGCTCGGGCTGACCAACCCCGGCATCGCGATCTGGGACAAGGCCAACGTCGAGGGGAAGATGGAGTTCCCGGGGCTGGTCGAGCAGGCCAAGATCTTCGTGCCCGAGCTCAAGAAGGCCGGCTGCGACCTGGTCATCATCAGCGCCCACTCAGGCGCCGACACCTCCAGCTCCTACGGCGACGAGCTGCCCCCGGAGAACGCCTCGACCCTGGTGGCCGAGCAGGTGGCGGACGTCGACGCGATCCTCGTCGGCCACGCTCACCGCGAGATCACCCAGCGCTACGTCACCAACACCGAGACCGGCAAGCAGGTGCTGCTGACCGAGCCGCTCTACTGGGGCATGCGCGTCTCCGTGATGGACCTGGTCGTACGCCGCGAGAAGCGCCATGGCCGGCCCCGCTGGGTCCTGCAGTCGGCGACCTCGCAGACGCTCAACTCCAACACCGTCGACCCCGACCCGGAGGTCTCGGCCGCCGTGCAGGAGCAGCACGACGTCGTGGTCTCCTACGTGAACTCCGTCGTCGGCACGTCGGCGGTGGAGATGCTGGCCGCGCGGGCGGTCGTCGAGGATGTACCCATCATCGACTTCGTCAACTACGTCCAGGCCGACGCGGTCAAGGCGGCGTTGACCGGCTCCGACGCTGACCTGCCGGTCATCTCGATCGCGGCGCCGTTCAGCCGCGCCGCGGCCTTCCCCGCGGGCGAGGTGACCGTACGCGACGTGGCCGGCCTCTACATCTACGACAACACCCTGATGGCGGTGCGCATCACCGGCGCCCAGCTCAAGGACTACCTCGAGTTCAGCGCCCGCTACTTCAAGCAGGTCAGCGGCACCGGCCCGTTCCCGATCGACGCCGTGACCAACGCGCCGACCGACACCGCGCCCAACGGCACGCCCGACTACAACTTCGACACCATCGCGGGCCTGGACGCGGCGCTGACCTACGACATCGACATCTCGGTCGCGGTCGGCTCGCGGATCACCAACCTCGCCTACGACGGCGTCGCGGTGACCGACGCGCAGGAGTTCGTGCTCGCGGTCAACAACTACCGCCAGTCCGGTGGCGGCGGCTTCCCGCACGTCACCGACGCCACCGTGGTCTACAACCAGCAGGTCGAGATCCGCCAGCTGCTCATCGACTGGGTCACCGCCCACCAGGTCATCGACCCGGCCGCGTTCGCCTCGGTCGACTGGCGCCTCGTCTCCGGCGGCGAGCCGATCACTGTGCAGTAACCGCTGGTCGAGCCGCCGGAGCCGCTAGGCGGAGGCGTGTCGAGACCAACACGGTCTGCTGTCGCGGAAGACGGGATGTGTTGGTCTCGACACGGACTCGCTGGCGCTCGCCCGGCTCGACCGACGGGGGTGGTCTCAGCGGGGGTTTGCCCAGTTGAGCAGCTGGCTCATCGAGATCAGCAGGTCGTCCAGCCGCCGCTCCACGCTGTCCAGGCGCGCGTTGACGCTGTCGATCGCAGCGTCGGTGCGCTCCATCCGGTTCTTGATCGCATGGAACTCCGCCGTGTGCATCTGCTGCATCGTGAGTAGATCGATCATGATCGCCTCGACGTCGCTCACGGACAGGCGGCCCCCAACGCCATGCCCCGAGTAGTTCATGGACATGGCGTGAATCTTGTCACGCAGTTCCTACTCAAAGGTAAGGAATGGTGTTTCCCCGACGTGAACTTGCCTGACCGTGCACCAACTGTTGGTCAGAAGAGTCTCTCGGTCGGATCGTCGAGGCCGCGGAGCGCGTCGTAGTCCACGATTGCGCAGGTGATACCGCGATCTTCGGCCAGTACGCGGGCCTGGGGCTTGATCGCCTGAGCAGCGAAGATGCCGCGTACCGGGGCAAGCAGCGGGTCGCGGTTGAGCAGCTCGAGATAGCGGGTCAGCTGCTCGACGCCGTCGATCTCGCCGCGTCGCTTGATCTCGACCGCGACCGACTTCCCGTCGGCGTCGCGGCACATCAGATCGACGGGCCCGATCGCGGTCGGGTACTCGCGGCGTACGAGGGTCAGGCCCTCGCCCAGCGTCGCCGGGTGGTCGGCGAGGAGCTCCTGGAGATGCTTCTCGACGCCGTCCTTCTGCAGGCCGGGGTCGATGCCCAGGTCGTGGGACGTCTCGTGGTGGATCTCGTCGATCAGGATGCGCAGGGTGTCGTCCGTCTTGGAGGTGACGGTCCATTCGATGCGGCCGTCGTCGGACTTGCCCTCCGAGAGGGTGCAGGGCGGCGACATCCAGTTGAGGGGCTTGTAGGAGCCCCCGTCGGAGTGGACCAGCACCGATCCGTCGGCCTTGAGCATCAACACCCTCGTGGCCATCGGTAGGTGGGCGGTGAGCCGCCCCGCGTAGTCGACCTGGCAGGTGGCAACGACGAGTCTCACCGGGAGAACGTATCGCATGGCCCCATGTGAGCAGCGTCACGCCACCAGGGGTTACTCATGGGTAATAAATTTGGCAGTCTTCCGTCGCATGACGGTTTCGACCCAGGGTTCCATCCACGACGTGCTCGTGCTGCCCTATCTCAACCACGCCATTCGCATGCTCGAGTCGGGCTACGCCACCGCCACCGACATCGACAACGCCATGTGCTTCGGCTGCGGCTACCCCCAGGGGCCGCTGGCCACGGCCGACGAGATCGGCGCTGCCGCCGTACGCGCCGCGCTGCTCGCCCGCTTCGAGGAGACCGGCGACAACCTGCACAAGCCCGCCGACCTGCTCACCAAGGTCGCCGGCCAGGCCGGGACGTTCGCCGCGGTGGCCGGGGACCACGCCAAGGCTCCGGAGCTGCGCCACACGATCGAGAAGATCGGCGTGGTCGGCACCGGCACGATGGCCTCGGGCATCGTCCAGGTCTTCGCCCAGGCCGGGTACGACGTCGTCTTCGTCGGCCGCTCCCAGGAGAAGCTCGACGGGGTCGCCGCCGGCATCACCAAGTCGCTCGACAAGGCCATCGCGAAGGGCCGCTCGGACGAGGAGACCAAGGCCGCGGTGCTCGGCCGCCTCACCGGCAGCACGTCGCGCGAGGATCTCGGCGAGGCCGACCTGATCGTCGAGGGCATCGCCGAGGACCTCGAGGTCAAGACCGCGCTCTTCAAGGATCTCGACCGGATCGCCAAGCCCGGTGCCATCCTGGCCACCACCACCAGCTCGATGCCGATCACCGAGCTCGCCAAGGTCACCGCACGCCCCGGTGACGTCATCGGCATGCACTTCTTCAACCCCGCGCCGGTGATGAAGCTGGTCGAGGTGGTCACCACCGACCTCACCTCGCCCGAGGTCGACGAGACCGTGCGCGCACTGTCCACCGCGGTCAAGAAGGTCCCGGTCTCCTGTGGCGACCGCTCCGGCTTCATCGTCAACGCGCTGCTGTTCCCCTACCTCAACGACGCGGTCAAGCTGCACGAGTCCGGCGTCGCCATCGCCGAGATCGACGCCGCGATCAAGGAGACCGCGGGCTTCCCGATGGGCCCCTTCGAGCTCCTCGACGTGGTCGGCAACGACGTCTCCCTGGCCATCCAGACCGAGCTCCGCAACGAGTTCGGCGAGCCCGGCTTCGACCCCGCCGCCCTCCTGGTCCAGAAGGTCCAGGAAGGCAAGCTCGGCCGCAAGACCGGTGAGGGCTTCCACACCTACTGATCCCGGCCTCGCCGAGAAGTCACGTACGTCGGCCGAGGCATCACCTACGCGAATCGAGTCGGCACTTCGGTGCCGGCTCGATTCGCGCGAGTGACGCCTCGGCCGACGGGGGTGACGCTTCGGTCAGGGCTTGGGGTAGCCGCGGCGTACGGCACGTTCCAGGATTCCGAGGGTGGCCCGGATCGACTTCTGGTCGATCACCGGGAAGATCGCCTTCCACTCGGGGAGGGCGGTGGACCAGTCGCAGTACGAGGTGACGCGGGTGTCGCCCGAGTCGAGCTGCTCCAGCTCGTAGCCGAAGCGGTGGCCGATGGGTGGCTTGACGGTGCCTTCGATGGTCCACTCGATGGCCCGGTCGGGTTCGAACCCGGTGATGATCACGGTGACGTCGTACTTGCCGAGTGGGTAGTCGCCGAGGGCCTCGCGGTCCATGTGGACGACGAACCGGTCGCCGACCGCGCCCACCGGCGATCCCTCCGCGGACTGGAGCATGCCGGCGGCGTCGATGGCCACATGGCCGTCGGGGTCGATGAGGACGGCGAAGATGTCGGTGGGGGAGGCGGGGATGATCCGCTCGGCGTCGATGCGTTCGGCCTCGATGCGCTCGGCGGTCTGCGTCTGGTCGGTCACAGTGCCCGAATCTAGCGGCGTCCCGGCGTGCCGGGCATCACACCGTGGCAGGATGCGGGGCATGAGTGAGCGCACGATCGAGACAGTCGGAGTCGTCGGCCTGGGCACCATGGGTGCCGGGATCGCGGAGGTGTTCGCCCGTAACGGGTTCACCGTGGTCGGGGTGGAGCGTGACGAGGAGGGCCTCGAGCGCGGCAAGGCCCACCTGGCGCACTCGACGGGCCGCGCGGTCAAGCGCGGCAAGCTCAGCGAGGAGGAGCAGGAGGCGCTGCTCGGCCGGATCTCCTTCGCCACCGACCCGACGGCGCTCAAGGACGTCGACATGGTCGTCGAGGCGGTCGTGGAGTCGCTGGAGCTGAAGAAGTCGATCCTCGCCACCCTCGACGAGATCGTGGCTCCCGAGACGATCCTGGCGACCAACACCTCGTCGCTGTCGGTGACCGAGATCTCGACCGCCTCGAACCACCCCGGGCGCGTCGTCGGCGTTCACTTCTTCAACCCTGCCCCGGTGCAGAAGTTCGTCGAGATCGTACGCACTGTGGTGACCGAGCCGGACGTGCTCGAGGATGTGCGCGAGGTCGTCGGCAAGGTCGGCAAGTCGCCGGTGGTCTGCGGTGACCGGGCCGGGTTCATCGCCAACGCGCTGCTCTTCGGCTACCTGAACCACGCGGTCTCGATGTTCGAGGGCCACTACGCCACCCGCGAGGACATCGACACCGCGATGCGACTGGGCTGCGGCTACCCGATGGGCCCGCTGGCGCTGCTGGACCTGATCGGCCTGGACACCTCCTACGAGATCCTCGACACGATGTACCGCCAGGGTCGCGACCGGCTGCACGCCCCCGCGCCGATCCTCAAGCAGATGGTCACCGCCGGGATGCTCGGGCGGAAGTCGGGCCGCGGCTTCTACACCTACGAGGCCGCCGACTCGCCCGTCGTCGTCCCGGACGCGCTGACCCCGAGCGCCGACGCCACCCACGAGCTGCGCCGCACGATCGCGAAGATCGGCGTCGTCGGCACCGGCACGATGGCCTCAGGGATCGTCGAGGTCTTCGCCAAGGGCGGCTACGACGTGACGTACGTCGGACGCAGCGCCGACAAGGTCGACGGTGTCGCCGCGCGGATCACCAAGAGCCTCGACAAGGCGATCGGACGCGGCAAGCTGGAGGAGTCGGCGAAGCCGGAGATCCTCGGCCGGCTCACCGGTACGACCTCGCTGGATGACCTGGCCGACGTCGACATCGTCGTGGAGGCGATCGCCGAGGACCTGGCCATCAAGACCACGCTCTTCGAGAACCTCGATGACATCTGCAAGCCGGGCGCGATCCTGGCGACCACGACCTCGAGCCTGCCGGTCATCGAGCTGGCGAAGGTGACCAAGCGGCCGTCCGACGTCGTCGGGATGCACTTCTTCAACCCGGCGCCGGTGATGAAGCTGGTCGAGGTCGTCTCCACCGTCACCACCGCCGAGGAGGTCGCCGAGACCGTGCGCGCGCTGTGCTCGAAGGTCGGCAAGTCGCCGGTCTCGTGCGGGGACCGGGCCGGCTTCATCGTCAACGCGCTGCTCTTCCCCTACCTCAACGACGCGGTCAAGATGCTCGAGGGCCACTACGCGACCGCCGACGACATCGACACCGCGATGAAGCTCGGCTGTGCGCTGCCGATGGGTCCGTTCGAGCTGCTCGACGTGGTCGGCAATGACGTCTCGCTGGCCATCGAGCGCGAGCTCTACCTGGAGTTCCGCGAGCCGGGCTTCGCGCCCGCGCCGCTGCTGGAGCACCTGGTCACCGCCGGTTACCTCGGCCGCAAGACCGGCAAGGGCTTCCGCGACTACAGCTGAAGCGAAGCCCGAAGCAATATGCACAGCTGAGAAGAGGTCCCGCCCGGCCCGACCACCGTGGCAGTACGCTGAAAGACGTGGGACTTCTGATCGCACTTCTCATCGTCGTCGCGGTGATCGGGACCGTGGTAGTGACCAGCAAGCGTTCGCAGGCGCGAGCGCTGGAAAAGCAGCGCGCTGACCTCGAGCCGGTCAAGCAGCTCGCCTTCGAGGACGTGACCGCGTTCGGTGAAGAGCTGCAGAGGCTCGACCTGGACATGGCCGGCAAGGAGCTCGACGAGGGCGCCAACGCCGACTACCAGCGCGCGCTGGACGAGTACGAGACGGCCAAGCGCACCGTCGACAAGATGACCGAGCCCGACGACGTCAAGAAGATCACGACGATCGTCGAGGACGGCCGCTATGCCATCGCCTGCGTCGAGGCGCGGGTCGCCGGCGAGCCGTTGCCGAAGCGTCGCCCGCCGTGCTTCTTCGACCCCCGCCACGGGCTCTCGGTCGAGGACGTGGCCTGGGCGCCGCCGGGCGGCACCACCCGTGACGTACCCGCCTGCGCGCTCGACGCCGAGCGCGTCAAGGTCGGCGCGGAGCCCGACACCCGCAAGGTGATGGTCGGCAACGAGCGCGTTCCCTACTGGCAGGGTGGCCCGGCCTACCGGCCCTACGCCGCCGGCTACTTCGGCGCCTTCTCACCGATGGACTGGATGTTCGCCGGGCTGATGTTCAGCGCCTTCGGCGGCTTCGACGCCTTCGGTGAGATCGGCGAGGGCATGGGCGACGCGATCGGTGGCATCGGTGAGGGCATGGGCGACATGTTCGGCGGGATCGGCGACGGCATCGGCGACATGTTCGACGGCTTCGACTTCTAGAGCGACGTACGCTTCCCCGGTGCCACCACTTCATACGCTCGAGCTCGGCGACGCCGGAAGTCGTGTCGTCTTCCTGCACGGACTCTTCGGCCAGGGACGCAACTGGAACACCCTCGGCAAGCAGCTGGCCGACAAGCATCGGGTCACGCTCGTCGACCTGCCGCATCACGGCCGCTCCCCGCAGCCTGACACCTTCGACTACCTCGAGGTGACCGCGGCCGTCGCCGAGCTGCTCTCGGCAGACGACCCCGCGACCGTGGTCGGCCACTCGATGGGCGGCAAGGTGGCGATGCTGCTCGCGATCACCCGCCCCGAGCTGGTCGCGAAGCTCGTCGTGGCCGACATGTCGCCGGTCGTCTACGACCGCGTCGGCGGCTTCAAGACGTACGTCGACGCCATGCGGAGCCTCGACCTGGACCGCATCACCCGCCGTGAGGAGGCCGACGCCGGGATGCAGGAGGCGGTCCCCGACGCGACCGTCCGCGGCTTCCTGCTGCAGAACCTGCGCCGCGACGGCGACAGCTGGCGCTGGTCCATGAACCTCCCCGTCCTCGGCCGCGACCTGGACCGCATCGGCGACTGGCCGGCCGAGGAGCTGAAAGCCTATGAGCCGTACGACGGGCCGGTGATGTGGGTGGCCGGCGAGCTGTCCAACTACGTCACCGACGAGTACGCGCCGGCGATGAAGGAGTGGTTCCCGCGCTACCGCAAGGTGACGATCAAGGGCGCCGGACACTGGGTCCACTCCGAGAAGCCGGACACCTTCCTCGCGGCCCTGCGTCAGTTCCTCGGCGACTGAGCCTCGGCGACTGACCGGCATCTGTGCCGGGTGGCGTCTACGCTGTGCGACATGGAGCGTGACAGACCCGTCATCGTGCTGGTCGGCGGCGAGCATGCCGACGTCATCGAGCGGGAGTTCCGGGCGCGGTACGACCGTGACTACCGGATCGAGCCGGTGGTGGGTTTCGCCGCGGGCCTCGACCGGACCCGCGGGCTCGTGGGCGAGGGTGCGCAGATCGCGATGGTCGCTGTCGAGCACGTGCTCGACGGAGGCACCTCGATCGAGTTCCTGCACCACCTACCGGGGATCGTGGCGACGGCTCGCCGGGTCGCGCTCGTCTCGTGGGACGACTTCGCCGGTGCTCTCGACGACCTGCGGGCCGCGGCTCTCCAGCGCGAGATGGACACCTTCGTGCTCATCCCGCGCGGTCCGCGGGACGAGGAGTTCCACACCGCGCTGATCGAGCTGCTCTCGGAGTGGGGATGGTCGGTGGGCAAGCCGCTGGTGACCGTGACCGACGTCGTGGCCGATCCGGGCGACCGTGACGCGGCGGCGATCCGCGACCTGCTCGAACGCATGGGTTTCCCGCATCGCCTGCTCGGGCCGGACGACGACGAGGCTCAGGAGCTCATCGAGGCCGCCGGCCCGGGCGCACGGCTGCCTCTGGTCCGCACCTTCACGGGTCGCGTGGTCTCCGGCGCGACGGCGGCGACGGCCGCCGAGGCCATCTACGGCGGGTTCGACGAGATCCCTGAGGGAGTGATCGCCGACGTCGCCATCGTGGGTGGCGGGCCGGCGGGCCTCGCGGCGGCCGTCTACGCCGCGTCGGAGGGCTTGGCGACCGTCGTCGTGGAGCGCGACGCGATCGGCGGCCAGGCAGGGTCGAGCTCGATGATCCGCAACTACCTCGGCTTCCCACGTGGCATCTCGGGCATGCGCCTCGCCCAGCGATCCCGCATCCAGGCCAGCAGGTTCGGCGCGCGATTCTTCACCGGGCGTCCGGTGACCGGGATCGAGCCCGGTCCGGTCGACGAGCCCGAGCACCAGCACGTGCACGTGCGTGGCGCGCAGTTCTGCGCCCGTACGGTCGTGCTCGCGATGGGCGTGACCTATCGCCGGCTCGGGGTGCCCGCGGTGGACGACCTGGTGGGCGCTGGCGTGTACTACGGCGCCGCGACGTCGATGGCGCGCGAGATGCAGGGCCGGGACGTCTTCGTGGTCGGTGGGGGCAACTCGGCCGGACAGGCAGCCATCCACCTCGCCAAGTTCGCGAGCACAGTGACGATCCTGGTTCGGCGAAACGACCTCGCGGAGACCATGTCGGCCTATCTCGTACGTGAGATCGACGCGACGTCGAACATCCAGGTCCGGGCACGCACGGTCGTCGGCGACGGCGGTGGCGACGGTCGGCTGGAGTGGCTGGGATTGGAGAACCTGGACACCGGTGAGGAAACCAAGACGTCCGCCGACGGCCTCTTCTGCCTGCTCGGAGCGGAACCTGACTGCTTGTGGCTGGCGGACGGGGTCGCGCTCGACGAGCACGGGTTCGTGCTGACCGGACGCGACGTACCCCGCGAGGGGTGGGTCGACGGGAGCCCGCCCGCGAGTCTGGAGACGACGGTGCCGGGTGTGTTCGCCGTCGGTGACGTGCGTGCCGGGTCGATGAAGCGGGTCGCCTCCGCGAGCGGCGAGGGTGCGTCGGTGCTTCCGCTGGTGCACGCCCACCTGGCGAAGCTGCGCGCCCGGGAGTTCGGCGCCTGAGCCCCTGGGACGGTGGGCGGCGCGACGTTCCGGCTCGCGGCTGCCTCCTGGCCTAGCTGTCCGACAAGAGCCGCCGGAACACCTCGACGATCCGATCCGCATCCGCCTCCGACGTACGCCAGTTGCTGAACGCCAGCCGCAGGGCGGGGATGCCGTGGTGGACCGTGGGGGTCACGAAGGTGACGCCGGTATCGGCGACACGGCGGGCGAGCTCGGCGGGATCGCCGGGGACCTTCAGGCACACGATGTTGAGCCGGACCGGGGCGAGCAGCTCGACGCCGTCGATCTCGGCGAGCAGCCGCGCGGTGCGGTGAGCCAGGGCGATGGTGCGCTCGACGATCTCGCGGTGGCCTTCGCGGCCGTAGGCGTACAGGGTGAACCAGGCGGGCAGGGCGCGCAGGCGCCGGGAGCTCTCCGGGGTCAGATGCACGAAGTCGGGGGAGGAGCCGGGGTGGCCGATGTAGGCCGAGGCGTTGCTGAAGACCCGGGCCTGGAGGTCCTGGTGGCGGCTGAGCTGGATCGCGGAGTCGTAGGGGACGTTGAGCCACTTGTGCAGGTCGACGCAGATCGAGTCGGCGCGAGAGAGGCCTGCGACGAGGTGGGCATGCGCGGGGGAGAGGGCAGCAAAGGCTCCGAAGGCGCCGTCGACGTGCAGCCAGAACGGGAACTCGTCGCGCAGGTCGGCGATGGCGGCCAGGTCGTCGAAGTCGCCGGTGTTCACGGTGCCGGCGTTGGCGACGACGATCACGGGCCGGCCGTCCTGCTCACGCAGCGCGGTCCGCAACGCGTCGACGTCGACCGCGTCGCGGTCGGAGAGGAGAGCGACCGGCTGGAGGCTGTCGCGGCCCAGGCCGAGCACGGAGAGCGCCTTGGAGACGGTGGAGTGGGCAGCGCCCGACAGCACGACGACCGGACCGAGCGCCGCGACGCCCTCGGCCGAGACCGACACTCCGAGCCGGTCGCCGAGCCACTCGCGCGCCAGCGCCAGCCCGGTGAGGTTGGACATGGTCGCGCCGGTGACGAACGCTCCGCTGAAGTCACCAGGAAGGTCCAGCAGGTCGAGGACCCAGCGCACCGTCTCGCGCTCCAGGTCGCTGGCGGCGGAGTCCTGGACCGTGATGGTGTTCTGGTCGAAGACCGGGGTCAGCCAGTCGCCGGCGACCGCGGCCGGGGTCGCCCCGCCGGTGACGAAGCCCAGGTAGCGGGGGCCGGCGCTCGCCGAGAGGCCCGGCGCCCAGCGGGTCTCGAAGTGACGCAGAGCGGCCTGGCCGCCGGCGCCCCGTGCCGGTAGCCGCTCGGCGGACGGTGGCCGGAACGGAGACGTCACCGGTCTGCCGTCGAGTCCGGCGATGATCTCTTGTGCGTAGTCCTGGATCGCGCCGAGGAGATCGGTCATCCCGGCGAGGTCTGCGTCGAGCCGTGGGTCCATCCTTCGACGGTAGGCCTTCTCAGGGCTCGATGAGACCCGCTCTGATGGCATATCGCGTGACTTGGGTGCGGTCGCGGAGGCCCAGCTTGGCGAGGATGTTCTCGCGGTGCCGCTCGACGGTCTTGTAGGAGATCGTCAGCTCGCGGGCGATCTCCCGGGTCGAGTGGCCCTCGGCGATGAGCTTGAGCACCTCGTCCTCGCGCTCGGTCAGCACCGTGCGCGGCAGGCTCTCGCCACGGTTGAGCCGGTCCAGATAGTCGCGGACCAGCGCACTCATCGCGCCGGGGTAGACGAAGGCCTGGCCGCTCATGGCGGTGCGGCAGGCCTTGACCAGGTCCTCGTCGGCGACCGACTTGAGGACGTACCCGCTGGCGCCGACCTTGAGCGCCTCGAAGAAGTACTGCTCGTTGTCGTGCATCGAGAGCATCAGCATCTTCGGAGGCGTACGCATCCGGGCGATCGTGCGCGCGGCCTGCAGCCCGGTCATGCGCGGCATGGCGACGTCGAGGATCACCAGGTCGACCTCGACGTCGCGCAGCGCCGCGACGGCCTCGGCCCCGTCGGCGGCCTCGGCGACCACCTCGAGGTCCGGCTCGGCGTCGAGGATGAGGCGGACCCCGCGGCGTACGAGGGTGTGGTCGTCGGCCAGCAGGATCCGGATCTTCGCGGGCGTGGGAGTCACAGCGGCACCTCCAGGCGGACGGTGGTGCCGCGGCCGGGGGTGCTCGTCACGCTCAGGTCGGCACCGACGAGCAGTGCCCGCTCCCGCATACCGCTGATCCCGGCGCCGGCCACGAGGGCGGCGCTGCCGCGGCCGTCGTCGGAGACAGTGAGGACGACCTTGTCGCCGACCTTGCACAGGGAGAGCTCGGCGGTCGTGGCGTGGGCGTGGCGTACGACGTTGGTGAGCGCCTCCTGGGCGACCCGGTAGATCACCAGCTCGCGGTCCTGGGGCAGCTCGGGAAGCCCGCGGCCGATGGTGCGGCGTACGGTCGTGCGGCCCAGGGCGCCGACGTCGGTGGCCAGCGAGGCCAGGGCGGCGTGCAGGCCGAGATCCTCGAGCACGCCCGGCCGCAGCTGGCGGGCCACACGGCGTACGTCGTCGATGCCGGTGCGCGCGGACTCGCGGACGGCGGCGAGCTCGGGGCGTACTTCCTCCGGCACCTGTCGCTCCAGACCCTTCAGCCCCAGGAGTACGACGGTGAGCGACTGTCCCACCTCGTCGTGGAGCTCCTGGGCGATCCGGTGTCGCTCCGCCTCCTGCGCGGCGAGCGCCTTGGCGTTGCTGGTGCTCCGCTCGGTCTCCAGCCGCTCGAGCATCGCGTTGTAGCTGGCCACCAGCCGCGCGCCGGCGCCCTTGCCCGGGGTCGGCAGGCGCTGGTCGGGGGAGAGGTGGTCGACCGAGTCCATGGTGCGGATCACCCGGTCGATCGGCGCCAGGCTGCGCAGCAGCAGGAGCGCGTTGAGCGTCGCCATCACCACCAGGCCGACCGCCAGCACCACCGCCTCCGAGGCCAGGACGCGCTCGGAGACCCGGGCCGGCGACAGCGCCAGGACCAGGGTGCCGACGCAGAACACGGCCCAGTTGGTCAGGCAGACCCGCCAGTAGAGGGGTAGATGGCTCATGCCGCCGCCTCCGTGGCGCAAGCGCAATCGTACGGAGGCGGCGGCCTGAGGCCTATGGTCACTCGCTGGCGCTCGCTCATGCCCCAACCCTGACATGCTCGCTGGCCTGGCCTTATGGGTGGCAGCACCCATTCGGATCGAGTCTCCGGTAACGGAGGGTCGATGGCATGGAGCTCAACGCATGATCGTGTACGCAGCGGTGGCCGTCTTCATCGTCACCTACGGCCTCATCGCCACCGAGCGTGTCCACCGCGTCGCCGCCGCCCTGGGTGGTGTCGCCGCGATGGTCGTGCTCGGGATCATCAACGCCGAGTCGGCCTTCTTCAGCCATGAGACCGGGGTCGACTGGGACGTCATCTTCCTGCTCTTCGGGATGATGGTGATCGTCGGCGTCCTCAAACAGACGGGCCTGTTCGAGTTCCTCGCGCTGTGGGCGGTCAAGCACTCCGGCGGTCGCCCGGCGCGCCTGGCGACGCTGCTGATCCTGGTCACCGCGGCGCTCTCGCCGATCCTCGACAACGTGACCACCGTGCTGCTCGTCACGCCGGTGACGCTGTCGGTCTGCGAGCGGCTGGGCCTGCGCCCGATGCCCTACCTGATCTCGCTCATCCTGGCCGCCAACGTCGGCGGCACCTCGACCCTGATCGCCGATCCGCCCAACATCATCGTGGCCAGCAGGGCCAACCTGACCTTCGACGACTTCCTGATCCACTCCCTGCCGCTGTGCCTGATCCTCCTGGTCGTGCTGATCGGCCTGGTCCGGGTGCTCTTCCGGCGTGACTTCCGTGGCCGCGTCGACCTGGACGGTCTGATCGAGCCACCCGCCTCGGCGATCCCGGACCGCGGGCTGCTCTACCGCTGCCTGGCCGTCCTCGCCCTGGTGATGCTCGCCTTCGGGCTGCACACCGAGCTCCACCTGGACCCGTCGCTGGTCGCCATGCTCGGTGCCGGCGCGATGGTGGTCGTCTCCCAGACGCAGACGGAGGCGTTCCTGGAGGAGGTCGAGTGGTCGACCCTGGCCTTCTTCATGGCGCTGTTCGTGCTGGTCGGCGGGCTCGTCGAGGTCGGTGTGATCGGATCCCTCGGGACGTACGCCGCCGATCTGATGGGCGACAACGAGCTCGCCGGGGTGACCGGGCTGATGATCGGCTCGGCGATCGTGGGCGGGTTCGTCGACAACATCCCCTACACGGCGGCGATGGTGCCGATCGTGGAGGAGATGGTCGCCGCGACTCCGTCCTCGGGCGCCGACAGCCCGCTGTGGTGGGCCCTCGTCTTCGGTGCCGACCTCGGTGGCAACACGACTGCGGTCGCCGCCGGCGCCAACGTGGTGGTGCTCGGCCTCGCCGCCAAGGCCGGCCACCCCATCAGCTTCTGGAAGTTCACCAGGTACGGCATCGTGGTCACCATCGTGACCCTCGCCGTCGCCTGGGTCTACGTCGCCCTCCGCTACTTCGTGCTCGCCTGACGCTCCCGATAGGCGGCGACGGCGTTGCGGTTGGTGCAGGTCGGTGAGCAGTAGCGCTTGGAGCGGTTGCGGGAGAGGTCGACGACCACGCCGGCACAGTTGTCGTCGGCGCAGATCGAGAGGCGGGACAGCTCGCCGGCGCGGATGACGTCGACCATGGCCATCGCCGTCTCGACCGCGATCCGCGTGGCCAGCGGGGCGTCGGGCTCGGTGGCGTGGATGTGCCAGTCGTAGTTCGTGTGGCGGACCAGCTGAGGAGTCGCGCGGTGCTCGGCGAGCATCTCGTTGGTCAGCCGCACGGCCTCGTCGCGCTCCGCGGTGAGCAGATCACGGAGCCGGACGCGGAGGACCCGGACCTCGTCGAGCTCGGCGCGGTCGCGGTCGTGCCGCCCCGTGTAGTCGTACGTCACGAAGAACTCGTCGAGGGCCGCCACGGTCTCCAGCTCGTCGACCGAGCCGGGGGAGAGGGCGAGGGTGTTCGCCAGTGCCGCGGCTGCCTGGAGGCCTACGTCGGTGTCATGGGTGAAAACCATGTTGACACATTACCGCGTCGCTGGGATCGTCATGTGTCATGACGACTTTGACCAATGACGAGGCGGTGCCGCAGAGCACGCAGAAGACGCCGCTGGTGGCGGCCGGGCTGCTCATGGCGCTCGTGTCGGCGGTCACGTTCAGCCTCTCGGGCCCGCTGGGGCGTGGTCTCTTCGACACCGGCTGGTCGACGGGCGGCGTGCTGGTCTTCCGCGTCGGCATCGGCGCGGTGGTGCTGGCCCCCTTCGCGCTGCGCGCGCTCGCCGGCCGGTGGCGGGGTGTCGCTGCGAGCTGGCGGGTCGTGGTGGCGTACGCCCTGCTGGCCATCGTGGTACCCCAGTTCGCCTTCTTCTCGGCGGTGCAGTGGATGGCAGTCGGTCCGGCGCTGCTGCTGGAGTACATGGGGGTGGTGCTCGTCGTCGCCTGGATGTGGCTGCGGCACGGCGAGCGGCCCTCGCGGCTGACGATGGTCGGCGCGCTGGTCGCGATCGCCGGGCTCGTGCTCGTCCTCGACCTGGTCAGCGGCGCGAACGTGCACCCGTTCGGCATCCTGTGGGGCTCCGCGGCCGCCGTCGGCCTGGCCGGCTACTACGTGCTCAATGCCCACTCCAGCACCACGCTGCCGCCGCTCGCGCTGGCCTGGCTCGGTCTGACCGGCGCGACGGTCCTGCTCGCGCTGCTCTGCCTGGTCGGAGCCATCCCGTTCGCGATGGAGACCACGCCCGTGGTCCTGGCGGGCCTGGAGATGCCGTGGTGGGCGCCGCTGATCGGCCTCGGCGTGCTGACCTGCTCGGTCGCGTACGCCGCCGGCATCGCCGCCACCCGCACCCTCGGGTCGCGCCTCTCGTCCTTCGTGGGGCTTCTCGAGGTCGTCTCGGCCGTCGTCGTCGCCTGGCTGCTGCTCGGCGAGGCGCCCGGCCTCATTCAGCTCGTCGGCGGGCTGGTCGTGCTGGTCGGCATCATCGCGGTCCAGCAGGGAGAGCAGTCGACGACCGCCTCCTGACAACGCGAAGCGCCGCACGCATCGGCTGCGTGCGGCGCTTCACAGGTGGGTGGAGCTAGCGCTCGTCCTGGGCCCTGACGTAGACCTCGCGGACCAGCATCAGGATGGCGGCCGCCGTCGGGATCGCCAGCAGGGCGCCGACGACACCGAGGAGCGAGGCACCGATGAGGGCCGCGATCACCGTGATGACGCCGGGGATGTCGACCGAGCGGGACATGACCCGCGGATAGACGACGTAGTTCTCGAACTGCTGGTAGGCGATGTAGAAGATCACCGCGATGAGACCGGTCTTCAGGTCGGTCGTCGCGAAGGTGATCGCGCAGACGATGACCGCGCCGATGGTGGCCCCGATCATCGGGATCACGTCGGTGATCATGACGACGAAGGCCAGAGCGACGGCGTACTCGCCCATCCCGATGACGAAGAGCAGCACCAGGGTGGACAGACCGGCGCAGAGCGCGACGACGAACGCCCCGGAGACATAGCCCCCGATGCCTTCGAAGACCCGGTCACCGAGCTTGCTGACCCGCTCGCGGCGCGAGGCCGGGGCGAGACGGTAGATGGCGTTCTTCGTCTGGTCGTAGGCGGCGATGAAGTAGAGCGTCAGGACGATGACGATGAAGCCCGTGACGAGCACGTTGATCACCGCCAGGCCCACCCCGAGCGCTCCGCCGAAGGCACTGCTGACGAAGTCGCCGCTGGCGACGTAGTCCTGCACCTTGTCGAGGATCTGGTATTCCTCGTTGAGCTGCTGGACGCGCTGGTTGCGCTGGAGCTCCTCGATCCAGTCCGGGACGTTGGCCGAGATCTTGGCGACCTGGTCGCTGATCACCGGCACGAGCGCCACGAAGAAGAGCACGAGGGCGCCCAGCACCCCGAGGATGACACTCAGCACCGCCCACGGACGTGGGAAGCCACGCCTCTGCAGGAACACCACCATCGGGTTGATCCCCGCGGCGATGAAGAGCGAGACCACCACCTGGAGGATCACGCTCCCCATCGTGGTGAGGAGGTTGCTCGCTGCGTAGGCCGTCAGCAGACCGAGGCCCAGGAGCAGCCCGAACAGGTAGGGCGACTTCCGGTCGAACGGCGGTCCGGGCTTACCGAACCGCTTGTCCCGTTCGCTCTCCTCCTCCGGCTCCTCGAGGTCGATCGCGGCCTCGCTGTCGACCGTCGCGTCGTCGGTGGAGTCGGTCTGGGCAGACGTCATCTCCGGACCGTCCGCAGGACGGTCGGCAGCGGCCCCGCTCACCGGCTCTCGGTCGCAGTCTCGGGCTCGCGGATGGCGGTCTTCTCGGAGGGCTCGTCGTAGTCGTCGTAGTCGTCGTCGAGGTCGTCGTCCGAGTCGACCAGGGTGACGCTCTCGTCGACCACCAGCTCACCGTCGACGATGTCCTCGTCCTCGGTGATCGGCTTCGGGGCCTCCAGCTCGGCCGGGTCCTCGGTCTTGCCGAACCCGGAGACCAGGTCGGTGAGCGAGGAGAGCTGAGCGGCGATCGCGTCGCGACGCTTGGTGAGGCGGTCGACCTCGGCCTTGATGATCGCGTGGCCCTTCTCGGCCTCGACGGTCGCGGTGGACGCGAGGTGGTCGGCCTCGGCGCGAGCCTTGGACAGGATCGCCTCGGCGTCGCGGCGGGCGCGAGCGATGATGCCCTCGGACTCCTTGGCCAGCTCGGCGCGCTGGTCGGCGACGTGCTGGGCAGCGATCCGGGCCCGCTCCTCGGCGTCCGCGGCGCGGGTCTCGCCCTCGGTCACGATGCGAGCGGTCTCGGCCATCGCCTGGTCGTGGTGGTCGGCGGCCTCGCGGGCGAGACGCTCGCGCTCGACGGCGAGCATCCGCCGGGCCTCCTGGACCTCGCGGTCCGCGCCGGCACGTGCCTTCTCGACCTCACGCTGGGTCGACGTACGCAGCTGGGTGACCTCCTGCTGCACGGCGAGCCGGATCTGGTCGGCCTCGCGCTTGGCAGCGGCGAGCAGCTCGTCGCTCTCGGCCTGCACCATCTTGCGGGCCTGCTGGACCTCCGAGGTCACCTTCTCGCGGTGATCGTCGATCTCCTTGTAGTGCGTCGTACGCAGCGCCTCGATGTCGCGCTGGGCGGACGCCTTGGTCGCGGCGGCCTCACGCTGGGCGGCCTCGCGGATGACCGCGGCCTCCTTCTCAGCGGACTCCTTGACCGCGGCGGCCTCCTCCTCGGCCAGCCGGAGCATCGCGCTCGCGCGACCGCCCAGGGAGGCGTAGGACGGGGCTTCGTTGCCCTGGGTGGCAGCGGCCTTGAGGTCGGTGACCTTGCGCTCGAGCTCAGCGATGCGGCGCTGGGCGTTGCGCAGCGCCGACTGACCCTGGCCGTTGGCCTGGAGCAGCTGCTGCACCCGCGCGTTCACCGTGCCGGGGTCGTATCCGCCACGCCGCACGACCGGGAAGGCTGGGAGTGAGCCTGGAGCCGGTGGAGCCGAGTTGTGGCCGGAGCTGGGCGATCCGGAAGCGCCAGGAACCCGTGGGAGAACCTGCGTCTCCGTCGAGTCCTGGTCGGGCTTCTTCCGAGGCTCTGAAGCCTCGTTGAAGATGGATAGTCCCTCATTCGTCATTTGTGGCGGATTCCTCACACTTTAGGGGGGTTTGTGTCTTGCCCTCTGCTCCCAAAGGGCAAGACTACGGCCGGTCACCCCTCGCGCAAGGGGAGACCGGCCGTGAATCCAGTCTCAAATGGGCTATTTACCCGGGCTGGACCTCTCAGATTCCGCGGAACAGGTTGATCTTGTCGATGTGAGCCGCGCGCTTCTCCTCGTCGAGGACGCCGAGGCCCTCCTCGGGAGCCAGGCAGAGCACGCCGACCTTGCCCTGGTGCTTGTTGTGGTGGACGTCGAGAGAGGCCTGGCCGACCTCTTCGAGGGTGTACGTCCGCGACAGCGTCGGGTGGATCTTGCCCTGGGCGATGAGGCGGTTGGCCTCCCACGACTCGCGGTAGTTCGCGAAGTGGCTCGAGATGATCCTCTTGAGGTTCATCCACAGGTAGCGGTTGTCGTACTCGTGCATGTAGCCCGAGGTCGACGCGCAGGTGGTGATGGTGCCGCCCTTGCGGGTCACGAACACCGAGGCACCGAAGGTCTCGCGGCCCGGGTGCTCGAAGACGATGTCGATGTCCTCGCCGCCGGTGAGCTCGCGGATGGCCTTGCCCAGGCGCAGCCACTCCTTCGGGTTCTGCTGGGTGCCGTCCTCGTTCCAGAACTTGAAGTCCATCTCGGAGCGGTTGATGACCATCTCGGCGCCCATGTTGCGCACGATCTTGGCCTTCTCCTCGTTGGAGACCACGCAGACCGGGTTGGCGCCGCCGTTGAGGGCGTACTGCGTCGCGAAGCCGCCGAGGCCGCCGGAGGCGCCCCAGATCAGGACGTTGTCGCCCTGCTTCATGTTGCCGCCGTTGGCGGAGACGAGCTGGCGGTAGGCGGTGCAGTTGACCAGGCCGGGGGAGGCGGCCTCCTCCCAGGTCAGGTGCTCGGGCTTCGGCATGAGCTGGTTGGCCTTGACCATCGCCACGTCGGCGAGGCCGCCGAAGTTGGTCTCGAAGCCCCAGATGCGCTGGGAGGGGTCCATCATCGTGTCGTTGTGACCGTCGGGAGCCTCGAGCTCGACCGAGAGGCAATGGGCGACGACGCGGTCGCCGGGCTTCCACTTGGTCACGCCGGCACCCACGGCCAGCACGACGCCGGACAGGTCGGAGCCGACGATGTGGTAGTCGAGGTTGTGGCGGGCGCCGAGCTCGGACTCCTTGCCGTAGCGCTCCAGGAACCCGAAGGTGGAGACCGGCTCGAAGATCGAGGTCCACACGGTGTTGTAGTTGATCGCCGAGGCCATCACCGCGACGAAGGCCTCGCCCGGACCGAGCTCGGGCAGGGCGACGTCCTCGACGTGGAGGGACTTGCGCGGGTCCTTCTCCTTGGTCGCGACGCCCTCGAACATGTCGACCTCGTCCTTGTGGACGGTGGCGGCACGGTAGTGGTCGGGGATCTCGAGGTTCGCAAACTCCTCGCCGGGCGTATCGCCGGCGAGGATCGCGTCGAGGATGTGTTGCATGGTCGGCTCCTGCGTCGTCGTAGGGGTCGCGGTTGACTCTAGTTCGGTGGACATTACTGGTGAGTAACCGCAATGACCAGCCTGATGTGACACATGACTCTTGGATCGTTCACGTGCCGTGGTGGGTCCTCGGGATCAGTGGGCGGCGTCGGCAGCCGGCTCGACGAGCTCGACCAGGACGCCGCCGGCGTCCTTGGGGTGGATGAAGTTGATCCGGGAGTCGGCGGTGCCGCGTCGCGGCGCGTCGTAGAGAAGACGTACGCCGCGCTCCTTGAGGATCGCCGAGACCTGCTCGACGTCGGTGACCCGGTAGGCGAGCTGCTGCATTCCGGGGCCGTTGCGGTCGAGGAACTTGGCGATGGTGCTGTTCTCGTTGAGCGGGGCGAGCAGCTGGAGCTTGTTGTCGGAGTCGCCGATCGCGATCATCGCCTCCTCGACACCCTGCTCCTCGTTGGTCTCGCGGTGGGCGAGCTTCATGCCGAAGGTCTTCTCGTAGAAGTCGATCGCCGCATCCAGGTCGGCGACGGCGAGACCGACGTGATCGATCTGGGTGAACAGGTGCGGTGGGATCTCTACGGATGTCATGGGCCTACTCTCCTTGAGGTCGGGGCCAACGGGCACAATGTGTGATGACAGCCACACCGGGCTGCGCTCAACACTCTTCCAACTGAGGTTACTAATTAGTAACCTCGGAGCAGATCAGCACCACCAACATTTGGAGGACCCATGTCCAACGTCATCGTCGCCGGGGCGCGCACGCCGATCGGCCGCCTGCTCGGCGGGCTCAAGAGCCTGTCCGCGGCCGATCTGGGCGGCATCGCCATCAAGGGCGCCCTGGAGAAGGCGGGCGTCTCCCCGGATCAGGTCGACTACCTGATCATGGGCCAGGTCATCCAGGCCGGTGCCGGCCAGAACCCGGCGCGCGCCGCGGGCATCGCCGGCGGGCTGCCGATGAACGTGCCCTCGATCACGATCAACAAGGTCTGCCTCTCCGGCCTCAACACCATCGCCACGGCCGACCAGCTGATCCGCGCCGGTGAGGCGGAGATCATCGTCGCCGGCGGCATGGAGTCGATGACCAACGCGCCGCACCTGCTGCCGAAGTCGCGCGAGGGCTTCAAGTACGGCGACACCACGCTGGTCGACTCGATGGCCTACGACGCGCTCTACGACCAGGCCACCCAGCAGGCGATGGGCGGGCTGACCGAGCAGATCAACTCCGAGGGCGTGAAGCTCACCCGTGAGGAGCAGGACGCCTTCGCCGCCACCTCGCACCAGCGCGCCGCCGCGGCCCAGAAGAACGGCGTCTTCGACGACGAGATCGTCCCGGTCTCCATCCCGCAGCGCAAGGGCGACCCGATCGTGATCAGCGCCGATGAGGGTGTGCGCGGCGACACCACCGTCGAGTCGCTCGGCAAGCTCCGCCCGGCGTTCTCCAAGGACGGCACCATCACCGCCGGCTCCGCCTCGCAGATCTCCGACGGTGCTGCCGCCGTCGTGGTCATGTCGAAGGAGAAGGCGGAGTCGCTCGGTCTGGAGTGGCTGGCCGAGATCGGCGCCCACGGCATGGTCGCGGGCCCCGACTCCTCGCTGCAGCTGCAGCCGGCCAACGCCACCGCCAAGGCGCTGGAGAAGGAGGGCATCACCGCCGCCGACCTCGACCTCGTCGAGTTCAACGAGGCGTTCGCGGCCGTCGGCATCGAGTCCACCAAGAAGCTCGGCCTCGACCCGGAGATCGTCAACGTCAACGGTGGCGCGATCGCCCTCGGCCACCCCGTCGGCATGTCCGGTACGCGGGTCGTGCTCCACCTGGCCCACGAGCTCAAGCGTCGTGGCGGTGGCACCGGTGCCGCCGCGCTGTGCGGCGGTGGCGGTCAGGGCGACGCCCTGATCGTGCGGGTCCCCAAGGCCTGAGCCATCGCTGATGTGAGCGACCTGGTCGCGCGCGCCCGGGGCGGTGAGCCCCGGGCGGTCGCGCGGCTGGTGTCGTACGTCGAGAACGCCCCGGTCGGCGGGGGAGAGCGGCTCCGCGAGGTGATGGCCGCGCTCGCGCCTCACGGCGGGAACGCCCACATCGTGGGGCTCACCGGCGCGCCCGGGGTCGGGAAGTCGACCACCACCTCCGCGCTGGTCCGCGAGCTGCGCTCTGAAGGGCGCACCGTGGCGGTGCTGGCCGTCGACCCGTCCTCGCCGTTCTCCGGCGGCGCGCTGCTGGGCGACCGGATCCGGATGACCGACCACGCCACCGACCCGGGTGTGTTCATCCGCTCGATGGCCTCCCGCGGCCACCTCGGCGGCCTGGCCTGGTCGGCGCCGCAGGCGATCCGGGTGCTGGACGCTGCCGGGTTCGACGTGGTGCTGGTCGAGACCGTCGGCGTCGGCCAGTCGGAGGTCGAGATCGCCGGGCTCGCCGACACCACCGTGGTGCTGCTCGCGCCCGGCATGGGTGACGGCATCCAGGCGGCGAAGGCCGGGATCCTGGAGATCGGCGACCTCTACGTCGTCAACAAGGCCGATCGCGACGGCGCGACCAAGGTCCAGCGCGACCTGCGCGGGATGCTGCGCCTGACCGACCGCACCGAGGGGGCCTGGACCCCGCCCGTGCTCACCGCCGTCGCCCAGTCCGGCAAGGGGCTGGCCGAGGTCGTCGGCGCGCTCGACGAGCACCGCGAGTGGCTGCGCTCCAGCGGGACGCTGGAGCTGCGGCGTACGCGTCGGGCCCGGGCCGAGGTCGAGGCCATCGCCGTCGAGACCCTCCGCGCGCGATGGTCGAGCGTCGGCTCGGACGGCGACCTGGACGCCCTGGCGGCAGAGGTGGTCAAGGGCGTACGGGACCCGTACGCCGCCGCCGACACCCTCCTCGACGACTAGAGTTGTCCCGGCGTACGGCCTGTTCTCTCGCCATGGGTTCGGCGGAGTCACTATCGTGGGCGGTGTGAACCTCTTCGGTGTCGACATCTCCAAGCACCTTCTTCGCGACGAAGGTGAGGTCGTCGTCGACGAGGTCACCCATCACTGGGTCTCCTACCTCCGTCCGGTGGGCGAGGCGATCCTCGGGCTGGCGCTGATGATCGTCGCGGCGACGATCGACATGAACGTCGCCTGGATCATCGTGCTGCTCGCCTTCGCGCTGGTCGGGCACGCGTTCTGGCGCGCGCTGGTGGTCAGCCGGGACCGATTCGTGGTCACCAACATGCGCATCTTCCGCGTCCACGGCGTGCTCTCGAGCGAGCTGGCGACCATGCCGCTGGCCCGAGTCCTCGACATCACCGTGAAGCAGTCGTTCACCGGCCAGATCTTCAACTACGGCCACTTCGTCTTCGAGTCGGCCGCCCAGGAGCAGGGCCTCAACAACATCTACTTCGTCGGCCGGCCGAACGAGCGAGACCTGACCATCCAGCGCGTCGTCCAGCGCGCGGGTCTCCGCGGCAGCGTGGGTTAGGCCACCCCATAGGATTGACCGCATGACGCAGCAGCCGTTCTCCCGTCCCGGAGCCGTCGACCTCTCCGGGCTCGCCAGCACCACGCCCGCACAGGACGCCCCCTTCGGCGGTCCGGCCGATGCGGCTCCCGCCCAGGGGCGGAGCGCCGGTTCCTACACCGTCGAGATCGACGAGCAGATCTTCCAGTCGGTGCTCGAGGCGTCGATGACCGCTCCGGTCGTCCTGGTCTTCTACTCGGCCTCCCGCGCTCCCGAGAGCGTCACCTACGCGCGCGACGTGTCGACGGTCGTCGAGGAGTACGACGGCCGCTTCCTGGTCGGCCTGGTCGACATCGACAAGAACCCGCAGATCGCGCAGGCGCTGCAGGTGCCCCAGGTGCCGCTCCTCTACATCCTGCTCGACGGCCGGCCGGTCACCCAGCCGATCCCGGGCGCGCTCAACCTCGAGGAGCTGCGTACGGTCTTCCAGCAGCTCGGCCAGCAGCTCACCACCCAGGGGATCGGCGGGCGGCACAAGCCCAACGCCCTCGGCGGTGCCGTGGCCACCGAGGACGGGGACGAGCCGGCGATGGATCCGCGCTACGCCCCGGCCCAGGACGCCTTGGAGCGCGGCGACATCGACGCCGCCGTCGCCGAGTACGAGAAGCTGATCGCCTCCAACCCTGCCGACTCCGAGGCCGCCGCCGGGCTGGCGATGGCCAAGGTGCTGCAGCGTACGCAGGGGGTCGACCTCAACGCTGCCCGTGCCGCAGCCGCGGCCGCGCCCGACGACGTCGACGCGCAGACGCTCGTCGCCGACCTGGACCTGCTCGGCGGCCACGTGGAGGACTCCTTCCTCCGGCTGGTCGAGCTGGTGCGCCGTACGTCGGGGGACGAGCGCAACAAGGCGCGCGAGCACCTGCTGGGGCTCTTCGCCGCGGTCGGCAACGACGATGAGCGGGTGCTCAAGGGCCGTCAGTCGCTGGCCTCTGCCTTGTTCTGATCTAGATCGTTCTGAGCCGCGAGGGCCGTCAGCACGGCGGTGACCGCCGGTGAGGCGGCCATCGTGCGCCGGTGCAGCGCGAGGATCTCGCGCGTGGGGACCGGGTCGACGACGCGTACCGCGACCAGGTCCTCGCCCAGCGCCGCCCTGCCCATGCGTGGGATGAGCGCGATCCCGAGCCCGGCTCGCACCAGGGCGAGATGGCTGTCGAACTCCATCGAGACGTGCGCGATCCGCGGCAGCTGGCCGGTGCCGGCGTACATCCGGTTCAGCCACTGTCGGCAGATCGTGCCCTCCGGCGTCGCGATCCAGTCCTCGGCGACGAGGTCGTGCGGGGTCACCTTGGCGAGCTGGGCCAGCGGATGGTCGCGATGGGCGACCACGTCGGCGATGTCCCGGTGGAGCTCGGTGGTGACGAGATGGTCGGGGATGGAGAGCGGCACGTCGCCCCAGGAGTGCACGACGCCGATCTCGCTGTGACCGGTGGCGACCAGATCGACGGTGTCCCACGGCTCGCGCTCGGAGAGGGTGAGGGCGAGGTCGGGATGGTCGACGCGGAGGCGGCCCGCGACCGGCGCGACCAGTCCGCGCATCGCGGTCGAGAAGGCGGTCAGCCGCAGCCGACCGGCCACGGTGGTGGCCTGCTCGTGCAGCCCGGACTCCAGCGACTCCATGTCGGCGAGCAGCCGCGACCCCTCCTCGACCAGGTGCCTGCCGGCATGGGTGAGCATGACGCCGCGCCCGATCCGCTCCAGAAGAGGTACGCCGACCTGCCGCTCGAGCCGCTTGACCTGCTGTGACACGGCGCTGGGCGTGAAGCCCAGGGCGTCGGCGGCCGCCACCACCGAGCCGTGGGTGTCGACGGTGCGGAGGGCGACGAGCGAGGCGAGGTCGATCATGAAGAAATGCTACGTCATCGGATGAAGAATCATTCGCTGGTGCTTCATTGTCATTGTTGTCATCGTTGACGGTGTGAACCGCCGTGACTCACTGCTCGCCGTCCTCGTCGCCGTCCTGTGGGGCTTCAACTTCGTCGTCATCGACTGGGGCCTCGAGGCGCGAGACGGGCATGCGGTGCCGCCGCTGCTCCTGCTCGCGGTGCGGTTCGTCCTGGTCGCCTTCCCGGCGGTGTTCCTGCTCCCGCGGCCGAAGGCCTCGTGGCGGGTGGTGGCGGCGGTCGGGATCTTCATGAGCCTGGGCCAGTTCGGGCTGCTCTACACGAGCATGGCGGCCGGGATGCCGCCTGGGCTCGCCGGGCTGGTGCTCCAGGCGCAGGTCGTGCTCACCATCGTCATCGCGGCCGGCGTGCTGCGCGAGCGGCCCACCCTCATGCAGGTGGTGGGCGTCGTCGCCGGCGCTCTGGGGCTGGTCGTGGTGGCGCTCGGACGGGGCGGTCACGTGCCCGTCGTCGCGCTGGTGCTGTGCCTGCTCGCCGCGCTGTCGTGGGCGATCGGCAACGTGATCTCCCGGGCGGCCAAGGTGCCCGGCGGCCTCTCGCTGACGGTCTGGTCGGCCCTTGTCGTCCCGCTCCCGCTGCTGGCGCTCTCGCTGGTTCTGGACGGACCCGAGGGGGTCCGCGAGGGAGTGGTCGCCTTCGGCTGGGAGGCACTCGTCTCCACGGCCTACACGGTGGTGCTGGCCTCGTTCGTCGGCTACGGGATCTTCAACTCGCTGCTCGCGCGGCACCCGGCGTCGTCGGTGGTGCCGTGGATCCTGCTGGTGCCCCCGGTCGCCATCGGCTCGGCCTGGCTCCTGCTCGGGGAGGTGCCGAGCGTGGGCGAGCTCGCCGGCGGCGCTCTCCTGGTGATCGGGGCCCTGGTTGCTCAGGGAGTGGTACGCCTGCCACGGTCCGGTGGGGTCGCCGGGCCGCTCCCGGATCTCGTCGAGAGCGGGAAGCGCCGCTGAGCGCTCTCCTGGCCTGAGCGACGGACTGGCCACATGCGGCCAGTCCGTCACTGGGCCTCCCGTCATACGTGTGACGTGCGCCATACTGAACCTCCGTTGGAGTTGAATCGTTTCAGGAGGTGCGATGAGAGCCCTGGTCACCCTGGCCTTGGTGGCGTCAGCCGTCGGTCTGATGCCGTCCGCGGCGGTCGCGAGCGACCCGTCCGGCGGGGTTGCCGCCCCGGCCCGACTCAGCGTCGGAGGGGTGAGCGACCCGATCGGCATCGACGACCTCACCCCCGACCTGCAATGGCGCAACGGCGCCGGCGTCGCCCGGCAGACGGCCTACCAGGTCCGGGTCGCATCCACGCGCAGCAGGTTGGGCGACCCTGACCTGTGGGACAGCGGCCGCGTCCACTCGGCCGCGATGGCGACGTCCTACGCGGGCGACCGCCTCGGCTCCCGCGACAAGGCCTCCTGGCAGGTCCGGGTGTGGGACGCCGCCGGCGAGGTGAGCGAGTGGAGCCGGCCGGCCTCCTTCGAGATGGGTCTGCTCGACGAGTCCGACTGGCAGGGCCGGTGGATCACCGACGAGCGCTGGGCCGCTCCGCTTCACCAGGACGTCAGCATCGGTGCCCAGGAAGCCCGCTACGTACGGCTGACCGTGATCGACCTCGGCCGACCCGGCGAGCCCCTGGACGACCCGAACTGGAAGCCGCGCCTCGAGCTCGGCGAGATCGAGGTCACCCACGGCGCCGACGGGGCCAACCTGGCCGAGGGCGCCACCGTGACGGTCTCCGAGGAGAACTCCGAGCCGGGCGTGTGGGATCCCGCCTACCTGACCGACGGCAAGGTCACCACCGCGGACGACCCGCGCGGCTACCGCAGCGACTACCACCCCGAGACCGACGTCCAGGACCAGCCGATCGTGATCACGATCGACCTCGGCGAGCCGACGGCGATCGACACGGTTCGGCTCTACTCGCTGTGGGACGCGCCCAGCGACTACGGCACCACACCGAACTTCCCCCGCGACTTCCAGGTCTCGGTCTCCACCGACGACACGACCTTCACCAAGGTCGGGCCGCGGACCAAGGTGACCGCGGTCTCCAACCTGCACGCCTCTCCGGACGGACTGCCGGTGCTGGCCCGAGACTTCACCGCGGGTGACGACGTCGCCTCCGCGCGCCTCTACGTCACCGGCGAGGGCGTCTACGACGCCTCGCTCAACGGCGAGCCGGTCTCGCCCGATCTGCTGCAGCCCGGCAACACCGAGCACAGCGTCCGGGTGCCCTACGCGACGTACGACGTGACCCGGCTGCTCCGCAGGGGCAGCAACACCTGGGGGATCGAGCTCGGCAACGGGATCTACAACGTCTTCAACACCCCCGAGATCCCGAAGCGCTACATGAAGGCCGCCGCCGGGCACGGCGCCCCGCGGGCGATGGGACAGCTCGAGATCACCTACCGCGACGGCCGGCGCCAGACGGTCGCGACCGGCTCCTCGTTCAAGTCGACCCTCGGTGAGGTCACCTTCTCGAACTGGTACGGCGGCGAGGACCACGACGCCCGGCGCGACCTCGGTGCCTGGAACGAGCCGGGCGCGGACCGCGGCGGCTGGCTCGACGCGGTCGACATCGGCGCCCCGGCAGGCGACCCGGAGCTGGTGGCTCAGCAGAGCCCGCCGATCCGCAAGGTCGACACCCTGGAGACCGTCGCCGTAAAGGAGCCGAAGGCGGGGACGTACGTCTTCGACCTCGGCACCAACTTCGCCGGCTGGCAGCAGCTGACGACCAGCGGCCCGGCCGGGACCACGATCACGATGCGCCCGGCCGAGAAGCTCAAGGCCGACGGCACCGTGGACCAGGGCAGCGTCGGTGGCGACATCCGGGACCGCTTCACCCTGGCCGGCACCGGCGAGGAGACGTTCACCCCGAGGTTCGTCTACCACGGCTTCCGCTACCTCCAGGTCGAGGGTCTGACCACCGCGCCGACCGCTGAGACGGTGAAGGGGCTGGTGCTGCGCGCGAGCGACCGGGCGGTCGGCTCGTTCACCACCTCCGACCCGCAGATGACCGGGATCCACCGGATCATCGACCGCTCGGTGCAGTCGAACATGTACTCCGTCTTCACCGACTGCCCGCACCGCGAGAAGCTCGGCTGGCTCGACCAGACCAACCTGGTCTTCGACACCCTGGCCTACGGCTACGACGTCCAGGCGCACTACCGCAAGATGCTGCAGGACGTCGTGGACGCCCAGCAGGGCAACGGGCTGATCCCGACCACCGCACCGGAGGACGCCCTCTTCGCCGGAGCCTTCCGGCACGACGCCAACTGGGGCGCGACCCTGGCGGTCTCGTCCTGGCAGATCTACCAGTGGTACGGCGACGACAGCGCCATGCGGGCCCATTGGCCGCAGATGGTGGAGTACGCCGACTACCTGGCCTCGATCTCGAAGGAAGGCATCGTCCCCGGCGGCCTCGGTGACTGGATCACCCCAGCCTCGCCCGCCACACCGCCGGCGCTGACCCAGACCTGGGCCTACCACCGCATCCTCACCCACATGAGCCGGATCGCGGGCGCCCTCGGGCGCGACGCGGACGCCGCTGCGTACGAGCAGAAGGCGGCGGCGGTGGCCTCGGCCTTCCACGCGACCTTCTACCACCCGGAGACCGGCCTCTACGGCAACGGCGACCAGGCCAGCCAGGCCCTGGCGCTCCAGGAGGACCTCGTCCCGGCCGATCTGCGTGCCGGCGTCCTGGACAGGTTCGTCCAGCAGATCCGCGCCGCCGACGACCACATCGTCGTCGGCGAGGTGGGTCTGTACGCCGCCGTCGACCTGCTCTCCCGGGAGCGGCTCGACGACGTGCTCCACGACTGGGTGCAGCGCGACGACGGGGTCAGCTACGGCAAGTTCCTCGCCGCCGGCGCGACCTCGCTGCCGGAGAGCTGGACCAGCTCCGGCGCCTCGCAGAACCATTACATGCTCGGCGCGATCGACTCCTGGTTCACCGGTGGGGTCGCCGGCATCACCCAGGCCGACGACTCGGTCGCCTGGAAGAAGGTCGTGATCGAGCCCGCGCTCGTCGGTGACGTCGAGTCGGCCGCGTCCTCCTACGAGTCGGTCCGGGGCACGATCTCCAGCTCGTGGGTCCGGGCGGACGGACAGGTCCGGCTCACCGCCACGATCCCGCCGAACACCACCGCGACCGTCCGGGTGCCGGCAGCCGAGGGCGTCCGGGTCACCACCCCGACCGGCGCCCGCCGGGTGACCTCGACGGTCCCCGGGTTCGCCGAGTTCGAGGTCGGGACCGGCACGTACACGTTCATCACCAGGTAGGGAGCAGAAAATGATCCGACTCACCGGCGTTCTCGCCGGCACCGTGGCCCTGGCAACCTCGCTCGCGCTCGGCGCCGTACCCACCGATCCTGCGGTGGCGACCCAGGCGACGGAGGCGGCGACCGAGGTGCGCGGCTTCGATCCGGCGGCCTTCGCCGACCCGCCCAGCGACAGCCGCCCGGCGTTCTACTGGTACTGGACGGGCAACGTGACCCCGGACGTCGTCGACGCGCAGATGGCGGAGATGCGTGACAAGGGTGTCTACGAGGCGGTCCTCTTCCCCTACGGCGGCGACAAGATGCAGCCGGCGTTCTTCACCGAGGCCTGGTTCGACATCGTCGAGCACGTCCTGCGGGAGGCGCAGCGCACCGGGATGCGGATCTGGCTGTTCAACGACAGCAACTTCCCCAGCGGCAAGGCGGGCGGCATCATCGCCAACGGCGGCACCGTCGGGGACACGACGTACGAGCCGAGCCCCGAGCTGCGGCTGAAGGCTCTACAGCGCTCGACGCGGGTCGTCGAGGGCCCGACGACGATCGACCCGGCCGAGTCCAGCGGTCTCAGCGTCGAAGGCGGACGGCTCGTCGTGGACGCGGCCATCCGCGAGGGCGCGCACCCGATCAGCTCCGGTGCGACCTGGAGCGACTACACCGCGACCGGGAAGGTCACCCTGACCGCCTCCGGCGCGCAGCTCGTCGTACGCGCCTCCGAGGACGGCAGCCGCGGCTACCTCGTCGACGTCGACGTGAAGGGCAAGGCCAGCGTCTGGCGCCTCGACGGCGGCTCGCGGACCCGGCTGACCACCGGCGTGAACACGCCGGGCTTCTCGCCACGTCGGGAGCAGACGATCAGCGTCACCGTCGCCGGCGACCGGATCCAGCCGGTGATCAACAAGACCGTCCAGCCCGCTGCGGTCGATGCGACGTACGCCACGGGTGCTCCGGCGGTCAGCGCGGAGTTCGGCGGCGTCGGGATCGAGGACGCGGTCGAGGGCCTTCAGCGCGTGCAGTGGAACGACCTCACCGTCACTGACCCGGCCGGGGCGGCCCTGTGGTCGCAGAGCTTCGACGGCAGCGAGGCGATCGGTGACTTCGGCGGCCCGCTGGTCAGGCTGAAGGACACGGTCGCGGCCGCGGCTCGCCCGACGGGATCTGCCGACGGTGGCGACCTCGTCGAGCTCACCCCGAACCTCGAGGACGGCTCCTGGACAGTGCCGGCGGGGCGCTGGCAGGTGGACACCTTCGCCCACACGACCTTGGTCGACGACACCAGCGGCTACCACCGCGGCTACCTCAATCTGCTCGACCCCGACGCGACCGACCGGCTGCTCGAGGTGGTGCAGGGCGAGTACCTGCGCCGTTTCGGCTGGGCGATTGGCTCGGTCGTTCCCGGCTTCTGGGACGACGAGCCGTTCATCTCCTCGGCCGAGCCGTGGCCGTTCAAGCGGCTCGCCTGGTCCGACGGTCTCGCGGACCTGATCGAGGACGCGGGTGGGTCCCCGGGCGTCGCGTTCACCGCCGCCTCCGACCAGCTCGGCCGCACCGGTGAGCAGTACGCCGGAACCTACTGGCGTGCGGTCAACGACGCGTTCGCGACCAACTACTACCAGCGCCAGGCCGCCTGGATGGGCGAGCACGGGCTGCAGCTGATCACCAATCCGCTCCTCGACGAGGAGGGCCCGCAACAGCGGATGCACAGCACCGGCGACCTGGCCAAGAACAACCAGTACGCCCAGGTCCCCGGCACCGACATGATCACCACCGACTACACGGCAGGCAGGCAGACCACCCTGATGCGCAACGCCGCCTCGGCGGCACACCAGAGCGGTGCCGAGCGTGCCCTGGTGGAGGTGTTCGGCAACTCCGGGTGGGGTGTCGCGCCGGAGTACATGCACGCCACGATCGGTGCCCTGGCCACCCGGGGAGCCAACTTCACCGCGCTGCACGCGATGTGGACCGACGAGAAGCAGGTCTACTTCGCGCCGCCGTTCGGGCCCGCCAGCACCTACTGGGACGCGATGGGCGACGTCGACGCCTGGATCGGCCGCGTCATGGAGCTCGGCCGGGGCGACTCGCTCGCCCGGACCGCCCTGGTCCAGCCGCAGCGGGCCGCGGAGCAGACCAGGTCGACGGACGTGGAGCACGAGCTCGACGACCACCTCAGCGGCGCCGCCTTCGCGCTCGAGCGCGGCCAGGTCGACTTCGACCTGGTCAGCGACGGTTCGCTGTCCGGTGATCCGGGCACTCGCTATCAGGCGCGCTCCGATGACGGCGTGCTGAAGGTTGGCGAGGCGAGCTACCGGATGCTCGTGCTGCCGACGACACCGGTGCTGGACCTGGAGACGGCCCGGACCCTGAAGAAGTTCGTACGCGGCGGCGGCCGCGTGGCGGCCGTCGGGCCGTTGCCCGAGCTAGAGGCCGGCGGTCGGACCGCCGAGCTGGACCGGGAGCTGCGCTCGCTGTTCGGTGGCGCCTCGGCGGGGTGGACCCGTCACGGCGAGGGCCACGTCGCCGTCGTCGCGGACACGGACGCTCTCGGTGGGCTCGCGGCTTCCGCCGGTGTCTCCGCCGCCGAGCTCAGCCCGGCCGCACCGGCGGTGCGGGTGCTGCGTACCAGCCGGGACGGGGACGTCGCGTTCGTGGTCAACAACGAGAGCGACCAGGCCATCACCACCTCGGCGACCCTCCCGGTCGACGGTGTACCGGAGATCTGGGACCCGCGGGACGGCAGCACCGAGGTCGCCGCGACGTACGACGAGGGCGGGAGCAAGGAGACCACCGTGTCGCTGCGCCTCGACCCCTACGAGACGCTCGCGATCGTCTTCCAGAAGGGCACCACGGCAGGGGCTCACCTGGTCGGCGACCAGGTCGCCGAGTCGGTGACCCGGAGCGAGAAGGCGCTCGAGGCGACCGTCCTGGTCGACGAGCCCGGGACGACGGCTCTCATCGGAAAGGACGGGCAACGGACCTACCGCGGCGAGGCCACGACGACCGACCCGCTGCAGCCGATCGCACTGGACGGGCCGTGGACGGTGAAGCTCGAGCGCGAGGGCGAGTCGGAGCAGACCCGGCCGCTGGGATCGTGGACGACCATCGACCCCCGCTTCTCCGGGAGCGCGACCTACCGCACCTCCGTCGACATCACCGCCGCCGACCTGGCCGGACGGCGGATGCTGTTCGACCTCGGCGAGGTGCGCGACATCGCGCAGGTCACGATCAACGGGGTCGTGCTGCCGCGGGCGCTGTGGCGTCCGTACGTCATCGACGCCACCGAGGCGCTCCGTGCCGGTGCGAACACGATCGAGGTCCGGGTCACCAACACGCTGCTGAACCAGCGCGGCAAGGCCAACCAGGTCCCGCCGACCTCCGGCCTGCTCGGGCCGGTCAGCCTCCGTCCGAGGGCGGTGGTCGTCGCGGAGCTGACCGCGTCGAGGTGAGCCAGAGCTAGGGGCGGCCCGACTCGGTATAGGTCGGGCCGCCCTTCAGCGCCGCCAGAGCGGCCTCGACCCGGCGCGCGGTGAAGTCGGCGGCCCGCTCGCGGACCTCGTCGAGGGTGCAGAACGCCACCGAGCGGATCTCGCGAGGCTGGAGGGTGGTGCGCTCGACGATCGATGCCGGGTGGACGCCGCCGTCGAAGACCAGGCAGACGGCGTCGTCCCAGCCGCCCCAGGGCGGCAGCCAGTCGGTCAGCAACAGGTCGCCGGCGGGGAGGACGAGGGCGAGCTCCTCCTCGATCTCGCGGGTGGTGGCGAGCTTCGGCGACTCGCCGACCTCCACGATGCCGCCGGGCAGGTCCCAGTCCTTCTTGTAGGTCAGCTGGCACATCAGGACGCGCTCCTCGGCGTCGCGCACCAGCATCTGCCCGATCGCCCGCTTGCGCGGGAGGAACGAGTTGAGCAGCGCCCGGAAGCCCTCGGGCGCCTCCACCGGGGCATCGCTCGCGACCCGGGCGTAGATCATCCGGTCCTTGCCGCCCGCCACACCGCGGAGCAGGCCCTCGCGGTGAAGTCCCGACCAGGTCGCGGTGCGCTGTTCGGACGGGTCGTCCGGGTCGACCAGCGCCTCCACCCGATGATGGGTGAGCAGCGCGGCGGCCACCTCGCGGCGTACGACATCGACGGCCTCGCCCGCGGCCCACTCGATCCGGGCAACGCCCTCCGCCACCGTCGTCGTCTCTGGCTCGCTCACGGCCCCAACCCTAGCGAGCCGAACCTGTCACAGCCCGGGGGTCGTCGGTGTCTGGATGGTGACGAGATGCTCCGTACGACACAGGAGGGCACCGATGCCCAGCACATTCAGGATCCCGAAGGCAGCGAACCCGCTGACTCCCGCGTCGGTAGGGTCGGGCGCATGAGTGAGTCCCAGGGGGCGAGCGCGGGCGCCGCGACCGAGGTCTTCGTCGCCCACCGCAACCTGCTCTTCACGGTGGCCTACGAGATGCTCGGCTCGGCCGCCGACGCCGAGGACGTGCTTCAGGAGTCCTGGCTGCGCTGGGCCGAGGTGCCGCTGGAGGAGGTGCGCGACCACCGCGCCTATCTGGTGCGGATCACGACCAGGCTCGCGCTCAACCGCATCCGGACGCTGTCGCGCCGCAAGGAGACGTACGTCGGGCCGTGGTTGCCCGAGCCGCTGCTGACCGCGCCGGACGTCGCCGAGGACGCCGAGCTCGCCGACTCGCTCTCGACCGCGGTGCTGCTGGTGCTGGAGACGCTCTCGCCGACCGAGCGGGCGGTCTTCGTGCTGCGCGAGGTCTTCGCGCTGGGCTATGACGAGATCGCGGCGGCGGTGGACAAGTCGCCCGCCGCGGTTCGGCAGATCGCCCACCGGGCGCGCGACCACGTCGCCGAGCGGCGGCCGCGCGAGTCGGTCTCGGCGGTCGAGGCGCGGCGCGCGTTGGAACGGTTCCGTGACGCCGCGACCGGCGGCGACCTGCAGTCGCTGCTGGACGTGCTCGCCCCCGACGTCGTGCTCTTCTCCGACGGCGGCGGTGTGGTGCAGGCGGCCCGCAGGCCGATCCACGGCGCCGAGAAGGTGCTCCGGTTCTTCGAGGGCCTGGCCACGAAGTACGGCATCCCCAGGTTCGAGCTGACCAGCGTCAACCGCGCGCCCGGGATGCTGGTCTACTTCGGCGAGGAGGTCGACGGGGTCGTCACTCTGCACGTCGAGGACGGCATGGTCACCGGCCTCTACTACGTACGCAACCCCTCCAAGCTCAGCGGCGTCGTCGAGCAGGTCCATCTGGAACGCTGAGGCCGACGCCGGCCCTGAAGTGGCGCGTGCAAGGGTGACGACCTACGTGCTGCTTGGAGGTGGGCGATGGAAGAGCGTGTCGAGGGCCGGCCACTGCTCGCGGTGCTGGTCACGCTCTGCGTGACCGTCACCGCGGCGTACGGCGTCCTCTACTACGCCTTCACCGTCCTGCAGCCGCGGATCGTCGACACCACCGGATGGTCGGCGGCCGCGATCACCACCGCCTTCTCCGCCGGGACGCTGGTGGGGGCCGTCGCGGGCATCCCCGTCGGGCGGGTAATCCAGCGCTTCGGGCCGCGGTGGGTGATGGCTGGGGCCAGCCTGCTGGGGGCGGTGTCGTTGCTCGTGGTCGCTGCCGGGCCCTCGTACTGGATCTTCGCTCTGGGCTGGCTGCTGGTCGGGCTCTCGACCGCCGGCACCTTCTACCCGCCGGCCTTCGCGGCGCTGACCCACTGGTTCGGTACGCGGCGGGTGGATGCGATCACGACGCTCACCCTTGCCGGCGGGTTCGCCTCGACGATCTTCGCGCCGCTCACCGATGCGCTGGCGGGGTGGGTGGAGTGGCGATGGACGTACGTGATCCTGGCCGGCGCCTTCGTCGTGCTGACATTCGTGCCGAGCGTCGTCGTGCTCGATCTCGCCTGGCAGCCTGCTGCTCCGGCCAAGGACGGCCGTCCTGTGCGGGACCGGGACGTGCTGCGGAGCAGCCGGTTCGTGCTCCTCACGCTTGCCGGCACCCTGGTCTCGTTGGCCGTGTTCGCCTCGATCGTCCACCTGGTGCCGTTCCTCGTCGAGCACGGGCTGAGCGCGACCACCGCCGCCTGGGCCCTCGGGCTCAGCGGCGCCGGTCAGGTCGCGGGGCGTGCGTTCTATCCGATGCTCGCGCGGCGTTTCGGTGTCCGCGCCCGGATGATCGGGGGAGTGCTCTGGTTCGCCGCCTCTGTCGCGCTGCTTCCGTTGTTGCCTGCGGTCGGCTGGGTGATGATCGTCGTCGCGGTGCTCACCGGCACCGCTCGTGGGCTCTACACGCTCATCGCTGCGACCGTCGTCAGTGACGTGTGGGGGCCGGAGAGGTACGCCGCGCTCAACGGTGTCTACTCGGCTCCTGCTGGGGTTGCCGGTGCGCTTGCACCTGCTGTGGGGGCTGCGCTCGCGACGGTCTTGGGCGGGTATGACGCGCTCTACTGGGTTCTTGCTGGGACTGTGGTCGTTGCTGCGTTGCTTGCTGGAGCCGCGTTTGCGGCGAGGCCGGACTAGGGGACGACGACGGCGCGGCCGCGAAGCGTGCCCTCGTGAAGCCGCCGGTACGCCTCCGGTGCCTCGTCCAGGGAGAACCGCTCCGTCTCCACGTGCACGAGCCCGGCGCGGGCGAGGTCGAAGACCTCCATCAGCTCCGAGCGCGAGCCCCAGTACGGAGCCCGGATCACCGCGTCGTACGGCTTGGAGAGCGTGCCTACCTGGGCGCTGGCGGTGTTGACGCCGACGATGACCAGATCGCTCTCCACGCCGATCACGGACGAGGCCAGGTCGACGGTGGGCTGGGCGCCGACGAAGTCGAAGACGGCGGTGACGCCGCGGGCGCCGACTACCTTGCGGATGTTGTCGGCGGCCGTCTTGTCGGACAGGAAGGCGTGGTGGGCGCCTACGTCCGTGGCCAGGGCGAGCTTGTCCTCGCTGAGGTCGAGTGCGATCACGGTCGCGGGGGAGAGGGCCCGCAGCAGCTGGATCGCGACGTGGCCGAGGCCGCCTGCGCCGATCACGACGGCGGTCGAGCCGGCGACCAGCTTGGGCAGGGAGCCCTTGATGGCGTGGTAGGGCGTCAGGCCGGCGTCGGTGAGCGCTACGTTGGCGACCGGGTCGAGGTCACCGAGTGGCAGCAGGTGGCGGGCGTCCGGCACGAGCACGTACTCGGCCATGGTCCCGTCGGTGCCGAGCCCTGGCGGGCTGATGCGGAGCTCGGCGGCGCGCTCGCAGTAGTTCTCCTTGCCCTGCGCGCACGGGTAGCAGCGGCCGCAGCCCTGCGGTCCGTAGATCGCCACCGGCTCACCGGGCTCGATCCCGTGCGCCCCGTCGCCGAGGGCGTCGACGACCCCGACGCCCTCGTGCCCGAGCGTCATCGGCAGCGGGTAGCCGAACGCCTGCCAGGCGTCCTCGGGCAGGCCCATCAGGAAGGAGTCGGAGTGGCAGGCGCCGGCGGCGGTGATCTTCACCCGCACCTGGCCCGGTGCCGGCTCCGGCACCGGAACCTCGCTGATCTCCGGCGCAGCGCCGATCTTGACGTACCTCAGAGCCTTCATCGTCGATCTCCAGACCGGCAGGACCCCCGCCCGCCGCTGCGTCCCGTTCTACCCTGGCGTCCGCGTGGATGCCAGGGTAGAACGGGGTCCGGCTACTGTCCGAAGACCTGCAGCTCCGCGGCGTGGACGATGGTGCCGCGGTCGGAGCCGGTCTTGCAGTCGGTCGTGGTGAGCGGGTCGGCGTCCTGCTCACCGGCGTAGCCTGCATAGCCGGTGCACTGGTTCTCCAACGCCACCAGACGGACCGCCGCGGCAGAGGTGTCGGGGACGTCGAAGGTGCGCAGGTTGAGGTTGGGCGCGACCGGCCTCGGGCGCTTTCCGGGGAAGGCGTCGTCGGCCGAGGTGTAGAAGCGCTTCCAGGTCGCCCCGGCCGTGTCGCACGCGGAGACGCACGCCTCCAGGGCGAACTTCCGGAGTGCGGTGAAGCGCGACCCCGAGTCGGCATCGGTGTCGGTCGCCGGCGACAGGTAGGCGCTGACGTTGACCGTCTTCACCGTGCGCGTCCCACCGGCGAGGTCCACGGCGATCGAGGGCGTGGTGGCGTCCACGTTGTCCGCGGTCACCCCGCCCCAGTTGGTGCCCTCGGTGCCGTCGATCAGGGCGGCCGGGTTGCGCGAGCCCTCGGTCGAGGTGAGCACCTTGGCCCCGTTGGCGGCCGCGGCCAGGTTGGTCCCGGTCGCGAACGAGACGGTCTTGGTGATCTCCGCGGGGGAGACCGTGACCGTCTTGCGATGGGCGCCACCGGTGGCGGAGACGTAGAGGAGCTCGTACGTCCCCGGCACGAAGTGAGCCACCGACCCGAGCGCGGTGTTGGAGAGCGTGTCGGCGATCGGGGTCGCCCGCGCCTCGAAGCGGCCGACGTAGACCTTCCCGGCCGCCGGCGCGGTGAAGGTGACCTTGACGTTGCGCGAAGCCGGCGAGGCGAAGCTCGGGGTCGGCTCGTGGTCGTCGGCGGTCGTGGTGGCGTACTGACCCATGCCGCGTCGGGCGAACGCATCGGCGATCACCTGGCGGTTGGCGCCACCGAAGCGCATCTGGTCGGCGGCCAGGAACGCGTCGCGGGCGTCCAGCATCGAGGTCGCACCCTGCTGGAGCAGGAACGAGTCGAAGACCAGCTGGATCCAGCGGCGGTTGCCGGGGCACTTGTCGGCGGCCAGCGGCGAGGCGGTGGTCGTCCCGACCGAGCAGCGCCGCTGCAGGGCCTTGTCGGCGTAGGGGTAGGTCGCGTCGTACTTGTCGACCAGCGCCTGCCGCACCGACCACATCGTGCCGTTCCAGATCTCGCCGTCGGCATGGACCTCGGGCCCGGTGCTGTCGAAGCCGTAGTCGGAGAAGTTGAGCGGGTTCCTGTCGATCGCGAAGTCACGGATCGCGACGTCGGTGTTGCCGGTGGCGTAGGAGCCGACGGCCCATGGGCTGCCGCCGTTGTAGAGGTTGTGGGCGAACATGTGCTCGGCCGCGGCCAGGTCGCTCCAGGACTCACCCATCGCGCCGCCCTGCTCCGAGGTCAGGCCGTCGTCGGGACCACCGACCATCCGGTTGGAGATGGCGTGGGTGTACTCGTGGCCGACGATCCCGAAGTCCAGCGAGCCGTCGGTGCAGGGCGCGTAGAAGGCGCCGGCGGCGGGCTGGAAGAGGTACTGGTTGGTGATGCCCGGGACGCCGTCCATCAGGGTGAGCTGGTTGGCGTTGTTGCGACCGGTCAGCAGCCCGGTCTGCTCCACGACCTGGGAGTCGAGCGCCGCGGCCTGCGCGTTGCCGATCTCGGCGTCGAGGCCACGTCCGCCGCGACCCAGGTCGTCGGTCTGCAGGTTGTAGTTCTCCTCGGTGAAGCCGAGGAAGTAGGACCAGTCGTGCATCCGGTTGTGGCTCGCGAACAGGTTGCCGACGACGTAGTTGACGTCGTTGCCGCCCGGCACCAGGTTGGTGGGGGCACACTTGGAGTTGTTCCAGGCGTCGGTGAACGTGCCGGTGTAGTCACGCACCGGCGAGATCGGCGCCTGCTCGAGGCCACCGGCGGCCAGCGGCGACAGCCAGCCCTCGTGGGTGTTGGCGTTGTTGCCGATGGTCGTCAGCGAAGGCACGCCGACGGTCGTGTTGAGCAGCGTGTCCCACGGACCGGCGTTGGCCAGGCTCTTCAGCTCCGGCCCGGTGCACTCGGCCACCTTGGTCCAGCACGCGATCACGTCGTTGGCCGGGACCGCCTCACCGTCGGACGAGGCGGCGTCGGGAGTGCCGGGGAAGTAGGACCAGCGCGGGTTGCTGCCCGGCAGGTCACCTGTTTCCGCACCGGCATCGGAGGACGCGACGGTCACCGTGTAGCTGCCGACGAGGAGCGAGTCGTCGAAGGGACAGACCTGGACCGCGTACGTCCCGGGGTCGATCCTCTCGGCGGTGTAGGTCGCGGTCTCAGGGCTGGTGAGCAGGTCACCCTCCACGAGCAGCTTTCCATCAGGAGCGAACAGCTTCACGGTGAAGTCGTCGGTCGGCAGCCCGATCGCGACCGCGGCCAGGGTGCGGGTCTTGTCGTCGGAGATCTCGAAGGTGTGCTTCGGGCCGCAGGCCCCGAGCGCGGTGCCGGTGAACGGACCCTCGACGTCGTTCTCGTGGTCGACGTTGTCGCGGCGCAGGAGCACCTCGCCGGTGACCGCGTCGACCAGCACCGTCTGCCCCAGGAGGGTGGCGGCGGCGGAGTCGACGACGGTGGCCTGGAAGACAGGACGTACGCCCTCGCCGGGGACGGGGAGTGCCCGCAAGCGCACCAGCTGGTCGGTCGCCAGGCCGGGGACCGTCAGCTTGGTCCAGTCGGTCAGCTTCGCGGCGGCGGCGGTGACGATCTCGCCGACCTTCGACCCGGAGATCGGGCGTCCGGCCGAGGCCGCCGCCTTCAGCCACGCCTCGGTCGGGGTGAGCTCGGCCTTCGCCGGGGTGCCGGTCACCTTGGACAGCGAGGAGGAGACGTAGGTGATGGCGCCGTCGGCCACGCCCACGGTGACCATCCCCTCCGTGGCGGCGGACAGGCCGTCGTAGGTCTGCCGGAAGAGCACGGCGTGACCGCCCCCGCCGGCCAGCTTCTGGTCGCTGACGAGCTCGAGGTCGCCCAGCTGAGCCGCAGTGAGCCCGAAGACCGCCGCGTTGTCGTCGAGGAAGCCCCGGGCGGCGGTGACCGGGTCCGAGGAGGCGGCCGTGGCCAGCACGCCGTCGGAGGAGATCAGCGAGGTCGGCGTCCCGTGGGCGTTCCAGCGGATGTCGACGGCGTCCAGGGCCTGGGCCGCGGACTCCTGGGCTGAGGTGGGCAGTACGCGGTCGCGTACGTCCAGGCCGGCATCGGCCTCGTGACCGAGCAGCCCGCCGGAGCGGGACACGTCGGCCGTGGTGGCAGTGTCATCAGTGGTGGAGAGCGCGGCACCCGAGACCGGCGTCACCAGCACGAAGGCGCCGAGGGCGATGCTCAGCGCGGCACCGAGGCTCACCCTGGCGCGACTGGAACGAATATCGGTCATGTTATTGAAACGTCCCTTTACCGGCGCGGGTTACGCGATACACGCAACGCCTGTACCGCGAACCGGCACACAAGAGGTGGAAGGCACCCGATAGTGTTCCGGACACATGTAACCGCCTTCACAGACAGGGGAGCGCCACGATGGGTGACTTCGTCAACCTCACCGTCGAGGACGGCGTCGGCACGATCCGCCTCGACCGGCCGAAGATGAACGCGATCAGCTTCCAGGTGCAGGCCGAGCTGCTCGAGGTCGCGACCGAGGCGGCAGCCGACGAAGACGTACGCGCGGTCGTGGTCTACGGCGGCGAGCGGCTCTTCGCCGCCGGCAACGACGTCAAGGAGATGGCCGGCCTCTCCTACTCCGAGATGGCCAAGCGGGTCGCGGGCGTGCAGGCCGCGGTGACGGCCGTCGCGGAGATCCCGAAGCCGGTGGTGGCCGCGGTGACCGGCTACGCGCTGGGTGGCGGCTGCGAGCTGGCGCTCGCGGCCGACTTCCGCATCGCCGCCGACGACGCGACCTTCGGTCAGCCGGAGGTCCTGCTCGGCATCATCCCCGGTGCCGGCGGCACTCAGCGGCTGGCACGGCTGATCGGGCCGTCCAAGGCCAAGGATCTGATCTTCTCGGGCCGCTTCGTCAAGGCAGACGAGGCGCTTGCAATCGGCTTGGCCGACCGGCTCGTACCGGCGGCCTCGGTCTATGAGGAGGCGCTCGCGTGGGCGAGCCAGTTCAAGAAGGCGGCACCGTACGCTCTGGCGGCGGCGAAGACGGCGATCGACAAGGGGCTCGGGGTGGACCTCGCCACCGGGCTGGCCATCGAGCAGCAGCAGTTCGCCGGCGTGTTCGCGACGAAGGACTCCCAGACCGGAATGGCATCGTTCCTGGAGAACGGCCCCGGCAAAGCCAACTTCGAAGGGAAGTGAATCTCGTGTCCGACACCAAGACGTCCACCGGCCCGGGCATGGTCCACACCATCCGTTCCTACGCCTCCAGGGTGGTCTGGGCGATCGCGCTGCTCGCCGCGCTGGCGCTGGCGATCGGAGCGCTGCTGATCGCGCTCAAGGCGAACCAGGACAACACCCTCGTGGCGTTCATCCTCGACCTCGCCGACATCGCCGACCTCGGCCTGTTCTCGCGGGAGAACGGCATCAAGCAGTTCAGCGGTGAGGACGCCGAGATCAAGAACGCGCTCTTCAACTGGGGCATCGGTGCGCTGGCGTGGCTGATCGTCGGCCGCATCGTGGCCGGTGTGATCCGGCCCTGAGGCCATGTGACATTCTCAACGCGTAGGCACCTGTCATCCGTATGTGACTGACGGGTAACATCGCTGGCGAACTACGACCATTCCAGGAGGGGCCGGCAAGGCCGCACCATCATGAACATTGTTGTGCTTGTGAAGTACGTGCCGGACGCGACCGCGGACCGGCAGTTCGAGGACGACTTCACCGTCGACCGCGTGAACGTCGACGGTCTGCTCTCCGAGCTCGATGAGTACGCCGTCGAGCAGTCGTTGCAGATCAAGGAGAAGCGCGAGGGTGAGGAGATCACCGTCACCGCGCTGACCGTTGGTCCGGAGGCCGCCGAGGCCGCTGTGCGCAAGGCGCTGCAGATGGGCGCCGACAAGGGCGTCCACGTCGTCGACGACGCGATCGCCGGCTCGGACTCCATCGCCACCTCGCTGGTGCTGGCCAAGGCGATCGAGAAGCTCGGTCCGGTCGACCTCGTGGTCGGCGGTCTGGCCTCGACCGACGCCGGCATGAGCGTGGTCCCGGCGATGCTCGCCGAGCGACTCGGCCTGCCGCAGGTCACCCTGGCCTCGGTCGTGGAGACCCAGGGCGACCAGATCCGCATCAAGCGTGACGGTGACGTGGCCACCGAGGTCATCGGCGGCACGCTGCCGCTGGTCCTCTCGGTCACCGACCAGTCCGGTGAGGCGCGTTACCCGTCGTTCAAGGGCATCATGGCGGCCAAGAAGAAGCCGCTGGAGAGGTGGTCGCTGGCCGACCTCGGTGTCGACGCCGCCCAGGTGGGTCTGGGTGCCGCCTACACCGCGGTCGAGGAGACGGCGGCCCGCCCGCCGCGCACCGCCGGCGAGATCGTCACCGACGAGGACGGCTCGGGCGCCAAGGCGCTGGCCGATTTCCTCGCGTCCAAGAAGTTCATCTGAGGCCGGGAAGGATTCTGAATCATGGCTGAAGTTCTCGTTCTCATCGACCACGTGGGTGGTCAGGTCAAGAAGCCGACCTACGAGCTGCTCACCCTGGCCGCCAAGCTCGGCGAGCCCTCCGCCGTCTACATCGGTGGCGCCGACGGTGCCGCTGGTGCCGCGGAGGCCGTGAAGGGCTACGGCGCCGAGAAGGTCTACGTCATCGACGACGCCCAGATCAAGGGCTACCTGGTGGCCCCGAAGGCCGAGGCGCTCGCGCAGCTGGCCGGCACCGCCTCCCCGGCCGCGATCCTGCTGCCCTCCTCCGCGGAGAACAAGGAGGTCGCCGCCCGTCTGGCGATCAAGCTCGACTCCGGTCTGATCACCGACGCCGTCGACCTCGACGAGTCCGGTGTGGCGACCCAGTCCGTCTTCGCCGGCAACTTCACGGTCAAGGGCAAGGTCACCAAGGGCACCCCGATCATCACGGTCAAGCCCAACTCGGCCGCTCCGGTCGAGAAGGCCGGTGCCGCCGCGGTCACCCCGTTCGAGGTGACCATCTCCGACGCCGCCAAGACCGCCCAGATCGTGGCCTCCCAGCCGCGTAAGGCCTCCGGCCGCCCCGAGCTCACAGAGGCCGCGATCGTGGTCTCCGGTGGTCGTGGCACCGGCGGTGACTTCTCCGCCGTCGAGGGTCTCGCCGACGCGCTCGGTGCCGCCGTGGGCGCCTCGCGTGCCGCGGTCGACTCCGGCTGGATGCCGCACACCTTCCAGGTCGGCCAGACCGGTAAGACCGTCTCCCCGCAGCTCTACGTGGCCAACGGGATCTCCGGTGCGATCCAGCACCGTGCCGGTATGCAGACCTCGAAGACCATCGTTGCGGTCAACAAGGACGAGGAGGCACCGATCTTCGAGCTCGTCGACTTCGGTGTGGTGGGCGATCTGCACACCGTTCTCCCGGCCGTCACCGAGGCTGTGAAGGCGGCCAAGGGCTGATCACGGTGTGACGTACGTCCCGAAAACCCGCCTCCGAGCACGGCTCGGAGGCGGGTTTCTTTCGGTTTGGCATCTTGTTCTGGGAATTGTCGTTGCGGGCCATACGTCGCTGGGTATAGTCCGGCCGCATGTGGGTGAATGCGCTGAGGTCGAGGACGACCCGGAAGATCTCGATCGCTTCGGCTGTGGCTGGCTGCGTGGCTGCCTTGGTCATCGCGACGATGTCCGTGGTCTCGACACCAGCAACAGCGGCGACCTGGACGCCGCCGGCGGGGCCGTTCTTCAACAACCCGACCGGCGATGCGACGCAGCGCAACTTCATCGTCCACCGGATCAACAACAGCATCCGCTACGCGGCCAAGGGCTCCTACATCCGGTTCGTCACCTACAACCTGGACCGCGCCGACACCGTCGATCACCTCATCGCCGCACACAAGCGCGGGGTGCACGTGCAGATCCTGGTCAACCGGAAGATGTGGAGCAGCGGGGAGCGGAAGCTGGCCGGCCGTCTAGGCACCACGCGCTCCCGCCCGAGCTTCATCTACGGCTGCGCCGGCGCCTGCCGCGGCTATGACACGGGCAACCTGCACATCAAGATCCACTCGTTCACCCAGATCGGTGCCAAGCGCAACGTCATCATCAACAGCTCCGGCAACCTCGGTGGCGGCGCGGCCGGTTCGCAGTGGAACGACGCGCAGACGATCTACGCCAACGACAGCCTGTGGAAGACCTGGCTGCGGATGTTCAACGAGCTCAAGGCCGACAGGAAGGCCTCGCCGCGCTACGTGTCGTGGTCCGGTGGCGGCACCTCCGTCGGCTTCCAGCGCACGCGTCCAGGCACGACCAGCGACGAGATCTACGCCCGCGGCACCGGTGACCGGGTCATCGACCGGCTGCGCCTGATCGGCTGCAGCGCGCCGAGCGGCTACGGCACCAAGGGCAAGACGATCCTGCGGATCCACATGTACGCCTGGTACGGCCGCCGTGGCGAGCGCATCGCCGACGAGGTCGTCCGGCTGAAGAAGCGAGGCTGCGTGGTCCGGGTGATCGGCTCGGTCACCAGCAACGTGGTCTACCGCAAGCTGAGGGCGGTCGGCATCCCGGCGCGCGACGCCGCCTGGGACTGGGGCCAGAAGAAGTCGACCAGCGGCGACAACATCGTCTACGGCTCGCGCTGCTACTCCCACTACAAGTGGATGAGCGTCAACGGCCGCTACGCGGACCGGGGCACCTACAGCGTCTGGACCGGCTCGGAGAACTGGTCGCCGCCGTCGTTCAGCAACGACGAGGTCACCTTCCGGTTCACCTCGAAGAGCTACTACACCGCCTACACCGCCCGGTTCAACAAGATGTGGGACAGCCCGCGGGCCACGCACCGGATCTACCTGGAGCCGAAGACCCGGCCCTGCGCCTGACCGTCGGGCCGCTACCCTCGCCGGGTGAGCTTCGGTGAACTCGGTGGGGGCCTTCGGCCGCTCGACGGCGGCTGGTCGGGCGAGACGTTCCTGGCAGAGGCAGGCGGGGAGAGGTCGGTCGTGCGGGTCTTCGCCGACCCGCGCCACCACCCGCAGGCCGCGGAGGTCCACGAGGCCCTGCACCGTCTGGTGCGGGGCCTCGTCCCGGTCCCGGACGTCCTGGAGGTACGCCGCGCCGACCCGACCACGGGCACGCCCGCGCTGCTGGTGACCGAGTTCGTCGAAGGCGTACGCGGCGACCTGCTGCTCCCCGACCTGGACGAGGCGCAGCAGGGCAGGCTCGGGCGTGGCTTCGGAGAGGTCGCGGGCACCCTGGCCGGGATGCCGTTCCTGACCGCCGGGACCTTCGCCGACAAAGACCTGCGGGTCGAGACGTTCGCCCTGGACCTGACCGAGTGGGTCGAGTCGTACGCCGAGCGTCTCGACTGGTCGCCGGCCGACCTGGAGGGTCTGCGGGACGTGGCTGCCGACGCCCAGGACCTGCTCGACACGGTCTCCAGGGTGAGCCTGGTGCACAGCGACCTCAACCCCAAGAACCTCATCGTGGACCCGGAGACGCTACGCGTCCGCGCGGTGCTGGACTGGGAGTTCGCCCACGCCGGCTCACCGTTCGCCGACCTCGGCAACCTGGTGCGCTTCGATCGTGAGGCGGCGTACGTCTCAGGGGTGCTGGAGGGCTACGTCGCGGTGCGTGGAGGCAGCGCCACGGATGCTCTCGAGCTGGCCCGCGCCGCGGACCTGGTCGCGCTGGTCGAGCTCGGGGCGCGGCGTACCGCCAATCCGGTGGCCGCCCGGGCACACGACCTCCTGCTCGAGATCGCCCGATCCGGGGATGTCCACACCGCCCCGGAGGGCGCCGATCGCGGCTAGGATCGGAGCGCGCCGGACGGTGCCGGCGCAACCTGGGGGATGGTTGTGGGAGTGAGTGAGTTCGACGGGGCTCGGGGCCCCGCCGGAAGTTGGTGGCGTGGCTGGACGCCCTGGATCTCGGCGCTCGTGCTGTCGGCGCTGTTCGCAGGTGCGACATCGGGGATCGCGTACGTCCGAAAGTCCTACCGGCCGCCGGTGGACTACCCGGCGATGACCGAGTCCGAGCCCGCGGCGAGCACCTCGTCGTCCGCTCCGGCGAAGCAGGACAGGCGCGAGTCGCCCTCGACGCGACCGACGGGCGCGCCCGCCGACCCGACGCCGGTGAATGCGCCGCGCGAGGTCCGGCCCTCGTCCTCCGGATCGGGGAGCGGCGAGCCGATGGCGACGCCGGAGCCGTCCGAGAGCCCGTTCGACCCGCTCGGAGGTCTCGGCGTCCTGCTGGGACTGGGAGAAGAGGACTGACCCCGGCCGTGCGGTCCGCACGGCGAAAGGGTGATGGCTGCGTACGCGGGACCGCATAGGCTTTCCGTATGAGCGCAGAGGCAGTGATCCGTGAGGTGGCGGCGAAGGCACGAGAGGCGAGCTACGAGCTCGCGGTCGCGCCGCGCAGCGTGAAGGACGCGGCGCTGCATGCGATGGCCGACGCCCTCCTGGCGCGGGCCGACGAGGTGCTGGAGGCCAACGCGGACGACGTCGCCCGTGCCGAGGCGTCGGGCAGCCCGGCCAACATCATCGACCGCCTCACCCTGACCCCGGAGCGTCTCGACGGCATCGCCGCCGCGCTCCGCGAGCTCGCCGCGCTTCCGGACCCCGTCGGAGACGTCGTACGCGGCAGCACCCTCGCCAACGGCCTCGAGCTGCGCCAGGTGCGGGTGCCCTTCGGCGTCGTCGGGATGATCTACGAGGCGCGTCCCAACGTGACCGTGGACGCGGCCGGGATCTGCCTGAAGTCGGGCAACGCGGCGCTGCTGCGCGGCTCCTCCAACATCGCCTCCAGCAACGTGGCGATCGCCGCGGTGCTGCGCGACGCCGTCGTCTCCGTCGGTCTCCCGGCCGACGTGATCCAGGTAGTGCCCGGTGAGGGCCACGACTCGGTCAAGGCGCTGATGCGTGCCCGCGGCCTGGTCGACGTGCTCATCCCGCGTGGTGGCGCCGGGCTGATCCGCAGCGTCGTCGAGGAGTCGACGGTGCCGGTCATCGAGACCGGGGTGGGCAACGTACACGTCTACGTCGACAAGGCCGCCGACCTCGCCAAGGCGGTCTCGATCGTCATCAACTCCAAGACCCAGCGCACCAGCGTGTGCAACTCCGCCGAGTCGCTGCTCGTGCACGCCGACATCGCCAAGGAGTTCCTGCCCATGATCGTCCCTGCCCTGCAGGAGCGTGGGGTGCAGATCCACGGCGACGAGGCCTTCCAGGCATACGACCTCGTCGAGCCCGCCACCGACGAGGACTACGCGGCCGAGTTCCTGGCGCTGAAGATCAGCGCCGCGGTCGTCCCCGACCTCGACGCCGCCATCGCCCACATCCGGCGCTGGTCGAGCGGTCACACCGAGGCGATCCTGACCGAGGATCTGGGCGCCGCCCGGCGGTTCACCGCCGCCGTCGACTCCGCGGCGGTCATGGTCAACGCCTCGACGCGGTTCACCGACGGCGGCGAGTTCGGCTTCGGCGCGGAGATCGGGATCTCGACCCAGAAGCTGCACGCCCGGGGCCCGATGGGTCTGCCCGAGATGACCTCGACGAAGTATGTGGTCACCGGGGACGGGCACGTGCGCTAGCGGCAGCAGCCACAAGGTAATCTGTGCGCCATGTCGAACTCTGTTGTGTCGAGCATCATCACCTCCGCTGAGCACGGGGCCGAGCACGGCACCTCTGGCATCGAGTGGGTCATCGGTGGCGGCGCCCTGGCGATCCTGGTCTTCGCGCTCCTGGTCCTGGTCTGGTTCGCCGGTGGCCGTGAGCACTCCTGAGCGCTGATCCGATGGGCAGCGGGGGAGCGCCCGAGCCAGGTCTGGAGGGCCTGACCGGCAAGCGCCGCGTCGGGGTGATGGGTGGCACCTTCGATCCCATCCACCACGGCCACCTGGTGGCGGCCTCCGAGGTGCAGTCGTTCTTCGACCTCGACGAGGTCGTCTTCGTGCCGACGGGCGATCCGTGGCAGAAGGCCGACCGGGATGTCTCGCCGGCCGAGCACCGCTACCTGATGACGGTCATCGCGACCGCCGCCAACCCGCGCTTCACCGTGAGCCGGGTCGACATCGACCGAGCCGGCCGCACCTACACGCGGGACACGTTGCGCGACCTCGCCAAGGCGCTTCCTGACGCCGAGCTCTACTTCATCACCGGGGCCGACGCGCTCGCCGACATCTTCACCTGGCGCGACACCGACGAGCTCTTCGAGCTCGCCCAGTTCGTGGGGTGCACGCGCCCGGGCTACGCCATGGATCCCGAGGTCATCGCGAAGATCCCCTCCGACCGCATCACCATGCTCGAGATCCCCGCTCTGGCGATCTCCTCCTCCGACTGCCGCGAGCGGCGTCGCCGTGGCGAGCCGGTCTGGTATCTCGTCCCTGACGGCGTGGTGCAGTACATCGGCAAGCACGACCTCTACCGGCCCAGGGAATCCAGGGCCCCTCAATCCAAGTCTCTCCACAATAAGGACCGCGTATGACCGCGACCGAGCACGCCATCGAGCTCACCATCACCGCCGCCCGGGCGGCCTCGGACAAGAAGGCCGGGCACATCCTGGCCTTCGATGTCAGCGACCAGCTGGCCATCACCGACGCCTTCGTGCTGGCCTCCGCTCCCAACGAGCGGCAGGTGCAATCGATCGTGGATGAGGTCGAGCTGAAGCTCCGCGATCTCGGCTCCAAGCCGCTGCGCCGCGAGGGGCACAAGGAGGGGCGCTGGGTGCTGCTCGACTACGGCGAGATCGTGGTCCACGTCCAGCACGAGGAGGAGCGCCAGTTCTACGCCCTCGAGCGGCTATGGCGTGATTGCCCCTCGATCTCGCTGCCCGCCGACATCGTCTCCGAGGGCTGAGGTCCGGTGGTCGAGCCTGCGGAGATCCGTCGCCTCATCCTGCTCCGCCACGGAGTCACCGGCTGGAACGCCGACGGCCGCTACCAGGGCCAGACCGACATCGAGCTGGCCGAGACCGGCCACCAGCAGGCCAAGGCCGCAGCTCGCGCTCTCGTGACGACCTTCGCCGTCACCCGCCTCGTCTCCTCGGACCTGATGCGGGCCCGACAGACCGCTGCGTACGTCGCCGACGAGACCGGTCTCGAGGCCGCGTACGACCCACGGCTGCGGGAGGTCTGCGCAGGGGAGGCCGAAGGGATGAACCGCGCCCAGATCCTCGAGCGCTTCGGTGAGATGCCGGCCAGCTGGGAGCCCTACGGCGGGGAGTCCTGGCCCACGGTCGCGGCACGTTTCAGCGGCGCGCTCCACGACGTCGCCGAGACCGTCGCACCCGGCGAGACCGTCGTGGTCGTCGCTCACGGCGGTGCGATCCGGCAGGGCCTGGCCGCCTTCCTCGGCTGGGACCCGTCCGTCGTCACCACCCTCGCCCCGCTGACGAACTGCGCCTGGATCGAGCTCACCGCCCGGGAGTCCGCTCACGGACTCATCCCGGCGGCGCCCTGGCGACTCGCGACGTACGGAATGGGGACCCCGATTTCGTGATCGCGGGAGCATTCCGCTACTGTTCTTCTCGTTGCCCGGGGTGATCAACCGGGACAACGCCACGGGGGTGTGGCGCAGCTGGTAGCGCATCTGCATGGCATGCAGAGGGTCAGGGGTTCGAGTCCCCTCACCTCCACCGAAACACCTGATCAGGGCCGTGTTCTGAATCCTAATTGAAGGATTTGAACATGGCCCTGACTCGCATTTATCGCGTTATCGTTCCGGTTTCGGAATCTCTGCGCGCCGTCTCGGACGGCTGCGAATCGACTCGGAGACGGGCGCGTACCTCGGGTGCATGAAGACCTCCAGAGCTCTCACCCCGACCGATGCCGGGCGCGACGATGTCCGTGGCGGTGAGGTCGACAACGTCCTCCATGGCGCCTTCGAGGCGTCCTATTCGATCAAGGATCTGGCCGAGGAGCTCGGGGTGAGTGTCCAAACGCTCTACGACCTGCGCACGCAGGCTCGCGGATCGATCGGATTCCGGTCGGTCGCTGTCTGCGATTCCGGCGCTCCGAGATCGACGCCTGGCTGGCCAGGCTCGAGGAAGAGGACGCCGATCGACACGGGGGCGATGCGTGATGGCCGGCTGCCCACGCCTGGCGATCGGCACTCACGGTGACAGGTGACGCCTGCTGACGCAGCGAAACCGGTTGAGCCCTTGGCTTCGATCAGGGCGAAGGCGGGTGACCCAACCGCCTAGCCGCGGCGACGGCGTCGGCCGAGCGCACGACTGCGCACTCGACAATGGGGTTCCTGTGGCGATCAGCCTGGGGCGGCACACGAATGACAAGGCTTTTCGTTCTACGTGAAGAACCCCAGTGGATTCCATCTGGAGATCGGCTGCGGTGGCATTCAGATCCCCGAGGGCTGGGTCCCGCACGCTTCGGGACGTCGGACGTCTGGGGGCACCGGCACGCGGAGGAGAATCCGTTCGCGCAATCGTGATGGGCTGCGTACCTGGCCAGAACTGGACCGGCGTCCGCAATGTTGACCGCGGACGCCGGTCCAGTTCGGAGAGCTGCGGTGAAGTCGCAGTCATCGGGGCCATGCAACGTCCTGTCCCTGTCGGCGCTACCAGCTCCGCCGCAGCTGGCGGACGCCGGTCTCTGCGGCGACCAGGGTCCGGGCGACCAGGCGGCTGTTGTGCGCAGCATGCTCGAACCCGGGCGTGAGGTAAGTTCCGTTCCGGATATCGCGGGCCAGTGCGGCGTAGACCTCGCCGACGTTGATGGAGGCGCCCTTCCAGATCTCGGCCGCCGTCGGACCGGTGCCGGTCGCGACCGGTGCGTCGGGTGCCGAGAACTCGATGTCGGAGGCCAGGGTCAGGTCGCCGACCTGCACGCCCGCCGGGTGATGGCCGATCAGGGTCAGCCGTCCCTCCGTGCCGCGAACCTCTAGCCTGAACTCGGCCTGGTCGGCCGGTACGCCAGCGAGGACTTGGATGCCCACCGAGGCCCCTGACGCGGTCTTGGCGACGGCATCGAGGTGATCGGGGATCTCGCGGGCCGTCGTCGTGTCGGTATCCACCAGCCGAACCTCGGGCCATAGCAGCTCCGTGCGAGCGTCGATCTCGGCAATCTCCCCCAGAACCGCCTCGATGACGTCGAGGACGTGACCGACCGCGATCTGCAGGAATCCAGCCCCGGCCTCTGCCTTGTCGAAGTACTCGTAGGCGGTCACCGACTCGGGACCGTTCCCGAACGTGGTCGCGGTGACCCGCGCGGAGAGGACGCGTCCGAGCTGACCGGTGCTGATCATCTCGGCCGCGCGTCGAACGGCGGGGTTCGCCCGGCCCTGCAGGCCGATGGCGGTGTGCAGCCGGCTGGCTGCCGCTGCCATTTCCTCACTCTGCTTGGGTGTCGTGCCCAGGGGGGCTTCACAGTAGACCGCCTTGCCGGCGGCCAACGCGGCGAGCACCAGCTCGCGGTGGGCCGGGACTTTGACGGCGACAGTGACAAGATCGATGTCAGGATCTCGGATCAACTCCATCGGGTCCGCGAACCACCGATCGGCGCCGAACGCCTCGGCCGCACTACGGGCGCTCTCTTCTCGGCGCGTCGCGACGGCGGCGAGCCGGAACTCTGGCTGAGCCGCCAGTGCGGGGACGTGCGAAGCCCCGGCCCAGCTCGCCTTGGTGTCGGCCCCGATGATGCCGACTCTGATGGGTTCCTTCGACATAGTGCATCTCTCGTTCTTGTTATCAGTCATCAGGTACGGTCTCTCCGCCCTGCGTATGGTGTGGTCGGTGCGCAAAGATGGCCGGGCGCGTCTAGTAGGCGGTTCCGGCTCGCCTCGGTGCCTGGCCGCGACTGCACGCTCGCGATGCCAGGACGGCGATGGTCCGCTCTATATGGGGAGTGGCTGCTAACGGTCGATAGCGTTCATGTCTGCCGGGCGGTGCCGTTCGCCGACCGGGGTGCCGACCGCGGCGAGCAGATCAAGATGCTCCGCGGTAAGGCGCAGGTCCAGGGCGGCCACGTTCTCGTCGACCCTCATGGCCTTGGTCGTGCCCGGGATGGGCGCGACGTCGTCGCCCTGCGCCAACAGCCAGGCCAAGGCCACCTGGGCGGGCGTCGCGTCGACGGCGGCTGCGACAGCGTGCACCTGGTCCACGATGCGCAGGTTGTGCTCGAGGTTGCCGTCTGCGAAGCGGGGGTTGGTGCGGCGCCAGTCGTCGTCGGCGAAACCCTCAAGAGTGCGGATGGTCCCCGTCAGGAAGCCGTGGCCGAGGGGCGCATAGGGGACGAAGCCGATCCCGAGCTCCCGCGTGACGGGGAGGATGGCCGCCTCCGGGTCACGGGTCCACAATGAGTACTCGGTCTGGACAGCGGCGAGGCGATGGACGGAGTGCGCTCGACGGATGGTCTCGGCCCCAGCCTCGGACAGGCCGATGTGGCGTACCTTCCCGTCGGCCACAAGGTCGGAGAGCGCGCCGACGGTCTCCTCGATCGGGACCTCAGGGTCGACTCGGTGCTGGTAATAGAGGTCGATGTAATCGGTGCCCAATCGTCGCAGGGACCCCTCGACGGCCTGCCGGATGCTTGCCGGGCTGCTGTCGCGTCCAGGTCGACTCGTGTGGGAGAGTGCCCCGAACTTCGTCGCGAGGACGACCTGATCCCGGCGGCGACCGCGAATCGCTCGGCCGATCAGTGCCTCGTTCGTGAACGGCCCGTACGCCTCGGCAGTGTCGAGATGGGTCAGGCCAGCATCGAGTGCATGGTGGATCGTTCGGATCGCCTCCGCGTCCGAACGGCCGGCGCCCGTATAAAAGGCCGACATCCCCATGGCGCCGAGGCCGATGCGGGAGACATTCAGACCGTTGAGCGACGCCGTGATCATGAGAGCCCCTATCCTGGTGAACTTGTAGCTTCAAGAACTACCATAACAGAGTCAACTTGAAGCATCAATAACGCCGTCGGTCTGGGGTCGGCGATGGTCCGCGTCAGGAGGGCGCTCGGGCGGCGGAAAGGTGCGAGCGCATCAACTGCGCGACGCGCACAGGATCAGGCCGGCGACGAGGCGACGGTGCTTTCGCCGGCCACGGCAGCCCGGACGGCGCTGCCGATGGACTCGAGAGCGGCCAGCTGGGAAGGGTCCAGGTGGTCGATGAGGTACTCGCGAACGGCGGCGACGTGTCCTGGTGCCGCGGATATGACCGCCTCGAGGCCGGCATGGGTGAGGACTGCGCTGGTACGTCGACCTGCTCCTGGAAGACGATTCCTCACCAGTAATCCGCGCTTCTCGAGGCGACCAGCGACGTGTGAGAGGCGAGACAATGATGCCGCGGTTCGCGCTGCCAAGGCGCTCATCTGCATCTCGTGGCCGGTCTCCTCCGAGAGGACGGAGAGCACCATGTACTCGAAGAAGGTCAGCTGTGATTCCCGTTGCATGCGCGCATCGAGTGCCGCAGGGAGGCTGATCATGATGGAGGAGGTGGCCAGCCAGGCCGCGCGTTCGCGGCGGTCGAGCCAGTGTGGTTCCACCGCCGGGGCGGAGTCGCCGGCCCCGGCGCCAGAGGCAATCGAGGAGGGACGGGAGGATTCGCCGAGTGGGCGTCGATGGCGTTCTCGGGCCATGGGGCAAGGCTACTGGCTGGCGTTAGCGGACTCGAAGCGTAGGTCCAACGCGATGTCGATGATCATGTCCTCCTGGCCGGCCAGGCGCAGCGATCCCAGCCGAGGACATCTGCTCCGGGTGCCTTTGAAAGCTGACTTCCGAGCAGCGCCGCCAGCCTGCAACCGAATGGCCACGCCACGCCTGCATGCCGCTATGAGGGCCAGCTGTGCCTTCGCGGCCAGCTGGTGTCGAATGCCACCTGAGCAGTCCGCGCCGTGGGGACACATGGGCACGATTCGGCGATGCGGATGAGCGCCGCACGGCGCAGGGGAAGCGGTGGGCGAGCGACGCAGCCGGCGTCGCATTGAAGAAGAGGGATGGATGGCGAGGTCCCGCTGGTCGGCAGAGTTCTTCGACACGGTGCGGGTCGGCTCTGTGTGATCAAGTCAGGGTTAGCTCGCGGATCGCCATCTCCTCGAGTCCTGCGGCAGTGCCTCTCCTGGGTTCAAAGATTGGGGTCCATTCGGTTGGGGCGGGACAGATGCTGCCGATGACCTGTTTCAGCGGCCCGTGTGATCGCCTCGAGTACCCGGTGGCGATCGAGTGCGACCGCGAAATCCGGCGCATCGGCGGTTCCGTCGCGGAGGTCGGCGGCGATCTGGGCGTAGAGGCGGGCGACCCCCGCTGCGGGTGCGTCGAGTTGCAGGTCGGGAGCCGCATAAGCGGGAGGGACCTGTAGCACTTGGACAGGCTCGCTGCCGCGGCGCAGCGTGATGGTGAGATCGGTGAAATGGATGTAGCCCGACGCCGACTCCACACGCACACTGCCCTCGGTGCCCTGGATCTCCCATACCATCGCCGAGCCGGCAGACTGCCCGGCACTGTAGTGCAGCGAAGTGACGATCCCGCCTTCGAGAACGCCGGCGACGACGATCTCATCCGGCGCGTCCTTCGGCAGCGACGCGCCATCGGAGAGGCGGACGCCGTCACCGCGCTGATTGGCGACGACGGCGGACAGACTCTCGAACGTGCCGAGCACGCGCGCAAGCGGTTCGAGCCCGTGGCCGAGCATAATGCTCAGAAGCGTGGCGCCGTGCTTTGCGCGAGCCATGTACTCGACCGGCGGGTCATATCGGCCGACCCACATGTCGTCGTTCAGATGCGCTCGGATGCTCGTGCTGAGCGGCTTGCCGATCACGCCTTGCGCAACGAGGTCGCGAAGGAAGAGGATCGGCGGGTGCAGGCCGCCCTGCAACCCGACCACCGTCCGCAGCCGCCGCTCGCGGGCAAACCCCTCCAGCGCTTCGGCCTCCGATAGGTCTCTTGCGAGCGGCCATTCGCAATAAACCATCTTGCCCGCGGCCAGCGCGTCGGAAACAATCTGCTTGTGCTCCGGCACCTTGACCGCAACCACCACGAGGTCGACTTCCGGTCGCACGACCAGAGCCTCATGTGTGTCGAAGGCGAGATCGGCGCCCAGCCGACGAGCGGTCGCGTTCGCGCTCTCCATACGAGTCGTACTGACGGCGCGGATCTGGAACGCGTCGAGCGCCTGGAGCGCCGGGACGTGAGCAATTCCGCCCCAACCCCGATCGGCACTGGCACCGATAAGGCCGACGCCGATCGGGGTAATTGCTGACTTCGTCATGAGGATGCTCCTGCTTTGTACGGCCCCGGCAACGCTCTCCGGGCTGCGTCACGATGATCGTTTCCGAATAAAGGCGTGGGCACTCGGGCTCACCATGGCGAGCGAGCAGTCATGGCCGTTCGCGTAGCGGCCGCGGGGAGCCCGAGTGGCCCAAGCGGAGGCTTTACACGTGAGCCCAGTGGGCCTCGAGTTCGCGCGCGACATCGGCCGGACGCTCTATCATCGGCCAGTGCGAGCTGCGCAGTTTGAAGACGGCACGTGCGCGTGTGGCATTACCGAGCTCGTCGGCGAAGCGGTGAGGAAGGAACGGATCGTCCAGGCCCCAGATCACTAGCGCTGGTGCGGTCACGTTGCTCAAACCTGGCTTCCACTCCGCCCCGACCTCGATCGCCGAACGGTAGAGGGCGAGAATGCTTGCTCTCATAGTGGCATCGAGATGCCGGACCGATTCGTCTGCCGCGTCGCGCGGCATCTGCGCCTCGTTGAGGCTTGCTGCGAACGCCTCGAGGTCGAGGTCCGCCATCCATTGCTCGCCCTCGCCTGGCGTTTGCCAGATCTTGGCGAGATAGTGCCACGGATACTCCGGATCGATTGGTCCGCTGATGCCTGTCCATGTCCGCACCAGATCTGGTCGGATAGACGCGAGACGGCCCGTGAGCAGAGACCCCCAGTCATGACCGACCAGGTCGACGGGTTCGCCGATTTCTTCGATCTTCTTGATAAGCCAGTCGAGATACTCCTCTTTCGTCGATGTGAATCCCGCTGGCAGGGGTACGCCAAACCCGGGGAGATCGATCGTCACAATATCTTCGCGCTGAAGATAGGAACGGACGGTGTCCCAGAGCCGGTGGGTATCAGGTACACCATGGACGAGGACTGCAGGCATTTCGGATTCTCCAATTGATTGTTGTCGTGGTTGAACGGCCGATCGGCCGAGTCAGGGAAGGAGGATGACTTTGCCGTGGGTGTGGCCCGTGGCGACGAGGCGATGAGCGTCCGCGGCCTCGTCGAGCGGGAAGCTCCGGCCGATGCGTACGGTCCATGCGCCGGCGGCGATCAGATTCAGGGCTTCCTGGACAGGGCCACGGTCGCGGTTCCCGCTGCCCCCGGGGCTGAATGCGACGCCGTGTTGTGCGGCATCGCGGTCGGCGAGCGTCACGATCCGGTCGGGGCCGCCGAGAAGATCGACGAGGGCGGGAAGGAGCCCCTTGCCGGCGGTGTCGAGCGCGGCGTCGACCCCGCCCGGAGCAGCGGCACGGATGCGATCGACCAGGCCCGGGCCGTGGGCGACAGGGGTCGCCCCGAGACTCCGGACGAAGTCCGCGTTGGCAGTCCCGGCGACGCCGATCACCGTCACACCCCGCTGTCGCGCGAACTGCACGGCGGCGCTGCCCAGAGCACCGCTCGCACCGGTGACCACGAGCGTTTCACCCGGGCGAAGGTTCAGAAGCCCGAGAGCCCTCGCCGCGTTGTCGGCGCCGATGACAGTAGCCGCGGCCTCCTCGAAGGAAACGCCGTCGGGGATCGTCGCGAAGTTGCTGCTGACCGTGTACTCGGCGTAGGAGCCCTGGGTGGCGGAGTCCGGCCACCCGGCGACGCGGTCGCCGACCACGCCCTCGTCGACGCCCAGGCCGACCGCCTCGACGACGCCGGCGAACTCGAATCCGATGATGGCGGGAGCACGCAGGCGGAACGCTCCGGCGCGCGCCAAGATCTCCGCCGGGTTCACCCCGGCGGCGTGAACCCGCACCAGCACCTGACCCGGACCCGGCACCGGTCGCGGAGCCTCCGCAACCCGCAACACGGAGGGTTCGCCGAACGAGGCGATGACGGCGGCTTTCATGTTGATCCTTCTCCTTCTCATACCAAGCCGGCGGCACTTCCGCTGCGGCCTGCTTCGGTGTGCTCGCTCACGCAGGCCCGGCAGCGAGGTCACGTCCCTAGGTCCAGTACGTCACTTCAGGACCGATCGGTACGGAAGTAACGTAGGCGGTCAGAGATTTATTCGCAAGCCCTCGACCGTGCGGGCAGGCGTCACGGCCCGGGGCGTCAGGCCTGGGTGTTCGCGCCGTCCTCGGCCCGCGCGAGCTCGATCGTCAGCGGCCAGTTACTCCACGATGACCGCGTGCTGAACCGGGGCGTCCCTCGTCGCTTTCGTCGCGGGCGCCTCGGCGGCGTTCATCACCGGAGCTGTGCTCACCATCGACGGCGACTTGAACGCCTGATCCTTCGCCTTATCTGGACTGCCTGGTCCGTAAGGGGACACAATGACTGCCATGCCCACATCGCAGACCAAGCTGGGGCGACCCCGCGGGTTCGACTACGACTACGCCCTCGAACAAGCCATGAGAGTGTTCTGGGCCAAAGGGTACGAAGGGGCGAGCCTGACGGACCTGACCGAGGCGATGGGCATCACTCGCAGCAGCATGTATGCGGCGTTCGGGAGCAAGGACGAGCTGTTCCGCCGAGCGGTCGAGCGGTACACGGAAGGCCCAGCCTCCTACGGAATCCGTGCCCTGTCCGAGCCGACCGCACGCGAAGTCGCCGAGTCCATTCTTCGCGGCGCAGCCGCTGCCAGCACGAGTAGCGAGGCACCCCACGGATGCCTTGGCGTCCAGGCTGCATTGTCCGCCGGCGACAACGGGCTCACTGCCCAGAAGGTCCTCGTCGACTGGCGCCAGGATGGCGCTGCGCGCCTCGAGTCCCGATTTCTGCGTGCGCGGGCCGAGGGTGATCTGCCGGAGACCGAGGATCCGCGCACGCTGGCGGCCTACATCGCGACGGTTGCGTACGGCATCGCCGTTCAAGCGGCGACGGGCAAGAGCGAGGCAGAACTGCGCCGGGTTGCTGATGTGGCGATGAACGCGGTGTCCTGGTCCCACGACTGAGACATCGAACTCTGCGATCGTCCTCATCGATGCCTTGGGCGTCACCGCCGCGTCCGCTCGGCACCCCGCACCCTGCTGAGGTGTTCTACTGTCGCTGCCCGCTGCGAGCGGCTTCCTCCACTCGCGCGACGGGCTGACTGTTGTGCAGCGCGTGAGCGAAGCCCGGCGTCGCAGGCCTCATCAGCGACGCAAGCGCCGAGGTCGCCGAGGCATGGCCACCCAGTCGACTCGCGCATGACGTCGACCACGCCGTCTTCTCCTGCACGTCGGGTGCCGCGAGCCGTCCTCGGTGCTCTACCGAGAAGCCCTCGAACGTCTCGACGCCCGCCCTGAGGAGCTCCATGTCGGTGACGGCGGTGGCGTCGGGCTCAGAGGAGCACAGGAACAGGGCATCACTCCCGTTCGTGTCGCTCGGCGAGGCAGCGCCAACACCCTGGCTTAAGGCGTGGGGCCCGCGTGGGACGGACTGACTCTTTCAAAGGCCGAAGAGACATCGCTGCTGGACGGCTGGTCCGGTTGAGCCAACATACGATGGGCGGCGAGAAGCTTGGAGAGCACTCGGGCCCGTAAGGACCAAGACCGTGGCGACCGTGGCGAACAGGCCACCTGCCACAGCGGGGTGTTCTCGGGCCCCAGGCGGCTGGTCACACCACGATCAGCGCGAATCCGCCACGCTGAGCACGATGAATGCGAGCCATCACGGCCCGTCGCTATCGGCAGCCTCAGGCGCGCCGAAGCACAAGAGTGCTGGCTCGGGCGTACCTCTCTCTTTTCGACGCTGCGTGTCATTAATGTGTTGTGCGTCACTCGAGCTGCGTCGCTGGACGCCGGAGATGAAGGAGAGTCGTCATGAACCCCGGCCACCATCGGGCTGCCCCTGACCGCCACCGCGGTGGGCGATCAGATCGACATCCTCCACACCGTCCTCGGCTCCGCGGTCCTGTTGCCGGTGGCCGGCTCCGGATGAGAGCCGCGGCATGATGCCTGTCGAGACGACACGGGTCGCGCTGGTGACCGGCGCCGCGCGCGGGATCGGCGCGGCGACGGTGCGTGGGCTGGTGGCGGAGGGCGTACGCGTCGTCGCGCTCGACTGGTGCGTGGGGGAGGACTCTCCGGCCGGCTACCCCCAGGCCACGAAGGCCGACCTGGCCACCCTGGTCGCCTCGCTGCCGGCCGGCTGGGTCGAACCGGTCGTCGGTGACGTACGGGACCCGGCTGCGCTGGCCGCCGCGGTCGATGCCGCGAAGGCGAGGTGGGGACGGCTCGACATCGCGGTCGCAGGTGCGGCGGTGATCGCCGGCGGGCGCCCGCTGTGGGAGGACACCTCGCTCGACCTGCAGTGGCAGATCGACGTCGCCGGGGTCTGGAACACCGCGACGGCGGCCGTCCCGGCGATGCTCGCCGGGCCCGATCCCGGCGGCTGCCGGTTCGTCGCGCTCGCCTCCGCCGCGGGCTCGCGCGGGCTGTTCCACCTCGCCGCCTACAACGCCGCGAAACATGCCGTGATCGGTCTGGTGAGGGGCCTGGCCGCCGACCTGGCCGGCACGGGCGTGACCGCCTGCGCCGTCTCACCGGGCTCAACCGACACCGCGATGCTCGCTGCGACCGCCGACCTCTACGCGGTCGGCCCGGAGGACCTCGCCGCCCACCAGCTCCTACGTCGCCCGCTCACGCCCGACGAGGTCGCCGCCACCGTCGTGCACGCCTGCTCGCGTGCCGGGGCGGTGCTCAACGGCTCGGTCGTCGCCGCGGACGGCGGCTTCGGAGGATGACGCTGCCGGATGGGTTCATTGGGGCAGTCCGAAAGGAGTCTCCCCCGGACTTTCGAAAGATACTTTCTAACTTTTGCATGACGAGTTAGAACTATTGACGGGTGCTTCGTGGAAACCGTAAGTTGACGATCGCACAACGTGACACAGGTCACAGTTGCGGCTCACTTGGCTTCACCCTCCCGAAGGAGCACTGATGCGCAACCGTCCCACCCCTGCCGCGAACCACGAGGTTCCGGCTATCGCACGCAAGCTCGGGCTCAACCGTCGGCAGCTGCTGGCGGCTACCACAGGCATGGCCGCGGCGGGAATCGCCCTCGGCGGTGTCCCTCTCGCCGGATCCGCCGCAGCCGACGCGCTGCTGATCCCGCGGCCGCGGCGCGGAATCATCCTCTACACGGTGCGCGACGCGATCAGTCGCGATCCGGCCACCAGCCCGTACGCCTCGGGGTTCAAGGCGGTCTTGGAGGAGCTGTCGAAGATCGGCTACCGGCAGATCGAGTTCGCAGGCTACAACCAGAACGCCAACGCGCCCGGCGGCAACGTCAACAACGTCGAGGGCGCACACCTGCTGCGGACGTGGCTCGATGACAACGGTCTCGAGGCCGAGGGGAACCACGGGTCGGTTCCCTCCACGATCACCGATGCGTCACTGGCCGCGTTCGACGCGGCGTGCGAGGTCGCGAACATCTTGGGGATGAGACACATCGGGACTGGAAGCGATCCCACCGGGTCGGCCTACCTCGCCGACTGGCAGGCCGCAGCCGATCGCTGGAACATCCTCGGTGAGCGCGCCGCCCGACACGGGCTCAAGCTCTACACGCACAACCACGACGTGGCGTACAGCTTCCTCCTGGACAGTGGGCCGAGCGACGCGCTGGGCCGCCCGACGCGGTCCTCCGGTGTGCGCCGATTGGAGTGGTTCCTGGCGAACACGGACCCCGGCTACGTGTCGCTGGAGATGGACATCTACTGGGCGCACGTCGCGCAGCACAAGCACCACACCTACACCGCCCCGGACGGCAGTCTCGTCGAGGACCGCTTCGACCCGCTCGAGGTCGTCAAGTCCGCGCCGATGCGCTTCCCGCTGTTCCACGCCAAGGACGGCAAGAAGGACGAGACGCAGGCCAACGGCTACGTGATGGCGCCGTTCGGGGAGGGCGACATCGACTATCAGACCTTCTTCGGTGACATGCCGGCGCGCGGCTACCACAACCCGATGTGGGAGCAGGACACCGCGCCCGGCGGTGCGGCGAACCCGGGCCAGTCCCTGGCCCTGGCCAAGCTGAGCTACCAGAACATGGACGAGCTCCGCGGCTGACCGGCCGCCCCCTCTCCCTTCGCTGACCGCCGGAGCGCGCCCTCACCGGGTCGCGCTCCGGCCACGGGCGTGCTCGCACGCCCTCCTCCGGCTTCTTTCGCCCTCGCTCTCCAAGGAACCGTCATGCCCACACACAGCTCAGGCGGTGGGGTACCCCGCCGTCGTGCCCGGCGATCACTCCTCGCAGTGACCTCCGGGCTCGCGCTCGCTCTCACCTCCGGGCTCGCACTCGCGACGTCCGCTGCCGCCCACGACGGCGTCGACCACGGCACCGAGCCCGGGGCCGGCCTCGCCCTGGACTGGTCCAACTACGAGAAGGTCACTCTCACCAAGGACACCGGTGAGCCGATCGACATGGCCGTCCTGCCGGACCGGCGCGTGCTCACCACCGCGCGCAACGGCGACATCCGGCTCGTCGATCCCGACGCCGGTACGACCCGCGTGGTCAACACGATCGCGACGTACAACAACTCCGAGGACGGCCTGCAGACGGTCACCCTCGCGCCGGACTTCGAGGAGTCGGGCTGGGTCTACCTCTACTACGCGCCGCGCACCATGACCGGCCCCTACCCGACGACCACGCCGGCCGGCTCGGCGCCCAACACGCTGCCCGCCGGTCAGACCGAGGCCTACTGGGACCAGTGGAAGGGCTACAACCAGCTCACCCGGGTGAAGTGGGACGAGGCCGCCGACAAGCTGGATCTCGCGACCGAGCAGGTGATCCTCAAGGTGGAGGTGCAGCGTGGCCAGTGCTGCCACGTCGCCGGCGACGTCGACTTCGACGACCAGGGCAACCTCTACCTGGCGACGGGTGACAACACCCCGGCAGGAACCCCGGGTGCGAACGGGTTCGCGCCCAACAACGACGCTCCCGGGTTCAACCCCGGCTTCGACTCCCGCCGCGGCGCGGGCAACACGAACGACCTGCGTGGCAAGATCCTGCGGATCGCGGTCCAGGAGGACGGCTCGTACACCATCCCGGAGGGCAACCTCTTCGCCCCCGGCACGGAGGGGACGCGACCGGAGATCTTCGCGATGGGTCTGCGCAACCCGTTCCGGATCGACGTCGACCCCGCCACGGGCTCGGTGAGCTGGGGCGACTACGGCCCGGACGCCGGGGCGCCGAACCCGGAGCGTGGCCCGATGGGGTACGTCGAGTGGCAGACGACCGCGACCGACGAGCCGGTCAACGGCGGCTGGCCGTACTGCACCGGCGACCAGTTCAACTACAACGAGTGGGACTTCGAGACGGCGACACCGGGGGACTTCTTCAACTGCGCCGCTGGTGCGGAGAACAACTCGCGGTGGAACACGGGGCTCTCGACCGTTCCGCCGGCCACTGCTGCGACGCTCTACTACGGCGACAACAACACCCACCAGCCCTGGCCGGAGCTGACCGACTTCGGTCCGGCAGGCGGCCAGGGGCCCATGGGCGGTCCGGTCTACCACTACGACGCGGACAACCCCTCGCCGACGAAGTTCCCCGAGTACTGGGACGGCAAGGCGTTCTTCGCCGAGTTCTCCCAGGACTACCTGGCGGCGTTCACCGTCGACTGGCCCGGCGGCCCGGTCTCGCACATCGAGCAGTTCCTGCCCAACACCGATCTCGAGACGAACCGGCAGCCGATCACCGACAGCCCGATCGACATCGAGTTCGGGCCGGACGGGTCGCTCTACGTCCTCGACTACGGTGACGGCTTCTTCCGTGCGAACCCGGATGCCGGGCTCTATCGGATCGACTACAGCGTCGGCAACAAGGCACCGCGTGCGGACATCGTCGCCGATCCCATCTCCAGCAGCTCGGCACCGCTGACCGTCGAGTTCGACGGTTCGGGCTCGGTCGACCCCGAAGGCGGTGCGCTCACCTACGAGTGGGACCTGGACGGCGACGGCACCTTCGACGCGACCGGGGCGACCACGTCGCACACCTACGACGAGCTCGGCCGCTACACCGCTCGGCTCCGGGTCACCGATGCCGAGGGGCGTCGCGGCATCACCTCGACCTCGATCAGCGTGGGCAACGTCGCGCCGACGATCGAGGTGGCCACGCCGGCCGAGGGAGGCTTCTTCGACTGGGGTCAGGCGGTGCCGTTCGACGTGACGACCGACGACGCCGAGGACGGGAACGCGACGGTGTGCTCACGGGTGACCTGGACGTTCGGCCTCGGGCACGACGTCCACGCCCACCCGCTCAGCCAGGGGACCGGGTGCCGATTCGCGATCCCGACTCCCGCCGATGCAACCGAGCACGGCGAGACGGAGAACATCTACGGAGTCGTCGTCATCGGCTACACCGACAACGGCGCCAACGGTGTGCCGGCGGCCAGGTCCGAGGTGTCGATGATCCTCAACCCGAAGTCGCAGGAGGCCGAGTGGGCCGATGCCTCCGAGGGCGTCGCGATCGCTCCGGACGACACGGCGAGCGGCCTGCGGAAGGTCACCTCGCTCGATGCGGGCGACTGGCTCTCCTGGAAGCCTGTGAACCTCGCCGGCATCACCTCGGCGAAGCTGCGCGCCAGCGGCACCGGCAGCGTGAAGCTGCGATGGGGGTCGGCCGACGCGACGCCGTTCGCCTCGTTCGACGTCGCCAGCGAGGACTGGTCCGAGACGACGTCCGACCTGACCGGAGCGCCGTCGGGCAGCGGCGAGCTGTTCGTGACCTCCACCGGCGGCGTCACTCTGGATCGGATCAGGTTCGTCGGCGACGGCTTCGCCGACGTCACGCCTCCGACGGTCTCGGCGACGCTCAACCCGGCGCAGCCGACCGGGCAGAACGGCTGGTGGACGGGGAATGTGTCTGTGGCCGTGGCGGCGACCGACAACGGCACCGTCGCCTCGCGGCAGCGCTCGACCGACGGCGGTCAGACCTGGGAGAACGCGAACAACCCGCTCACGGTGTCCGCGGAAGGTGTCACGACCGTGCAGTACCGCGCGACCGACAACGGCGGCAACGTCTCCGAGGTCGGGCAAGTCGTGGTGCGGATCGACAAGACCGCTCCGCAGGTCGCGGTCGATGGTGTCACCGACGGGGCCGCAGTCGGCAACTCCGGGGATGCATCGTGGTCGGCCACCGACGCCACCTCCGGTGTCGGGTCCGTGACCGCGACCCTGGACGGTGCCGCGGTCGCCGGCGACGAGCTCGCCCTGTGGCGCCTCTCGCTCGGGTCGCACACCCTCGAGGTCACCGCGACCGACAAGGCCGGACATGCGACGACGAGAACGGTGACGTTCACGACCACCACGTCGCTGACCGAGCTCACCGCCCTGACCGAACGGCTCGCTCGCTCCGGCGATGTCACACCTGCCGGGGAGAGCGTCCTCGAGAAGCGACTCCGGCAGGCCGCCAAGCACGCCGAAGCCGGGCGCCTCGCCTCTGCGCGGTCGCAGCTGCAGGAGTACGCCGGCCTGGCGGCCAGCGCGCTCAACGTCGCCAACCCCGAGGCGCGTGCCGCGTTGGTTCGGGATGCGCAGGCGGTGATCAGCCAGCTCTGAGGTGAGACTCTTCCGTGCGGGTCCAAGGGCATCTCCCTTGGGCCCGCACGCGCCTCAATCCAGGTCGGGTGCGCCGGCCTCGGCGGGCCAGTCAGGTCAAGCTCGACAAGCGGGTACTCCGCAACCATCGAAGGAGAGACGCGCCTGTAGATTCTTCTGTGTGAAGAGGCCTCGAAGTCCCTACCGCTCACCTGCGTTCCGATCGGATGGTGAGCGGGCCTGATGGACAGCCAGACATTCCTCAGCCTCGGGCTGGTGCTGGTGTTCGTGCTGGTCGGCGGCGTGTTCGCCGCGACCGAGCTGGCGCTGGTGTCGCTGCGTGAGAGCCAGCTGACCGCGCTCGAGCGCAAGGGCCCACGTGGCGCACGGGTGGCCGAGGTGGCTCGCGACCCCAACCGCTTCCTGGCCGCGGTGCAGATCGGCGTCACCGTCGCGGGCTTCCTCTCCGCGGCCTACGGCGGGTCGGCGATCGCTCCCGACGTCGCGCCCTACCTCGAGCGTCTCGGCCTGACCGAGGCGCTCGCCGAGACCACGGCGCTGATCGTGCTGACCCTGTTCATCGCCTATCTCTCCCTGGTGCTGGGCGAGCTGGTGCCCAAGCGGCTGGCGCTGCAGAAGGCCGCCGGGATCTCGCTGGCCGTCGCGCCCGTGCTGGACCGGTTCGCCACCGTGATGCGGCCGGTGATCTGGCTGCTCTCGGTCTCCACCGATGCCGTCGTACGGCTGCTCGGCGGTGACCCCAAGGCATCGGCCGAGCAGGTCTCGGAGGAGGAGCTGCGCGAGATGGTCTCCACCAACCGGGACCTCGAGGAGGAGGAGCGCCGGATCCTGCGTGACGTGTTCGCCACCACCGAGACGACGTTGAGGGAGGTGATGCGTCCGCGCGGCGACGTCACCTTCATGCCCGCCTCGATGGCGCTTCCGGCGGCTGCCGAGACCGTGCGCGACCTGCCCTACTCCCGCTACCCGGTGACCGGTGAGGGCTTCGACGACATCCTCGGTTTCCTGCACGTGCGCGACCTGCTCGGTGTCGTCGCGACGGACGAGCGCACGATCCGGGACATCTGCCGCCCGGTGCTCTCGCTGCCGGGGAGCAAGCGGGTGATCCCGTCGGTCGCCACGATGCGCGAGGGTGGCACCCACCTGGCGATGGTCGTGGACGAGTACGGCGGCACCGACGGCATCGTGACCCTCGAGGACCTCGTCGAGGAGATGATCGGCGACATCCGCGACGAGTACGACCACGGCGAGGCCCGCATCCGAGACCACGGTGACCTGTCCCGGATCGACGGCGCGATGACGATCGAGGACTTCGCCGACACCACCGGCATCGAGCTCGAGGACGGCGCCTACGAGACCGTCGCGGGCTACCTAATCGCTCGGCTGGGGCACATCCCGCAGGTCGGGGAGGTGCTGGCGCTCCGGGACGGCACCCTGGAGGTGACCGCCCGGAACGGCAACCGCATCACCGAGATCGCGCTGCGCCCCGAGACGTCACCTCCGGCACCGGAGTGAGGACGGTGCCGTCGGCGAGCCAGCGGTCGAGGTTGTCGAGGGTCAGCTGCTCCATGGCGGCACGCGTCTCGACGGTGCCGCTCGCCAGGTGCGGGAGGAGCACCACGTTGTCGAGGGCCATCAGCTCCGCAGGGACCGTGGGCTCCTCGGTGTAGACGTCGAGGCCGGCGCCGGCGATGCCACCGTCGAGGAGCAGCTCAATCAGCGCGTCCTGGTCGACCACGGAGCCACGCGCGATGTTGATCAGGTAGCCCTCGGGCCCGAGCGCCTCGAGCACCTTGCGGTCGACGAGGTGCTGCGTACCGCTGCCGCCGGAGGTGGCGAGGACCAGGATGTCGACGTCGGCGGCGAGCTGCGCGGGGGAGGCGGCGTAGCTGTAGGGCGAGCCGGGAACCTCGCGGCGGGAGTGGTAGGAGATCGGGCAGCCGAAGGCCTCGAAGCGGGTCGCGATGGCCTGGCCGATCCGGCCCAGACCCAGGATCCCGACCCGCTTGCCCGAGACCTTGCGGGTCAGCGGGAAGTTGCCGGCCTGCGGCCAGTCGCCGCGGCGTACGAACCGGTCGGCCGCGCTGAGCTGGCGCAGGGTGTCGATGGCGAGGCCGATCGCGGTGTCGGCCACGCAGTCGGTCAGCACGTCGGGGGTGTTGGAGACCAGCACGCCACGTGCAGCTGCGGTCTCGACGTCGGTGGTGTCGTAGCCGACCCCGAAGTTGACCACGGCGCCGAGCGCGGGCAGCTGCGTCATCAGCTCGGCCGGTACGCCGGTACGCCCGGTGGTCACCACGGCGCCGATCGAGGGCCCGTGCTCGGCGAGGAACGCGGCGCGGCTGTCGTCGTCGGGCAGCACCAGGGCGTCGTAGCGGTCGGTGAGGGTCTCGGCCAGCGACGGCTTGAGCGGTCCTACCTGGAGGATGCGGCGGGTCACGGTTGCTCCTGTCGGTCGAGTGGCCGTCAGATGACGGTCTTGACGAGTGTGGTCAGCTCCGCCAGCTCGTGCTCGGTGAGGTCGGTCAGCGGGGGACGTACGGGACCGGCTGGACGGCCGGCGGCGGTGAGACCGGCCTTGACGATCGAGACGCCGTAGCCCGCTCCGCGGTCGCGGATCGCGATGTAGGGGACCACGAAGTCGCGGAGCCGGGCGAGCACCTCGTCGCGGTCGCGGTTGCGCACGGCCGTGTAGAACTCGACCGCCCACTGCGGCGCGAAGTTGAAGATCGCCGAGGAGTAGGTGCTGACGCCGAGCTCCAGATAGGGCAGGGCGTAGGTCTCTGCGGTGGGCAGGCCTCCGACGTAGAGCAGGCGGTCGCCGAGGCGCGCGTTGAGCGTGGCGAGCAGGTCGATGTCGCAGACGCCGTCCTTGAAGCCGATGAGGTTCGGGAACTCCTCGGCGAGACGGACGACGGTGTCGGCGTCGTAGCGGGCGTTGGCGCGGTGGTAGACGATCACGCCGAGCGAGGTCGCCGAGCAGACGCGGGCGACGTGCTCGTACAGGCCGCGACCCGGCAGCTCGGTCAGATAGGGCGGCAGCAGCAGGATGCCGTCGGCGCCGTCGGCCTCGGCCCGCTGCGCCATCGCGACGGCCTGGGAGGTGCCGTAGCCGGCCGCGCCCATCACCGGGGTGCCGTCCCCGACCTCCTCGACGGTGGCTCGCAGGACCCGGGACACCTCGTCGTGGGACAGCGAGAAGAACTCACCGGTGCCGCCGGCGGCGAAGAGGCCGGCGACCTCGAAGCCGTCGAGGTGCTGCAGATGGGCGCGGTAGCCGTCCTCGTCGAAGGCGTAGTCGGCGGTCGCGTGCGTCACCGGGAACGACAGCAGGCCGGCGCCGAGGGCGTCACGGAGCTCGGTGGGGGAGTAGCGGCCCATGGGGTCTCCTCAAGGGTTCGACGACGTCGGAGATCCCGAGGCTAGGTAGCGGAAGTGATACGCGTCCAACATCGTGACGGCATCGCTCGATGCCCTATGGGCATTGCGCAACGTGCTTGACGTCACACAAAACTCGCTCGTACGGTTCATCCACGAATGACAACGACGTCCACATATGTAGATGTCGCCGATCGACTGGAGGAACAGTCGCATGAACTTTCGTCCCTCGCTGCGGTCCCGCTTCGGACTCGCAAGCGCCTCGCTCATGGCTGTCTCGCTCACCCTCTCGGCGTGTGGCGTCGCCAACTCCGACAGCGCCGGTGCCGCCGGTGACACGGTCCGGATCGTGCTCCCGCAGGAGCCGCCGACCCTCGAACCGTGCGATGCCAACCTGACCTCGACGGGCGTCGTGGTGCGCTCCAACATCACCGAGCCGCTGGTCGAGCGCGACCCCGCCTCCGGCGAGCTCCAGCCGCTGCTCGCCACCGAGTGGGAGCAGACCGAGCCGACCACGTGGACCTTCACCCTCCGCGAGGGCGTGAAGTTCTCCGACGGCTCCGCGTTCGATGCCGAGGCCGCCGCGCACTCCATCGACCGCGCGGTCAACGGCACCTTCGGCTGCAACGTCGAGGGGTACGTCTTCGGTGACGACGACCTCCAGGTCAAGGCCGTCGACGCCACCCACCTCGAGGTGACCACCGCCGAGGCCGACCCGATCCTGCCGCTGCGCCTCTCCTTCATCGAGGTCGTGCCCGCGTCGACCAGCGACACCGCCAAGGTGCGCGAGCCGATCGGCACCGGCCCCTACAAGATCGAGGACTGGCAGAACGGCACCAAGCTGACCCTCGCGGTCAACGACACCTACTGGGGAGACACCCCCGCCTTCAAGAAGGCGGAGTACCAGTGGCGTGAGGAGGGCAGCGTACGCGCCGCCATGATCACCAACAACGAGGCCGACATCGCCACCGGGCTCGCGCCCGAGGACCTCTCCGGCGACGCCGCGGTCCGCTACCCGAACAACGAGACGACCGCGCTGCGGTCGACCGGCACGTACGCTCCGCTCGACGACATCCGGGTGCGCCAGGCGATCAACTACGCGATCGACCGCGAGTCCATCGTCGACAGCCTCTTCGAGGGCTACGCGGACGTCGCCTCCCAGCTGGTGCCCGAGGGCGTCGTGGGCCACAACCCGGATCTGGAGGCGTGGCCCTACGACCCGGAGAAGGCCAAGTCGCTCATCGCCGAGGCGAAGGCCGACGGAGTGCCGACCGACACCAAGATCCGGCTGATCTCTCGTAACGGCCTCTTCCCCAAGGTCGGCGAGACCGTCGAGGTCGTCCAGAAGGCGCTCGAGGACATCGGTCTCAACGTCTCGATCGAGATGATGGACACCGCCGCGTCGGTCGAGTACCAGTCCCGCCCGTTCCCGAAGAACACCGGGCCGTACATCATCCTCGTCCAGCACGGCAACCAGGCCGGTGACGCCCAGTTCTCCGTCGACCAGTACATGCTCAGCGACGGCGCCCAGTCGACGTTCGGCACCCCGGAGTTCGACGCCCAGATCGAGGCCGCCGACAAGGCCGAGGGCGATGACCGCCAGGCCGCGTTCGCCGGCATCTTCGCCGACGAGCCGGAGAAGGTCTCGCAGTTCGCCTACATCGCGCACATGACCGGGATCATCGGCGAGTCGGACAACGTCGAGTACGAGCCCAACTCGGCGACCGGTGATGAGATGCGCGTGACCGAGATGAAGCCGGCCAAGTGATCCCGGCCGCGACTCACCCAGGAGGTCATCGATGGTGACGTTCCTCCGCAAGCGAGCGCTCACCTCGCTGCTGCCGCTCGTCGTGGTGCTGCTCGGGGTGTTCTTCCTGGCCCGCCTCACCGGCGACCCGGCCAGCCTGTACCTGCCGGAGAACGCCACCGAGGCCCAGAAGGAGACCTTCCGCGCCGTCAACGGCCTCGACCTGCCGGTCTGGCAGCAGCTGATCGACTACCTCCAGGGCATCCTCCGCCTTGACTTCGGCACGTCGCTGAGCACGGGTGAGTCCGCGGCCGCGATGGCGTTGCGGGCCTTCCCCGCGACGCTCCAGCTGGCGATCACCACGATGCTCATCGCGGTCGTCCTCGCCGTCGTGATCGGCTCGTGGGCTGCGTACCGTCCGAACTCGCTGGCCGACCGGTTCGCGTCGTTCCTGTCGATGACGGCCGCGAGCGTCCCCGACTTCTGGCTCGCCATCATGGGGGTCTGGGTCTTCGCGGTGATGCTCGGGGTGCTGCCGACCTCGGGTGTCGACGCCGGGCTGCTCTCCTGGGTCCTGCCGATCGCGACCCTGCTGCTGCGCCCCGTCGGTGTGCTCACCCAGGTGGTGCGCGGTGCGATGGTGGCGGCCCTGTCCGCGCCGTACGTCCGGCTGGCGCGCAGCAAGGGTGCCGACAGCCGTCGGGTCGTCGCGCACCACGCCCTGCGCAACGCCGCCGCCCCGGCGCTGACCGTGGCCGGCGACCTGGCGGTCGGGCTGGTCAACGGTGCCGTGGTCGTCGAGTCGATCTTCGGGTGGCCCGGCATCGGCAAGCTGATGATCGACTCGATCACCGGCCGCGACTTCGCCATCCTGCAGGCGGCCGTACTGCTCACCGCGGTGACGATCTTCCTGCTCAACATCGCCATCGACATCTGCTACGCCCTGCTCGACGCCCGTGTGCGCGACAAGGCGATGGTGTGAGAGAGGAGAACTGATGAGCACCAGCTACTGGCGGATGCTGCTGCGCGACAAGGTCGCGACCGTGGCCGCCGTGATCCTCTGCTTCATCCTGCTCGTGGCCGTCTTCGGGCCGGCCCTGCTCGGCAGCGAGGCCAACGCCCAGGACCTGACCCGAGGCAACAAGGCACCGCTCGAGCTCGACGGCTGGCTCTACGTACTGGGCACCGACTCGCTCGGGCGCAGCGTCCTGGCCCGGATCGTCGTCGCGACCCGGACGACCCTCGGCGTGGCCATCCCGGCGGTGCTGATCTCGCTGGTCGTGGGCTCGGTGATCGGCATGTGGGCCGGCTATCACCGCGGCTGGCGCGAGACCCTCGTGATGCGGATCGCCGATGTGATCCTGAGCTTCCCGTCGCTGCTGATGGCGGTCGTCGTCCTGTACGTCTACTCGCCCAGCCCGCGCAACATCGTCATCGTGCTGGCGATCACCCGCATCCCGATCTACCTGCGCACCGCGCGGGCCGAGTCGGCCGAGCTGCAGAGCCGGGTCTTCGTCGACGCGGCCCGTACGTTCGGGGCGGGGAGCTTCAGCATCATCCGCCGTCACGTCTTCCCGATCGTGCTGCCGACGCTGTTGACGGTCGCCACGCTCGACTTCTGCTACGTCATGCTCGCCGAGTCGTCGCTGAGCTTCCTCGGCATCGGTATCCAGGCACCCGACGTCAGCTGGGGTCTGATGGTCGCCCAGGGGCAGAACTATCTGCAGACCGCATGGTGGCTCTCGTTCTTCCCCGGCCTGGCCATCGTGATCGCGACGGTGTCCGCCGCCGTGCTCGCCGCCTGGGTGCGGCTGGCCACCGATCCCGCTCAGCGGTGGCGGCTCACCGTCCCGCGGCGGCAGCGTCGCCGCGCCACCCCGACCGTCACCCCGACCGTCACTCAGGCAGTTACGGAGGACGCCCAGTGAACAGCACCCTGACCGAGAAGGCCGTCGCCCTCGACGTCGACGGCATGAGCGTCGACATCCGTACGCCCCATGGTGTCGTCCGAGCCGTCGACAAGGTGACCTTCCAGGCACGCCGGGGCGAGACCCTCGCGCTGCTCGGGGAGTCGGGCTGCGGCAAGTCGATGACCGCCACCGCGGTCGTCGGCCTGCTGGAGCCGGTCGCCGACGTGACCGAGGGGGCCGTCCGCATCACCGGTGATGGTGGCACCACCGACCTGCGGACGGCCTCGGCGAGGCGCCGGCGCGACATCGCCGGCAAGGAGCTGGCGATCGTCTTCCAGGACGCCCTCACCGCGCTCAACCCCGTCTACACCGTGGGCACCCAGCTGGCCGAGCCGTTCCGGATCCACCGCGGCCTGTCCAAGAAGGCCGCCCGGCAGGAGGCCATCGAGCTGATGCGCCGGGTCGGCATCCCCGAGCCGGAGACCCGGGTCGACTCCTACCCGCACCAGTTCTCCGGCGGCATGCGCCAGCGGCTGCTGATCGCGATCGGCGTGGCGCTGTCGCCGGCGGTGCTGCTCGCCGACGAGCCGACCACCGCGCTCGACGTCACGGTCCAGGCCCAGATCATGAGCCTGCTCAAGGACCTGCGCGAGGAGCGGGACATGGCGGTCGTGCTGATCACCCACGACCTCGCCCTGGTCTTCGAGCAGGCCGACCGGGTCGTGGTGATGTACGCCGGCAACGTGGTCGAGCAGGGCCTGGTCGAGGAGGTCTTCGGCGCTCCGAAGCACCCCTACACCGCCGGCCTGCTGGAGTCGGTGCCCGTGCACGCCGAGCGCGGTGCGGAGCTCAAGTCGATCGGTGGCTCGCCGCCCGAGCTGGCCGCCATCCCGGCCGGCTGCGTCTACCAGGACCGCTGCCTGATCGCCCGCGACCGCTGCCGCGAGGAGCGGCCCGCGGCCCGCGAGGTCGCCCCCGGCCACCTGTCCGCCTGCCACTTCCCCGACGAGGTGAACCGATGACTGACGCACCCCTTCTCGAGGTCCGCGACCTCACCAAGATCTTCCCGGTACGCCACGCCGGAAAGCGCAAGGAGCTGCGAGCGCTCGACGGTGTCACCCTCGACCTGCACCGGGGCGAGACGCTCGGCCTGGTGGGGGAGTCCGGCTGCGGCAAGTCCACGCTGGCCCGCACGCTGCTCATGCTGGAGACCCCCGACGGCGGCTCCGTACGCTTCGACGGGGTCGACCCGACCACGACCAAGGGCGCCGACCTGCTGGCGTTCCGGCGCCGGGTGCAGATGGTGTTCCAGGACCCGTTCGCCTCGCTCAACGCCAGGATGTCGGCGGGCGACATCGTGGGCGAGCCGTGGCGTACCCACACCGGTCTGTACAGGACCTCGCGTGAGCGGGCGGCTCGGGTGCGCGAGCTGCTGGACCTCGTCGGGCTGCGGCCCGGCGACGCCGGGAAGTATCCGCAGGAGTTCTCCGGGGGTCAGCGGCAGCGTCTCGGGATCGCCCGCGCGCTCGCGCTCAACCCCGACGTGATCGTCTGTGACGAGCCGGTCTCCGCGCTCGACCTGTCGGTGCAGGCACAGGTGCTCAACCTGCTCAACGACCTGCAGCAGGAGCTCGGGGTGGCGTACCTGTTCATCTCGCACGACCTGTCAGTGGTGCGGCACGTCGCCGACCGGGTCGTGGTGATGTACCTCGGACGGATCGTCGAGCAGGGAGAGACCGAGTCGACGTTCGAGCGGCCTCAGCATCCCTACACCGGGGCGCTCCTGTCGGCGGCGCCCTCGCTCGACCACGAGCGTCGGCGCGAGCAGATCATCCTGTCCGGCGAGATCCCCTCGCCGCTCAACCCGCCGTCCGGCTGCCGGTTCCGGACCCGCTGCTGGAAGGCGACCGACGAATGCGCCACCGCGCTCCCGCCGCTCGCCATCGATCCGGTCGACGGCGCTCACACCGCGGAGTGCTTCCACCCGTTGGGGGCTGAGGAGCAGGAGCTGGCCTCGGCACAGGCGGGCTGATGGGACTCTCGCTCGGGTCCTTCGCGCTCGTCGCTGTCGCGGTCGTCCTGGCCTCGGCCCTGCAGGCGTCCATCGGCTTCGGCATGGGGATGCTCGCCGCGCCCGTCGTCGCGCTGGTCGACCCGGCGCTGCTACCCGGCACGCTGGTGATGTTGGCCTTCGTGGTGACGATCATGGTCGTCGTCTCCGAGCGGCAGCACATCGATCTGGGTGGCACCGGCTGGGCGCTGTTCGGCCGGGTGCCCGGGACGATCGCGGGGGCGCTGCTCGTCGCGGCGCTGCCCGAGCGGGGTCTCGCCCTGATGCTGGCCGCTGTGGTGCTGACCGGGGTAGCGCTCAACTCGCTGGGCTGGCAGCCGCGGCCGGTGCGCGCCAACCTCGTGGCCGCGGGTGCGGCCTCGGGGCTGCTCGGCACCGCCACCTCGATCGGCGGTCCGCCGATGGCGCTGGTGTGGCAGCAGAAGGAGGGCGCCGGGCTGCGCAGCTCGATGAGCACGTTCTTCCTCGTCGGCTCGGCCCTGTCGTTCCTCGCCCTGGCCGCCACCGGCTCCGTCGACCAGCGCACCCTGCTGGTCACCGCCGCGCTCGTGCCCGCTCCGTTCCTGGGGTGGGGCCTGTCGCTGCTGCTCAACCGGGTGATGTCGCCGGTGCGATTGCGGCGTACGGCGATCGCGGTGTCGATCTTCGGCGCCGTCATGCTGGTGGCCGACCAGCTCCTCGGCTAGCTCCTCGCCACCGGGTTGCGCAGCGGCCGGCCCTCGGCGAGTGCGTCGACGTTGTCGGTGATGTCCTGCGCACGGCCGGCGAACACCTCCGCGGTGTGCCCCGACTGGTGCGGGGTCAGCACGACGTTCGGCAGCTTCGCGAAATCGAGGTACGAGGGAGGGGGAGCGTCGGGGTCGCGGGGGTTGCGCCACCACACGTCGATGCCGGCACCGGCGATCGTGCCGGCGGTGAGTGCGTCGTGGAGCGCCTGCTCGTCGACCACGGCGCCGCGGGCGACGTTGACCAGGACAGCGCTCGGCCGCATCGCGGCGAGGGCGGCGGCATCGATGAGCCCGCGGGTCGCATCGCTCAGCGGCACGGTCACGACGACCACGTCGGAGGTGGCCAGCAGGTCGTGCAGGGCCGAGTCGGGCCCGACCCAGTCCAGCTCGACGCCCTGCGGCAGCGGGGCGTCGGGGTTGCGGCGTACGGCCCGGACCTTCATCCCCATCGCGGAACCGAGCCGGGCGACGCTGGAGCCGATCTCGCCGAAGCCGACGATGCCCAGGGTGCGACCGGCCAGCACGCCGCCGAAGGGGTAGTCGTCGGAGACGATCGCGTTGCTCCACACGCCGCGGCGCATGTCGGCCTCGGACCGCAGGACGCCGCGCAACAGCATCATCGACACCATCACCACGTGCTCGGCGATGGAGCGGCCGTGGTGGTAGGTGTTGGCCAGACGTACGTCGCCGGGCAGCGCCGCGAGCGGGATCCTGTCCACGCCGGCACCGGTCACGTGCACCAGCCGGAGCCGGGGCATCGCGGCCAGCAGCTCCGGAGTCGTCGAGGAGCAGACCAGCACCTCGGCCGTCGCGGCGGCCTCGGCGAGCCGAGGGTCGTCACCCCACGCGAACGTCCACGTGTGCGGCGAGGCGCCCTTCCGGGTCAGCACGTCGGTGAACCGCGCCATGATCGGCTCGGTCACCAGCACGTTCAGCGGCGTGGTGGGAGAGGTGGAGGGCACGTCCGCGATTGTGTCATGCGTCTACATCCGTGGACAAGGTCTCATATGGGGTGGACAGCGATGCCGGGAGGCGGTGCAGGAGTACCCGGTTAACCGGGTATTCCTGCACTTCTCGGGCATTGCAACGCCAGAGAAGTGCAGGAATTGCCAGAGAAGTCCAAGCTGGCGCCGGCAGCGGACGCTCTCGGGATTGGTCGCGGCTCAGGCCCACGTGAGGGAGTTGCGGATCGGGCCGACGACGCGGACGATCCGGTCCGCTGCCTGGCGCAGCGCGGCGATGACCTCGGCCTCCCGCTCAGGGGTGAGCCGGGCGATCGGGATGGAGGCGCTGATCGCGTCGGAGACCGGCTCGTCGTAGTGCAGGGCGACGGCGATGCAGCGCAGCCCGAGGGTGTTCTCCTCGTTGTCGATCGCGTAGCCGCGCCGGCGGGTCGCCTCGAGCTCGGCGGCCAGTGCGCCCCGGTCGGTGAACGTGTGCGGCGTGAGCGGTGCGAGCTCGGCCGGCAGATGGTCGGCGACCTGGTCCTCGGGTCGCGCGGCCAGGACCGCCTTGCCCAGCGCAGTGGAGTAGGCCGGGAGCCTGCGGCCGACGCGGCTGTAGGGGCGCAGGTACTGCGACGACTCGCGGGTGGCGAGGTAGACCACGTCGGTGCCGTCGAGACGCCCGAAGTGGAAGGTCTCGTCGAGCTGCTCGCGGAGCTCGACGAGGAACGGGGTCACCTGGGGCAGGTAGGGGTCGGTGTCGAGGTAGCTGGTGCCGGCCAGCAGGGCCCGGATGCCGATGCCGTAGAGCGTGCCGGTCGCATCGCTGCGTACCCAGCCGTGCTTGGCGAGCGTGCGGAGCAGGGCGTGCAGGCTGCTGCGGGGAACCCCGAGCGCCTCGCTCAGCTCGCGCAGCCGCACCGGGCGGTTCTGGCGCGCGGCGAGGAACTCGAGGATCTCCACCGTACGGGCGGCGGACTTCACCTCGCGAACCCCTCCGGTGGCGGCATCGGGTGCGGCAGCGTCGTTCATGTCCGCAGGGTAATGCGCGGGTCAGATGCCCGTCCACGTATGAAGATCGTCTTCCGGTTCGGGGCCGTTGCGCAGCCGGGTCTGCCATCCATGCTGATCCCAGATCGCCGGCTTGGTGCTCCGGATGAACTGTTCGACGGCCATCACGAAGCGGCCCGGGTCGGAGCGGAACGGGAAGTGGCCGGCGCCCTCGAACACCTCGAGCATGGCCTGCGGCATCGCCGCCTGCGCCTGCTCGGCGTGGCGGTAGGGGATGACGCCGTCGCGGTCGCCCCAGATCATCAGCAGCGGAATGTTCGAGGCCAGATAGGAGCGATCGAGCATTGTGACGACCTGGCCGCGCCAGTCGACGACGGCGCGCAGGGTCCGGGCGAACGCCTGGCGGGACTGGTTGTCCGGGAACGCGTCGACGATCCTGGTCAGGTCCGGCGCATCGACGCCGAGATCGTGATCGAAGCGACGTAACAGGCCGAGGGAGGCGGACAGCCCGGTGCGTGAGATCGGCAGTCGCAACAGCTTGAGCAGCTCTGGCGCCATCGGCAGGGTCGCGAGTCGCAACCAGGTCGAGACACCGCGTCCGGAGCCGCCGTTGGAGACCAGCACGATCCGCTCGACCAGCTGCGGGTACTGGTAGGCGAGCTGCATCGCCACACCGCCGCCGAGCGAATGGCCGACGAGGGTGACTCGCTCCACGTCCAGCACGGAGAGCAGGTCGCGCATGCCGTTGGCGAACCCGCCGATCGAGTAGTCGGCGCGTGGCTTGTCGGAGTCGCCGTGCCCGAGGAGGTCGGGCGCGATGACCAGATGATTCTGGGCGAACATCGGCAGGACGTCCTCCCACGTCCGCGAGCTGTCGCCGATCCCGTGGATGAACATGATCGCGGAGCCGTCACCGCCGATGCGGAACGCGCGCTTGTATCCGTGGATCACCCGCGACTGCTGCTCGATCACCCGCGCCATGATGGCACGGTAATCGCCATGGGTTTCGATCATGTTGCCGCTGCGCCGGCGGGGCGCCCGAAGGGGCCGCCCGGTGAACCGGGCGGCCCCGCGGTTGGGGTGGATGTGGGGGATCAGGGATCGATCACGATGGTGCAGGTGACCGTCCGTGGTGACGGGTCGATCGCGATGCCCTCATGGGTGATCGTGTCGTCCCAACCGGTGGCGGTGCCGGTGTCCGGCGTGACGCCGGTGTTCTCGCAGGTCATCGACGTCAGGCTGGTCTCGCCCGAACCGCCGTCACGGAAGTTGACCTGGATGTCGGCGAGCGGCGCGTTGGTGAACGTCGCGACCGCCGCACCGGTCGGCTGGTTGTCGGTGCAGTTCGTCCCGCTGACCACGGTGACGGTCTGTGCGCCGCCGGGGGCGTCGGCGTAGCCGGGAGGCGGCGACGTCTCCGTCACGTCGTAGTCCCCGAGGGAGAGGCCCGATACGCAGACCTCGCCGACGTCGGGATCCTGGTCGCCGGTGCCGTTGTCGGTGACGCTGGTGCCGTCGTAGGAGAAGACCGCTCCCGGGTTGGTGACCGCTCCTCCCTTCGTGCTGTTCTTCAGGATCTTCAGCGCCCCGAGCTGGAGCTCGTTGGTGTAGGTGCAGTCGAGTACGTCGGTGTCCTCGTTGATCGCGAATGTCACCGTCGCGCCGTTGATGCTCGGCGTGACTCCGGTGCTGGCATCGCAGTTCACGCTGACGAAGCTCCAGTCGGACGGGATCACGTCCTCGACGACGGTGTAGCCGGAGCCGAAGAGCACGGTCTTGCCGTAGTCCTTCACCCCGTCATCCTGGAGCGTGAACGTGTTCGCGGAGGTGGGGTCGGTGCTGAACGCCTTGGTGTAGCCGAAGTTGGTGGCGTTGGGGTCCTCGTCCGGGAGCGTCTGCTTGCGGATGATCACCTGACCACAGTTCTGCAGGTTGATGCCGACGGGTGCCACGAAGTCCTTCAGCTGCGAGGTGAAGGAGTCCGAGGAGCGGCTCTTCAGCATCGCGCTGCCGAACGATGTGCACTTGTTGGGCTGGAACAGGAGCCGTAGGTCGAGCTGAGCCTCACCGAAGGTCCGTGCCTGCTTCGAGCCGGAGGCGATCAGCCCATCGGAGTCCGCGGCGGGGATGGGCGAGGAGTTGATGGTGCCGGCCGCGCACGGAGCGCCGCCGCAGGTGGCGGACGGGACGTCCAGGTCGGTGGTCGGACCCCAGGCGGTGCCGGTCCATCGGCGTGCGGAGATGTCCGCACGGGAGCCGCCCTGGTCGATGGCGTACTCGATGAGCAGGTCACCGGCGGTGCGGACGACGTTGGGCCCGGAGGCGCACTTCGTGCTGGACTGGTTGAACTCGAAGTCCATCAGCGTGGTGCCGCTCGGGTCGCTCACCCGGCTCCAGGCGAGGTTCAGGAATCCGGGGTGCGTTCCGGTGCCGGCCTCCCGGTAGACGTGGAAGCTCAGCAGGTCGCTCTTGTTCGGCGGGATCGAGTCGGTCACCTCACCGGGACAGGAGGTGTCCTCCTTGACGCCTCCGGCGTAGGAGTTGTCGCCGGTGCCGTTGACCTTGTCGGTGGCCCGGGTCTCGGTGACGTTGGCCCAGTCGAGCGAGGGGGCCGGGTCGTCGACCTTGAGGTTGGCGTCGACGTCGATCTCGAAGTTGCTGCCGGCGAGGCTGGCCTCGGGATGAGACGCAGCGGCACCGGAGGCGACGAGCGTCGTGGCGACGAGGGCGGTGGCGCTCAGCGCCGCCAACCTCTTGAAGAGCCTCGGCTTGGTGGCGCGAGGCATGAGCGGGCTCGGTGTCGAGCGCATGGCGTGTCCCCTTTCAGAGACCTCGCGGTCGCTGTCAACGTGGGAGGGCGGGGCCCGCTTCCCAGATGCGGGGCTCCGTCGGCGCGCGCGGCTGCGGCCTGGACGGATGGTGTCTTCAGCGGGGGAGGGGCATCGGGTGGGGGTTCGATGCTCGTTCCTCGTTACTCGATCGTTATCCCGCTCGGGGTATTTGCGCATGCCGAAGATCGGGTATCCGGGTGTTCGAGCTCCCTGAGGGATCTGGTCCCTCCCGCAGCCCTTACCTGCCCGTTACCGAACCTCAACGGCTCGGTCATCCCGTCCCCGGACCATGGATACCGAGGACCTTCCCCCCACCTGTCCCGACCATGTGAAGGAGCCGGAGATGGCAGCTGAGGCGACACGTCCCGTGGGACAGATCGACGTCCCGAACAGATTCCACCGCGAGAGCCGCATGGCCCGGTTCATCCGGTGGGCCGATGACTACACGCTGTGGGCGTTCAACCCGCCCGATGCGCTGGCGCCGGGTGGATCCCCGACCCGCCGGGCCATCGCCGATCTGCCGGACGACCCGGCCGCGACGCTCCGTGACCTCGAGAACCAGCGCTGCCAGGTCGACCGGCATCTCGCGGATCTGAACGACGAGAGCGCGCGAGCCGTACGGCTGTTGCGGCGCCGCGGCTGGTCGTTCGGGCGGATCGCGGCGGAGACCGGGATCAGCAACCAGCGCGTCGCCCAGCTCGCACGTAGCTCGCTGGGCGCCGCCAGGTGACGATCCTGTCTTGCTGCTCCTGAGTTGTGCCATAGGGCTCTCGGCGTTCAGACCATGGGGAAGAATCCGCGGGTGGAGCGTCTTCGTTCAGACGCCTTGATCCCCCGCACGAAGGAGCAGCACCCATGGAGCCCGACGAGTTCACGTCGATCCTCGACGCCGTCCGCGCGTTCGTCCGCAAGGAGGTCGTCACGGCCGAGGACGAGATCGAGGAGACCGACCAGATCCCCGACCGGCTCCGGCAGCAGGCCGCGGCCATGGGGCTGTTCGGCTATGCCATCCCGGAGGAGTACGGCGGTCTCGGCTTCACCATGTCCGAGGAGGTCCGGCTGGCGATGGAGCTCGGCTGGACCACGCCGTCGTTCCGCTCGATGTTCGGCACCAACAACGGCATCGCCGGCCAGGTGCTGGTCAACTGCGGCACCGAGCGGCAGAAGCAGCAGTACCTGCCCGGTCTGGCCAGCGGTGAGCTGGTGGCCTCGTTCGCGCTCACCGAGCCCGAGGCCGGCTCCGACCCGAGCGGCCTGCGCACGCGCGCGGTCCGTGAGGGCGACGCGTACGTCATCAACGGGCAGAAGCGCTTCATCACCAACGCGATCTGGGCCGACCTGCTGATGGTGTTCGCCCGCACCGGAGACCTCGACGAAGGCGCGAAGAACATCTCGGTGTTCGTGGTGCCGACCGACACCCCCGGCGTCACCATCGGTCCGAAAGACCACAAGATGGGCCAGCGCGGCGCGGTGACGTCCGAGATCTTCCTCGACGGCGTCCGAGTGCCCGCCGAGAACCTGGTCGGCGAGGTCGAGGGCGAGGGCTTCTCCGCGGCGATGCGATCGCTGGCCAAGGGCCGGCTGCACATCGCCGCCCTGACCGTCGGCCTGGCGGACCGGCTGATCGAGGAGAGCCTGCGCCATGCCACGACCAACAGCCAGGGTGGCCAGAAGCTGGCCGAGTTCCAGCTGATCCAGGCGATGCTCGCCGAGAGCCGGACCGAGGCGTACGCCGGTCGCGCGATGGTGCTCGAGGCCGCCCGCAGCTGGGACGACGGCAGCGACCGGCGTACGGCGCCGTCGCTGTGCAAGCTGTTCTGCACCGAGGCGGTCGACCGGATCGCCGACCGCGCGGTTCAGATCCATGGCGGCCTCGGCTACATGCGCGAGGTGCCGGTCGAGCGGTTCTACCGCGACGCGCGGCTGTTCCGGCTCTACGAGGGCACCAGCGAGATCCAGAAGCTGATCATCGCCAAGCAGATGGTGAAGGACTTCCGGGGGTGAGCGAGTAGCTCGAGGGAGGTTGTACGTCTGCGCGATCCGCGCGAGGCTGCTGGCATGACGCCCCCGCTGGTCCGGGTCCACACGCTGACGACGCGCGTCGAGGCGCCGGTCGAGGAGGTCTTCGGGTGGCATCGGCGCCCGGGAGCGATCCGCCGGCTGACGCCTCCGTGGACGCCGGGGGAGGTGCGGGTAGAGGCGGCCGACCTCGCCGACGGGACAGCGGTGATCTCGCTCGGCCGCGGGGTGGACTGGGTGGCCCGTCACGATCCCAACGCCTACGACCCACCGCACCTGTTCACCGACCGGCTCGCCTCGCTGCGGCCGCTGACATGGACCCACAGGCACGAGTTCGCCGCCGACGGCGACGCGACCCTGGTCACCGACCGGGTCGAGACGAACGTGCTCGGGCGGATGGTGGACCGGATGCTCGGCTACCGTCACGATCAGCTGGTCGCCGACCTCGCCGCCCACCGCAGGGCGTACGCAGCGGGCAGGTCGCTCACCATCGCGGTCACCGGCTCGAGCGGGACCGTCGGGCGCGCCCTGGTCCCGTTCCTCACCAGCGGCGGCCATCGGGTGATCCGGCTGGTTCGGCACCCGCCGGCGGGGGAGGGAGAGCGCCACTGGGATCCGTCGGCGCCCGGCTCGGACGTGCTCGACGGGGTGGACGCGGTCGTCCATCTGGCCGGGGCGTCCATCGCGGGCCGCTTCACCGCGGCGCACAAGGCGGCCATCCGCGACTCCCGGATCGAGCCGACCCGACGGCTCGCCGAGGCGGCGGCAGGCAGCGGCGTACGCACCTTCGTCAGCGCCTCCGCGATCGGGATCTACGGCGCCGACCGCGGCGACGAGATCCTCACCGAACCCTCGGTCCGGGGCACGGGCTTCCTCGCCGACGTGGTCGCCGACTGGGAGGCGGCGAGCCGGGTGGACGGGCCACGGGTGGTCCAGGTCAGGACCGGGATCGTGCAGACGCCCGCCGGGGGAGCGCTGAGGCTTCAACGACCGCTGTTCGCGGCCGGTCTGGGTGGCCGGCTCGGGAGCGGTGAGCAGTGGCTGAGCTGGATCGGCATCGACGACCTGGTCGACGTCTACCACCGCGCGGTCCTCGACGAGACGATCGTCGGCCCGGTCAACGCGGTCGCCCCCGAGACGGTCACCGGCCGGGTCTACGCCCAGACCCTCGCGCACGTCCTCCACCGGCCCGCGCTCCTGCCCACGCCGGCCCTCGGCCCACGGCTCCTGCTCGGCAGGGAGGGCGCCGGGGAGATGGCGCTGGCGAGCCAGCGCGTCGAGCCGGCTGTTCTCGGGAGCCAGCACCAGTTCCGTCACCCGACGCTGGAGGCGGCGCTACGTCACGTACTCGGTCGTTGAGGGTCAGGCCACGCCGCTCAGCAGCAGTTCCGCGGCCACGGCCGCCCCGTCGCCCCGGGCGTCAGCGGCCATCGCGGTCGCCCGCGCTCGGACCTCCGGCGCCAACGCCGGGCCGAGAGCGGCGGTGAGCGACTCGACCGTCGGTGCGGCGCCGTCGTGGGCGACCCCGATGCCGAGCGCGGCCACCCGCCCGGCCCAGTAGGTCTGATCGCCGGCCTGCGGCACCACCAGCTGCGGCGCGCCGGCCCGGTATGCCGTCGTCATGGTGCCCGCGCCGCCGTGGTGGACGACGGCGGCGACCCGGCCGAAGAGCCGCTGGTGGTTGACCTCGCCGACGACGAAGCAGTCGTCACGGCCGTCGATGACGTCCAGCCCAGCCCATCCGCGCCCGATGACCACGCGACGGCCGTGCGCGCGGATGGCCTCGACCGCGACCCGCACGCTCTCCTCGCCGACTGTGCGCATGCTGCCGAAACCGACGTACACCGGCTCCTGCCCCGCGTCGAGGAAGCCCAGCAGGTCGGCCGGGAGCGGACGGTCGTCATCGAGCATCCAGGCGCCGGTCTGCACGACGTCGAGCCTGGAGGTCCCGTGCCATGGACCCAGGGTGGGATCGGCCGCGAGTAGGGGACTAGTGGTGAACATGAACTCGGTGACATCGCTGACCGGCGGCAGCTCGATCGAGGCCCGGTGGGCGTCGACCGGCTCCTTGAACAGCTCGTTGAAGCCGCGCCCGTCCAGACCGTCGACGACGTCCGGGCAGAAGAGGACGTAGTGGTACGGGACGCCCCTGCGCTCGGCGACCGAAGGCGCGACGAACTGCGACATCGCGGTCGCTACCACCACGTCACAGCCCGCGGCGGCCTCGGCCACGGTGTCGTACTGCGCCGTGATGAAGTCGGTCACCCGCTGGTGACGCTCCTCGGACGTCGGCGGCCGCTCCCACGACCGCCACGGCTTGAGGAACGGCACGTGCGGCACACCCTCCCGCTCCAGCAGGTCGACGAACTCCTCGTCCGGCGGCGCGCACATCCGCACCTCCGCGCCCCGTTGCTGCAGCTGCACCGCGAGCGCGACCAGCGGCTCGACGTCTCCCCGTGACCCGTACGTCGACAACAGCACGCGCATCCATGGCTCCGTTCTATGGACATCGGGCCGCGCCCGAGAATGACGGCAGCATAAGACTCCAGCGCCGCCGGGTCAGGATGTCGGGAGCGCGGTCCTGGTGAGGCTCTCGGAGAGCTCCCACAGCCGGGCGGCGTCCTCGGCGACCAGCGGACGGTAGAGCGCCTGCTCGGCGGGAGCGCCACCGAGGTGCCCCGGCCCGCTGGGGCCGTAGAGCCGGCCGCCGGTCGCCTCGGGCGAGGTGGCGGCCAGCAGGGCGGGAAGGGCTGCGGTCTCGGGGGTTCCCAGGAGGATCCCGCGGGCCGAGAGCCAGCGGATCATGCGTACGGAGAGGGTGTCGGTCGTGCGGCCGATCTCGGGTCGGGCGGCCAGCAGGTTGGTCGGCGCGACGCCGGGGTGGGAGAGGTTGCTGGTGATGCCCCAGCCGTTGGCCTGGCTGCGTCGGTCCAGCTCCAGCGCGAAGAGACCGACGGCGATCTTCGACTGGCTGTAGGCCTTCATGTCCTCATAGCTCTGCTCCCAGTTGGGGTCCTCCCAGTTGACCGCGCCGCGCCTCGCGGCGACGCTGACCTGCGACGTCACCCGGGCCTGCCCGGCTCGCAGCAGCGGCAGGATCCGGGCGACGAGGGCGAAGTGACCGAGATGGTTGGTGCCGAACTGGAGCTCGAACCCGTCGGCGGTCGTCTGCCGCTCCGGCGGAGTCATCACGCCTGCGTTGTTGATCATGATGTGGAACGGCTGGTCCTCGCCCAGCAGCGTCTCGGAGAGCGCCGCCACCGACGACAGCGAGGACAGGTCGAGGTCGCGCAGCGAGATCTGGGCCTCCGGGACGTGTCCGCGGATCGTGGCCAGCGCCTTCTCGCCCTTGCTGGCGTTGCGGACGGGCATCACGACCTCGGCCCCGGCCGCCGCCAGCCGGGTGGCCATCACCAGGCCCATGCCGTCGCTGGCCCCGGTGACCAAGGCTCGCTTGCCGGACAGGTCGGGGATCGTGATGTCGATGGGTCGACGTGGCATCGGTCTGCTCCTGGAGAGTGGCTCTTAGGTCGAATCCATCCTCGGTCGCCCACCAGGATCTATCCAGGGTCTGCCGATCCCAGCCTGCGAGGCAGCGCATGGGCCCGGTCAGCGGTGGGTACGTCGACGGGGTGAGCAAACGGGACCGCGACGTGGTGCGGCGTCTGCTGGACGCCGGCGGCACGACGTACGCCGAGGAGGCCGGCATCCGGCTCCGGGACAAGCCATCGCCGCTCTATCGTCTCCTCGTCCTGGCGATGCTCTCCTCGACCCGGATCTCGACCGACATCGCGGTCGCTGCGGCGCGCGAGCTGTCGTCCGCCGGATGGCGTACGCCGCACCGGCTGCTCGACTCGACCTGGCAGCAGCGGGTGGATGCCCTCGGCCGGGCCCATTACCGCCGCTACGACGAGAGCACCGCGACCAAGCTCGAAGAGCAGGCGCAGTGGCTGCTGGAGACCTGTCGCGGCGACCTGCGCCGGCTCCGCCCGACCTCGCACGACGGCGCCGACGCCCTGATCGACGCGCTCACCGAGTCGCCCCGCATCGGCCCGGTGGGCGCCCGGATCTTCTGCCGTGAGGTGCAGGACGTGTGGCCCGAGCTGTCGCCCTTCCTCGACGGCCCGCTCCTCGACCAGGCTCGTGACCTCGGCCTGCCCGACGACCCCGACGAGCTCGCGTCGCTGGTCCCCGGGGGACGCTGTGCCCCGCTCGCGGCGGCCCTCACCCGAGCACGTCACGGGCGTCCCGATCTCGAGGAGACCTGAGGCAGTCCCGCTGCCCGCGGAGATCCCGCTTAGGATCACCGCATGGTCAACGGGGAGTCGAAGAACGCGCCGAGCATGGCAGATGTCGCGGCCCGGGCAGGGGTCTCGCACCAGACCGTGTCCCGGGTCGTCAACGGCTCCGACGCCGTACGTGGCGACACCCGCGACCGGGTGCTGGCGGCGATCGAGGAGCTGGGCTACCGGCGCAACAAGTCGGCACGCGCTCTGGTCACGCGGAAGTCGGGACGCCTGGGCCTGCTCTACACCCAGCCGCACCTCTACGGTCCGGGCACGCTGGCCGCCTCGGTGCACCAGGCCGGTCAGAAGGCCGGCTACGACGTCATCCTGAGCCCCGTGCCGCACCTGGAGGCGACCTCGGCGGAGCGGGCGATCGAGGCGCTCCTCGACGACGCGGTCGAGGCCGTGCTCCTCGGCGTCTCGCACCAGTCGTTCGAGGACCTGGTCGCTCAGCTCACGGAGACGGTCGAGGTCGTGATGATCCACAGCGACCCGCCGGCGGGGGTGCGCTCGGTGGGGATCGACCAGCACGCCGGAGCAGTGCTGGCCACGCAGTACCTGCTGGACATCGGCCACCGCAACATCGCCCACGTGGCCGGTCCGGTCGGCTGGATCGACGCCCGGCAGCGCCGGGAGGGATGGATGGCCGCGCTCCGGGACAGTGACGTGCAACCCGGGCCCGAGATCTTCGGTGACTGGTCGAGCAAGAGCGGTTACGAGGCCGGGGCCGAGATCGCCCGGGACCCCTCGGTCACCGCGGTCTTCGCCGCCAACGACTCGATGGCGCTCGGCGTGATCCGGGCGCTGCACGAGGCCGGCCGCCGGGTCCCGCAGGACGTGAGCGTCGTCGGCTTCGACGACGTCCCGGACGCCGCGTACCTCTGGCCTCCGCTGACCACCGTCCGGCAGGACTTCGCCTCCCTGGGCGAGCTCGCCGTCGAGGTGGCCACGAAGGCCATCGCCGACGGCACCGTCGAGGTGCCGCCGCTGCTGCAGCCCGAGCTGGTCGTGCGCTCCTCGGCCGCCCCGCTGTCTCCTCGCCGAGACGTCGGTTAGGTCGGCCGAGACGTCAGTTAGGTCGGCCGAGTTGGCACGACGTTGCCCACTCGGCCGACGGGAGCGACGCTTCGGCCGACCGGAGTGACGCTTCGGTAAGAGCTCTACGGGGAACCCAGCGGTAACCTGCCCGTCATATGTTAGCGTTCACATCGCCTCGAAACCCCACCCCGAGCCGACGGGCAGAAACGGAGCCGTGATGACGCAGCGAGCAGGCCACCTGCCTGACCTCGGAGAGACCTCGCTCGGCATCGAGCTGGGCTCCACCACCATCAAGGCGTGCCTGATCGGGCCCGATCACGCGACCGTCGCCACCGGGTCCCATCTGTGGGAGAACGAGCTCGCCGACGGCCTGTGGACCTACTCCCTCGAGGCGGTCTGGGCGGGCGTACAGGGCGCGGTCGCAGCCCTCGGTGACGAGGTCGAGCGCCGCTACGGCACCCGCCCGACCACGTTCGGGTCGATCGGCGTCTCGGCGATGATGCACGGCTACCTCGCCTTCGACGATGCCGGCGAGCTGCTGGTGCCGTTCCGTACGTGGCGCAACACCAACACCGCCGTCGCCGCCGCCGAGCTGTCGGAGATCTTCGGCACCAACATCCCGCTGCGCTGGTCGGTCGCCCACCTCTACCAGGCGATCCTCGACGACGAGCCCCACCTGCCCAAGATCGCCTCGCTCACCACGCTCGCGGGCTACGTCCACCGGGCGCTGACCGGCGAGCACGTGCTCGGCGTCGGCGACGCCTCCGGCGTCTTCCCCATCGACCCGGCCACCGGAACGTACGACCAGCGGATGCTCGAGCAGCTGGGTCACCTGGCTGCCGCCAAGCGCCCCGGCCTGCGGGTCGAGGGGCTGCTCCCGCAGGTGCTCCCGGCAGGCGCCGCCGCCGGCCGGCTCACCCCCGACGGCGCCGCGCTGCTCGACCCGACCGGCACGCTCCAGCCCGGCATCCCGCTGTGTCCGCCCGAGGGCGACGCCGGCACCGGGATGGTCGCCACCAACTCCGTCGCCAAGCGCACCGGAAATGTCAGCGCCGGGACCTCGATCTTCGCGATGGTCGTCCTCGAGGCGCCGCTGGCCACCGTCCACCACGCCATCGACATCGTCACCACCCCATCCGGCGACCCGGTCGCGATGGTGCACTGCAACAACGGCGCCAGCGAGCTCGACGCCTGGGCGGGGGTCTTCGGTGAGTTCGCCGCCGCGCTCGGCCACCCCTGCGAGCCCGACGACGTCTTCGGCGCCCTGCTCACCGCCGCGCTCAAGGGCTCGCCCGACGGCGGTGGCCTGCTGGCCTACAACTACCTGGCCGGTGAGCCGATCACCGGCCTCGACGAGGGTCGTCCGCTTTTCGTACGCACCCCCGGCAGCCGTCTCGACCTCGCCGGGTTCGCCCGCGCCCAGGTCTACGGCGTCTTCGGCACCCTCGCCCTCGGCATGCGCGTACTCGCCGACCAGGGTGTCCAGATCGACGCGATGTTCGCCCACGGTGGCCTGTTCCGCACCGCGGGCGTCGCGCAGCGGCTGCTCGCCGCCGCCATCGGCGCCCCGGTCGCGGTCGGCCGCACCGCCGGCGAGGGCGGTGCCTGGGGGATCGCGGTCCTGGCGGCGTACGCCCGGGCCGCCGAGGCCGAAGGCGACCTCAGCCTGAGCACCTATCTCGCCGAGCGCGTCTTCGGCGACATCGACCTCGAGGTCGTCGAGCCAGACGCCGCCGATCTCGCCGGGTTCCGGACCTACCTCGAACGCTACGAGGCCGGGCTCGACATCGAGCGCGCCGCCGTGGCCTCGCTCGCCCCCGACGCAGCAGAAGGAGACCAGTGATGACGGGCGTACCCGCCGCTCTTCGCGCCGCCGTCGACGCCGCCAAGGAGCGTGTCGCGTCGCTGCATGCCGAGCTGCCCCGCTGGGAGCTGGTCGTGTGGACCGCCGGCAACGTCTCCGAGCGCGTGCCGAACCCCGACGGTGAGGACCTGCTGGTCATCAAGCCCTCCGGCGTCGCCTACGAGGACATCACCGCCGAGGCGATGGTCGTTTGCGACCTGGCGGGCAACCTCGTCGAGGGCGAGCGGTCGCCGTCCTCGGACACGGCCGCCCATGCGTACGTCTATGCCAACATGCCCGAGGTCGGGGGAGTGGTCCACACCCACTCCACCTACGCCACCGCCTGGGCCGCCCGCGGGGAGGAGATCCCCTGCGTGCTCACGATGATGGCCGACGAGTTCGGCGGACCGGTCCCGGTCGGCCCGTTCGCGATCATCGGCGACGACTCGATCGGGCGCGGCATCGTGGAGACGCTGCGCGAGTCGCGCAGCCCTGCGGTGCTGATGCGGAACCACGGTCCCTTCACCATCGGCAAGGACGGCCGCTCCGCGGTCAAGGCCGCGGTGATGTGCGAGGAGGTCGCCCGCACGGTGCACATCGCGCGCCAGCTCGGCCAGCCGCTGCCGATCGACCAGGGCCACATCGACTCGCTCTACGACCGCTACCAGAACGTCTACGGCCAGCACTGAGCTGCCCGCCCCCCGAATCTCAGCACTGGAAGGACCCCACATGAGCAAGCCCGCAGCGTTGAAACCCTATGGCGACCGCGAGGTCTGGTTCTTCACCGGCAGCCAGGACCTCTACGGCGAGGAGACCCTTCGTCAGGTGGCAGAGCAGTCCCAGGAGGTCGCCCGCGCCCTCGACGGTTCCTCGGACGTACCGGCGAAGGTCGTGTGGAAGCCCGTCCTGAAGGACTCCGCGGCGATCCGCCGCGCGATGCTCGAGGCCAACTCCGACGACAACGTCCTCGGCGTCATCACCTGGATGCACACCTTCAGCCCGGCCAAGATGTGGATCGCCGGACTGGACGCCCTCCAGAAGCCGCTGCTGCACCTGCACACCCAGGCCAACGTCGAGCTCCCCTGGTCGGAGATCGACATGGACTTCATGAACCTCAACCAGGCCGCGCACGGCGACCGTGAGTACGCCTACATCGCGACCCGCCTCGGCGTCGCCCGCACCACCGTCGTCGGCCACGTCTCCAACCCGGCGGTCACCCGCCGGGTCGGCACCTGGGTCCGCGGCGCCGCGGGCTGGGACGCCACCCACGGGCTCAACCTGGTCCGCTTCGGCGACAACATGCGCAACGTCGCGGTCACCGAGGGCGACAAGACCGAGGCCGAGCTGCGCTTCGGCGTCTCGGTCAACACCTGGGGCGTCAACGACCTGGTCTCCGCGGTCGAGGCGGTGTCGGAGGAGACCGTGGATGCGCTGGCCGCCGAGTACGAGGCCCTCTACGACGTCGTCCCCGAGCTCCGCAAGGGCGGCGAGCGCCACGACTCGCTCCGCTACGCCGCGCGTCAGGAGATCGCCATGGAGGCGTTCCTGGTGGAGCGCGACGCGAAGGCCTTCACCACCAACTTCGAGGACCTCGGTGGTCTGCGCCAGCTCCCCGGCATCGCCGTGCAGCGGCTGATGAGCAAGGGCTACGGCTTCGGCGCCGAGGGCGACTGGAAGACCGCCGTGCTCGTGCGTGCCGCCAAGGTGATGGGGGAGGGGCTGCCCGGTGGCGCCTCTCTGATGGAGGACTACACCTACGACCTCACCCCGGGCGCGGAGGTCATCCTCGGTGCCCACATGCTCGAGGTCTGCCCCTCGCTGACCACCTCCACCCCGCGCGTCGAGATCCACCCGCTCGGGATCGGCGACCGCGAGGACCCGGTCCGGATGGTCTTCGACGCCGACACCACCGTGGGCGCCGTGGTCGTCTCCCTGGCCGACATGCGCGACCGGTTCCGGCTGACCGCCAACGTCGTCGACGTCGTCCCCCCGACCGAGGCGCTGCCCAATCTGCCCGTCGCGCGCGCCGTCTGGACCCCGCGTCCCGACTTCGCGACCTCGGCCGAGGCCTGGCTGACCGCCGGCGGCGCCCACCACACGGTGATGTCGACGGCCGCCGGGATCGAGGCCTTCGAGGTCTTCGCGAACATCGCCCGCACCGAGCTGCTGGTCATCGACGAGTCCACCACCCGCCGCGGCTTCGCCGACCAGGTGCGGTGGAATCAGGTGTTCTACCGGGTCGCTCAGGGGCTCTGACGCCAGGCGTCGAGGAGCTCGGCCTCGCGGGTGGGCGAGATGCCGGTGACGTACGCATCGGGGGAGGCCTGCAGCCAGGCGAGGGTGTCTCGGGCGGTCTCGGCGATCGGGCGGGTGGTGAGACCGGTCGCCAGGGCCGAGGTGGTGTCGTGGGCGAGCATCCCGTCGTACTCAGGGCGGGGGAGCCACAGCGGGATCGAGCCGGAACCTGACCAGGGGTCGACCTCGTTGGCCTGCAGGAAGTCCTGGGGGAGCCAGGTCCAGGTCGGGATGGCGCCGACGCCGCTCGCGGTCTCGGTCAGCAAGGTGCTGATCGGCATCGACGGGCCGGTGGCGTCGAAGGTGCCCTCCACCCGGGCGGTGGCGCAGTGGAGGATCCAGTCCGCCAGGTCGCGTACGTCGATGACCTGGGTGCTGTCGTCGGGCGAGCCGGGAGCGAGGATCTCGCCGCCGGCTTTCAGGCGCTGTGGCCAGTAGGAGAACCGCCCGCTGGGGTCCCCAGGGCCCACGATCAGGCCGGGGCGGACGACGGTGGCCGAGGCTGCACCCGCCCGGACGAGCTCCTCGCAGGCGACCTTCATCGAGCCGTACGCATCGGGGCCGTCGTCCTCGACGTCGTCCGTCGTCGGAGCGAGGACAGGGAGCGCGTCCGGGGTGCCGCCGGGGGTGCCGTGGTCGGCGTACACGCTGATGGTCGAGACGAAGACCCAGTGGGCCTCGCTGAAGGCCGCGACGGCAGAGCGAACCCACGAGGGGGTCCGGGCCACGTCGACGACCGTGTCGAACTCGGCAGTCGTCAAGGCGGAGGGAGGTTTCTCGGTGCGGTCCCACGGCACCAGCTCCGCGCCCCCCGGGACGGTTCCCGACCGGCCGCGCGCTGCGCAGACCACCTCGTGACCGCTGCGTACTGCCGCCTCCGCCACTGCGCGGGAAAGGAAGACTGTGCCGCCGAGCACCAGGATTCGCATGCGGACACGCAATCACCTGCGAGCGCCACGCGGCAAGCGGTTCTGCTTCAGGCAGATCCCGGAGACCGGAAGACTCACAGCACCTTGCGAGGGTTCATGACCCCGTCGGGGTCGATCGCCTGCTTGACGGCGCGCATGAGATCGACCTCGACACCCGTCTTGTACGCAGCGGCAGCATCCCGCTTGAGCGTGCCGATGCCGTGCTCGGCTGAGATGCTGCCGCCGAGCGCCGTGACGGCGTCGTAGACGATCCGGGTCAGGGTGGGAGCGTCCCGTTTCAGGGCCGCGTCGTCGCCGACCGGCGCGGAGATGTTGTAGTGCAGGTTGCCGTCCCCGATGTGTCCGTACGTCACCAGCCGCAGCCCCGGCAGCGCCTCCAGCAACAGAGGCCCGACCTCGGCGACGAACCGGGACAGCGCCGTGATCGGCAGGGTGACGTCGTGCTTGAGGGTCGCACCCTCGCTCTTCTGCGCCTCCGAGACGCCTTCGCGCAGCGCCCACAGCGACTCGCGCTGAGCGGGGCTGCCGGCGACCACGGCGTCGAGGAGCAGCCCATCCTCGGCAGCCGCCGCGAGAGCCGACTCGAGGCGCTCGTCGACGTCGACGGAGGTGCCGGCGATCTCGACGAGGCCGTACCACTCGTGCCGGTCCGAGAACGGGTCGCGGACGCCCGGCAGGTGGGCGAGGACCAGGTCGACGGCCTGGCGTCCGAGCAGCTCCCAGGTGGTCAGCTGCCCGCCGCCGTGCTCGCGCAGCAGCGGAAGCAGGGCGGTCGCCGCCTCGACCGACTCCAGCGCCACGAACGCTGTCGCCCGGCGCGGGGTCGCCGGCAGCAGCCGCAGCACCGCCGCGGTGACGACGCCGAGCGTGCCCTCGGAGCCGATGAACAGCTGCTTGAGGTCGTAGCCGGTGTTGTCCTTGCGCAGCGGGCGCAGGCCGTCCCAGACCCGGCCGTCGGGGAGCACGACCTCGAGGCCGAGTACCAGCTCGCGCATCATCCCGTAGCGCAGCACCGCGGTGCCGCCGGCGTTGGTCGCGATCGTGCCGCCGATCGTGCACGAGCCCTCCGAGCCGAGGGAGAGCGGGAAGAGCCGCCCGGCTTCGCTGGCGGCCTCCTGGACGGTCGCCAGCGCGGTGCCGGCCTCGACGGTGAGGGTGTCGGCGACCGGGTCGACCTCGCGGATGCGGCGCATCCGGCCGAGCGAGAGCACGACCTGGTCGCCGCCGGAGTCCGGTACGCCGCCGCCGACGAGGCCGGTGTTGCCGCCCTGCGGGACGACCCCGACGCCTGCCGCCGCGCACAGCCGGACCGCGGTGGCGACCTCGGCGGTCGAGGCCGGGCGCACCACCGCGAGGGCGGTGCCGGTGAAGCTGCCGGTCCAGTCGGTGACGTACGCCGCCATGTCGGCCGGATCGGTCAGCACGGCGCTGTCGCCGAGGGCGGCGCGTAGGTCGTGAACGAGGTCGGTGGTCACGGTTCTCCTTCGGTCGGTGGGGGCGGCCGCAGTCATGAAGACCGCAGCCGAACGTGCTCGGGGCCGATCGAGGCGATGTCGGGGGTGCCGAGCAGGCACATCGCCCGCCGCAGCTCCTCGACCAGCAGCGTCAAGGTGGCGTCGACGCCCTGCTGCCCGGCGACCATCAGGCCGTAGAGGTAAGGCCGGCCGATCACCACGCCGCGGGCGCCGAGGCCGAGCGTCGCCGCGATGTCGCCGCCCGAGCGGACGCCGGAGTCGACGTACACCTCGGCCCGGTCGCCGACCGCGTCGACGACCGCCGGCAGCAGCTCCAGCGGCACCGGGGCGCGGTCGAGCTGACGGCCGCCGTGGTTGGAGAGCACCAGCGCGTCGGCCCCGGCCTCGACACAGGCGATCGCGTCGGCGACCGAGAGCACACCCTTGACCACCACCGGGCCGTTCCAGTGCTCCTTGAGCCAGCCGATGTCGGAGGGCCGGATCGCCTGCTCGCGCAGCTCGTTGGACATGCCCCAGCGGCCGTAGTGCGACCCCTCGGGGAACGTCGCGAACCGCAGCGGCTCGGTGGTCAGGATGTTGGCGACCCAGCCGGGATGGCGGGTCATGTCCGCGAACGTACGCAGGCTCAGCTGGGGCGGGATCGCGAACCCGTTGAGCTTGTCCTTGCGCTTCATCCCCGTCACGGTCGTGTCGATGGTCAGCATCAGCGCCTCATAGCCCTGCGAGGCGGCCTCGGTGATGTGGTCGAGAGTCACCGCCCGGTCCTTCATCAGATAGACCTGGAACCAGTTGCGTCCCTGCGGAGCCGCGTGCGCGACGTCGGTGATCGAGGTCGTCGCGTACGTCGAGAGCGTGTAGGGCAGCCCGGCCGCGGCTGCCGCCGCTGCGACCGCCCGCTCGCCGGTGTGGTGGCTGAGCCGGGTGTAGCCGGTCGGGGCCAGCACGATGGGTGCCGCCGCGGGCCGCCCGAGGATCGAGGTACGCACCTCCGGATCGCCCACCTGGCCGAAGGCCGTGGGCCGCAGCTCCACGCTGTCGAAGGCCGCCCGGTTCCGGCGCATGGCGTGCTCGCCGTCCGAGCCGCCGTAGACGTAGTCCCAGACCGCCGTCGGCACCCGCCGGCGCGCGGCCCGCTCCAGGTCGTCGACGCTGAGGCAGCGGGCCAGCCTGCGGTCGGCCGCCCGCCACCGGAACGGCCGCGGTCGCAGGAAGGGCGCGAGATCGCGCCATCGGGGGACCTGCCGGACGAACTGCCGGACAACCTGAGAATCGGCGGCCACGCTCTGGACTCCTCACCACTCATCGGATAAGTTCTGAACTTGTCATACAACTTAGCCCATCGAGGAGCATCCCGCCATGGCCGCCGACCGCATCACGTCACTGACCCTCTCCCACGTCGTCCTCCCGCTCGAGAACCCGGTCAGTGACGCCAAGGTGCTCACTGGGCGGCAGAAGCCGCTCACCGAGACCGTGCTGCTCTTCGTCGAGGTGACCACCGAGCAGGGCTTCGAGGGCATGGGCTTCAGCTACTCCAAGCGCGCCGGTGGCCCGGCGCAGTACGCCCACCTCAAGGAGATCGCCCAGGTCGCCATCGGCCAGGACCCCTCGGACATCGCCAAGATCTACGAGTCGCTGATGTGGGCCGGTGCCTCGGTCGGCCGCAGCGGCGTCGCGACCCAGGCCGTGGCCGCCCTCGACGTGGCGCTCTACGACCTCAAGGCGCGCCGCGCCGGCCTGCCCCTGGCCAAGCTGCTCGGCGCCCACCGCGACTCCTGCCGCGTCTACAACACCTCCGGCGGCTTCCTCCAGGCGAGCGTCGAGGAGATCAAGGAGAAGGCCACCGCCTCGCTCGAGGCCGGCATCGGCGGCATCAAGATCAAGGTCGGCCAGCCCGACTGGGCCGAGGACCTGCGCCGCGTCGCCGCCCTGCGCGAGCACCTCGGCGACACCCCGTTCATGGTCGACGCCAACCAGCAGTGGGACCGCGCCCGCGCCCGCCGGATGTGCCGTGAGCTCGAGCAGTTCGACCTGATCTGGATCGAGGAGCCGCTCGACGCCTGGGACGCGGTCGGCCACGCCGACCTGTCGCGTACGTTCGACACCCCGATCGCGACCGGCGAGATGCTGACCTCGGTGCCCGAGCACATGGCGCTCATCGACGCCGGCTACCGCGGCATCGTGCAGCCCGACGCGCCGCGCATCGGCGGCATCACCCCGTTCCTGAAGTTCGCCACCCTCGCCGCCCACGCCGGTCTGGCGCTCGCGCCGCACTACGCGATGGAGATCCACCTGCACCTGGCCGCGGCCTACCCGACCGAGCCGTGGGTCGAGCACTTCGAGTGGCTCAACCCGCTCTTCGAGGAGCGCATCGACATCCACGACGGCCAGATGTGGGTGCCGGACCGTCCGGGTCTTGGCTTCACGCTCAGCGACCAGATGCGCAAGCTCACCGTGGAGACGGCTAAGTTCACAGCATGACAGTCAGCACCGGGCTCGCCGACCGCGTCGTCTCCGGGATCAAGGACCAGATCCTGGCCGGGGACCTCGCTCCGGGGGCGAAGCTTCCCTCGGAGTCCGACCTGGTCGGCACCTATGGCGTGTCGCGGACGGTGGCGCGCGAGGCGGTCACCCGCCTGCGTGCCGAGGGCCTGGTCGAGACCTTCCAGGGGCGCGGCTCGTACGTCCTGGCGGTGCCGGAGCCCTCGCCGTTCGCGCTGGAGTCCTCCGCGATCCGCACCCAGCACGACGTGCTCGACATGGTCGACTTCCGGCTCGGCGTGGAATGTGAGGCGGCGGCCCTGGCCGCCGCCCACCTCGACGAGCAGGGCTCGCGCGCCATCGAGGAGGCGCTCGCCGCGCTGGCCAAAGCGCATCCCGACGGCGCGGTGGAGGCCGACTTCGCCTTCCACCGCGCCGTCGCGGCCGCGACCGGCAACCGCTTCTACCTCGACCTGATGGACTCGATGGGTCCGATGATGATCATGCTGCCGCGCACCCGCCTCGGCGACGCGTACTCGCCCAGCGACGCGCTGCACGTCGAGCGGGTGCAGCGCGAGCACGACAACATCGCGGCCGCGATCCTCGCCGGCGACGCCGACACCGCCCGGGCCGCGATGCGGGTGCATCTGGGCGGCACCCGCAGGCGTCTGCAGCAGCGCTGACGTCGCCCTGGTGAGAACAAGGAGCTGCGGCCCGCGCATCGCGGGCCGCAGCTCCCTCATGGGGGTTAGGGGTTGGTTCCTGCCAGTCACCAACGCGAGGTGTTCGGGGTGAAGTCCGGCTCGAACGAACGCATGTAGACCGTGTCCTCCCTGCGGCGCACGCCGCAGCTGAGGTACTGCTCGTGCAGCACGCCGAGCAGGTCACGATCGAGCTCCACGCCGAGGCCCGGACCCGTCGGCACCGTGATCGCGCCGTCGTTGAAGTCGAGCACCCCGGGGCGTACGACGTCCTGGGTCTTCCACGGGTAGTGGGTGTCGCAGGCGTAGGTCAGGTTGGGGGTCGCGGCGGCCAGATGGACCATCGCGGCCAGGGAGACGCCGAGGTGGGAGTTGCTGTGCATCGACAGGCCCAGCCCGAAGGTGTCGGTGATGCCGCCCAGCAGCGCCGACTGGCGCAGCCCGCCCCACAGATGATGGTCGGAGAGCACGATCTGGACCGCGTCGGCCGCGATCGCGGGCTTGAGGTGCTCGAAGGCGATCACGCACATGTTGGTGGCCAGAGGTACGTCGGTGCGGGCCGAGACCTGCGCCATCCCCTCGATCCCGGGCGTGGGGTCCTCGAGATACTCCACGATGCCGGCCAGCCGCTCGGCGACCTTGACCGACGTCTCCGGCGTCCAGGCGCCGTTGGGGTCCAGCCGCAGCGGCAGCTCGGGGAAGGCCTCGCGCAGCGCCTCGATCGCGGCGCACTCCTCGTCGGGGTGGAAGACCCCGCCCTTCAGCTTGAGCGAGCCGAAGCCCCAGCCCTCGACCAGCCGCTTCGCCTGCGCGACGATCTGGTCGGGGTTCAGCGCCTCGCCCCATTCGTCGTCGGGGTGGCCGGGGTGGCCGGCCCACTTGTAGAACATGTAGCCGCTGAACGGCACCCGGTCGCGCACCGCGCCGCCGAGCAGGTCGCTGACAGGACGGCCCGCCTCGCGGGCGACCAGGTCGAGACAGGCGACCTCGAAGGGGGAGTAGACGGTGTCGACCGCGGAGGAGACGTCGAGCATGCCGCCGAAGGAGGCACCCGCCCCGCCGGTCTCCTTGCCGAGCACGTCGACGACGAGCCGCCGCAGGCCGTGGGTGTCGTAGGGGTCGGCGCCCGGGAGTGACTGGGCGACCGCGTCGAGCCGGGCGAGATGGGTCTCGTCGGCGTACGTCTCGCCGAGGCCGACCAGGCCGGTGTCGGTGTGCAGCTCGACGATCGCGCGCAGCGCCCACGGCTGGTGCACGCCGACGACGTTGAGCAGCGGCGGGTCGGCGAACGCGACCGGGGTGACGACGACCTTCGAGATGCGGCTGGCGTTGGGGCCGGCGCTCATGCGGTCGGCTTCACGGCGAGGACGGGCACACCGGCGTCGAGCAGGATGCGCTGGGCGTCGCTGCCCAGCAGCGCCTTGCCGACCGGTGAGCGGCGGCGCAGCCCGATCACGATCAGCCGGGCGCCGGTCGAGGCGACCAGATTGTCGAAGGTCTCCACGACGTCGGCGCCGTGCGTGGTGTGGTCGACGCGAGCGCTCACCCCGACCTCGGCGGCGCGAGCGACGAGCTTCGCGGCCGCGGCCTCGTCGACGAGGTCGGCGTCCACGGTGGCGCCGCGGCGCGGGCTGTTCACGATGACGACGTCGTCGCCGCGTGCCGCCGCCTCGGCCAGGCCGGCTTCGAGGGCCGCCTCGCCTACCGGTGTGGGGACATAGCCGATCAGGATGGTCATGGTGTGCCTCTCTCAGCGGGTCGGGGTGTCGGCGTCGTCGCGCTCGGCCGGGGCCGGGGTGACGGTGGCGGCCTTGCGCCGGGCCAGGATCGCCTTGGCGGCGGGCCAGAGGGCGACCAAGACGAAGGCGGCGAGGATGGTGCCCGAGATCGGGCGGGTGAAGAACCCGGTCGGGTCACCGTCGAAGATCAGCATCGAGCGGCGTACGCCGTCCTCCACGATCGAGCCCAGGACGAAGGCGAGCACCAACGGGCCGGGCTCGAAACCGACCTTCTTCATCAGGTAGCCGATCAGGCCGAAGACGATCATCACGAAGATGTCGAAGGTGGAGTTGTTGATCGTGTAGACGCCCAGGATCGTGATCAGCGCGGTGATCGGCGCCAGGATCGCCGGACGCACCCGCAGGATGCGGACGAAGATGCCGACCAGCGGGATGCTCAGGACGAGCAGGATCAGGTTGCCGATGTACATCGAGTTGATGACGCCCCAGAACAGGTCGGGGCGCTCCTCGACCAGCTGCGGACCGGGCGAGATGCCCAGGATGAGCAGGGCGCCGAAGAGCATCGCCATCGACGCGTTGGCCGGGATGCCGAGGGTCAGCAGCGGGATGAACGAGGAGGTTGCGGCGGCGTTGTTGGCGCTCTCGGGAGCCGCGACGCCCTCGATGGCACCGCGCCCGAAGCGCTCGGGGTGCTTCGAGATCCGCTTCTCCGTGGCGTACGCGGCCAGGGAGGCCATCACCGCGCCACCACCGGGCAGCACGCCCAGGACGAAGCCGATCAGCGAGCCTCTGCCGATGGCGCCGGAGGACTGCTTGAGGTCCTTGCGGGAGGGCCAGATGTTGGCCACGACGGCGGGCACGTGGGGCTTCCCGTGCCGCTCCTCGAGGTTGTAGAGGATCTCGCCGACACCGAAGAGACCCATCGCGACGACCACGAAGTCGATGCCCTCGGTCAGCTGCAGGCTGCCGAAGGTGAAGCGCTCGGCGCCGCTGAAGCTGTCGCGGCCGACCGTGGCCAGCAGGAGGCCGAACGCGGCGGCGATCATGGCCTTGAGCTTGTTGCCGTTGCCGATGGTGGCGACCAGCAGGACGCCCAGCAGGGCCAGGGCCGCGTACTCCGGGTCACCGAAGTTGAGCGCCCAGCCGGCGATCAGTGGCGCCACCAGGGTCAGGCCGAGGATGGAGACGGTCGCGCCGACGAAGGAGCCGATCGCGGCGATACCGAGGGCGGTGCCGGCCTTGCCCTGCTTGGCGAGGGCGAAGCCGTCGAAGACGGTGACGACCGATGAGGCCTCACCTGGCAGCCGGAGCAGCACCGAGGTGATCGTGCCGCCGTACTGGGCGCCGTAGTAGATGCCCGCCAGCATGATGATCGCGGAGACCGGGTCGATGCTGTAGGTGATCGGCAGCAGGATGGCGATCGTGGCCGCCGGCCCGAGGCCGGGAAGTACGCCGATCAGCATGCCGATGAGCACGCCGATCAGGCAGTAGAGCAGGTTCTGCGGTTCGGTGACGAGCCCGAAGCCGTCGAGGAATGCGTTGACGTCCACTGGGGGCTCCGCTCAGAACAGGTGGGGCAGCGGGATGCGCAGCCCGTAGAGGAAGAGGAAGTAGAACGCGGTGACCGTGGCGACCGAGGTGATGATCGTGCTGCGCCAGGACTCGCCGCCGAGGAACCTCAGCCAGACGACGCACAGCAGCAGCGAGGGGATCTCGAAGCCGATCACGGGCATCAGCAGGGCCAGCACGATGAAGGTGACCAAACCGACCGCGGGGAGGATGCTGGAGCGGGTGAACTTCTCGCTGTCGGTCAGTCTCCGGCCGACGACGAGCAGCGCCGCGGCCATCAGCGTGATGGCGATGCTGACCACGAACGGCCACAGGCCGGGCCCGGGCTGGCGCAGCGAGCCCAGGCCGTAGCCGTAGGAGAGGACCGCGCCGCCGATGCCGACGACGAGAGCGACGAGCGCACCCACCACCTGGTAGACCGGTCCGCCGGAGGGAGGGCGTTCCTCCTCCAGTTCATGGGCCACCTCGGCCTGGATCTCGGCCAGGATGTCCTGGTCAGGAGATGGGGTGCGTTCGTCGCTCATCGTCATGCCTTCGTGGGTTCGTACGTGCTGGGTGCTGCGCCGCCGGGAGAGGCTCAGCCCTCGCCGAGGTTGAGACCGTACTGCTCGACCAGGTCGGCGTACCGCTTCTTGTCCTCCTCGAGCTGGGTCACCACCTCGTCACCCGAGATCTCCATCGGGGTGAGGCTGTTCTGCTTGTTGAAGGCCTGGTACTCCTCGGTCTTGAAGGTGGCCTGCATCGCCTCGGCGAGGGTGTCCTTGACGTTGTCCGGGGTGCCCTTGGGGACGGTCATGAAGCGGTACTGCGCGACCTCGACGTCGAGGCCCTGCTCCTGGGCGGTCGGGACGTCCGGCAGGTAGTCGACCCGCTCGGGACCGAAGACGCTCAGCGGGGTCAGCTTGCCCGACTCGATGTTCTCGATCGCCTCGCCGACCTGGATGCAGGCGGTGTCGACCTGGCCGCCGAGCACCGCGGTGAGGGCGGGCGCGCCGCCGTCGAACGGCACGGCCTCGGCCTCGACGTCGCTGGAGCCGAACGTCAGGCCGCAGGAGAGCTGTGAGCCGGTGCCGACACCGGTGGTGCCGTAGGTGAGCTTCTTCTTGGCCGCCTTGATGTCGTCGAGCGACTTGAAGCCGCTCTTCGGGCCGGCAACCATCACGTAGTCGTCGCGGGAGACACCCTGGACGACGTCGAAGTCGTCGAGGCTGGTGGCCTCCTCCTCGCTGACCGCGAGCGGCGTGATGGCGAACAGGGAGGCGTTCTGGATCGCGATGGTCTGACCGTCGGGCTCGGCCTTGGCGACCTTGTTGGCGGCGAGCGCACCGTTGGCGCCCTCCAGGTTGATCACCGGGAAGGAGGCGCCGAGCTCGTCGGAGAGGCCCTTGGAGACCGCCCGGCTGATCAGGTCGCTGGAGCCGCCGGCCGAGGCACCGACGTACATCTCGACGTTGCCGGCGGGGTAGTCCTCGCCGTCACCGCTGCCTCCGGTGGTGTTCGAGACACCGCAGGCCGAGAGAGCCAGGGCCGCGACGCCTGCGGTCGCGGCAAGAAGGTGGGAAGTGGTACGCATCGTTGCTCCTAATTCCTGGTGGCCGGGCTGGTGGTGGCACGTGGCATGGCCCGACGTCGTGTGACCACCGACACTAAGAGTCTTAGCGATACCGGTCCAAGCCCGATTCGGCATAGAGTGTTCCACTTGGTGCATCGTGGTCTACTCTGGCCAGATGATCACGCTCGACCAGGTGCGCTCTTTCGTGGCGGTCGCCGAAGAGCTCCACTTCGGCCGGGCCGCCGAGCGGCTGCGGATGACGCAGCCGCCGCTGTCTCGACAGATCCAGAAACTGGAGAAGGCCGTCGGCGCGCAGCTGCTCGAGCGGGACAACCGCCGGGTCGCTCTCACCGGTGCCGGAGCCGCCTTCCTCGACGAGGCCTACCGGATGCTCAACCTGGTCGAGAGTGCCGGTGACCTGGCCCGACGGGTGGACGCGGGCGCCGCCGGCGTGGTCCGGCTCGGCTTCACCGCGGTCTCCGCGATCTCGATCCTGGGACCCCTGCTGCGCCGCCTCACCGTCGAGCTCCCCGATGTCGAGGTGCGGCTCTCCGAGCGGGTCACCCTCGCCCAGGTCGACGGCATCCGCCACGGCGAGCTCGACATCGGCCTGGCCCGCCCGCCCTTCGACACCGAGCTGCTCTCCTCGAGGGTCATCTCCCGCGAGCCGCTGATGGCCGTACTCCCGCAGGGCCACCCCCTGGCCGAGCTCGACCGACCGCTGACGCCCGAGGACTTCGAGGGCCAACCCGTCATCGGCTATCACCCCCAGCAGTCGCGCTACTTCCACGAGCTCTCCGTACGCTTCCTGGCCAACGCCCACCCCCGCATCGAGCAGCGTGTCCATCAGGTCCTCACCGCCATGCTCCTGGTCTCCGCCGAGCGTGGCGTCGGCTTCGTCCCGGTCTCGGCCAGCTCGCTGCACGTAGAAGGCGTCGTCTTCCGCCCCATCGAGCACGGCGGCGGCGACACCCGCCTCGACAAGGACCCCGAGCGCCCCGTCGAGCTCCATGCGATCTGGGCGCGCGGCTCTGTCAGTCCGGTCGTACGCCGGGTTCTCGATGCGATCATCGAGATGAATCGCTAAGGGACTGGCCGCCGACCCGTTACGGATGGTGTTCTCGCCAGATCCCGGAGTAAAGGACGGCCTTCGGCCGCCGGCTTCGCCGGCCGCTTCGCGGTCCTTGACACCGGGCTCCGCCGAGAATTTTGGCTGGCTATCGGGTCGGCGGCGGGGTGTGGCGCGGATTCCCTGGGTTGGGTACGGGCTTGGGAGTCCGGGCCGGTGATCTCCCTGGGGACGGATGGTCTCCTCGTGCTTTTACAAGACGATGACACCTTGTGAACGCTTCACAAGCGTGCTGACGCAACCGGTTTCAGGTGGATCACGCGGGCTGACGGGCAGGGTCATCAGCTGGCGACGAGCACGCAGAGAATGCGGCACAACACGACGCCACGGTGCCTGAGGACACGGATCAGTGATCGCCGGTCGGGGGCTCGGATGAGTACGGGCACGGCGGCGCAGGCCCGCCCCGGGGATCAGCTGGTTCGGGTGTGCCTGGTGAACCGGATCCGCCCATCCGGGAGCCGCTCATAGGTGTAGTCGGGGTCGTGGATCCGGCGATGGTCGCTCGCACACAACAAGACCATGTTGGCCAGATTCGTGAGACCGCCTGCGGACCAGGGTTTCAGGTGATGGGCTTCGGTCCAGGCGGCGGGGGCGTCGCAGTCTTCGGCCTGGCAGCACTTGTCTCGCAGCCGGAGCGCGCGGTGTTGGACCGGATACGCCAACCTCGCGGTGCGGCCGAGGTCGAGGATCTCGGAGTCGGTGCCCAACACCACCGGGACGATGTCAGCGTTGCAGGCCATCCGGCGGGCCTCGGCAGCGGTGATCTGCTCCCCGTCGAAGCCCAGGGCGGCGGTGCCGAGGTCGTTGCGGAGGTCTTCGACGCTCATGGTGATGAACATCGTGGTCGCATGCCCGCCGTGCCTGGGGAGTTGGTCGACGTCGTAGGTCTCGACCACGCGAGCGAACGCCTGACCGAGCAACCGGTCGTAGGGGGCTTTGCGGCCCTTGTCCTCGGCCGAGAGCTTCCTGGGCTGGGCCAGGGAGTCCAACAATGTGCGGAGCCGCATCCCGACCGCGCGGGAGACCCGGGCGTGGATGTCGATGGTGCCGTCGCCGTTGTCACGGGAGGAGAAGAAGGTACGCCGCTGGGCGTGCTCTTCCTCCCGCTGCAACGCCTTGGCCTCAGCCTGCTCGAACCGCTCCGGGTCGATCTCGCTCAGGATCCGGCGTCCGACGATCTTCAACTCATTCGCCGTCAACCGAGTCGCGTAATCGACCAGGAGCTTCTCGGCCAGGGCCAGGTCCTCGGCGCTGGCGGCGGGGTCGGCCTCGATCTGGTCGAGAGCTTGGGTGATCACCCGGGCCTTGTCCTGGGACACCACACCCTCGGCCAGGCCCGCCGCCACGAGGTCGTACTTCGCGACCGCCGCCGCGAGGTCGTACTTCGCGACCGCCGCCGCGAGCTTCATCTGGGAGCGAGCCACGCCCTTGTCCACGAGCAGCTCGGTCCGCATCCACCCGGAGGCGTCTTTCGCGCCGGTCTCCTCGGCGATGTCACCGGCCGTGGCGATCACCCGCAGCTTCAAGGCGGCTTGTTGGGCTTGGAGCTTCTCCAACCGCTCCAGGAGGTCCTTCTTCTGCCCGGTGTGCCAGAAGGCCGGGTCGGTGGCCAGCAACTCTTGGAGGGCGGTCTCGATGGCGGCCAAGGCAGCGTCGATCGCATCGCCGGGGTTGGTGCCCCAGTGGTCGATGTCGCGGCCGAGACTCATCGCTGCCCTCTCCTTCAGAGGTGTGCTGTGATGTGCCTGATTCTACGCTCCCCACCCCTGTATGACCACCTATTTTCCCTGGTCAGAGACCATTTTTGCGGTGAGCGAACGGCCTCGTTTCTGTGGATGGTAAGTGGCCCGAAGGGCCACCCTTCCACCCCATCAGCATCACCTGTCCCAAGCAAGATTCCGCTGCGCCACACCCGGGCCGCCGCCCCGATAGCCAGCCAAGTTCTTTCTCGACGGGCGCCGGTGTCAAGGACCGCGCAGCGGCCGGCGAAGCCGGCGGCCGCAGGCCGTCCTTGACTCCGGGGTTCGTCGAGAAGACCCTCAAAGAACGGGTCGGCGGCCCACCAGCCCCGAAGAACCCGCCTGCAACAAGCAGACCCCGCAATGCCCTCAAAGCATCACGAGATTCAAATTCGGGCTTGGACAAGCATCATCGAACGTTCATAGCGTGATGGTCACCACCTTCCCCACAGCACACCCAACACCTGAAGGACGTGACTCGTGACCGAGTACAGCCCGACCGACCTGGCCGCCCAGCTCAAGAGCGGGCTTCTCTCGTTCCCGGTCACCCACTTCAACGAGGACCTCCAGGTCGACGAAGAGGGCTACCGCAAGCACCTGAGCTGGCTGGCCGAGTACCCGGTGGCCGGGCTCTTCGCAGCCGGCGGCACGGGTGAGGGCTTCTCGCTGAACGCGGAGGAGACCGACCAGGTCGTACGTGCCGCGGTCGACGAGGTCGCGGGGGCCGTGCCGGTGCTGGCGCCGGCGACGGGCAGCACGGCCAACGCGGTCGCGCAGGCGAAGGCGGCGGAGGCCGCGGGCGCCGACGGGATCCTGCTGATGCCGCCGTACCTCACCGAGGCCGGGCAGGCGGGGCTCGTCGAGCATGCCAGCCGCGTGTGCGAGGCGACCGGGCTCGGCGTGATCGTCTACAGCCGCGCCAACGCGGTGCTGCGCGACGAGGCCGTCGACCAGCTCGCCGAGCGCAACCCGACGCTGATCGGCTTCAAGGACGGCGTCGGCAACATCGAGCAGATGACTCGTACCTACGCCCGGGTCGGCGACCGGCTCATCTACATCGGTGGCCTGCCGACGGCGGAGACGTTCGCGCTGCCGCTGCTCCAGCTCGGCGTGAGCACGTACTCCTCGGCGCTGTTCAACTTCGCGCCGAAGTGGGCGGTGGAGTTCTACGACGCCGTGCGTGCCCAGGATCGTGACGAGGTCTACCGTCGTCTCAACGAGTTCGTGATCCCCTACCTCGACATCCGCGACCGCACGGCCGGCTACGCCGTGTCGATCGTCAAGGGTGGCCTGACCGCGATCGGCCGGCCCGCCGGCCCGGTCCGCCCGCCGCTGACCGACCTGCGCGAGGACGAGATCGACGAGCTGCGCGAACTGATCGCCCGGATCGCCTGACGCCGATCCGCCCCTGAGAGACCGACCCGATAGGAAGGGAACATGAGCTACCGCTCGATCATCGCCGGAGCCGACTCCGAGCAGCCCGACGTCACCGCCGCCACCAGCGCCGCGGCCGAGGCCTTCGCCGGCTACCGCGCCACATCCCCTGAGGCCCGGGCGGACTTCCTCGAAGCCGTCGCCGCCGAGATCGAGGCGGCCCGCGCCGAGATCGTCGAGGCCGCTGTCGCCGAGTCGCACCTGCCCGAGGGCCGGATCAGCGGCGAGGTCGGCCGCACCACCGGCCAGCTCCGGATGTTCGCCGGCGTCGTGCGGCGCGGTGACCACCTGGGCGTACGCATCGACCCGGCCATCCCTGACCGGACCCCGCTCCCGCGGTCGGACATCCGTCAGCGCCAGATCGCCCTGGGTCCGGTGGCGGTCTTCGGCGCCAGCAACTTCCCGCTCGCCTTCTCCACCGCCGGCGGCGACACCGCCTCGGCGCTGGCCGCGGGCTGCCCCGTGGTGGTCAAGGGCCACCCTGCTCACCCGCTCACGGGCTACCTGGTCGCGCAGGCCATCACCCGTGCGGTCGAGAAGGCCGGGCTGCACGCCGGCACCTTCTCCTTCCTCCTCGACACCGACTTCAAGGGCGGCATCGAGCTCGGCCAGGCCCTGGTCGTCGACCCGAGGATCAAGGCCGTCGGCTTCACCGGCTCCCGCGGCGGCGGGCTGGCGATCGTCGCGGCCGCGGCGGCCCGACCCGAGCCGATCCCGGTCTACGCCGAGATGTCCTCGATCAACCCCGTCGTCGTCCTCCCCGGGGCGCTCGATGGTGACGTCGACGCGCTCGCCACGGCGTACGTCGGCTCGCTGACCCTCGGCTCCGGCCAGTTCTGCACCAACCCCGGCCTGCTCTTCCTCCCGAAGAGCGAGGCGGGCGACGCCTTCCTGGCCGCCGCCGGCCGGGCCACGGCCGAAGCCGTCGGCGCGACCATGCTGACCTCCGGCATCGCCGCCGCCTACGAGAAGGGCACGGCCGCCCTCCGTGCCACCGACGGCGTCACCGTTGTCGGCGAGGGCACCGCCGGGGAGACCGACGCCCCCGCGCCCCAGCTCGTCGAGGCCGCCGGTCTCGACGGCGTGACCGACGAGGTCTTCGGCGCCTCCGGCGTCGTGGTCCGCTACGAGACCGTCGAGGAGCTGCTGCCCAGCCTGGACTCCCTCGAGGGCCAGCTCACCGCGACGGTCCACGCCACCGACGCCGACAACGAGGCGGCTGCCCAGGTCGTCTCCGCGCTCGAGCTCAAGGCCGGACGGATCCTCTTCAACGGCTGGCCGACGGGCGTCGAGGTCGGCCACGCGATGGTTCACGGCGGCCCGTTCCCGGCCACCTCCGACTCCCGCACCACATCGGTCGGCAGCCTCGCGATCGAGCGCTTCCAGCGCCCCGTCGCCTACCAGGACGTACCTGCCGCGATCCTCCCGGAGGCCGTACGCGACGACAACCCGTGGCACCTCGCCCGGCGGATCGACGGCGAGCTGCAGCTGCCATGACCAATACGACCATCGCGAAGATCGAGGTCGTCCCCGTCGCGGGCCACGACTCGATGCTGCTCAACCTCAGCGGCGCGCACGCGCCGTTCTTCACCCGCAACATCGCGATCCTCACCGACTCCGAGGGTCGCGAGGGTGTCGGCGAGGTGCCGGGCGGCGAGCCGATCCGGCGCACCATCGAAGAGGCCGCCGAGCTGCTCGTCGGCCAGCCCGTCACCCGCTACCGCAGCCTGCTGCGGCAAGTCGCGGAGCGGTTCGCCGACCGCGACGCCGGCGGCCGCGGAGCGCAGACCTTCGACCTGCGTACGACCGTCCATGCCGTCACCGCGCTGGAGTCCGCGCTCCTCGATCTCGCAGGTCAGGCACAGGGTGTGCCGGTCGCCGAGCTGCTCGGCGACGGGCAGCAGCGCGACTCGGTGCCGATGCTCGGCTACCTCTTCTACGTCGGTGACCCCGACAAGACCGAACTGCCCTACCTGCGGGAGCCGGACGGCGCCGACGACTGGGACCGCGTCCGGCGAGAGGTCGCGCTGACCCCCGAGGCGGTCGTACGTCTCGCCGAGGCCGCCCAGGCCCGCTACGGCTTCGCCGACTTCAAGCTCAAGGGCGGTGTCCTCGCCGGTGAGGAGGAGGTCGCCGCGGTGACCGCGCTCCACGAGCGGTTCCCCGACGCCCGGATCACCCTCGACCCCAACGGCGGCTGGCTGCTCGCCGACGCCGTCCGGCTGCTCAAGGGCAAGGACGACGTGCTCGCGTACGCCGAGGACCCCTGCGGCGCCGAGGGCGGCTACTCGGGTCGCGAGATCATGGCCGAGTTCAAGCGCGCCACCGGGCTGCGTACGGCGACCAACATGATCGCCACCGACTGGCGTCAGATGTCGCACGCGATCCGCACCAACGCCGTCGACATCCCGCTGGCCGACCCGCACTTCTGGACCATGTCCGGCTCTGTCCGCGTCGCCCAGATGTGCCACGACTTCGGGCTGACCTGGGGCTCCCACTCCAACAACCACTTCGACGTCTCGCTGGCCATGTTCACCCACGTCGGCGCCGCCGCACCGGGGGAGATCACCGCGCTGGACACCCACTGGATCTGGCAGGACGGCCAGGGTCTGACCGAGTCGCCGCTGGAGATCCGCGACGGTGCCGTCGCAGTACCGACTGCACCGGGTCTCGGGATCCGGCTCGACCGCGACCGTCTCGCGGCCGCGCACGAGCTCTACCTCGAGCACGGGCTCGGCGTACGCGACGACGGCGTCGCCATGCAGTACCTGGTGCCGGGGTGGGCCTTCGATCCCAAGCGCCCGTGCCTGGTCCGCTGACAGCCCGGTGAGCGCCGAGCTCGCCTGGCTCCTGCTCGCCGGCATCGGTGCGGGACTGACCGGCTCGGTGGCCGGTCTGGCCTCGCTGGTCAGCTACCCCTCCCTGCTGGCCGCGGGGCTGCCGCCGGTCGTCGCCAACGTCACCAACACGGTGGCCATGTTCGGCGTCACCGGCGGCACCGTCGCGGGTTCGCGGCGCGAGCTGCGCGGCCAGGGCAGAAGGATCGCCTGGCTGGCACTCGCCTCCTTCCTCGGCGGCGCGGTCGGCGCGGCCCTGCTGCTCACCACGCCTGCCGAGGCGTTCGAGACCGTTGTGCCCTGGCTCGTCGGTGGTGGAGCGGTGCTCCTGCTGCTCCGCGACCGGATCCGGTCCTGGGCAGCCGCCCGCGCCGCCGCGCGGCCGCCACGGGAGGACTCGTCAACAGGTGTCGATGGGCGACGTACGCTCGCCCGCGGCTTCGGCTGGGGCGTCATCGTGTTCGTGCTCGGCATCTACGGCGGCTACTTCGGCGCCGGGGTCGGGATCATCGCGCTGGCCGTCCTGGTGCTCGAGCGCACCGAGGCCCTGGCGATCACCAACGCGGTCAAGAACGTCGCCACCGGCGTCGCCAACGGCACCGCCGCGATCGCGTACGTCTTCTTCGCTCCCGTGGACTGGCCCGCCGCGATCGCGCTCGGAGCGGGTGCCGTGATCGGCGGATTCCTGGGGCCCGCGATCGTCCGGGTCGCCCCCGAGCGCCCGCTGCGCTGGTTGGTCGGTCTGGCCGGTCTCGGGCTCGCGCTGCACCTGGCGACAACCTGAGACCCGGCTCGGCCCGATAGGCTCCGGCCGCGGTCACGGTCACAGGAGGACATCGCGAGCATGGGTTCGAGCAACATCTCGGTGCGCGCCCGGGTGCGTGCGCTGGTCGAGGACGACCTCTTCCAGAAGACGATCATCGGGGTGATCATCCTCAACGCGGTGGTCCTCGGCGTGGAGACGATGGTCCCCGAACACCTCGCCCACGAGCTGGCGTTCCTCGACAGCGTGCTCCTCGGAGTCTTCGTCGTCGAGCTGGCGCTGCGGCTGGTGGCGTACGGCCCGAAGTTCTTCCGCGACCCGTGGAACATCTTCGACACCGTGATCGTCGCGATCGCGCTGGTGCCGGCGACCGGGCCGATGTCGGTGCTGCGGGCGCTGCGGATCCTGCGCGTGCTGCGCCTGGTCAACTCGGTCCCGTCCATGCGTCGCGTCGTCGACGGCCTGATCGCGGCGATGCCCGGGATGGGCTCGGTCGCGGCCCTGCTGGTGCTGATGATGTACGTCGCTGTGGTCATCTCGACCAACCTCTACGGCGAGATCGCCCCGGAGTACTTCGGCGACCTCGGCACCAGTGCGTTCACGCTCTTCCAGACCATGACCGGGGAGGCCTGGCCCGACATCGCCCGCGAGGTGATGGCCGAGGACCCCTCCGCCTGGATCTTCTTCGTCGTCTTCATCCTGGTGATGACCTTCGCCGTCCTCAACCTCTTCCTCGCCGTGGTCGTCTCCGGCATGGAGAGCGTCGAGACGCTCGCCGAGCATGAGGAGAAGTCCGACGCCGAGATGATGGCCATCCTCACCTCGTTGCGGGAGGACCTCACCGCCGTACGCGAGGAGCTGGCCGCCACCCGGGCCGAGCTGAAATCGGACTCAGCTGCCCGTTGAGGCGATCTCCTGCACCACCATGTTGCGGGGACCGTCGGCGGTGCCCTTGACCACCCGCAGGAAGTAGGGCTGGTCGGGGTTGTGGTTGGGGTCGAAGGTCCAGTTCCCGCGCGGGCTGACGATGGTGCCGACCGAGCCGAGGGAGTCGGCGATCTCGTTGCGGCTGACGTCGTCGGAGAGGTCGAGCGCCTTGTCGAGCGCGGCCGCGGCGTCGTAGGCCTGCACCGAGTAGACCGTCGGGGTGGCGTCGTACGCCTCGCGGTAGTCCTTCACGAAGGCGTCGTTCATCAGCGAGTCCATCGTGTCGCTGTAGTGCAGCGCGGTCCGTACGCCTGACGCGGCGCTGCCCAGAGCGGACAGCACGTCGCCCTCGGTGAGGAAGCCCGGGCCGTAGAGCCGGGTGCTCTTGGCCAGCCCGGACTCGCGGTACTGCTGCACGAACGCCTCCGCCTCCTTGCCGGCATAGGCGGCGAAGATCGCGTCCGCGCCCGAGTCCTTCGCCTTGTCGAAGAGCCCCGACCACTCCTCGGTCACGCCCGCCGGCGTGTAGCTCTGACCGGCCACGCTGCTGCCGGACGCCTCCAGGGCGATCATGAAGCTGTCGGAGAACTCGTGACCGGCCGCGTCGTCGGACCCGATGACGTACGCCGTGCCCCCGTCGGTCTCCTTGGCGACCGCCGTCCCGAGGGCACCGCCCAGGTCCGAGTTGGTCGAGGACGTACGCCACAGGTAGTCGGAGCCATCGGCGAACTCGTCGGCGCCGGCGCCGGTCACGATCAGCGGCGTCTCGCTGTTGTTCGCGACGTCCTTGGCTGCGAGTGCCGTCTCCGAGCTCGCCACGCCGACGACCGCCTGGACCTCGTCGTCCTGGATCAGCCTGGTCACTGCGGCGACGCCGGTCTCGGCGCGGTCGCCCTCGTCGGCCTCGACGACGTCGACCAGCCGGCCGCCGAGCTCCCCGCCGTGCTGGTCGAGGTAGAGGTCGAAACCCCGGCTCATGTCGGTGCCGATCGACTTGTGGACGCCCGAGGTCGGCACGACCAGACCGATCGACACCTTCGACTCCGAGGTCGTGGCGCAGGCCGTCAGGCCGAGCGCGAGCGCCGGGATGGGCGCCAGAACGAACAACTGCCGGTGAGCCGAGCCTGTCACGGGAGACTCCATCTTTGGGGGTGGCCTCGGAAGATTTCGAGTAGCCGAACATTGGCACAAACCCCGGCCGGGCGGCGAGCAATTCGGCGCCGTGTCCCCAAGTCGGTAGTCTCGCCCTGCCAGTCGTACTCCATGCCTGATGGGGTCAGGGAACCCGGTGAAAGTCCGGGACTGACGCGCAGCGGTGAGGATGACGGGCGGGGCACGCCCTCCTTCCGGGGAGAGCAGCCACTGGAGCCTGGCTCCGGGAAGGCGCTCCGTTCCGATCGATTCCGAGTCCGAAGACCTGCTGGCTCTGGCGGCGCCCGCCGCCAGGTCACCACGTGCCCCGCGCAAGGGCACATGACGCAGAGCAGGTGTCCTGATGTCGCGAGTCCGAACCGACCGGTGCCCCGGAGTCGGTCGTCCGTGGGCGGCCGAGGACGGCCTGCTGGTGCGGCTGCGCCTGATCGGCGGGTCCGTCTCGTCCGCCGCGCTGCTCTCGCTGATCTCCGTGGCGGAGACCTACGGCGACGGGCGGATCTACCTCACCGGTCGCGCCAACCTGCAGGTGCGCGGCCTGCCGAGCGTCGACGGCGGGCTGCCGGGCGAGGTGCTCACCGCGCTGAAGGCGACCGGACTGGTGCCGGCGCAGACCCACGAGCTCGTACGCAACGTGATGGTCTCTCCGCAGACGGGGCTAGCCAGTGGCCGGGCCGACCTGCGCGGCGTCGCGGCGTCCCTGGACCGGCTGCTGTGCGCCTCGCCGCGGCTGGCCGCGCTGCCGGGCCGGTTCCTCTTCGTGCTCGACGACGGTCGCGGCGACCTGGTCTCGCGGGAGTGCGACCTGGGCGTGGTGGCGCTGTCTGCCACGGAGGGACAGTTGCGCGTCGGCGGCTCCTGGGGGCCGGTCGTGCCGCTCGCCGAGGCCGCTTCCCGGCTGGTCGCGCTCGCCTCACGTTTCCTGGACGTACGCGGCGAGGGGCCGTCGGCGCCCTGGCACGTCTCCGAGCTGGACGCACCGATGGTCGAGCCGGTCGCGGCCGACGATCGGGTCCCTGCCCCGGCCGAGGAGCTCGGCTACGGGCCGGTGCCCGGTGGCGAGCACGTCGCCGCCCCGGACGGCGCCCTGGACCGGGCCGCGGTCTCGGCGCTGGCGGAGCGGGTGCCGGCGGTCGTGGTGACGCCGTGGCGTGGCGTACTCGTGCCGTCGCCGCAGGTGCGGCCGCCCCGGCGCTACGACTACATCGACCAGGGGCCGGCGATCTACGTCGACTCCTTCGCGACCATCCGGCGCGAGGCCGACCTCTCTGCCGTGCCGGCCGACGCCGAGCGGCTCGCGGTGCGGATGATCCACGGCAGCGGGCAGGTCGACCTCGCCTCCGACCTGGTCATCCACCCCGGACTGGTGAAGGCCGCCCGGGGCGCGCTGGAGGCAGGAGCGCCGATCCTGTGCGACGCGACGATGGTTGCCACCGGGGTCACCCGCAGCCGGCTTCCGCGCGACAACGAGGTGCTCTGCATGCTCGGTGACGACCGGGTCCCGGCGCTCGCGCGCGAGTGGGGAACGACCCGCACCGCCGCCGCGCTGTCGCTGTGGGAGCCCTACCTCGAGGGCGCGGTGGTCGCCATCGGCAACGCCCCGACGGCGCTCTTCCACCTGCTCGAGATGATCCTCGACGGCGGTCCGCGGCCGGCCGCGATCGTCGGCTGCCCGGTCGGCTTCATCGGCGCGGCCGAGTCCAAGGAGGCGCTCGCCTCGTTCGCCGCCGACCACGGGATCGACATCCCCTACGTCACCGTCCGGGGCCGCCGCGGCGGCTCCGCGATGACCTCCTCCGCCCTCAACGCACTCGCCCAGGAGCAGGAATGAGCACCGATGTACGCGGGCGGTTCACCGTCGTCGGGATCGGTCCGGGCGATCCCGAGCTGATCACCCTCAAGGCCGCCCGGCTGATCGGCGCGGCCCCCGTGATCGCCTACCACGCCGGGGTGCGCAAGCAGTCGCACGCTCGGCGGATCGCGTCGTCCCTGATCCCCGCCGACGCGGTGGAGGAGGAGCTGCGCTACCCGGTCACCACCGGGACCACCTCGCACCCGGGCGGTTACGTCGGGGCGATGGCCGAGTTCTACGAGTCCTGCGCGGTCCGGCTCTCCGCCCATCTCGACGCCGGCCGCGACGTGGTCCTGCTCGCCGAGGGCGACCCGCTCTTCTACGGCTCCTCGATGTACCTCCACGACCGGTTCAAGGAGGTCTACGAGACCTCCGTCGTGCCGGGCGTCCCCGCCTTCGCGGCCGCCACCGCCGCGGTCTCGACCCCGCTGGTGCGCCAGACCGACGTGCTCACGGTCCTCCCGGGGACCCTGCCCGAGCCCGAGCTCGCCCGTCGGCTCGCCGACACCGAGGCGGCGATCATCATGAAGCTCGGCCGGACCTTCCCCGCGGTCCGTTCCGCGCTCGCTGCCGCCGGGCGGCTCGACGGTGCGTGGTACGTCGAGCGTGCCTCGCAGCCCGAGGAGCGCTGGCTGCCGGTGGCCGATGTCGACCCGTCCTCCGTGCCGTACTTCTCGCTCATCGTGGTGCCCGGAGACACGGCTCCCGGACCCGCCGCGGCGCGGCTGCGGCAAGAGCTCCCCGCGGTCGAGTCCGTCGAGGTGACGCGCGGGGGCGTCTCGACGGGCTCGACCTCCGGGGACACCGGGGAGGTCCTCGTCGTCGGACTCGGGCCGGGGCCGGACGGGTGGCTGACGCCCGAGGTGAGCTCGGCGCTGGCCGAGGTCGGCCACGTCGTCGGCTACGCGCCGTACGTCAACCGGGTGCCGCAACGCGAAGGGCTGCGGCGGCACGCGTCGGGCAACACCGTCGAGGTCGACCGGGCCCGGCACGCGCTGGACCTGGCGCTCGCCGGGGAGCGGGTCGCCGTCGTCTCCGGCGGCGACGCGGGTGTCTTCGGGATGGCGTCAGCCGTCTTCGAGGCGGCCGAGGATCCGGCCTATGCCGGCGTACGCGTCCGGGTGCTGCCCGGGGTCAGCGCCGTCCAGGCGGTGGCCGCGCGGGCGGGCGCCCCGGTCGGGGCCGACTTCGCGGTGATGTCCCTCTCCGACCGGCTCAAGCCGTGGTCCGTCGTGGAGGACCGCCTGCGCGCGGTCGCGGCCGCCGACCTCGTGCTGGCCATCTACAACCCGGCCTCGCGCTCGCGCACCGAGCAGATCGGCCGGGCTCGCGACGTGCTCCTCGAGCAGCGCAAGCCGGACACCGTGGTCGTCGTCGGGCGTGACGTCGGGCGGGCCGAGGAGTCGCTGACGGTGACCACGCTCGGTGACCTCGACCCATCGACCATCGACATGAAGTGCCTGGTCATCGTCGGGGCGAGCTCGACCCGGGCGACCGCCGCTGGGCAGGTCTGGACGCCGAGGTACGTCCAGTGACCACCCAGCAGACCGTGCACTTCGTCGGTGCCGGCCCCGGCGCGGCCGACCTGCTGACCGTACGCGCGACGAGACTGCTCGAGGCCGCCGACGTGGTGCTCTACCCCGGCACCTACCTGGACCCCGACGTGCTGGCGCACTGCAGCCCCGCGGCCGAGCTGGTCGACACCCAGAAGCTCGACCTGGACCAGATCGTCGGCGAGATCGTCGCCGCGCACCGGGATGGCAAGCAGGTCGTACGCCTCGTCTCCGGCGACCCGTCGGTCTACTCGGCGGTCGCCGAGCAGACCCGGCGGCTCGATGCCGCCCAGGTGCCCTGGGACGTGACGCCGGGCGTGCCCGCCTACGCCGCGGCAGCCGCGCTCGTGGGCCGGGAGCTGACCGTGCCGCTGGTGGCGCAGTCGGTCGTCCTCACTCGCACGCAGGCCAGGTCGACGGCCATGCCTGAGGGGGAGTCTCTCGCCGCGTACGCCGCGACCGGCGCCACGCTCGTGCTCCACCTGGCGATCCGTCGCACCCGTGAGCTGATGGCCGAGCTGCTGCCCTACTACGGCCCGGAGTGCCCGGTGGTGGTCGTCTACCGCGCCAGCCAGCCCGAGGAGCGGGTGCTTCGCGGGACGGTGTCGACCATCTCCGACGCGGTCGAGGAGGCGGGTCTGAGGCAGGCAGCCATCATCCTCGCCGGGCCCGCCCTGGCCCGCGACGGAGGCGAGTCGTTCCTCTACGATGCGGCTCGCCCGCGGGTCTCGACAAGCTCGACCACCAGGGCGAGAGGTGCCTGATGGAGCTCTACGACGCGATCAACCGCCGTCGGGACACGCGTGCGGAGTTCACCGGTGAGCCGGTCGACCCTGCCGTGCTCGAGCGGGTTCTGTCGGCAGCCCACGCCGCGCCGAGTGTCGGGATGACGCAGCCGTGGGACTTCGTGCTGGTGCGCTCGCCGGAGACGCTGGCGGCCTTCCGTGAGCACGTTGCCACCGAGCGGGACGTGTTCGCGTCCTCGCTCTCCGGGGAGCGGGCCGAGACGTTCTCCCGGATCAAGATCGAGGGCATCTGCGAGTCCGGGCTCGGGGTGGTCGTCGGCTACGACCCGACTCGCGGCGGGTCACAGGTCCTCGGGCGGCATGCCATCGCCGACGCGGGGCTCTACTCGACCGTCCTCGCGATCCAGAACCTCTGGCTCGCCGCCACCGCCGAGGGCCTCGGCGTTGGCTGGGTCAGCTTCTACCGCGAGGAGTTCCTGCGGTCGCTGGTCGGGCTTCCGTCGCACGTACGTCCGGTGGCTTGGCTCTGCGTCGGACACGTCGAAGGTCTCCCGGGTGTTCCCGACCTCGAGCGGTTTGGGTGGAGGCATCGGTCGGAGCTGTCCTCCGTGGTTCATGAGGAGAGGTATCTCTCGGGGCGCTGAGGTTTTTCGTGGTTGGTGTTTGCCGCCGACCCGTTCTTGGAGGGTGTTCTCGGCGCCGTCCGGAGTAAAGGACGGCCTTCGGCCGCCGGCTGGCGCCGGTCGCCTTCGGCGATCATCTCGACAAGCTCGATACATCGCCTTGACACCGGACGTCGCCGAGAATTTTGGCTGGCTTTCGGGTCGGCGGCAGGGGTGTGGCGCGGAGTTTTGAGTTGGTCACGGGCTTGGGAATCCTGGTTTGACCTTGCACCGGTAGTCGGGGTGGTTTGGTGGGTGGAAGGAATTTTTCTTCCACGCGGCGACCGCCGCTCGGTGGCGGACCGGAGGCGAACGAAAATTCGTTCGGCGGCGAGGCCTCCAGTTCGGACCCGTTGGTAGCGGAAGGAATTTTCCTTCCCTGGGTGTGGGCGGGGACGCGGCGGGCGAACGAATTTTCGTTCACCGGAGTTTCACCAACGGATAGACGCTCCGACGGAGCCGTCGGCAGGGACGACGAAGGACCACTGCGTCACCGTCCGTGCGGGAGTCCAGCCGGTGAAGGTGCCGATGGGGGCGGAGGTCTCGACGGCGATGCGGGTGAGCTCGCCGCCGTGCTGCTGATAGGCGGTGGCCAGCAGCTGCTCGGTCTCCAGCGTCACACCGTGGACGACGAGCCGGCCGCCGGGGCGGAGGGCGGCCAGGCAGGTGTCGAGCACTCCGGTGCGGGTGGCGCCGCCGCCGATGAAGATCGCGTCGGGCGCAGGGAGATCGCGCAGCGCGTCGGGGGCGCGGCCCTGGACGACGGTGAGGCCGGGCACGCCGAGACGGGTCGCATTGCGGGCGATCCGGGCCGCCCGCTCGGGCGAGGCCTCGACCGCGGTCGTGGTGCAGGAGGGGTGCGCCCGCATCCACTCGATCCCGACCGAGCCGGCGCCGGCGCCGACGTCCCACAGGTGCGCCCCGGGGGTGGGGGCCAGGCGTGCCAGAGCAGAGGCGCGCAGGTCGCGCTTGGTGAGCTGACCATCGTTCTCGAAGACGTCGTCGGGCAGGCCCGCGGCCCAGCCGAGGAGGGTGGTGCCGACGCACTCGATCGCCACGACGTTGAGCCGCGGCGACTCGCCCGCCCAGGTCGAGGCGGTCCCGGTCCGCGCGCTCTCGGTCTCCGCTCCCAGATCGCCCAGAACGGTCATCATGGACCCTCCGAAACCGGCCGTGACCAGGAGGTTCGCGATCGAGGCGGGGGTCGATCCGTCCGAGGAGAGCGCGAGGATCCGGCGAGCGGGGGCGAGCTCGCGGGCGACCAGCGACACGTCGCGGCCGACGACGCTGACGACCGCGCACGACTCCGCCGGCCAGCCCATCCGGGCGCGGGCGAGGGCGACGGAGGAGACGGCCGGCTCGATGCGTACGTTCTTCCGGCCGAGAAGCGAGATCAGGGTCGTTCCGATGCCGGAGACCAGCGGGTCGCCCGAGGCCAGCGCCACGACGGGTGAGCCGTCCGGCAGCGACTCGAGGAGAGCCGGGAGCCCCTCGCGCAGCGGGGACGGCCAGGGCTCGCGGCGCTGGCCGGGTACGTCGGGGACGAGGTCGAGATGACGCTTGCCGCCGAGGAGGACGGCGGACTCCAGGATCAGCTGCTGGTGACGTACGGGAATCTCGTCCCAACCTCCGGCACCGATGCCCACCACGACGATCATGAGGCCAGACGCTACAGTGACCGCACAGGCGCGAGGTGCCCCGACTGGGGAGAATCTGGGAAGCCGGTGAGATTCCGGCACAGGCCCGCTGCGGTGAATCGAGCCCCATCACGGGGACTCGACAAGTCCGAAGACCGGCCCCGCGTCCATCCAATCAACGCGATAGGGAGCGGGAGCCTCTCATGCCGGTGCACTACCCATTTTCTGCCGTCCTCGGCTGCCAGGCGGACGACCTCGACGACATGGGCCTCGCGCTCGTGCTCACCACCATCTCCCCGGAGATCGGCGGGGTCCTGGTCCGTGGCGAGAAGGGGACCGCGAAGTCGACGGCCGTACGCGGTCTGGCGGCCGTGCTGCCCTCGATCTCGGTCTACGCCGGGGATCGGTTCTCGATCGACCCGGCCGACCCCTCCGCGGAGTCGCCGGACGGCCCGTTCGGGTCCGCCGCCGTCGTGGAGAGCCGGCCGGTGCGGCTGGTCGAGCTCCCGGTCGGCGCCACCGAGGACCGCGTCGTCGGCTCGCTCCACCTGGAGAGCGCGCTCTCGCGCGGCGCCGTCGAGTTCGAGCCGGGGCTGCTGGCGCGGGCCCACCGCGGCCTGCTCTACGTCGACGAGGTCAACCTGCTCCACGACCACCTGGTCGACCTGCTGCTGGACGCGGCGGCGATGGGCCGGGTCTCGGTCGAGCGCGACGGGGTCTCGGTCGAGCACGCCGCACGGTTCGTGCTGATCGGCACGATGAACCCCGAGGAGGGCGAGCTGCGCCCGCAGCTCCTGGACCGCTTCGGGCTCACCGTCGAGGTCGCCGCGCCCCGGGATCCGGCGCTGCGCGCCGAGGTCGTACGCCGCCGGATGGCGTTCGACCTGGACGCGCCCGCGTTCGTCGAGCGCTATGTGGCCGCCGAGCGTGACCTGACCGCACGCGTCTCCACCGCCCGCGCCCTCGTCGGGAAGGTCCGGCTCACCGCGCCCGGTCTGCTCAAGATCGCCGAGGTCTGCGCGGCGTTCGAGGTCGACGGGCTGCGCGCCGACATCGTCACCGCCCGCACCGCGGTCGCGCACGCCGCCTGGGCCGGGCGCTCCGAGGTCACCCGCGAAGACATCCGCCGGGCCGCGCTGCTGGCCCTCCCGCACCGCCGCCGTCGCAACCCCTTCGACGCTCCCGGGCTCGACGAGGACCTGCTCGACCGCATCCTCGGCGACGAGGAGCTACCGCCCGAGCCGCCTGAGGGTGGGGACTCCGACGAAGGTGGCGCTGACGACTCTGTTGGTCCCACTGAGCCAGATTCCGCTGGGCCTCCGCCTGGCGGCTCCGACGACTCGACCGACGCGGAGTCCCCGACCACCGATCAGCAGTCCCCGCCGGTCGAGCCCGCGAGCGACGACTCTTCGCTGGTTGAGCCCGCGAGCGCAGCGAGCGGTGTCGAAACCAACACGGTCACCGCCGCAGGCGCCGCATACCGCCCCCGCCTGCTGACCGTCTCCGGCCTGGGCACCGGCCGCTCCGGCGGCCGGAGCAAGGCGATCGGCAGCAGCGGCCGCCGCATCGGCGCGGACACCAGCACCCGTGGCTCGCTCCACCTCGTCGAGACGCTCAAGGCGGCCGCAGGCAAGCAGAGCGCCCGGGACCGTACCTCGTCGAAGGTCGAGCTCCGGATCGAGGACCTCCGCACCGCGGTCCGCGAGGGCCGCGAGGCCAACCTGGTCCTCTTCTGCGTGGACGCCTCCGGGTCGATGGCCGCACGCAAGCGGATGGCGCAGGTCAAGGGCGCCGTCCTCTCGCTGCTGCTCGACGCCTACCGGCGCCGCGACAAGGTCGGGATGATCACCTTCCGGGGTGAGGGTGCCGAGCTGGTGCTGCCGCCGACCGGGTCGGTCGACCTCGCCGCGGCCCGCCTCGACGAGGTGCCCGCCGGAGGACGTACGCCGCTGGCCGAAGGCCTCCTCGAGGCCGCCCGCGTGCTCCAGCGCGAGCACCTGCGTGACCCCGATCTGCGACCGCTGCTGGTGGTCGTCACCGACGGTCGCGCGAACTCCAAGACCCACGGCAAGGAGGCCGTCCGGCGCTCGCAGCAGGCCGCCGCGTACGTCGCCGGACTCGGTGTCACCACGGTCGTCATCGACTCCGAGAGCGGGCCGATGCGGCTCGGGCTGGCCCGCCAGCTGGCCGTGCACCTGGGCGCCGAGCACGTGCCGGTCGCCGAGGTGAGCGCCGAGGCGCTGACCTCCGCCGTCCACGGGTTCACCGGATCCACCATGGGAAGGGGCGCTGCCTGATGCCGAAGGGACAGCCGCTGAACGTACCTGATGACGGGCTCACCACCCGCCAGCGTCGCAACCGGCCCCTGGTGATGGTCCACACCGGCCCCGGCAAGGGGAAGTCGACCGCCGCCTTCGGGCTCGCGCTGCGCGGCTGGAACCAGGGCTGGCGGATCGGGGTCTTCCAGTTCGTGAAGTCGGCCAAGTGGCGCATCGGCGAGCAGACCGTGCTCGAGCGCCTCGGGAAGCTGCACGAGGAGACCGGCGAGGGCGGGCCGGTCGACTGGCACAAGATGGGTTCCGGCTGGTCCTGGAGCCGCAAGCAGGGCGACGCCGAGGACCACGCCGCGGCCGCCGCCGAGGGCTGGGCCGAGATCAAGCGGTGCCTGGCCGCGGAGACGTACGACCTGCTCGTCCTCGACGAGTTCACCTACCCGATCAAATGGGGCTGGGTCGACGCCGCGGAGGTCGCCTCCGTCCTCGCCGAGCGGCCGGGGCGCCAGCACGTGGTGATCACCGGCCGCGACGCCGACCCCGCCGTGCTCGAGGTCGCGGACCTGGTCACCGAGATGACCAAGATCAAGCACCCGATGGACGCCGGCCAGAAGGGCCAGCGGGGCATCGAATGGTGACCCTGCCCCGGCTGGTGGTCGCTGCTCCCTCGACCGGCTCGGGGAAGACGACGATCGCGACCGGGCTGATGGCGGCGCTGCGTGCCTCCGGGAGCGTCGTGAGCGGTCACAAGGTGGGCCCGGACTACATCGATCCGGGCTACCACGCGCTCGCCACCGGACGCCCGGGCCGCAACCTCGACCCTCACCTGGTGGGGGAGTCGCGGGTCGTGCCGCTGCTGCTCCACGGCGCCGCCGGCGCGGACGTCGCGGTCATCGAGGGTGTCATGGGCCTCTACGACGGCCGCCTCGGCACCGACGGCTTCGCCTCCACCGCCCACGTCGCGGCGCTGACCTCCTCGCCGGTGGTCCTGGTCCTCGACGTCGCCCGGATGTCCCGCTCCGCTGCCGCGATCGCTGCCGGGATGGCAGCCTTCGACCCATCCGTACGCATCGGGGGAGTCGTGCTCAACCGCTGCTCCCCGGGACGCAACGCCGAGGAGATCCGGCGAGCGCTGGAGCAGATCGGGCTGCCGGTGCTCGGCATGCTCCCCCGCGACGAGACGCTCGCGTCCCCGTCGCGCCACCTCGGCCTCGTCCCGGTCGCGGAGCGCGACGAGTCGGTCGCGCTGATCGAGCGGCTGGGGGAGCAGGTCGCCGCCCACCTCGACCTGTCCGCCCTGCTCGACGTCGCCCGCTCGGCTCCGGCGCTGGACGGGGATCCTTGGGATCCGGTGGCGGCGTTGCGCGAGAGCGACCGTGTTGGTTTCGACACGGCGTCGCTCGTTCCTCACGACGCCGGCTCAACCAACGGTTGCACCGTCGGTCGAGCCGCCGGAGCCGCTAGGCGGAGGCGTGTCGAGACCAACACGGCTCCTCCCGTGATCGCCGTGGCCGGCGGACGCGCCTTCACGTTCCGCTACCCCGAGACCGAGGAGCTCCTGGAGGCGGCGGGCTGCGACGTACGCGCCTTCGACCCACTCACCGATCCCGCGCTGCCCGAGGGCACCAGGGGGATCTACCTCGGCGGCGGCTTCCCAGAGATGTACGCCGCCGACCTCGCCGCCAACACGAGCCTGCTCCGCGACCTCCGGGCGGCCGTCGAGGCCGGGGTGCCGACCGTCGCCGAGTGCGCCGGTCTCCTCTACCTGGCCGAGTCCCTCGACGGCGTGCCGATGGCCGGTGCCATCCCAGCCCACGCCGCGATGAGCGAGCGGCTGACCCTGCGCTACCCGGTCGCCACTGCTGCCTCCGACTCCCTCCTCACCCGCGCCGGCGAGCAGGTCACCGGCCACGAGTTCCACCGCACCACCACCTCGCCCCCCGCCGGCCCCCGAGCCGCCTGGAAGGTCGAGACGTCAGTCGCGTCGCCCGAGACGTCACCTACGTCGATCGAAACGGCAGGTGTGGTGGGCGAGACTGCAGTTGTGGACGACGAAGGTCGAGTTTCGCAACCCACAAGTGCCAACTCGACCGGCATAAGTGCCAACTCGGCGGACGCCGCTGACGCCTCGGCGCTGACGGGGTACGCGTCGGAGACCTTGCATGCTTCGTACCTGCATGTGCATTGGGCCGGCCATCCGCACCTGGCGGCCCGGTTCGCGGTCGCGGCTCATAGGTCGGCGCCGCACTTTCCCGCCATGGCGGGAAAGTGCGGAGAGACGAGCAACAACCCGCCTTCAGAATCCCGCCATGGCGGGGAAATGCCCGCCGCGACGGACGGCCCGCCGGCCGATCCGCTGCGGCACCATGGGGATGTCGAGGTGGGGGAGGGGCTGCTCGACTTCGCGGTGAACGTCTACCCCGATGAGCGGCCGGAGTGGCTGGACCAGGCGCTGCACGAGTCGCTGGCATCGGCGGCCTACCCCGACGAGGGGCCGGCGCGGGCGGCGTTGGCCAAGCACCACGGCCGCGAGCGGGCCGAGGTGCTCCCGACGGCGGGAGCGGCGGAGGCGTTCACGCTGGTCGCCCGGGCCAGGCCATGGCGGCGGCCCGTCGTCGTGCACCCGCAGTTCACCGAACCCCACGCAGCGCTCGAGCAGGCCGGCCACACGGTCACCGAGGTACGCCTCCGGGCCGAGGACGGGTTCGCCCTCGACCCGGCGGCCGTGCCCGCCGACGCGGACCTCGTCGTCGTCGGCAACCCGACCAACCCCACCGGCGCGCTCCATCCCGCCACGACCCTTCGCGCCCTCCTCCGTCCTGGCCGCCTTGTCGTGGTCGACGAGGCGTTCATGGACGCGGTTCCTGCCGAGCCCGAGACCCTCACCGGCGAGCATGCAGGGGGCCTGCTGGTGATCCGCAGCCTGACGAAGCACTGGTCGATCCCGGGGGTCCGCGCAGGCTACGTCGTCGGCGATCCCGCCGCGATCGGCGACCTCGAGGCCGTACGCACGCCGTGGTCGGTGTCGGCCACCGCCGCCGCTGCGATGATCGCCTGCGCTACCGAGCGGGCGAGCGCGGAGGCCCGCGACCGCGCCGAGCGGATCGCCACCTGGCGCGACCACCTCGAGGCGGGCTTGCGGGACCAGCAGATCGAGTACGTCCCCTCGGCCGCCTCGTTCGTCCTGGCCCGCCCGGGCGCCGGAGTCCGTGAGGCCTTGCGCGAGCAGGGCATCGCCGTACGCCGGGCGGACACGTTCCCCGGGCTCGGTCCGGAGTGGGTGCGGATAGCCGTACGTCCGCCCAAGGTCACCGACCGCCTCCTGCACCAGCTCGAGCAGCAGGTGAAGGCGTGACACCCGAGTGGATCGCCCTCGCGGCAGCGACACTTTCCCGCCATGGCGGGAAAATGCCGCCGTCTCGCCACCCGGTATGCCGAACATCCCCGCCATGGCGGGAAAGTGCCGGCGGCCCCCGGTCAGGAGCTTCGAGATGAGGGCACGGGCGGTCGGGCTCCTCGCAGGCTTCGCGCTCGACCGGCTGCTCGGGGACCCGCGGCGCTACCACCCCGTCGCCGGGTTCGGCACGGTGGCGATGCGGGCCGAACGGGCCTGGTATTCGGACGACCGTGCCCGCGGGGTCCTGCACGCGGCCGCCCTGGTCGGGGGAGCGGTGGTCCTCGGAGCGGTTGCCGAACGTGCCGCTCCGGGAAGAGCGGGGAGAACCCTGGTCACCGCCGCCGCGACCTGGGCGGTCCTGGGCGGCCGCTCGCTGGAGCGGGAGGCGCTGGCCGTCCACGCCCATCTCGACCGCGGCGACCTCCCGGCCGCGCGACAGCGGCTGACCCACCTCGTAGGCCGCGACACCGAGGAGCTCGACGCTTCCGAGGTCTCCCGGGCCGTGGTCGAGAGCGTCGCCGAGAACACCTCGGACGCAGTGGTCGCACCGCTGGTGTGGGGCGCCGTCGCGGGCGTACCCGGCCTGCTCGGCTACCGCGCCGCCAACACCCTGGACGCGATGGTCGGGCACCACAACGACCGCTACGAGAGTTTCGGGTGGGCCAGCGCCCGCCTCGACGACCTGCTCAACCTGCCCGGTTCGCGCCTCTCCGGCCTGCTCACCCTGGCCGCCGCGTCGTCGCGGGCCAGGCAAGCGTGGGAGGCCTGGCGGCGCGACGCCGCGCGGCACCCGAGCCCGAACGCCGGCGTCGTCGAGGCGTCCTTCGCGGGTGCCCTCGACATCCGCCTCGGCGGCACGAACCGCTACTACGGCAACCGTGTCGAGCACCGCGCGGTGATGGGCGACGGCCGCGACGCCACCCCCGCCGACGTGGTCAGCGCCACCACGCTGGCACGCAGGGTCGGCATCGGCGCGGCCCTGGTCGCGGCGGCGTACGCCGTCATCACTCAGCGCCCGTGACGGAAGGCCCGAGCCAGGACGGCGGGTGGTGCCTCGGCGATGCCCGGTCCGCCGGCGCGGGTCCACTCGGCCAGGGCGTCGGCGACCCGCACCGAGCCGGCCCGGGCGACCCAGACCGGCCGCGCCCCGCGCTGCCGCCCCTCGGGTGAGGGGCCGACCACCACGACGTCGGCACGCTCGCACGGGCCGAGGCAGTCGGCGACACGTACCGTTGCCGACTCCCCGGCCGCCGCGTTCAGCGTCGTGAGCACGGCCGCATGGTCCACCCCGGGCGACTTCCGCTCCGTCCCGCAGCAGCAGCCGCGGCAGACCGTCAGCGTCGGCCGCCCGGTGGTGGGGTCGCTCATCCTTCGCAGGCCTCGCAGTCCGGGCCGTTCTCGATGGCACAGACCGCGGCGTCGCTCCAGTCGTCCCAGGTGAGATCGTCGATGGCGTCGGTGGTGGTCGGGTTCTCGTTCATGGTCATGCCTCTCGGTCGCAGGTGGTCAGTTCGAAGTGCGGGTCTGCTTGCTGGCCTGGATGCCGGCTCGCGAGCGCAGGTAGTACAGGCTCTTGATGTTCGGGTCGAGCAGGGCCAGCTTGTGGATCTTGCTGATGTACTGCGGGGTCGCGTCGGCCTGGAAGAACAGGTTGAGCGACTGGGCCTGGTCGATGTGGACCTGCCGGTCCGATGCGCGAGCGAGCAGGACCTCCTGGTCGATCTCGTAGCCCGTCTTGAAGACGTCCTTCTCGTGCTCGTCGAGCCAGTCGACGTGCTGGACGGAACCGCCGTGGTCGACGATGTCGTCGATGTGCGCCTGGTCGTAGACCCCGCGCTCCTCCATGACCTCGACGAGGTTCTGGTTGGCCCGCGGCATCTCGCCGGCCGAGGTGGTCTGGTTCCAGACGTTGGCGACGTACGGCTCGATGCCCTGGCTGGTGCCGCCGACGATCACCGCGGTGCTCATCGTCGGCGCGATCGCCATCAGGTGGGAGTTGCGCCGTCCGACGCACCACTCCGGGATGCCCGCGACCGAGCCCATCCACCGCGACGCGGCGTCGGCATCCGCCGAGATCCGCTCGAAGATGTCCTTGTTGAGCGCCGCCGCCTTGTCCGACTCGAACGGCACCCGCTGCTTCTGCAGGTAGTCGTGGTAGCCCATCACGCCCAGCCCGAGGCTGCGGGCCTTCTCGGTGTAGCGCACCGCCCGCTCCAGACCACGGATGGTGCGGGCCTTGCGCAGGAACGCCTCGGCGACCGCGTCGAGGAAGACGGTCGCGACGTACGCCGTGTCCTGGTCCTTCCACTCGTCGTAGGTCGAGAGGTTCAGCGAGGAGAGCACGCAGGTGTAGGAGTGGTCCTCGTCGGAGAAGAGGGTGATCTCCGAGCACAGGTTGGAGGCCTTGTTCTCCAGCCCGTTGGCCTTGTAGGACTCGGTCTGGGCCGCGTTGACGGTGTCGACCTTCCAGATGTAGCCCTTGCCGAGCACGACCCGGATCTTCAGCACCCGCTGGTAGCGCTCCAGAGCATCGCGATCCCCGGCCAGCATCCGGTCGATGAACGCCTGGCTGAAGATCCAGCCGATGTTCTTGTTGGCGGGCTCGCGGAAGATCAGGTCGGCGAGCTCGTAGAAGTCCGGGTGGTCCACGGGCAGGTAGCCCGCCCAGGAGCCGCGGCGGGTGGCGCCCTGGCTGATCTGGTTGGTCATCTCCACGAAGTTGCAGAAGACCGGGACCACGCCGTTGGCCTTGCCGTTGTCGCTGAACTTCGCGCCGCGGGGCCGGACATCACCGAGGTACGCCGAGGTCCCGAACCCGTTCTGGGAGAGGATCGCCGCCTCCTTGAGGGTCTCGTAGAAGCCCCACACCGAGTCCTCGACGTACGAGCCCTCGCACGAGACGGGCAGACCCCGGTCGGTGCCGAGGTTGGACAGCACCGGCGTCGACGGCGAGAGCCAGCCGTTCCAGATAGCCTCGAAGAACCGCTCCGTCCAGGAGACGCCGTCCTCGCGGGGGTACATCTCGTCGGCGAGGTCGCCGGCGGTGCTGGCGATGGTCTCGTAGCGCTCCCGGACGCTCTGGTCGGCGACGGTGTACTTGGCCTTGAACATGGCATAGCCCGCCGTGGTCATGAAGGCGGGCACGACGCCGTCGGCCTGCAGGGCCTTGCGCTCGGCGGAGAGCGCCTCCCAGTTGCTGTTGCTCATTAGAAGCTGAACTCCGTCTCGCCGATGTTGCGGTTGTATTCGTTGCCGGTGACCTGGAAGAAGTCGTGGAACTGGGTGCCGTTGATGCCGCTGTAGAACCACTCGGCGATCGGGTTGGCCTCGACGTTGAACAGCGGCTCCATCCGCATGTTCTCCAGGGTCATGTCGATGCGGGACCTCACGAAGGTCTCCAGGTCGGCCTGGTCGATGCCGGTGATCGGCCCGTGGTCGAAGAGCATCTCCACGATCCGGGCCTCGTGGGCGTAGAGGTGCTCGGCGACGCCACGAACCCTCGCGAAGAGGTCGTCACGCTCGGCCTCGAACTTGTCGGCCGGGACGGTGGCGGCGTACTCGTCCAGGGTGGTGTTGAACAGCCAGGCGCCGCCGGTGGCGTGCAGGTTCTCGTCGCGGGCGGAGAAGTTGATGCCGCTGATCACGTTCTGCAGCAGATTCTTCCCGCCGGACTGGAAGTGTTTGAGGAAGGCGAAGTTGGAGTAGAGGACGCAGTTCTCCATCAGCGTGAAGACGCTCAGCGCGTAGAGGAGGTCCTCGTCGGCGATCGCGTCCCACACGAACTGGATCCGCTCGGCCAGCACCGGGTCGTTCTTGTAGGAGTCGTAGAACTCCTCGGTGTCGATCATCAGCACCTTGTTGAGCTTCGCGTAGAACGGCGCGTGCATGTTCAGCTCGGCGAACGAGAAGGCGTTGGCCATCATCTGGACCTCCGGACGCGGGAACGCGTGGAAGATCCGGTCGCCCCACACCTCACCGCCGAGGATCAGCTCGTAGATGGTGAACAGCTTCAGCGTCGTCTTCACCGCCGCCTGCTCGGCGTCGGTCATGTTGACCAGGAAATCCTGCTTGTCGTTCTCGACCGGGATCTCCTCGGCGGTCCAGAAGATGCTCCGCTGCTTCTTGGCCAGGTCCTCGGCCATCGGATAGTCGAAGACGTACGCCGACTTCTCGGTGCGGATCGGTAGACCCTCGGTGTCGATCAAGCCCATGCCCCTTGCTCACGCGGGCCCCGCGGCCCGCTGGATGTCTCGTGCATCCGTGCCGGGGCAGGGAGGACGACGGCAGCGCGCCCGGGCGGACCCGGTCACGTGGTGCTCGCTCGATCCCCTGACCTTCCCTCGAGGTCGCGGACCCCACCATGAGGTGGGCACTGGCAGGTCTTCGGACTCGTGGGCGTGGTCGTGCTGGTCCTAGTGGCCGTCGCTTCCCAGGGGCATGGCTTGCTCCCAGTGCTTCGTGACGGCGGTCGTTCCCACTCACCGCTGCGGGGCAGTCCCGGACTCGCACCGGGTTCCCTCTTGCCTCTCCCGCCCCGTCGCCGAGGTGGGAGAACCAGCTGCGAGGACCACTATATGCGGGAATTACATCAATGCAACTTCCTAGATCTTGTGCTTCGCCGTGTCGTCGGAAACATCCCCGGCACCGGTTCGACGACCCGTGCTAGCCTCTGCGCCGAGTCGAACGCATCCTGATGGATGCCAGGGAACTCCGGTGTGAATCCGGGACTGGCGCGCAGCGGTGAGGGCGACGGCGACGCTAGGCAGCCACTGGGGAACGGGTCCCTGGGAAGGCAGCGTCGCCGGTTGAACCCGAGTCCGAAAACCTGTCGGCTCAGACGTTCGTCACGGCCCTCGCGACCAGGGTCCAGAGGACCTGAGAGGCCGAACTGCGTGCAGACGCCGTGCCGCGAGACCCCCACCCTGATCCCGAGCCCCGCCGGTGCCGGGAGGCGGCGGCTGCCGTTCGTGCCGCTGGCCGTCGGGCTGCTGCTCGCCGCGACGCTCAGCGCCGTGGCGTCCCTGGCCTTCGGCTCCGAGCGGATCCCTCTCGGCGAGGTCGTCGCGGCCGTCGTCGACCGGCTCCAGGGCGACGCACCGGGGAAGTGGGACGTGATCGTGTGGGAGCTGCGCGTCCCCCGGGCGCTGATGGCGCTCGCCGTCGGCGCGGGTCTGGCCGTGGCCGGTGCCGGCATGCAGACCCTGGTCCGCAACCCGCTCGCCGACCCGTTCCTCCTCGGGATCAGCTCCGGCGCCTCGGTGGGGGCGACGGCCGCGATCACCACGGGCGCGCTGGCCGGTCTCGGCGCCTACGCCGTCTCCGGCGGCGCCCTGCTCGGAGCCGTCGGCTCGGCGCTGCTGGTCTGGCTGGTGGCCACCGCCCAAGGTGGGCTGACCCCGATCCGGCTGGTGCTCTCCGGGGTCGTGCTCTCCTCGGGGCTCTCCGCCATCGCCTCGTTCCTGGTCTTCATGAGCGATGATCCGCGCGCGGCGGACTCGGTGATGTTCTGGATGCTCGGCAGCGTCGGCGGTGCCAGCTGGGAGAAGCTGTGGCTGCCCGCGGCACTCAGCCTCGTCCTCGGTCTCGGGATGCTGGCTCTGCACCGCTGGCTGGACGCCCTCGCCGCAGGGCCTGAGACCGCTGCCGCGCTCGGCGTGAACGTCGCGGCGCTGCGTACGACTCTCTTCGTCGCTCTGGCGGTGCTGGTCGGGATCCTGGTCGCGGTCAGTGGTGGGATCGGGTTCGTCGGTCTGATCGTGCCGCACGCGGCCCGGCTGCTCGTGGGCGCGCGGCACCGGGTGGTGCTCCCGGTCGCGGCCCTGGCAGGTGGGGTGTTCCTGCTGTGGGTCGACGTGCTCGCCCGGCTGGTGGCACGCCCGCAGGAGATCCCGCTGGGGGTGGTCACCGGCGTCGTCGGCGCGCCGCTGTTCCTGCTGCTGCTCGGTCGCGGTCAGTATCGGTTCGGCGGTGACCGATGAGTGGGTCGCCGGCCGCGCTCCGGCTTCGCGGGGTCTCAGCGCGGCTGGGCCAGCGCGAGGTGCTGCGCGACGTCGACCTGGACGTGCCGGTGGGCGCCCGCCTCGGCATCGTCGGCGTCAACGGCGTGGGGAAGTCGACGCTGCTGCGGATCCTCGCCGGGGTGCTGCGGCCCAGCACCGGCCAGGCCTGTCTCGCCGACGAGTCCGGACAGCTCCAGGAGACCGCCCGGATCGGCTCGCGCGAACGCGCCCGCCGGCTGGCGTACGTCCCCCAGGAGGAGGTCGCCTCCGCCGAGCTGCTCGTCGGGGAGATGGTCGCGCTGGGCCGGGTGCCCCGCACCCGGCCCTGGTCGCGAGGCGGGCGCCAGGAGCGGGAGATCGTCCGGGCGGCCCTCGACGCCGTCGGCCTCGCCGACCGCATCGACGACCCGTGCGACCGGCTCTCCGGCGGCGAGCGGCGCCGCGCGGTCATGGCCCGGGGCCTCGCCCAGGAGAGCCCGGTGATGCTCCTGGACGAGCCCACCAACCATCTCGACGTCGCCTGGCAGCTGCGGCTGCTGCAGAGCGTCGCCGAGCGGGCCGAGACCCTCGTCGCGACCATCCACGACCTCGACCTGGCGCTCCGCTCCTTCGACCGGCTCGCCGTCCTCGGCCGGCCCCGAGGCAGTGACCCCGACAGCGGCCCGGCCACCGTCGTCGCCCACGGGCCGCCGGTCGAGGTGCTCGACAGCATCCGCGTGGAGCACCACTTCGGCGTCGGCTCGGTCCAGGTGCCGCACCCACACCTCGACCAGCCCCACCTGCTCATCCATCCTCGGAAGGACCGATCCGCATGAACCAGCGCATCACCCGCCACGTACGCCCCGGCCTCGGCTGCCTCGCCGCGCTCGCGCTCGGCACCACGATCCTCACCGCCTGCGGGACGGCGGAGAAGGCCGCCGAGGAGGCCGGCCAGGACGCGATCACCGTCGAGAACTGCGGCGAGAAGCTCACGGTCGACCAGCCGGTCACCGAGCTGTACGCCTACGACGGCGGGATCATCTCCATCGCCCTGGCCGTCGGTGCCCGCGAGGAGCTGGTCGCGGTCACCGGCCTGGCCCGGGACCAGCAGCTGCTCGAGCTCGCCTACCCCGAGGACAGGGTCGACGAGCTCGAGATCGTGGGCGACGACCATCCGACGCTGGAGACGGTCCTGGCCCTCGACCCGCAGCTGATGTTCGCGGGCTGGGGCTACGGGTTCAGCGAGTCGCGGAACCTGATTCCCGAGATGGTGCAGGAGCGGGGCATCGAGACCTACCTGCTCAGCGAGACCTGCCGGCAGGAGGACGGTGACCGCGGCACCATGGACGCCTGGACGGCGCTGCGTACCGATCTGCTCAACATCGGCGAGCTGACCGGCCACGACGCGACCGCGAAGAAGGTCGTCGCCGACATCGAGGAGCGCCGCGCGGCCCTGGAGAGCGCGCCGAAGCCCGACGAGGAGCCGACCGCGTTCCTCTTCGACTCCGGCACCGACGCGATCTTCACGTCCGGATCCTTCGGGGGACCGCAGGCGATCTTCGACACCGCCGGAGTGACCAACGCGACCGCCGACGTCGAGGACACCTGGACCGAGGTCGGCTGGGAGCGCTTCGCTGCCGCCGAGCCCGACGTCATCTACTTCGTGGACTACCCGGGGCAGTCCTACGAGGAGAAGGTCAAGGTGCTCAAGGCCAACCCGGCCTCCCGCGACCTCCCGGCCGTCAAGGAGAACAGGTTCGTGAACCTGCCCTACGCGATGTGGGTCTCCGGCCCGCTCAACATCGACGCCGCCGAGTGGGTCCGGCGCTCGCTGGAGCACTTCGGTCTCGCACCCGAGTCCGGGATCGAACCGAGGCTCGACATCGCCGATCTCACCAACCTCGTCGGCAACGAGTGGCTCCGCTGAGATCCCGCTATAGTGCACGCAACGGACATGAGGAAGCCGGTGGAACTCCGGCACAGTCGCGCTACTGTGACATCGCCCCGCGGCGGTGGAGTCAGACCCGAGTGTCCGTCCAACCCCAACGAACAGGGACGCAGGTATCCCTGAGGAGGACATATGTCGCAGCACGCTGTGGCGCCCGTCGCCGGCGCCGACCTTCCCACCATCCCGCTCCGTGAGCTGGCCCCCTGGGCGCTCTTCTTCGGTCTGCTCGGTCTCCTGGTGCTCTTCTTCATCAGCGCCGACCAGGGCGCCGTCTCGATCCCGTCCGGCACGCTCATCCACGAGTGGGTCCACGACGGTCGTCACCTGCTCGGCTACCCCTGCCACTGATGAGCCCGCGTGCATTTCTCGTACGCGGCCTCCTAGCTGGACTCCTCGCCGGCGTCGTCACCTTCCTGGTGGCGTACGCCGTCGGTGAGCCGCAGGTCGGTGCTGCCATCGCGCTGGAGGAGGCCGGTGGCGACGGGCACTCGCACTCGCATGCCGCCGAGGGCTCCGAGGCCGGTGAGGAGGAGGCCGCCGAGGTCTCCCGCACCAACCAGAGCACCTGGGGGCTGCTGACCGGCACCCTGGCCGTCGGCGTCGCGCTCGGGGGCATCCTGGGGCTGGTCGCCGCATTCGCTCTCGGGCGGATCGGACGGCTCACGCCGGGACAGTCGACGGCCCTCGTCACCCTGATCGGGTTCGTCGCCGTCGCGCTGGTGCCCTTCCTCAAATATCCGGCGACCCCGCCGGCGGTCGGCAGCGGCGACACCATCGGTGTCCGCACCGCGGTCTACTTCGCCTTCCAGGCCCTCTCGGTCGTGGCTGCCGTGGTGGTGACGTACGCCGCCGTGCGGCTGCGCGGACGGTTCGGCACCTATCTCGCCGTGGTCGGCGCGATCGCGGCCTACCTGGTCGTGATGGTCGTCGCCGGGGAGCTGTTCACGACGGTCAACGAGGTCGGGGACTTCCCCGCCGACACGTTGTGGTTCTTCCGGCGGGCATCGCTGATCACGCTCGCCACCATGTGGGGTGTGATCGGAGTGGCACTGACCGGCCTGGTGATCAGGCTGCACGCGACGGAGCGCGCCGTCGCGGAGCGAAAGGCCCTTGCCGCGAGCCTGTGAGCAGCCCACGAGAAGGTTCAGCAGCGGGGGAGGCGGTAGGCCTCCACGGGGCGGTCGTCGGCCAGGTGATCACGCACGATCACCCGGGCGGCGGCCGCTTCCACGTTGCCGTACCAGACATCGTCGGGCTGGACGCTGAGCACCGGCGCCTGGTTGCACGGGAACTGGCACCCGGTGTGGGTGATCAGCAGATCGTCGTCGCCGAGACCGGCCTCCATCGCGCCCAGGATCACCGCTCTCGCGGTCTCCTCCGAGCCCTTCGCGGTGCAGCGGGGGCCGCGGCAGATCAGGACCTGACGTACGTGGTCGGGGACTCGCTCCCAGGCGGGCGAGGTCAGCCCGGGCTCGGTGCCGGTGACCGGCCGGGTCTCGGCGAGCGCGTCGGGGAAGTCGTCGCGGGTGGTCGCCAGGCGGGTCGCGATCTGGATCTCGGGGCGATCCCCGGGGCGCTCACGCCACCAGTGGGCCGCGATCCGGCGCAGCCAGGAGTGGCCGGGGGCGAGCGGGCCGAGGCTGACGCCGGCCAGCGTGACGGTTGTCGCTCCGGAGTCGGCGAGCCTGGTCAGCTCGGCGGAGAGCGAGGGACCGCCCATCTGCAGGAACGCGAGGCTCGCGCCGAGCTCACCGGCCCAGCCGAGCAGCTCCCGGCGCCGGTCGACATCGGTCACCGACATCCCGACGAGGACGCGGACGCTCACCGGAGCCCCTTGACCCAGGTGACCGCGTCGGCGACATCGTTGACCGTCTGGACCTCGCCGGGCCCGCCCGGCCGACGGACGACGACCACCTTCACGCCCAGCTCGGCCGCCGCATCCATCTTCGGCCGGGTGTAGGTGCCGCCGGAGTCCTTGGTGATGAGTACGTCGGTGCGGTGCTCCCGCATCAACGCGAGCTCACCCTCGAGGTCGTACGGTCCGCGACTGGTCAGCAGCGTCCATGGCTCGGGCAGGTCGAGCTCGGGCCGGTCGACCACGCGTGCTAGCGCCGCACGCCCGGCCAGTGCGGGTACGAAGCGGCCGAGCTCTTGGCGGCCGACCGTGATGAACGGTCGGGCGCCGAGGCCAGCGGCGAGATCCGCGGCCTGGTCGTGGCCGTCGGCGTAGACCCAGGACGGGTCGGGTGTCCAGCCCGGCCGCTCCAGACGGAGCAGCGGATGGCCGGTCAGCTCGCAGGCCTCGGCCGCGTTGGCCGACATCCCGCGGGCGAACGGATGCGTCGCGTCCACGACCGCGTCGTACTCCGCGAGAGCCGTCCGCAGCCCCTCGACCCCACCGAACCCACCGATCCGCACCGCGCCGACCGGAAGCCGCGGCCGTGCCACCCGTCCGGCCAGCGAGGAGGTGACGTCGACCCCGTCGTCGACCAGCCGCGCCGCCAGGTCCCGCGCCTCCCCGGTCCCGCCCAGGATCAACAGCCTCATCGTTGGGCTCCTCCGCTGGTCGATCCGTCGCCCCCGCTGGTCGAGCCGTCGCCCCCGCTGGTCGAGCCTCGCTCCCCGCTGGTCGAGCCGCCGGAGCCGCTAGGCGGAGGCGTGTCGAGACCAACACGGTCAGCCATCGCGCTCGAGGGGAACGTGTTGGTCTCGACGCGACGTCGTTCGTTCCTCACGACGTCGGCTCGACCAGCGAGGGCGAGGTCGAGCAGGGCGTCGACGTCGAGGTGCTCCTCGACGAGATCGCCGATCAGGTCCAGGCGGCGCTCGCGGGCGGCCGGGAAGGAGACCGTGGACGGCTCGCGGCCGAGTGTCGCCGCGAGGAAGGCGCCGCGCAGCGCGTCGCCCTCCAGGCTGCCGTGCCACATCGTGCCGAAGACGTTGCCGGAGCGGGCGCCGCCGAGGAACTCGGTGACTCCGTCGCCGCGGGTGATCCGGCCGTGGTGGATCTCGTAGCCGCTCGCCTCGACCCCGAGCGCCGACCCGGTGGGCAGGCGGAGATTCTTGGCGGGGGTGAAGTCGGTGCGTACGTCGAGCAGGCCCAGCCCCTCGACCTCGGCGACCGAGCCCTCGACACCGTCGGGATCCGCGATCACGCCGCCGAGCATCTGGAAGCCGCCGCAGATCCCGAGGAGCGGGCGGCCGCGGCGTACGTGCTCGGTCAGGGCCACGTCGAGGCCGCGTGCGCGGAGCCAGGCCAGGTCGCTGATCGTGGACCGGGTGCCGGGCAGGACGACCAGATCGGCATCGGCGACATCGGCCGGCGAGGAGGCGAAGACGACGTCGAGGTCCGGCTCCAGCCCGAGCGCGTCGACGTCGGTGAAGTTGGAGATGCGGGGGAGGCGTACGACCGCGACCTTGCGGGTCGTGCCTGCCGCCGAACGGCGCCCCTCGAGGTCGAGCGCGTCCTCGGAGTCGAGCCACAGCGACGGCTCCCAGGGGAGCACGCCGAAGACCGGGCGCTGAGTGAGCGACTCCAGCGAGTCGAGCCCGGGCCTCAACAAGCCGAGATCACCGCGGAACTTGTTGACCACAAAACCGCTGATCAGGGCCTGGTCCCCGGGCTCGAGGAGCGCCAGGGTGCCGTACATCGCCGCGAACACCCCGCCCCGGTCGATGTCGCCCACGACGACGGTCGGCAGCCCGGCGTGCCGGGCCAGCCCCATGTTGACGTAGTCCCCGGCCCGCAGGTTGATCTCTGCCGGGCTGCCCGCGCCTTCGGCGACGATGACCTCGAAACGCGAGGCGAGATCGTCGTACGCCGCATGGGCCGCGGTCGCGAGATGCCGGCGCCCCGCCTCCCAGTCGTGGGAGGAGACCTCGCCCGCGGGATGCCCCATCAGGACCACGTGGCTGCGGTGGTCGGAGCCGGGCTTGAGCAGCACCGGGTTCATCGCCGGCTCGGGGGTGACCCGCGCCGCCAGGGCCTGTACCCACTGGGCCCGGCCGATCTCGGCCGTTGTCCCGTCCGGCGTCTCGCAGACCATCGAGTTGTTGGACATGTTCTGGGCTTTGTAGGGCGCCACCTTGACGCCGCGTCGGGCGAACGCCCGGCACAGCCCGGTCGTCACGACCGACTTGCCCGCGTCCGAGGTGGTGCCGGCGACCAGCAGCCCGCTCATCGGCGCGGGGCTCGCAACAGATAGATGTCCATCACCCAGCCGGACGTCTCGCGCAACCGTGCTCGAGCGGACTCGATCGCCGGCAGAACCTCGCCGACCGTGCCCGCGACCAGCTCCTCCTCACGCGTGCCGAGGTTGCCGCCCCACCAGATCCGCCAGTCCTCGAGCCCAGGGAGGTCGACGACCCGGTTGAGCATCACCACGAGGTTGTCGTGCCCGGCCTCGACAGCCTCGAGCACGGCGCGGCCGGTGGTGACGTAGAGCGGCCGCCCGACGTCGTGGAGGACGAGCCGGTGCCGCGCGGCGAGCAGCTGTACCGAGGAGATCCCGGGGATGACATCGACCTCGATGTCGAGCTGCTCGGAGATCTGGTCGACGACGCGGATCGTGGAGTCGTAGAAGGCGGGGTCGCCCCAGACCAGGAAGCCGACGTCGCCGGGGTGCTCGGCGAGCACGGCGAGGTACCGCTCGACCCGGGCCCGGTGCCAGGCGGCGACGGCGGCCCGGTACTCCGCGTCGGTCCCGGTGAACTCCTCACGCCGCTCGCGAGGCGCGTCGTCGACCTTGACGACCCGCGCGGGAGCGGAGAGGTGGCGGTCGAGCAGCTCTTCGCGGGCCCGGACCAGCGGGTCGGGCATGCCCTGCTTGACCGTGCCCGACTTGTCGGTGACCAGGAAGTAGTCGACCGACCGCATCGCCGCCACGGCCTCGAGGGTGACCTGGTCGGGGTCACCGGGGCCGACCCCGATGATCTTGATGCGACGCTTGCCAGAAGAACTCATTCCTCCTCCAGGTCACCTTCGATGTCGAGATAGATCTCCTGCATCGCCGCGACGAGCTCGGGGTCGGGCGACTCCCACAGCCCGCGCTCGGCAGCCTCGTGCAGCCGCTCGACGATGCCGCGCAGCGCCCACGGGTTCGAGGATCGCATGAACTCCTGGTTGGTCTCGTCCAGGACGTACTCACGGGCGAGCTTCTCGTACATCCAGTCCTGTACCACGCCGGCGGTCGCGTCGAAGCCGAAGAGGTAGTCGACGGTCGCGGCCAACTCGAAGGCGCCCTTGTAGCCGTGGCGCTGCATCGCCGAGATCCAGCGCGGGTTGACCACCCGGGCCCGGAAGACGCGGTTGGTCTCCTCCTGCAGCGTGCGGGTCTTGATGGCGTCGGGGGAGGTGGAGTCGCCGACGTACGCCTTCGGATCGCTGCCGGTCAGCGCGCGGACGGTCGCGACCATGCCGCCGTGGTACTGGAAGTAGTCGTCGGAGTCGGCGATGTCGTGCTCGGCGGAGTCGACGTTCTTGGCGGCGACCTTGATCCGGCGGTAGTTGGCGCGCATGTCGTCGGCTGCCGGGGCGCCGTCGAGGTCGCGTCCGTAGGCGAAGCCGCCCCACGCCGCGTAGACGTCGGCCAGGTCCTGGTCGGAGCGCCAGTTGCCGGCCTCGATCACCTGCAGGATCCCGGCGCCGTACGAGCCGGGCTTGGAGCCGAAGATCCGGGACGTCGCGCGGCGCTGGTCGCCGTGGTCGGCGAGGTCCTCGAGGGTGTGCGCGCGGACGAAGTTGTCGGTGTCCGGCTCGTCGAGGTCGGCCACCATCCGGACCGCGTCGTCGAGCATCGAGACCACGTGCGGGAACGCGTCGCGGAAGAACCCGGAGATGCGTACGGTCACGTCGATCCGGGGTCGGCCCAGCTCCTCGAGCGAGATGACGTCGAGGTGGGTGATCCGGCGGGAGGCCTCGTCCCATTCCGGCCGCACCCCGAGCAGCGCGAGCACCTCGGCGACATCGTCTCCGGACGTACGCATCGCGGAGGTGCCCCAGACGGAGAGCCCGACCGATGTCGGGTAGTCGCCGGTCTCGTCCAGGTAGCGCTGCAGCAGCGAGTCGGCCATCGCCTGCCCGGTCTGCCAGGCCAGCCGCGACGGCACCGCGCGCGGGTCGACGGTGTAGAAGTTGCGCCCGGTCGGAAGTACGTTGACGAGCCCCCGCAACGGCGAGCCCGACGGCCCCGCGGGGACGAAGCCACCGTCCAGCGCGTGCAGGACCGCGGACAGCTCGTCGGTCGTCCCGTTCAGCCGCGGCACCACCTGCTCGGCGGCGAAGACGAGCACCTGCCGCACGGCCGGGTCGTCGTGGAGCGTCTCGGCGACCGCCGGGTCCCAGCCGGCCGCATCCATCCGCTGCACCAGATCCTTCGCCTGGGTCTCGATCTCGTCGACGGCCCGGGTGTCGGCGCCCTCCTTGAGCCCGAGCGCCGCCCGCAGCCCGGGCACGGCACCGCCGACGCCGCCCCACACCTGCGCGGCGCGCAGGATCGAGAGCACCAGGTTGACGCGTGCCTCACCCTCCGGCGCGGCACCGAGCACGTGCAGCCCGTCGCGGATCTGGGCGTCCTTGATCTCGCAGAGCCAGCCGTCGATGTGGAGCATGAAGTCGTCGAAGTCGTCGTCCTCGGGCCGCTCCTCCATGCCGAGGTCGCGGTGGAGCTCGGCGGCCTTCATCAGCTGCCAGATCTCGCCGCGGATGGCGGGCAGCTTGGCCGGGTCCATGGAGGAGATCCGGTCGTACTCCTCCATCAGCGACTCCAGGCGCGCGATGTCGCCGTAGGACTCCGCACGCGCCATCGGCGGCACCAGGTGGTCGATGATCGTGGCGTGCGCCCGGCGCTTCGCCTGGGCGCCCTCGCCCGGGTCGTTGACCAGGAACGGGTAGATCAGCGGCATGTTGCCGATGGCCGCATCCGGGCCGCAGGAGGCCGAGAGCGCGGCGTTCTTGCCGGGCAGCCACTCCATCGAGCCGTGCTTGCCGAGGTGTACGACGGCGTCGGCCCCGAAGCCGTGCTCGAGCCAGCGATAGGCACCGAGGTAGTGGTGCGACGGCGGCAGGTCGGGGTCGTGGTAGATCGCGACCGGGTTCTCGCCGAACCCGCGCGGCGGCTGGATCAGGATGACGATGTTGCCGGCCTGCAGCGTGGCCAGCACGAGCTCGTCGTTGTCGTTGACGAAGAGCTTGCCCGGGGTCGGCCCCCAGGTCTCGACCATCTGTTCGCGCAGGTCAGCGGGGAGATCCGCGGTCCACCGGTCGTAGTCGGCCTTGGAGATGCGGACATGGGCGTCGGTGAGCTGGGCGTTGGTCAGCCACTCCTCGTCCTGGCCGCCGGCCGCGATCAGCGCGTGGATCAGCGCGTCGCCGGCGGCGGTGTCGCCCTCCTCGGCGGCGACGGAGTCGAGGATGCGTACGACCTCGTTGTCCTGGCCCAGGTCGTAGCCCTCCTCGCGCAGGCGGCGCAGCATCCGGATCGCGGAGACCGGGGTGTCCAGGCCGACCGCGTTGCCGATGCGAGCATGCTTGGTCGGGTAGGCGGAGAGCACCAGCGCGAGGCGCTTGTCCGGGTTGGGCGTGTGCCGCAGGCGGGCGTGGTTGACCGCGATCCGGGCGACCCGCGCGGTGCGCTCCGGGTCGGCGACGTAGTGGGGGAGACCCTGCTCGTCGAGCTCCTTGAAGGAGAACGGGGCGGTGATGATCCGACCGTCGAACTCGGGGATCGCGATCTGGTTGGCCGAGTCGAGCGGTGTGACGCCGTCGTCGGAGGCCTCCCAGTCCGCACGCGAGCTGGTCAGGCACAGCCCCTGGAGCACCGGGATGTCCAGCGCCGCCATCCGCTCCACGTCCCAGGCCTCGTCCTCGCCGCCGGCGCTCGCCGAGGCGGGCACGGAGCCACCGGCCGCGAGCACGGTGACGATCAGGGCGTCGAGGGTGCCGAGCGCCTCGTAGAGGTCGTCGGGGGCCGAGCGCAGCGAGCCCGCGAAGACGGGTACGCCGGTGGCCGCGCCGGTCGCGTCGATGGCGTCGGCCAGTGCATGGGCGAACGCGGTGTTCCCGCTGGTCTCGTGGGCGCGGTAGTAGAGCACGCCGATGCGGGGAAGGGTGTCGTCGGCAGGCGAGGGACGCTCCGCGAAGCCCCAGGCCGGGACGGTCGCTGGCGGCTCGAACCCGAAGCCGGTCAGCAGGACCGTGTCGGAGAGGAACGCGTGCAGCTGAGCGAGGTTGGCCGGACCACCCTCGGCGAGATAGCGGTGGGCCTCGGCGGCGACGCCCATCGGGACGGTGGAGTGCTCCATCAGCTCGGCACTCGGCTGCTGCTCGCCGCCGAGGACGACGACGGGGGTGCCCCGCTCCTTGACCGCGCTCAGGCCGTCCCAGAGATCGGTGGGCGAGCCGAGGAGCCGGAAGACGACCAGGTCGGCATCGGCGACGACCTGCTCGAGGTCGGTGGCCCGCGACGGGTTCGCCCAGGCGTAGTCGGCGCCGCTGGCACGGGCCGAGAGCAGGTCGGTGTCCGAGGTGGACAGAAGGGCGATGCGTACGCGTGCAGAGTCGGCCATGCCGAGGTCCTCCTAGGGGTTCTCGCCCCGTCGATCGGTCGGATAGCCCGCGGCCAGTGTCTGGCTGTGTCCGTGCCCAGCAGCTGTACGGACGTCACAGTGGCGGAACCGCCCCGGACTCTCACCGGGTTCCTGCGCCACGAGCGTGCTCGCAGCCTACGTGAGTCTCGGCTGTAGCGGGCACCCGACTGCCGACTCATCATCGCGGGATTAGGCGAGCGAGGAGACGGTATGGTTAAACTCGTGACCATACGATTCATATAGTCACGAGTCGCGCGGATGCTGGATGGAGGCGATCATGGCTCGAACACAACGTGCTGACCTGCACGAGCGTGCTGACGCGCTCCTGGACGCGGCGGCCGAGGTCGTGGAGGGGAGCGGACCGCGTGCGGTGCGCATCGGAGAGGTTGCCCGGCGCGCCGGCGTCGGCAAAGGCACCGTCTACCTGCACTGGGACGACCGCGAGCATCTGCTGCTGGCCGTCGCTGCCCGTGAGGCCGTTGCCATGCTGGAGACCGTCATCGCCGCCGTTCGCGCAGACCCAACCGAAGGCGCCCTGCACCGCTACCTGCGGAGACACTTCGTCGAGGCGATGCATCGCCCGATCCTGAGGTCGATCTTCATCGCCGACCCAACCGAGCTCACCGCGCTGTCCGGTCATCCCGCCCGGACCGAGTTGGCCACGGTCAAGCGCCAGGCTGCGCGCGACCACATTCTCGCCCTCGGCGGCGAGCGACTCCTACGGCCGGGGCTGGACCCGGGTGACGTCGATTATGCGACGCAGGCGATCGCCTACGGCTTCTTCTCCGCTGCACCATTCCTGAGTGACTGCGGGGCCAGACTCTCCGTCGAGTACCAGGCGGATCGTCTCGCCGAGGTCATCCGTCGTTCGTTCGAGCCGACCAGGCCGCCGACGATTGATCGGTACGCCGCCGCCGCGCCGAAGGTCATCGACGCCTTCGAGCGGCTGCGCGAGGCGTTCCGTCATATCGCGTACGGCACCGCAGCCGACTGAAGGGCAACCCATGACTTGCAGCGACATCTCCGGACTCCACCACGTCGGCATGGTCGTCCGTGACCTGAATGCGGCGATCGCGACGTTCCGCCATCTCGGTTTCCACATCCGCCCGCCGGCCTATCCGGCTCTGCCGCCGGCCCCAGGCGCCGAACCCGAGCCGCTCGGAGCCGGAAACACCCACGCCGACTTCACCCGCAGCTTCATCGAGCTGCTCGCTCCGGTCCCTGACGATCGCAGGCTCCTCCCCGCCGATGCCACACTCACCGTGCTCGAGGTGCCCGACGACCAGCTCTCCGCAGCCCGGACCGCGATACGCCGAACCGTGGACGGGGTGGTCGAACGGCTCGACCGCTTCGAAGGCGCCCACATCCTCGTGTTCACCAGCTCCGCGATCGAGCAGACCGTCGCCCGACTGGACGGCGCAGATGTCGCTCACGCGGGTGCCCGCGCGATGCAGCGGCCCGTCACGACCGCAGGTGGCACCCGGCTGGAGGCGATCATGCATGTCGAAGTTCACGCCGACGCGCCGGCCGCGATGCCCCGCATGCCTTCCGAAGGTCGCGTCGGCATCGTCCAGGACGCCCCGCCGGCCGCTCTGGACGCCCAGACCGACCTCGACCATCCCAACGGGGCGCTAGCCCTGTCCGAGTGCGTCCTCACCGTCGACGATGGTGATCGGGGACCGGTCGTCCATCGCTACGAGCGACTCCTCGGACTGCGCGCCCAGCACGACGCCGACACCAGCGGGTTCGACCTCGGCGGCAGCCGGCTCACGATCACCACGCCGTCTGCCTTCTCCGCCCGACTCCCGGGCGAGCGAGCTCTGGATACGCCGGCTCTGGGTGCCTACACCGTCGACGTCGCTGACCTGCGGGCCACGGAGCTGCTGCTGAGCAGCCGGGGCATCCCCACCCGGCGCGCCGCGGGCGGAGAGCTGTTCATCCCTGGCGACGTCGCGCACGGCACGCCGCTCATGTTCCGGCAGGCCCAACAGGTTACGTGAGCTCGCGACCCCGAGGGCGGAAGCTCGACGCGACCCAGGCCTCGCGGGTGATCTCATACTCGACCTCGCCGTCGGTGTGACCGGCGAGCGGCTCGTCCCAGTCCTGCTGGAAGCCGCGCACGAAGCTCATCCCGACAGAGACCATGGTCGCGCGGGAGGCCTCGTTGACGGCCATCGTCTGTGCGATCACCCGATCGATCCCGAGGTCCTCGAACCCGTGGCGGAGCAGCTCGAGCGATCCTTCCTTCGCGAACCCCTTGCGCCAGTGGCGCTGCGGGAGCCGGTAGCCGAGCTCGGCCGCATCGGTGCGCGGCGGGTTGTCGGGCGGCTCGAACATGTAGAGGCCGACGGGCTCGCCGGCCGAGAACCCGATCCACTTGCCCAGCGCCTCCGTCTCCTTCGCCACCCGGATCCACTTGTGCATCCGCTCCTCGGTCTCTTCCGGCCGGAGCGCGCGGGTGAACAGGTGGCGGAGCACCACCGGGTCGGAGTTGAGGTCGACCAGGAACGGCAGATGCTCCTCGGACAACGGGACCAGGTCGAGGCGCTCGGTGCGCAGACGGGCTTGCGGCATGGGTGCGACGTTAGCCAGGACGTACGTCGCCGGCACCTGGTTTCCCGTGGCGGCCAGGTGGCACCGGGCTCGGTGGGCGGCGTGTAGCCGGACATGTCGTAGCCGGCGACGGTGGGCCGGACGACGACCTGGCGGAGGGCATTCGCGCCGGTGGAGATGTCACCCCCGACGTAGTTGAGGTTGTACGCCGCGTAGTCGGCCGGTGTGTCTCTCCGCTCCGCTGGTCGACGGCGGGGATGATTACTCGTTCAGGACCCGGTTGGCGACGGCGAAGGCGGTGTTGGCAGCGGGTACGCCGACGTAGATCGAGGTCTGCAGGAGCACCTCGATGATCTCCTCGCGGGTCAGCCCGTTGGTGAGCGCGGCGCGGAGGTGGAACTCGAGCTCCTCGAAGTGACGCCCGGCGACCAGGGCGGTGAGCACGCCGATCGAGCGGTCCCGGCGGGCGAGGCCGGGGCGGGTCCAGATCGTGCCCCAGGCGTAGCGCGTGATCAGGTCCTGGTAGTCGCGGTTGACGTCGGTGATCGCGGCGGTGGCCCGGTCGACATGGGCGTCGCCGAGCACCTGGCGGCGTACGTTCATCCCGGCCGCGTAGGCCTGGTCCGAGGCCGTCACGTGGGAGGTGACCAGGCTGGAGACGGCGTGGGGTGCCTCGGCAGGAGCGAGGTGGCCGACGGCGTCGAGGGTGACGAGGCGCCCGTTTCGCACCCCGACGGCGATCTCCTCGAGCGAGGCCGGCGGGGTCGGGGCGTCGTCGACACCCGCGATCGCCAGGACCGGGGCGGCGACCTCGGCGAGCCGGCCGCGGACGTCGTACGCCGCCAGCGCATCACAGACCAGCGCATAGCTCTCCGCGTCGGCGTCGCGCAGCGAGTGGAGCAGGGCGCCGCCCCGGGCGGGCTCGCGCTCGAGGAAGCCGGGGGCGAACCAGCGCTGGGTGGAGCCGGCGATCTGTGAGGCGGTGCCGGCCTTGCGGACCGTCGCCGCGCGGTCGTTCCAGCCCTCGGGCTCGCCGATCTTGGCGCCGGTGTTGGTGAGCACCGCGGCGCTCACCCGGTTGGGTGCGTCGAGCAGGAGCTGGAGGCCGACGGCCCCGCCGACCGAGTCGCCGGCGTAGGCGAAGGTGCCGTGGCGCTCGCCGCGGTCGGTGAGGACCCGGTCGACGCAGGCGAGCACGCCCGCGGCGAGGTCGGCCATGGAGAACGCTTCGGTGGTGGGGGCACCGTGGCCGTGGCCCGGGAGCTCCCAGCCGATGACGTGGAAGCTGTCCGCGAGCAGTTCCGCGGTGGCGGCCCAGAGCGCGGTCACCGAGGTGCCGAGGGACGGGCCGACGACCAGGAGCGGCTTGCTCGGGCCTCCGGCCAGTTCGACAGGGGTGATCCTCGGCGTCATGGTAGGTCCTTCCAGATTTCGTGGGCGCGGGCGACGGTGGTGTCGATGAGGGCGTCGGTGGCGCCGAGATAGTCATGGAGCCCGGCGGCGGCCTCGGTCCCGGCGAGGATGTCGCCACCCACGAACCCGGTCAGCGACCGCTGCTCGGCCAGCAGGTCCGCGCCCGCGGCTTCGGCCGTGGCGCGCATCCGGGCCGCGTCGACGCGGAGCCCGGCGAGAAGCTCGGCGGTCTGCGAGGCCGCGACGACGCTGCGGCGGGCGAGGGTCGCCAAGGTCTCCCACTCGACGTGCCAGGCGCCGTCGGGACGCTCGTCGACGTACGTCGCCGCGGCGGTGTGGAGCGTCGCGGCCAGCGGGGGAGCGGCGAGCGCGTGGCGACGGATGAGGACCGAGAGCACCGGGTTGGACTTGTGCGGCATGGTCGAGGAACCGCCCCGCCCCTCGCCGGCCGGCTCGGTGAGCTCGCCGATCTCCGGGCGGGTCAGCAGGGTGACGTCGGTGGCGATCCGGCCCCAGGTGTCGGCCGCGGTGACCAGCGCGTCGGCGGCCGCCGTCAGCGGGGCGCGGTTGGTGTGCCAGGGGGTTCGCGGGGTCAGCCCGAGCGTGGTCGCCGCGGTCGTGGCTGCCTCCTGGGCGGCGGCCACGGGATCGCCGAGACCGCGGAGCCGGGCCAGGCCGACGACTGCCGCCAGGGTGCCGGCCGCGCCCCCGATCTGGGCGGGCAGCGACGTACGCGTCCGGTGGAGCGCCTCGGCGGCATCGCTCAGGCCGGACAGCCAGGTCGCGGCCTTGAGCCCGAAGGTGATCGGCACCGCGTGCTGGGTCAGGGTGCGACCCGCCATCACCGTCGCGCGGTGGTCCCGGGCGAGACCGACCAGCGACGCGGCCTGCGCGGCGAGCTCGTCCTCGACCCGGTCGAGTACGTCGGCGAGGCAGAGAACCAGCGCGGTGTCGACCACGTCCTGGCTGGTCAGCCCCTTGTGGAGCCACCGGGCGGCCTCACCGTCGAGCCGGTCACGCAGCAGCTTCACCAGCCCGATGACCGGGTTGCCCCCGGCCTCAGCACCCTCGGCGAGCGCTGGGACGTCGTCCGGGGAGACCAAGCCGGCCAGCGGCGTACGTGCTTCCTCCGGGGCGATCCCGGAGGAAGCGACGGCGGCCAGCCAGGCGTCCTCGACCCGTACCATCGCGGCGAGGTAGGCGGCTTCGGAGAAGAGGTCCCCGGCGCGCTCCTCGCCTGGCCACAGCAGCGACATTCGACTCCTCAGCGGTAGGTGAGAAAGGTGGTCTCGCGGTCGCTCTGGAGGTGGATGTCGAATCGCAAACCGGTTGCGTCCGCGGTTGCCACCAGCGTCGCACGCTCGTCCTCGGACAGCGACACCAGCAGGGGGTCGCCGGCGTTGGCGGGGTGCTCGGGCAGGTAGATCCGGGTGTGCAGCTTGTCGAGCAGACCGCGGGCGAAGACGGTGAGCGCGAAGAACGGCGCCGCGCCGTCCTCGGACGCCCCGGGGAGCACCGTCGAGAACGTGTAGTGGCCGTTCAGGTCGGTGTCGGCGCGGCCCCAGCCGGTGAAGGTCCAGCCGTCGCGATGCAGCGACCCCTCGGCCTGCGGGACGTTGCCCTCGGCGTCGGTCTGCCAGATCTCGAGAAGGGCGTCGGGGATCGGGTTGCCGGCGCCGTCGTAGACCTTGCCGTGCAGTCGGATCGAGCCGGGGCTGCCGGGCGGGACCAGGTCGGCGTCGCCCTCGTAGGGGAGCGCGTAGCCGAAGAACGGGCCGATCGTCTGCCCCGGAGTCGGGCGGTCGGGGGTGCTCACAGGTCGCCCTCCTCGGGCTCGGTCCAGGTGCGGCTCGGGCCGGTCAGGACGATGTCCCAGTGGTAGCCCATCGAGTACTCGGGGGTGGAGAGGTCGTGGTCGTACGTCGCCACCAGGGCGTCACGAGCCTTCTGGTCCGTGATCGACTGATAGATCGGGTCGAGCGCGAAGAGCGGGTCGCTGGGGAAGTACATCTGCGTGATCAGCCGTTGCGTGAACGCGCGGCCGAAGAGCGAGAAGTGGATGTGCGCCGGCCGCCAGGCGTTGATGTGGTTGCCCCACGGGTAGGGGCCGGGCTTGATCGTCTGGAACCGGTAGCGCCCCTCGGAGTCGGTGATGCAGCGGCCGACGCCGGTGAAGTTGGGATCGAGCGGCGCCGGGTGCTGCTCGCGCTTGTGGATGTAGCGCCCGGCGGAGTTGGCCTGCCAGATCTCGACGAGCTGGTTGCGCACGGGCCGCCCCTCGCCGTCGGTCACCCGGCCGCTGACCGTGATCCGCTCGCCGATCGGCTCGTTGCTGCCGGCGATGGTCAGGTCGGCCTCGAGCGGGTCCACGTCGGAGTTCCCGAAGCACGGCGCCCACAGCTCGATGGTCTCGGGGTCGGCATGGCGCGGGTCCTTGGTCGGGTGGCGCAGGATGCTGGACCGGTAGGGCGGGTAGTCCAGCAGCGGCTGACGTACGTTCTGGCCCGCGGAGTCGGCCTCGAGCTTCTCGATCTCGGCCGAGAGGTCGGCCTGAGTCTCGACTGGTGGTTTCTTGGTGGGCGCTGTCACGCTCCGAACGCTAGGTGGCGGAGGCGTACGATGAAAGCAGGGACTTCCGCTGAGCGAAAGGTTGGGTCGAGATGGCAGGAGGCAGCGGGGGCCGGACCGTCGCCTCCCGAGTGCTCGGTCTCATCGGCGCCTTCGACGCCGGCCATCGCCGGCTCACGCTGAGCGAGCTCGCCGACCGCGCGGACCTCTCCCTCCCGACCGCCCACCGCCTGGTCGCCGAGCTGGTCGAGTGGGGTGCGTTGGTGCGGGAGGAGGACGGGACGTACGCCGTCGGCCGCCGGCTGTGGGACGCCGGCCTGCTCGCGCCGGTGGCCACGGACCTGCGCTCGGTCGCCTCCCCGTTCCTCCACGACCTCTACGGCGCGACCCTGGAGACGGTCCACTTGGCCGTTCGCGAGGACGACCACGTGCTCTACCTCGAGACGCTCCGCGGCACCCGCAACGTACCCATCGTCTCCTCGGTCGGCTCGCGCCTGCCGATGTACTCCACCGGCGTCGGCAAGGTGCTCCTGGCCCACGCGCCCGAGGACGTACGCAACCAGGTGCTGGCCGGCCCGCTCAAGCCGTTCACCCGCCACACCATCACCACCCCCGGCCTGCTGCGGCGCCAGCTCGACCGGGTGATCACCGAGGGCTATGCGACCACCGCCGAGGAGATGACCCTCGGCGCCTGCTCGGTCGCGGTCCCGATCACCACCGGCTCCGGCGTCGTCGGCTCCCTCGGCATCGTCGTCTCCGACCTCCGCCGCAACCGCCTCCGCCTCGTCTCCGCGCTCAAGGTCGCCGCCCAAGGCGTCTCCCGCGCCCTCCCGTAGCCGCCCCGCCGAATCTGCACCTGTGGCGGCCGAGACTGCAGTTGTGGGCGACGAAAGTAGACACTCGTCGCCCACAACTCACTTCTCGGCCGCCATCACGACCTTCTCGGCGGGTGGGGTACCTTGCGCTGGTGACGATCCAGACCCCTGACGACGATGTACGCCGCGCTGCCGCTGAGCGCCTCGGAGCATTGGCGACGCCGCCGGGGGCCCTGGGCCGCCTGGGCGAGCTGGCGGTCTGGGTGGCCGCGTGCCAGGGCGAGGTGCCGCCGCGGCCGGTCGAGAACGTACGACTGGTGATCTTCGCCGGCGACCACGGCGTCGCTCAGCACGGGGTCTCGGCGTTCCCGCCGGCGATCACAGGCGCGATGGTGCGTACGTTCCTGGGCGGCCGGGCCGGAGTCAGCGCGCTCGCGAAGGCGCACGGTGTCCAGGTCCGGGTGCTCGACCTCGGCGTCGACGAGGAGTTCCCGGACCTCGACGCGACGACCCGGGAGGCGCTGACCCAGCACAAGATCCGGCGGGGGAGCGGCGCGATCCATCTCGAGGACGCACTCACCGCCGAGGAGACCACGGCCGCGCTGGAGGCCGGCGCCGCGGTGGCGCGCGAGGAGATCGCCGCCGGTGCGCAGCTGCTGATCAGCGGCGACATGGGCATCGGCAACACCACCCCCGCGGCCGCGATGGTGGCCGCCGGGCTCGGGCTGCCCGCGAGCGAGGTCACCGGTCGTGGGACCGGCATCGGCGACGAGGCGCTGCGGACCAAGACCGACGTCATCACCGCGGCCCTGGAGCGCGCCGGTGAGCGCGCCGGCGACCCGGTCGAGACCCTCGCCGCACTCGGCAGCGCCGACCTGGCCGCGACGACCGGCTACCTCCTCGAGGCCGCCCGCAGCGGCACCCCTGTCCTTCTCGACGGCCTGATGAGCGTCGCCTGTGCCCTCACCGCCGACCGGATCGAGCCCGGCGCCGCGACCTGGTACGCCGCCGGCCACCGCTCCACCGAGCCTGCCCAGTCGATGGCCCTGGAGAAGCTCGGCCTCGAGCCGCTGCTCGACCTCGACCTGCGCCTCGGCGAAGGCTCCGGCGCCGTCGCCGCCGTGCCGGTCGTCCGCAGCGCAGTCGCCCTGCTGCGCGACGTCGCCCTGCTCTCCGAGCTAGCGCCGGGAGACCCTGCCTGATGCTCGTGCGGGACGCCTGGCGTCTCGCGGTCGGCACGCTGACCGCGATGCCCGTGCCTCCTCCCGAGCACGTCGATCGCCGTCGCGCCGCGGTGGCGATGGCCGTCGCGCCGCTGGCGGTGTTGCCGCTCGCACTGGGGGCCGCCGCTATCGCACTCCTGGGGCAGCTCACCGGGCTACCGCACCTGGTCACCGCCCTGCTTGCGATCGGCGTTGTGGTCGTAGGCAACCGGGCCCTCCACCTCGACGGTCTCGCCGACACGGTCGACGGCATGGCGGCGTCCTACGACCGCGAGCGCTCGCTGGCGGTCATGAAGACCGGCACCTCGGGCCCCGCCGGTGTCACCGCGATCGTCCTGGTCCTCGGTCTCCAGGTGGCGGCGCTGGCCTCCGTGCTGGGAGGTGAAGGCGACGTACGCCTGGCTCTTCTCGCCCTCGTTGCGGTCTGTACGTCGCGCGCGGCGCTGTCGCTGTGCTGCGTACGCGGCGTGCGGCCCGCCCGCCAGGACGGCCTCGGGCGCACGTTCACCCAGACCGTCTCGCCGCTCCTCGCCGCCGTTGTGTGGCTGGCATCGGGCGCCGCGCTGGCCGCGGCCGCGTGGTGGGCCGGCATCGGCTGGTGGCGAGGCACATCGGCCGCCGTGCTCGCGGCGCTGGTCGTCGCGCTGATCCTGGTCCGAGCCGTCAAACGGTTCGGGGGAGTGACCGGCGACGTCTTCGGTGCGGCCGTCGAGGCGGCGTTAGCGACCATCCTGGTCAGCCTGAGCACCGGCTAGAGCTTCAGGACCCGTCCGGCGATGACGAGATGCACCTCGTCGCACGCCGCGGCCAACCGCTGGTTGACCAGCCCGAGCAGGTCGCGGAAGAGGCGGCCCGAGCGATGGGCCGGTACGACCCCGAGCCCGACCTCATTCGTCACCAGCACGACATCGCCGTTCTGCTGCTCCAGCAAGGCAGCCGCATCCTCGGCCAGCGCCGAGACCGCCGCGGTCGCCTCCTCCGACGTGGCCTCCCACAGCTGGTGGGAATCCATGACAGCCGTGAGCCAGGTGCCCAAGCAGTCCACCATCACCGCGTCGCCGTTGGTCAACCCCTCGGCCAGCGCCCCCGCGAGATCCCGCGACTCGACCGTACGCCACCCCTCCGGCCGCCGAGCCCGATGCGACGCCAGCCGCGCAGCCCAGTCAGGATCCGGCTCCTCCTCGACCGTCGGCCCCGGCGCGACGTACGCCACCGAAGGCGCGGCGGCGAGCAGCGACTCAGCATGCCGCGACTTCCCGGACCGCACCCCGCCCGTCACCAGAATCCTCACCGGGCCAGTCTCCCAGCCATCGCATAGCCTGCGACCCATGACCCCAGAGCGTATCGCGCTGATCTCGGACGTACACGGCAACCTCACCGCCCTGGAAGCCGTCCTCGCCGACATCGAAGCACGAGGAATCACCAGGATCTTCAACCTGGGCGACTACGTCGGCAAGGGCCCGAGAGGTCGAGAAGTAGCCGAGATCTGCCGAGAGCGGTGCGAGGTCAACATCCTCGGCAACTGGGAGGACTTCCTGCTCACCCCCGAGCCCGACTTCGGCCGCGAGTCGGTGGGGCTGATGTGGTGGCGGCTGCAGGCATGGGAGCAGGCCGAGTGGCTGCGTACGCTCCCGTTCTCCTACGACTTCACGATGAGCGGCCGTCGGATCAGACTCTTCCACGCCTCCGAGGAGACGGTCCACCGCCGGGTCAGGTTCGACCATGACGAGGAGGAGTTCCTGGGCCTGTTCCGGAACACCGAGGCCACCGGCTTCGACCGGCCGGAGCCCGACATCGTCGGCTACGCCGACACCCATGATCCCTACTACGAGACCGACCGGCACCGGCGCACCGTCTTCAACACCGGCAGCGTTGGCAACTGCATGAGCGACCCGACCCCGGTCTACGTCATCCTCGAGGGCGTGATGGACAGCGACCAGGAGGCGCCGTTCGGCATCCAGTGGGTCCGGGTCCCCTATGACGCGGAGGCCGAGATCGCGTACGCCGCGAGCGTCGGCATGCCCGAGCTCGACGAATACACCTACGAGCTGCGGACCGGCTTCTACCGCGGCAACCTCAGGGACGGCGAGCAGCCGACCTACCACCGGAAGGGGTAGATCGGCTCTTCGCCGTACTTGTGGTGCATCTTGTGGCTGGGCTCAACTGATCTTGCGCCGGTAGACAGCCATGGCGGCGGCGTAGGAGACGACCAGGATGCCCACGCACCAGGCCAGCGCGACCCAGATGTCGTCACCGACCGGCTGTCCCGCGAAGAGCGCCTGGATGCTGTTGACGATCGAGGTGACCGGCTGGTTCTCGGCGAAGGCGCGCACCGGACCGGGCATCGTCTCCGTCGGCGCGAACGCCGAGCTGATGAACGGCAGGAAGATCAGCGGGTAGGAGAACCCGGTGGCCCCCTCCATGGTCTGTGCCGCCAGTCCGGGGATGACCGCGAGCCAGGTCAGCGCCAGGGTGAGCAGCGCCAGGATCCCGGCCACCGCGAGCCAGGCGCCCAGGTCCGCCGAGGTGCGGAACCCCATCAGGAACGCGACGCCGAGGATGATCACCATGGTCAGCATGTTGGCCACCATCGAGGTCCCGACATGCGCCCAGAGCACCGCCGAGCGGGCGATCGGCATCGACTGGAACCGCTCGAAGATCCCGCTCTGCATGTCGGTGAAGAGCCGAAGCGCGGTGTACGCGATGCCCGAGGCGATCGCCATGACCATGATCCCGGGGAGCACATAGTTGACGTAGTTGTCGGTGCCGGTCCGGATCGCGCCGCCCAGCACGTAGACGAAGAGCAGCATCATCGCGATCGGCGTGAGTGCGGTGGTGATGATCGTGTCCGGGCTGCGGGTGATGTGCCGCAGCGAGCGGCCCAGCAGGGTGCCGGCGTCGGCGAAAGCGTGCTTGGTCATGACTGTCCTCCCTTGGTGGAGCCGGTGAGTGAAAGAAAAATTTCTTCCAGCGACGGTTGCTTCTCGACGTACTCGACCTTCGCCGGCGGCAGCAGCGCCTTGAGTTCGGCGAGCGTGCCGTTGGCGATGATCGTCCCGCCGTGCAGGATGGCGATCCGGTCGGCGAGCTGCTCGGCCTCCTCCAGATACTGCGTGGTGAGCAGGACGGTCGTGCCCTGAGCGGTCAGCTCGCGTACGACCCGCCACACCTCCAGGCGTGCCTCCGGGTCCAGCCCGGTGGTCGGCTCGTCGAGGAAGATCACCGACGGCGAGCCGATCAGCGACATGGCGATGTCCAGCCGCCGCCGCATGCCACCGGAGTACGTCGCGACCTTCCGGGCGCCCGCCTCGACCAGGTCGAAGCGCTTCAGCAGCCCGTCGGCCACGTCGCCGGGGGAGGGGAGATGCCGCAGCTTCGCGACCAGTATCAGGTTCTCCCGCCCGGTCAGGATCTCGTCGACCGCCGCGAACTGGCCGGTCAGCGAGATCGCCTCCCGAACCCGCTGCGCCTCGTCGACCACCGATGCACCCTCGACCAGCGCCGCGCCGGCATCAGGTTTCAGGAGCGTCGAGAGGATGCGTACGGCCGTGGTCTTTCCGGCCCCGTTGGACCCGAGCAGCGCGAAGATCGTGCCCCGCGCCACCTCGAAGTCGACCCCTCGCAGGACCTGGTTGTCCTTGTAGGACTTCTCCAACCCTCGTACGGAGATGGCAGCTGCCGCGCTCATGACTCGTCCTCCTCGTTGATGTTGTCGATGGCCTCGTTGAGCCGGGCGCGCTCCTTCTTGATCCAGGCGCCCTCGGAGTAGTTCCGGGCGAACTCCTCGGCGAACTCGACCGGGTTGTCGCCGACGATCGCGCTGACCGGGGTGCCGTCGGCGGCGGCCTGCTCGAAGAGCTCGAGGAGGTCCTCGGCCATCGCCGTCACGATCGCGCCGTCGGCGATGCCGGCGGAGTACATCAGGTAGCGCTCGACCGCGTCGTGCGCCTTGCGGTGGTTCTCAGGAAGCTGCTGCTTGCGGGCCTTGAGCTGCCGCCAGCGCTTCTTCAGCTCGAGCTCGCCGACGACGGCCTCGAACATTGATCGGATCGACATGCCTTACTTCCCTTCCGTACGGAGGTTCTCCAGCCGTTCGGCCAGGAACCCCCACGTGGTCCAGAACTCTTCGAGGTACTTCTCGCCGTCTGCGTTGAGCGAGTAGACCTTCCGCGGCGGCCCCTTCTCGGACGGCCGCTTCTCGACGTCCACCAGTCCGTTCTTCTCGATCCGGACCAGCAGCGCGTAGACCGTGCCCTCGGCGATCTCGGTGAACCCCTGGCTCCGCAGCCAGGTCGTGATCTCGTATCCGTACGCCGGGTTGCCGGTCAGGAACGCCAACACGATCCCCTCCAGCGTCCCCTTGAGCATCTCGGTCATCTGCTTGCCCATCGGGCACCTCCTTCCACTACTCAGTGTTGCTAACTACCGGTACATAGTAGCGCTGAGTAGCGGATGAAAAGCAAGTCGTTTGCCCAGTTGGCGTCCGACGCGGGCAGCTACGATGCTGCTCAGTGGGCTGTGAAGCCGTGGTGCGCCGCGTGGTGCTTGGTTGCTGACCGCCGTCGAAGCGCCCGAAACTTTTATGTTTAGAACCCCCGCAACGGGGTATGAGGTGGTTGAAACCATCGCCAAGAGTCTTGGGGGCCGCGCATGAACGTGCAGATGATCGAGGCAGACGTCAGGAAGTCTGCGCAGAAGATCCAAGCCGCAGCAAACAATGTCAAAGGGATCGACTTCTCAGACTCGATCAGTGCGATCACCTCTGCTCTCCCGGACAGCACGTGCGTCGGTGCGGCGAACAAGCTCAAGACAGAGCTAAAGACCAACCTCGACGCGTGGGTCAAGTCGGCCAACAGTCACCATGAACTCACCAACAACGCGGCCGACCACATCGTTGCCGCCGATGAGACCAGCCAGCGGACCGGGAACAAGATCAATCAGCAGGTGGGTCCGCGATGACCGTCACCTACGAGAAGCTGCAGAGCTGGAAGCCCGACGGCCTGAGCGGCGCTGCCGACAAGCTGAACAACCTGCGCAAGAAGCTCATCGACCAGCAGGACGAGATGGACGCCGGCAAGCCGCCAGCCTCCTGGCAGACCCCGAACAGCTCCGAAGCGGCGCGCAGTCGGCACAAGCGCCTCGTGGAGGACCTCAACGACATCGCGGCTCCCTTGTCTGCAGTCGTCGCAGGCCTCGACAGCGCGGCGTCGTCGCTCCGCAGCGCGAAGGAGTCTGCGAAGACGGCCTACGACGGCGCGATCGCCAAGGGCTGGACCGTGAAGTTCCCGGGTGGCACGCAGGTCGAGATCGAGGATCCGACCCCGCCTGAGTCGAAGGCTCCCGGGAACCGTCGAGGGACGCCTGTCGGTCACCCGGACCAGGACACGATGGACTCCTATGCTCAGACGATCTCCAAGGCGCTTTCCGACGCCACTGAGGCCGAGAGCGAGCTGGAGGCGGTCCTGAACACCGCAACCAGTGGCGGCTACGACGGCGGGGATGGCGAGATCGCCGACGCCATTCCGCCTGAGATCGGCAAGATCCTTGCTTCTGGTCAAGAAGATGGCGACAAGCCCGACAAGGCTGCGATGCAGCGTTATGCCGCGTACATGGATGAGCTCGAGGACGAGCCCGAACTCAAGCGCGAGATCATGAGCCAGATGGGTCGTGAGGGCATCGCCAACGCCTTCAAGAACGCCGAGGCAGTTGGCGTCGATCTGCATGCTGCGATGGGCGCGACAGGCCGCGGTGTGATCGAGGACTGGGTCGAGCACGACATCACAAACAAGGGCGTCAGCGGAGACACGGCGACCCTTCTCGGCGCGTACAAGAAGGACGCCGAGTTCACCAAGGAGCTCTTCACCAACGTCTCGCCCGACGAGTGGGCCGATGCGATCAAGCATGAGAACGACGAGGCGTTCAGTAACGGCAAGATCGACGAGGCGGACCGTAAGGTCTACTCGGAGTTCCTCCGCGCCGGCGGTTCGGCGCTCGCGACTTACACCCAGGGCCACCCGGACCCGAAGGGCTTGGCTGGCGAGTGGTTCAAGGCGATCACCGAAGGTGATGACGAGAACGCATCCGCTCTGACCCTGATGATCAAGAAGGGGGGCGAGGACGGGGGAGCCTTCCAGACGGACTTCATGTACAACCTCACCGATGACGTGTACAACTGGGAGCGAAATCACGACGGGGATCCGGTGTGGGGTCCGAAGAGTGCCGGCCTGCTTGATCCCGACGCGGAGGTCGGATCAGCCGCGCGCGGCAGGGGCGCCTACGTGTGGACCTCGGGCCACGCTGACGACGGGATGGCCAACCTGTTGGGTGGCTTGAATCATTCGCCTGAAGCGGCCCAACGTTTCTTCGCAGACGACACGCTTGATAACGGCGACAGTGATGATCGGCTCAAGTACTTCATGCTGGACCGCACTTTCGCTAGCGACAATGGCAGCGACGAAGGCGACGGGCTCGGTCTCGCGCTGGAAGCGGCGACCGTCGGCGGAAAGAGCATCGATCCTGAACTCAGCGCCTCGATCGCTTCTGAGGTCATGCAGACCATCGCGGACAACAGCGGGAAGGATGACGGTTGGTTCGAGGATGGCTGGCATACCTGGCCTGAGATGAACGACAGCCTCGGCGCGATCGCATCCGGCTACTCCAACGACGTTTACGACCTGCTCAGCGGTGAAGTGCCCAACGGCAAGGACGAACTGCGAATCTCTGAGGACGACTTCAAGGTCGTGCTCGGTGAGCTGGGTCGCGGCGAAGACAAGACCGGCGCCGAGATGGTTGGCGCGGCCATGGTCGCCGAGGGGAACGACCGAATCGACGGGGCGATTCAGGATTACCTGAAGAAGCACCCGGGGGCAGACATCCAGGAGGTCAACCGTGAGATCGGCGGCTTGCTTTCTGGGCACAACACGCGCACGGGGGAGGTCCTCGCGGAGACGGTTGGGTCGTCGGTCTTGGTGGATCTCGAGGGCGAGGAAGAGGCCGCCGCGAAGGCAGAATTCATGCAGAAGGCGATCAGCATCGGATCTGGCTTCATCCCCGGTGCGGGTGATGTGATCGGCGAAAGTCTCCAAGGCGCCACCAAGCATGTCGTCGGCTCGGCCATCGACACGGCTACATCCGAAGGTGTCGACGCGCTCAAGAACGCTGTTGCTGCAGGTGACCCGCCATCGAGCGCTTGGATCGCGAAGCAGGACAACGCTGGCGAGTTGCTGATGGAACGAAGTGCGATGAACACCTACCTTCGTAACGGTCTTCTACCCGACTACTTGAACAACTCAGCAGCTGTCGTCAACACCCCTGACGGTCCGGTTTTCCGTCCTGAGCTCTTCGATTCTTCGGAGTTGGAGAAACTTCGTACGACCAACCCACAGCTCGTCGAGGACTGGAACAAGTGGCACGGAAGCGACGAGGAGCTCTACGCACTCGACGTAGGCGTCGACGGCCTCCAGCAGTATGACGATAAGTTGCAGGAGGCAGTCGAGTATGCCCGAAACCTGCGCTAACCCATCCCCCAACGCATGGAGGCAATCCAGCAGTGAGACGACTACAACTGCTAGCCGTTCTGCTCGTACTTCCGCTCGCGGCGTGCGGAAGCTCGTCAGGCGACTCTGGTGACGGAAAGGATTCAGACATGCTTTGTGGACTGATTGGCGCCGAGGTGATCGAGCAAGTTGCGCCAAAGATCGACGTCGGGGTGCAAGACGAGCAGGTAAGCGCCGACGCCGCCAAGTGTCGCCTTTACGACAAGGACAGCGGCAAGACCTTCATCACCGCGGACGCGACGAAGTTGGACGGCGACGCCACAGCGTCTCGAAAGCGTGTTGACGAGTTCGCCGCCACTTTCGACGGTGAACCCACTGAGGCGCCTGGTCTCGATGAACTTGGTTACGGACGGATCATTATCGCGGCGCCATCCTCGCCCGATTCGGGTTCGCCGACAGAGGTCTTTCTCGGGGTCGCAACTGACACTCGCTTCATCCGCATCATCTATCGGCCGATCAATGGAGCCACTGGCACACCCGCTGAGGATGCGGTGGCGATTGCGAAAGACTTCAACACCAACGTGACAGACGCACAGCCCAGTCAGGCGTCTGGCGATTCAAGTGCCCCGCTGGAATCGCCAGCCGATGACGGCCAGCGCACGGCGGTGGCTGGTGCTTCGTGGCTTTCGAGCAGGCTGGGCTAGGGGTTAGAGCGGGATGTCGAACCCAAGTAGCGCCGCAGCAGAACCGTCGTGGACAGCGCCGGGAGCTCCCGAGCCCGGATCCGATGATCGGACCACCGGAGGATGGCTTGGACTTGCCGGGCTGGGGCTCGGGGCGGGAACGCTCGCGATCGTCGCCTTGGTCCGGGTGGTCGTCGGTATCCCGGGGGTCAGCCGGAGCTATTACAACGCCCTCTACAGCCTGGAGGACCGCCCGATCGTCTGGCTGATCCTCGGGCTGCTCATGATCGCCTCGATCGTGCCGATCGCCGGCGCGGTGGTGCTCGGACATCTCGGTCTGAGCCGGGCGAAGGCGGCTGGAACGAGCACCGTGGCAGCAGGGGTCGCGCTCGGGATCGGCTACACGCTGGTGGTTTTCTGGGTCGTACGGGTCATCAACGCGATCACGAACACCACGGAGTTCAACGGCGGAATCAGGATGGTCATCGAGTACGTCGGTCTCTGGGCTTGAGGACGGCGTTCGCCGTCAACTTACGCCCGCCCAGAATCTCTCGAGCTCGGCGTCGAGCTCGGACGCCACCTGCATCGGCAGGGAGTGAGTGGTCTTCGGCCACACCTTGACGGTCGCGCGGGGGAGCAGCTCGGCCCTCTTTTGCGGCGTCCTCGCCGCCGGCCAGCGACTTGTCGCTCGCGATCGCGACGTAGACCGGCATCCGCAGTGAGCGGATCTGCTCGTCGGTCAGCCGCGATGGCGTCGGCAGGCTGCCGGAGTCGAAGTGGGTTGTCCCGGCGGCGATCATCCGAGCCATCGGGTCATCCGGGTCGACCTCGTCGTCCTCGACGCCTCCGATCCGGTTCAGGGCATGGTCGCGCCACGAGTCGGGCAGGAACGGGAGAGCGGCCACCGCCGACCAGCCGATCGCCCAGGCCGGCAGCATGCCGAACGTCATGATCGGCTCGAGCAGGGTGAGGCTGGCCAGCCGATCCGGGTGGCGCACGGCGACGGCCGCGGCGAGCCCGCCGCCCTGGGAGTGCCCGACCAGGTGGATCCGGTCGAGTCCGAGACCTGCCAGCGCCTCCTCGACCCAACGGGCGTTGTCGTCCATCCCGCGCAGCGGCAGGGTCTGCTCGGAGAGCCCGCTGTCGCCGATCGCGTCGAAGGCGTACACGGTGCGGTGCTCGACGAAGTCGCGCAGGTTCTCTCCCCACATGGGTACGCCGCTGGCCCGTCCCGGCACCAGCACGACCGGGATCTCGTCGACCGGGTCCGGGTTGACCCAGGCGTACGCACGGACCGTGCCGAAGGTGGTCTCCACGTCGTGCGTCTCGGTCGGCTTCGGCAGCGCGGCGAAGGCCGCGTCGTACGCCTCGGTGTAGGTCTGGCGCCCGGCAGGGCTGCGGAAGTGGCCGACGCCGGGGCCGCTCGTGCCGAGCACCATCACCAGGCACCCGGTCGAGACGACCGCAATGACGGTGAGGAGCACGACCGGCCAGCGCCGGCGCTTCCTGCGCGGTTCGATGTGCTCATCCTGATTGTCCTCGTCCATGTTCGTCCCCGATGACGATGCGATCGCATTGAAACCTGTTGCGATGCGACTGTATTGCTAACCTGGGCGCCATGCCAAGAGCCGTCGACCACGAACAGCGCCGGTTCGAGATCGTCGCCGGGCTCTGGCAGATCGTCGCCGAGCAGGGGATCGAGGGCGTCAGCCTGCGGACCGTCGCCGCCCGGGCCGGGGTCTCGATGGGTCGCGTGCAGCACTACTTCGGCACCAAGGACGCACTGGTCGTCGCCGGAATCGACCTGCTCGTCAAGAGGGCCGTCATCGAGTACGAGGCAACCGTAGGGCGGCCGCCGCAGGACCGCCTCCTGCACATCCTGCTCCAGCAGATCCCCGCGACCGAAGCAGGCCGCATCGGCGTCACCGTCTGGTACGCCTACGTCGCCAAGGCGATGACCCACCCCGCCGTACGCGAGATCCTCGCCGAGGCGACCCGGGTCGGTGTCGAGGAGTGCACCCGCCACATCCAGGAAGCTGACGGTCTCGATGAGGCCGAGGCACGATCACACGCCGTCGAACTGCTCGCACTCTCCGACGGACTCACCCTGCGAGCTCTCATCGGAGACATCACGGCCGAGGAGGCCGAGGCTCTGATCAGGGCATGCAGGTCGCGCCCTCGGCGGCCCCGAGAACGAGGATGATCGCGAGCAGCATCACGAGATACGTATACCCCGAGCCGGAGGCACCACGTGCACACGGCGAACGAAAAATTCGTTCGCCCGGGAATGACGCCAGCTGCGAGCGCGGCCGCAGCGGCGACCCTTAAGGTCTACGGCGTGGTCGGGGATGAGGATCTGGGCTCGCCGTGGATGGCGACGGTGCGCCGCGTTGCTTGGACGGTGACGGGGGTGGTCAACGCCATGCTCGGGCTCGCCATCGGTCTCGGGTCGGTGGTGGCCGACGGTGGTGCGTACGGGCCCTATCTGCTGGGGACCGGCTTCGGGATCCTGCTGTTCCTGACGGGTGTGCACGGACTGCTCACCAAGGGCGTACGTCCAGCCGGGAGCGCCACGCGCAGGATCGAGCGGCTGGGTGGGGTCGCCGGTGACGGGATCGTGATCCGGCTGAGGCGAGCGCCAGGCATCTGCGGAGAGCTGATGCTGGTGTGCTTCGTGGCGATGCTGTGCCTGGCGGCGGGGCTCGGCTTTCGGGCCGGCGATCCGCTCATCGGGCCGCTCTTCTCGCTCCTCGCGGTCTTCTTCGCCGTCGTGGTGGCCGAGCATGCGATGACGCTGGGACTGCGACGAGCAGTGCTGATCACGCCCGAGGTGCTGAGGGTTGAGCTCGGCCCCGAGACGGTCTCTGCGGCGTGGGCGGACCTCCGCGTCGACCTGTTCGAGCAGGTCATGAGCCCGAACGGGATCACGGTGACGAACCGCTTCCTCGAGATCACGGCGCGTGGCGATGCGCCGTCATGGACGGTGACGCGGCGTCATCGGATCCGGGTGATTCCGAAGCGCTGGCGCAAGGGCGTCGTCCGGGTCGGCTACCCGCTCCTCGACCGCCCGGAGCAGGTGCTCACGACGTTGAGGTCGCTGCAGCGGCGTACCGACGAAGGTCGCCGGGTGGTGCTGTCCAACGACACGACCCTGGCCTACCTGACCGGTGACCTCGAGATCTCGCCGTTGTCGGACACGACGGGACGGTCTCCCTGGTAGCAACCGACGCAGATCAGGCGCTGTAGTGCCACAGCTGTGACCACGGCCGCGTCGGGGTGTCGCAGACGTGGATCGGGGCGCCGTTCTCCTCGTTGTCGGCACCTTCGCGGTTGTGGAGTGAGGCGACCTGGCGGCAGCCGTCGAAGAAGCGGTCGGGGGCCTCGAACCCGACCACGACGATCGGTGTCGCGTCCTTCGGCGGCTGCTCCCAGAATCGCCAGCCGTTGTGCCCGCTGTGGACGGGGACCCCCGCGCCGTACCACTCCAGGGCGCCGGCTTCTCCGTAGTTGGTCGTGAAGACCACGGCCGTACGCCGCTGGGCCGGCGTGAGGTCGTCGACGACGGCGCGGACCTGGGCGGCGTACTGGGGCCAGCCGATCGTCTCCAGCTGGTCTTCCCCGGCGGCGGTGTAGAAGGAGCCGGCGTACGTCTTCGCCGGGAGCACCGGGAGGTTGATCGGCCAGGCGGGGATGGTCAGCAGGGCCAGGCCGGCGCCGAGAAGGCCGACGGTGCGCGGTCGCAGTCGCTCGGCGACCACCACGGAGCCTGCCGCGACCAGGGGAGGGAACAGGCCGGCCAGGTAGTAGCCCTTGCCGCCGGCGACCAGGAAGAAGCCCGCAACGAGCACGAACGCGACGGCAACAGGTCGGACGAGCGCCCACTCACGTCGCCGGAAGAGCGCGACCAGACCGATGATCCAGATCGGCGTGATCACCGGGCTGAGCAGGATCAGCGCCTGGGTGACGTACCCGATCCGTCCGGTCAGCCCGCCGTACTCCTCCCGGATGTCCTCGGAGAGGTCGAGCACCGGCCAGTCGTGCTCGAGCTGCCAGAGGAGGTTGGGAGTCCACAGGACCAGCGCGGTGAGCCCGGCCAACCATGGCCACGGCGTGGTCAGGTTGCGCCGGGTCGCCGGAACGAGCGCGATGCCGAACAGGATCGCGCCGAGGAGGAAGACCACCGAGTGCTTGTTCTCCAGCCCGATCCCGGCGACGATCCCGGCCGCCAGCCAGAACAGCCCCCGCTGCCGCCCGCCGTCGGCGATCAGCGCCCGGGCCACCAGCACCAGGATCGCGGTCCAGGCCAGCGCGTCGAACGTGGCGGTCGAGTGCCAGTGCCCGAACGTCATCGTGACCACTCCGACGGCCACGAGTCCCGCGGTCAGCACCTGCGCCGTACGTCCGCCGCCTGCCAGCCGTGCGAACTCCGCCGCCAGCAGGACCAGTCCGACCATCGCCAGCAGACTCCACAACCGCAGTACGACGAGGTTGTACGGTGCGATCTCGGTCGCGACCCGCGCCAGGAACGGTGTCAGCACCGGCTGATCGGGATATCCCCAGGCCAACCGCTGACCTGCGGAGACGAAGTAGAGCTCGTCTCGATGCGGCCCGTAGAAAGGGCTCATCGCCAGCAGCACGGCAGCCTGCGCGGCAACGACGATCCCGACAGCAGGGGAGTACCGCGGCCGGGTCACGCATCTGAGGGTAGCGGCGTGGGCGCGGCCAGAACGTACGAATCCCTACGCCTCCACGAGACCCGGGCGGCCGGACTCCGTGACGAAGCGGCCACCGACGGTGAGCGGAGCGCCGGGGGTGCTGACCTGGGCGACGTTCTTGTACGTGATCTCGGCGCCGGCGGCGCCGAGGGAGATCGTGGTGTAGCCGCGGAGGCCGTTGTAGAACTTCATGTGCGGGTTGCGCTCGAGGTAGGCGGCCCAGTTGGCGGGGTGCTCGGCGCCGTTGCCGCCGGAGGTGATGGAGCTGGTGACGATCTCGGTGCCGAGCACCCGCGAGGACGGGTCGTCGAAGTCGTCGTGGATGTCGAGGCCGTAGTGGACGTGCACGTCACCGGTGAGCACCATCAGGTTCGACTGTTCGGACGCCTTCCAGCCCTCGAGGATCCGGCGCCGGGAGGCGGGGTAGCCGTCCCAGGAGTCCATCGAGCGGGTGCCGTCGCCGGACGGGTTGTCGCGGCGCGAGAAGGTGACCTGCTGCGGGACGACGTTCCACAGCGCTGAGGAGCGTCGCCAGCCGTTGATCAGCCACTGCTCCTGCTCGTTCCCCGGAAGCGTCATCGATTCGGCCTCGGACGCCGCCGAGGGCACCTTCCAGCCGTCGCCGTTGGCCTGGTTGGTGCGGTACTGGCGGGTGTCGAGGATGTCGAACTGCGCCAGCCGGCCCCACTGCAGCCGACGGTAAAGCGTCAGGTCGGGACCGGACGGCTGCTGCGGGAGCCGCAGCGGCTGGTTCTCCCAGTAGGCGCGGTAGGCGGCGGCGCGGCGCACCAGGAACTCCTCCGGCGGCACCGAGTTCTCCGGGGTGTCGGCCGCGTAGTTGTTCTCGGTCTCGTGGTCGTCCCAAGTGACGATGAACGGGTGCGCCAGGTGGGCGGCGATCTGGTCCGGGTCGGACTTGTAGAGCCCGTAGCGTGCCCGGTAGTCGTCCAGCGTGACGGTCTCGTGGTTGAGGTGCGCCGGCAGCGGCTCGGTGTAGGCGCGCGTCCCGGCGGTGGCGTTCACCGCGTACTCGTAGAGATAGTCGCCCAGGTGGAAGACCGCGTCCACGTCCTCGCCGGCGAGATGCTTGTACGCCGTGTAGTAGCCCTGGTCGTAGCGCTGGCAGGACGCGAGGGCGAAGGTCAGCGACGACACCGCGGCCCCCACGGCCGGGGCGGTCCGGGTCCGGCCGACCGGGCTGATCCACTGGCCGACCCGGAAGCGGTAGAAGTACTCGGTCGCCGAGTCCAGGCCGCGGACCTCGGCGTGCACTGAGTGGTTGAACTCGGTGTGCGCGACAGCGGTGCCGCGGCGTACGACGCGTCTGAAGGCGGCGTCGCGCGCCACCTCCCAGCCGACGTCGAAGCGCGACGGCGGCATCCCGCCGGTGGGCTCCAGCGGTAGCGGCGCGAGCCGGGTCCACAGCAGCACCGAGTCGGGCAGCGGGTCTCCGGAGGCCACGGCGAGGGTGAACGGGTCCGAGGTGATGTCGGCGGGGGAGCCGGCCGGAGCGGCGAAGGCGCCGGTACGCGGCAGGCCGGTCGTGAAGGCCAACGCGGTCGCGGCGGCCGAGACGGTCAGGAAGCGGCGGCGGTCGAGGCCCCGGAGGGCGCCACGGAGATCAGGAGTGTTGCTGGGGGCAGGCATGGACGACGTGCTCCTGTCGATATGGGGTTATCGACAACAGCGAAGCGGTGCCCGGTAAAGCCGTGGTGACGGGCGGGGGAGAACCGGGCTAAGCGGTCTCGGCCGTACGGTGCACCGGACAGCCCGGCGCGAAGGTGCCGAGGTCCTCGGTGTTGAAGCCGTGCGGGTAGCTCTTGATGCGCGGCATGTCCCGGACGTACGCGGGCTTGCGCCGTGCCGGCAGCAGCGCGACGACGCGCGCCCGCGCCTTCAGCGCCCCGCGCGACAGCGTCCGGGCGAGCCGTCCGGGCTCGGGGTAGCCGAACGCCTCGAGCAGGTGCGGCTCCATCAGCGACAGCGAGAAGATGCGGATCACCGGAGCCAAGGGCCGCGGGTAGAAGGTCGTCAGCAGCTCGAGGGTCGAGTCGGCGACGGCACGGCCGCCCTCGTCGTACCCGAAGTGTTCGGCCTCGTAGGAGTCGAGGAGTTGCTCGAACTCCTCATAGGTCGCCGGGATGTCCTTGATGCCCATCCGCTTCCCGAGCGCCTGGTAGTAGCGCAGGGCGGCGAGCTGCTCGTCGGGGGTCGACTGCCGCCAGCCGAACTCCTGGTTCCAGCGCCGAGGGATCACCACGAACGTGGAGAGGACATAGACCATGTCGTCGTTGGAGATGTCGTACATCTTGTGCATCTGGTTGATCCGCCGCACCGCGGCCCGGCCGCGAGGGCTGTCCAGGTCCTCGATCGCCGCGTCCTCCAGCAGCAGCGCGGTGTCGTCGTAGCGCTTCTGGGCGTTCTCGGTGAACTGGTGCGTGTCGGCCAGCAGGCGGCCGATCGAGGGCACCGCGTAGGTCCGGAACAGCGCGAAGCTGAGCGCCTGAGTCGTGTCCCAGGGGAACTCGTAGAGCCCCAGGCGTCTCGAGATCTCCTGGAACTCGGTCTCCGGGTCCAGCCCTGCCGTGCGCGCCCGCCTCTGACAACTCAGCTTGGCCATGATGCCTCCTCGCTCGATACATAACTGTATCGTGACTTGGCTCACATGTGGTGTCTCCCGCCGTAATGTCTTCTGCATGGAGAAGTCGGGAACGCAGACGCCCCTGTCCCTCGCGGCCGCCGAGGCGGTCCGAACGTACGCCGCCACCACTCGCTCCGCTCTCGGGTCCGCCGAGGCCCCGGTGATCTCGTACGCAGGTCTGTGGCTGCTACTCGCCTCGCTGGCACCCGCGGCGGAGACCGAGACCGACGAGATCCTGGGCCTGAACAAGGCCGACGCGCGGGCCGCAGCACTGACGCTGCTGGAGGCGCCGCACCCCACGATCGGGGCGGCGGTCGCCGGCTGGCTGCGATCGGGTGTCGAGCTGACCAAGGGCCTGCCGATCATGCTCGACCCGCTCCCGGACCAGGCCGGGCTCGACGCGTGGGCCGGTGCGCACACCCGCGGGCTGATCAGGGAGTTCCCGCTCGAGATCGACGCCCAGACGCTGCTCGTGCTCGGCTCCGCGCTGGTGGTGACGCCGCGCTGGAGCGAGCAGCTGGAGCAGGGCGAGGACGGGTTGCTGGTGCTCGAGGACGGCTTTCAGGCGGTGGTGGCGACAGAGGCTGCCGGCCCGGTCGCCGTCGCCTGCCCGCCGAGCGAGGACGGCATCTCGGTCTACTCCGTGATCGCCGAGGAGGGCGTGTCCGCCGACGATGTGTGGCGGGCCGCCGACGAGGTCGTCCGGAGGATCGACGCCGGCGAGGTCCACGATCGCACCTTCGACGCCGGCCAGGAGGACGGGCACGCCTGGACGGTCCGCGAGGTCACCGCCTTCGGCAGCGCTCCGTCCGACCGCTGGCGCAGCCACCTCCCGGAGTGGAGCGCGGAGGACCGTCACGACCTGTCGGCCGCGCCGGGGGTCGCCGAGATCGCCCACGGAGTGATGGCCGCGGTGGCGGAGGAGACGGAGGCCGTCTGCGTGCAGAAGGCGGTCGCGTCCTACGACCGGGAGGGCTTCAAGGCGGCCGCGGTGACCGGGATGATGGTCCGCGCCGCCGCCGCGGCGCCGCGCGAGACGACGGTGCGGCAGATCGACCTGAGGTTCGACCGGCCGCACGCGGTGGTGGCGATCGCACGCGGGGGAGCCTGGGAGGGCATCCCGCTCTTCGGCTCCTGGGTGACCCCGGCATAATTTCCGGCATGGACGAGCTTCCCCCGATCGCCGGCCGCTACCGGCTCCTCACCTTGCTCGGAGCCGGCGGCATGGGCGAGGTCTGGCGGGCGCGTGACACCGTCCTCGACCGCGATGTCGCGGTGAAGCTGATGCGGGACGTGGACGACCCCACGATGGCCGAGCGGTTCCGCCGTGAGTCGCTCTCGACCGCCCGGGTCGTCCACGACGACGTGGTCAAGATCTTCGACGCCGGCAGCGACGACAACGACGTCTTCCTGGTGATGGAGTTGCTGCCCGGGCCCACCTTGGCCGAGCCGCTGCAGCAGCGTGGCCCGATGCCGATCGACATGGCGGTCGAATACACCCGCCAGGTCGCCGGCGCGCTCGGCGCGGCCCACCGGGCCGGTGTGGTGCACCGCGACATCAAGCCGGCCAACCTCATGTTCGACGGTGACGGCCGGCTGACCGTGCTCGACTTCGGCATCGCGTACGCCATGACGGGGGTCGACGCCGGGCTGACCCAGACGGGCCACGTGATCGGCAGCCCGTCCTACCTCTCGCCCGAGCAGGCCTCCGGCGACCCGGTCGGGCCGCCCGCCGACGTCTACTCGCTCGGCTGCGTGCTCTTCGAGATGCTCACCGGCAAGGTGCCCTACTCCGCGCCGCATCCGGTCAAGATCCTCCACATGCACCTCAGCGAGCCGGTGCCGCGCATCACCGACTTCCGGGCGGTGCCTGCGCCGCTGGCTCGGCTGGTCACCCGGATGCTCGACAAGAACCCGGCCGCCCGGCCCTCGATGGACCAGGTCGGTCACGAGCTCGGCTATGTCCTCAGCGGAGCCGACCCCGACGCCACCGACCGGCTCTCCGCCGGGCAGGCGCCGCGGCCGACCCAGGCGATGGCGCCGCGCCCGCTCGACGAGCCGATGGCGCTGGCCAACTCGCGCACCGGCGTCCTGCCCGGCCCCGGCACCCCGCCTCCGGTCCGCGGGCCGCGCCCGAGGTCGCTGCGGAAGTTCCCGACCGGCCGCCTCCTCGGCGCGGTGGCGATCGTGATCGCGTGCGTCTTCGCCGCCTCCTGGCTGGCCGCCTACGAGCCCTCTGCCGCCGAGGCTCAGCCGTCCCAGAGCTCCGACAACTCCAACACCGCGGACGACAACACCGACAACTCCGACAACACCGACGACTCCGCCGACGAGCCCGTCGACAAGTCGGACAACAAGACCCTCAACCGTCTCGACCGGCTCGACCGCTGGCGCGAGAACCTCGAGGGCTGGAACGTCATCGACGAGGGTCAGTCCCAGGAGTGGGAGGACCAGATCCAGCAGATCCGCGACCTCGTCGAGAAGGGCGAGAGCGCCAAGCGCGAGATGGAGCAGCTCCGCGAGGAGTTCGACAGCCTGAGCAAGGGCGACGGCAAGGATGGCGAGAAGATCCTCGACGGCCTGCTCAAGGGCAACTGACCCCTCGACCAACCGGGCGTGAGGGTGCAGACTTCGCGTCCATGACCCGACTCCAGCTGGCCCGGATGGCGGTCTTCGTCGCCTTCGCGGTCCAGGGACTGACCTTCGCCTCGCTGATCACCAGGCTCGAGTCGATCGCGACGAAGCTCGACCTCAGCGCCGGCGACGTGTTCGTGGTGCTCGGCATCACCACCGCGGTCGGGGCGATCGGCAGTGTCGTCGCGGGCCACCTCGCCACCAGGATCGGCAGCGCCGCGACCCTCTCGCTGATGCTCGGCGGGGCCTCCCTGGCCGCGGTCGCGCCTGCCTTCGCGCCGACCATGGCGACGCTGCTGGTGCTCAACGGCGTCTACGGCTTCTTCCTCGGCGGCGTCGACGCCTCCATGAACATGCAGGGCACGGCCACCCAGGACGCGTACGCCCGCCCGTTGATGAACGGCTTCCACGCGATGTGGAGCGCGGCGGCCGTCCTCGGCGCCGTCTATGCGACCGCGACGATCGCCCTCGGCGTACCTCTGGGTCTGGACATGATCCCCATCGCCGTCATCGGCCTGGCCGCCAACCTCGCCACGTTCCGGCTCCTGCTGCCGCCCGAGGCGGTCGACGCGGCGGAGAAGCGGACCAGCGGTACGCAGCACCCGAAGCCCCCGCTGCCGTGGCTGCCCCTCCTCCTGGTCGCGGTGCCGACGTTCGCGATGTGGTTCATCGACTCGGCGGCCTCCGCCTGGGGCGGGATCTATGTCGTCGACGGACTCGGGGCCGCGGCGGCGGTCGCGCCGGCGATCTACGCCGCCTACCAGCTCGTGCTCCTGGCCGTACGCCTCCCAGGCGACCGCCTCGTCGCCCGCTTCGGTCCCGAGCGGGTGATCCGGACCGGCGGCATCGTCGGCGTCGGCGCGCTGGTGCTGATCGTCGTCGCCCCGCACTGGAGCGTGGCGGCCGTCGGCTTCGCCGTGCTCGGCGGCAGTCTGGCGATGGTCCCGCCGCAGTCCTTCGTCGCCGCCGCGCACATCTCCCCGGACAACGCCGAGGACGCGATCGCCCGGGTCAACCTCGCCAACTACGCCGGCTACCTCGCCGCCGCCTCCCTGATCGCCGCGGTCGCCGAGGTCTTCGGGGAACGCTCGATGTTCGTCATCCCGCTGGCGATCTCCGTGCTGATCCCGCTGATGGCCGGCCGCTTCGCGACCCGTCCGGCTCCGGAGTCTCCGGAGACCGTGAAACTGGGTTGATTCGCGCCAGAAATTTCCCCATCGTTTCTTGACTCATTCAAGATTTGGCGTAGTGTCTGGGGTGTGGGGAACGCGGACTACGAACAGCTGCTGAGAGGTGCCTCCCTGCGCGTCACTCGCCCGCGAGTGGCCGTTCTGGGGGCCGTCACCGAGAACGCGCACGCCGATACCGAGACCATTCTCGGAGCGGTGCGCGAGCGGCTTCCGGACGTCTCCCATCAAGCCGTCTACGACTCCCTCGCCGCCCTCTCGGCGGCCGGGATCGTACGCCGCATCCAGCCGTCCGGCTCGGTGGCTCGTTATGAGACCCGGGTCGGGGACAACCACCACCACGTGGTCTGCCGCTCCTGCGGGGCGATCGCCGACGTCGACTGCGCTGTCGGCCATGCGCCCTGCCTGACGGCATCTGATGACAACGGCTTCACGGTCGATGAGGCCGAGGTCATCTACTGGGGCACCTGCGCGGACTGCAGCCTGTCCCAGGGGTAGAGCCCGCGCCGGCTGAGCTTGTCATCGGCCGGCGCAACACATGTGAATCACAGCGTCTGGCAGCAGCCAGTCCGATCAGAAACGGATAGGAATCTCATGTCTGAAGAGGCCGTGAGCAAGTGCCCGGTGATGAACGCAGGCCGCGTTCACCCCACCGCCGGCAGTGCCAACCAGGAGTGGTGGCCGAACAAGCTCAACCTGAAGATTCTCGCCAAGGACGCCCCTGTGAGCGACCCGATGGGCGAGGACTTCGACTATGCGAAGGCTTTCGAGTCCCTGGACCTGCCTGCCGTCAAGGCGGACATCGCCGCGGTCATGACCGATTCCAAGGACTGGTGGCCGGCTGACTTCGGTAGCTACGCCGGGCTCTTCGTCCGGATGGCGTGGCACGCCGCCGGCACCTACCGCAGTCACGACGGTCGCGGTGGCGCCGGCCGTGGCCAGCAGCGTTTCGCGCCGCTCAACTCCTGGCCGGACAATGTCTCCCTCGACAAGGCCCGTCGTCTGCTGTGGCCGGTCAAGAAGAAGTACGGCAAGAACCTCTCCTGGGCCGATCTGATGGTTCTGGCGGGCAACGTGGCGATGGAGGAGGGCGGCTTCAAGACCTTCGGCTTCTCGGGTGGTCGCGCGGACGTCTGGGAGTCCGACGACGACATCTACTGGGGTCCGGAGAAGGTCTGGCTCGACGACGAGCGCTACACCGGCGACCGCGACCTGCAGGCGCCGCTGGCCGCTGTCCAGATGGGTCTGATCTACGTCAACCCGGAGGGCCCCAACGGCGAGCCCGACCCGATGAAGTCCGCGGTGGACATCAAGGAGACCTTCCGCCGCATGGGGATGAACTCCGAGGAGACCGTCGCCCTCATCGCCGGTGGCCACACCTTCGGCAAGACCCACGGTGCCCACCCCGACGATCTGGTCGGCCCCGACCCGGAGGCCGCGCCGCTGGAGAACCAGGGCATCGGCTGGAAGAACGGCCACGGCACCGGTGTCGGCGCGGACGCACTCACCTCGGGCCTCGAGGTCACCTGGACCTACCACCCGACCCGCTGGGACAACGAGTTCTTCCACATCCTCTACGCCTACGAGTGGGAGCTGTTCGAGTCGCCTGCTGGCGCCAAGCAGTGGCGTCCGAAGAACGGCGCGGGCTCCGACATGGTTCCCGAGGCGCACGGTGAGGGCAAGCGCGAGCCGCGCATGCTCACCTCCGACCTGGCGCTGCGCGTGGACCCGGAGTTCGACGAGATCTCGCGCCGGTTCAGGGACGACCAGGAGGCCTTCTCTGACGCGTACGCCCGTGCCTGGTTCAAGCTGACCCACCGCGACATGGGTCCGAAGAGCCGCTACGTCGGCTCCGAGGTCCCGGCCGAGGACCTGCTCTGGCAGGACCCGCTCCCGGCCGAGGGCGGCGCGACCGACGAGGCCGCGATCTCCGCAGCCAAGGCGGCCATCGCCGAGTCCGGTCTGAGCGTGCAGCAGCTGGTCTCCACCGCGTGGAAGGCGGCGGCCACGCACCGTACGTCCGACCACCGCGGTGGCGCCAACGGCGGTCGTATCCGGCTCGAGCCGCAGGTCTCGTGGAAGGTCAACCAGCCCGAGGAGCTCAAGCCGGTCCTCGCGAAGTACGAGGAGATCGCGGCCGCGACCGGTGTCTCCTTCGCCGACGTGCTCGTCCTCGCCGGTGGCGTGGGCATCGAGCTGGCCGCCAAGGCCGCGGGCCAGGACGTCACGGTCCCGTTCTCCGCCGGCCGCGTCGACGCGACCCAGGAGCAGACCGATGTCGAGAACTTCGCCTGGCTCGAGCCGGTCGCCGACGGCTTCCGCAACTACGACTCCGGGTTCCTCAACCTCCCCACCGAGTTCCTGTTCCTCGACCGGGCGAGCCTCCTCGGCCTCTCGGCCCCCGAGGCCACGGTTCTGGTCGGCGGCCTGCGCGTGCTCGGCAACAACTGGGACGGCTCCGACCTCGGTGTCTTCACCAAGACCCCGGGCGTGCTGACGAACGACTTCTTCGTCAACCTGCTCGACTACGACCAGCAGTGGACCCCGTCCGCCGACGAGGCGACCTACACCAGCTCCAACGGCTGGACCGGTTCCCGCGTCGACCTGGTCTTCGGTGCCAACTCCGAGCTCCGCGCCCTGGCGGAGGTCTACGGTGCCGACGACGCCAAGGAGAAGTTCGTCAACGACTTCGTCAAGGCGTGGGTCAAGGTCATGGAGAACGACCGCTTCGACCTGAAGAAGTGACCTGAGGCCGTACGCCGCGGCGTACGCCTGACACGGAGGCCGGCCCCTTGTGGGGTCGGCCTCCGTTGTCATACCCACCCGGGTAGGATCAACGGCCGCCGCAGTCAGTCGCCTAGGTCAGGTGGAGCAATGGAACACCGGAGCGCCGAGCCTCCGAAGGGTCCGACCGGCCCGCCGCCGTCGTGGCGACCGCCTCCTCCGCCCGCCGCGCAGGGTCCTCGGATCGCGCCCGAGCCGCCTCGGGTCGTGCCCAGCCGACCGGGTGCGCGTCGGGCGGATCCCAAGCCGTCCGCGGCCCGCGACTTGCTCGCAAAGCTCGAGCCGGCCAAGGCCTGGGCAGCCGAGAAGTGGGCCACCCGGAGCACCGGATCCAGGAGCACCGGCGGTCGTCCACCGGCCACGACCTGGCGCCGCTGGGGGAAGGTCACGGCGAAGGTGGCGCTGGTCGGGTTCCTGGCCATCGCCCTGATCGGGTCGGTGACGGCGATCGTGGCCTATAACCGGATCAAGGTGCCGGACCCCAACGCCGCGTTCGAGGTCGAGACCTCCTTCGTCTACTACGGCAACGGCAAGACCGAGCTCGGCCGCTACCAGGACGGCGACCAGAACCGGATCAAGCTCGAGGCCGACGAGATCCCGGAGACCGTCAAGCACGCCGTGGTGGCCGCCGAGGACCGTACCTTCTACGAGAACAGCGGCGTCGACGTGAAGGGCATCGTGCGGGCCGCCTTCTCCAACACGACCGAGGGCACCTCGGGCGGTGCCTCCACGATCACCCAGCAGTACGTCAAGAACTACTACCTCAGCGCCGAGCGCTCCTACTCGCGCAAGCTGAAGGAAGCGGTCATCGCCCTGAAGCTGACCAGGCAGAAGAGCAAGGACCAGATCCTCACCGACTACCTCAACACGATCTACTTCAACCGCGGCGCCTACGGCATCGAGGCGGCCGCGAAGGCCTACTTCGCGAAGTCCACCAAGGACCTGTCGCTGCGGGAGACGGTCGCGCTCGCGGCCATCCTCAACAACCCCGCCGGCTTCGACCCCGCCAGCAGCACCTTCCGTGGCGAGGAGAAGCTGCTCGGCCGCTACCAGTACGTCCTCTCCGGCATGGTCGACCTCGGCTACCTGAAGCAGGCCGACGCCGACAAGGTGAAGGACGCGCTGCCGAAGTTCCCCGCGAAGACGGTGCCGAGCCGGCTCGGCGGTCAGCGCGGCCACGCGCTCACCATGATCAAGGCCGAGCTGCTCGGCCTCACCGATGCCCAGGGCAAGCCCCTGTTCACCGAGGAGAAGATCGACAGCGGTGGCCTTCGGATCACCGCGACGCTCTCGCCCAAGGTGATGAAGGCGTCGGCGACCGCGGCCAAGACCGTGAAGCCGAAGAACCGGAAGGCGTACGTCAAGGGCGACCCCGAGCAGAAGAACGCCCTGCACGTGGCGACCGCCTCGGTCGATGTCGAGTCCGGTGCGCTGCTCGGCTTCTACGGTGGCCAGGACTACCTCGACAGCCAGCACAACTGGGCCGCGACCGGTGGTCACGCCGGGTCGACGATGAAGGCCTTCGCCACCGCAGCGGCGATCGCGAAGGGCTACTCGCTGAACTCGACGTGGGCCGGTGACTCGCCGTTCACGACCTACGCCGGCTCCGAGGTCGTCAACGAGGGTGAGCAGGCTGGCATCGCGGACGGGATGGACTACGGCCAGCACATCACCATGCTCAAGGCGATGGAGCAGTCGGTGAACACGGCCTACATCGACATGACCGAGTCGATGGGTGGCCCCGAGGAGGGCCGCAAGGCGATCTACGACACCGCGGTCGCCGCGGGGGTCGCCCCGGCGAAGGCGGACCCGAAGTTCCCGGGGATCCCCAGCACCACCACCGACTTCGACCACCAGACCGACGACCGGATCGCCCTCGGCCGCGCCAACGTCAGCCCGATCAACATGGCCAACGCCTACGCCACGATCGCCAACGGCGGCTACCGCCACGACGTACACGTGGTGAAGAAGGTCCGTGACCGCGCCGGCAACGTCCTCTACAGCTGGAACGGCCGGAAGAACGCCCGGCACGCGATCTCCGAGGACATCGCCGCCGACGTGACGTACGCGATGCAGGGCGTGGTGCAGAGCGGCTCGGGTCAGAAGGCCCAGAGCATCGGCCGCCCTGTAGCCGGCAAGACCGGCACCGGCACCTGCACCAGCGCGCAGTACGTCTGCTCGTCGTGGTTCGTCGGGTTCACCCCGCAGATCGCCACCGCCGTGCGCTACTCGCGCGGCAACGGCGAGGGGAAGCTCGACGGCGGCTGGATGCCGTCCTACTTCGGTGCCGACTATCCCACCGAGACCTGGGCTGCCATCATGGCGAAGGCCATGGAGGGCAAGGAGGTCGAGAACTTCCCCGAGCCCGTCTACGTCGACGGCCAGGATCCCGAGTCCGGGCACGAGGAGGAGCTGATCGCTCCGCCCGCGCCGCCGGAGGAGGAGGACGACGGCGAGGAGTGCGACCCGGTCTCGGAGTTCTTCGGCACCTGCGAGGGTGACGGCGAGGGCGGCTGGGGAGGCGGCGGCAACCCTTGGGAAGGTCGTCCGTGATGTGAGATCCGTGCCCACGGATCGAGACGACGAGTTGGAGAGGGCAGGCGGTCTCCGGCACCATCGTCGGCGAAGGTCACGACTGCCAGCGCGAAGCCCCGGCTTGCTGGCGGGCAACCCTCCCACGCGGTGGGGTGCTCCGGGTGACGACCAGGCCCGCGCCGAGGCGGCGCGGGCAAGCGCGTGCTTCGCCGGGCAGCCCTGGGGAGCCATGACCCGAAGGGTGCCCCCATGTCCCTGCTTCCGCTCGTCGGCTCGAACACGCAGGTCCCGCTGCTGGACGGAACGACCGCGACGTACGCCAACCTGGATGTCGCCGCCTCGGCGCCGGCGCTGCAGAGCGTGGCCGACCGGGTTGCCGAGGTCCTGCCCTGGTACGCCTCGGTGCACCGCGGCGCCGGCTACCTGTCCCAGGTCTCGACCGCCCTCTACGAGGAGTCGCGCGCGACCATCGGCGCCTATGTCGGCGCCCGCGAGGACGACGTCACCGTCATCACCCGCAACACCACCGACTCGGTGAACCTGCTGGCCGGCTGCGTACCCGGCCGGGTGCTCGTCCTCGACATCGAGCACCACGCCAACCTGCTCCCGTGGCGCCGCGTCGAGGCCGGCGTCACCGTGGTCGCCGGCCGGGACACCCTCGCCGGCACCATCGACGCCCTCGCCGGTGAGCTGGCTCGGGACAGCTTCGCCCTGGTCGCGATCACCGGCGCCTCCAACGTCACCGGAGAGGCGCTGCCGGTCGCCGAGATCGTCACCCTTGCCCACGCCCACGGCGCCCGGGTCCTCGTCGACGGCGCCCAGCTGCTCGCCCACCGCCACTTCTCGCTCACCGCCACCGGCGCCGACTACGTCGTCCTCTCCGGCCACAAGCTCTACGCCCCCTACGGCGCCGGCGCCCTGGTCGGGCGCCGCGACTGGCTCGACGTCGGCACCCCCTACCTCGCCGGGGGAGGGGCCGTCGATGACGTCGAGGTGGGCGAGACGACGTGGCAGCCCGCCCCCGCACGCCACGAGGGCGGCTCGCCCAACGTCATCGGCGCCGCCGCGCTGGCCGCTGCCTGTACGACTCTCGGTGGCCTCGAGCCCGCCGAGCTGGACCGCCACGAGGCGTCACTGAGGGGGCGTCTCGTGGCCGGCCTGTCCGAGCTGGAAGGTGTCGACGTGCTGAGGCTCTGGCCTGACTCCGAGGAGCCGGTCGGGGTCGCGACGTTCACGGTCGACGGGATCGAGCCCGGCCGGGTCGCGGCCTACCTCTCCGCCGAGCACGGTCTGGGTGTACGCGACGGCCGCTTCTGCGCGCAGCCGCTCCTCAAGCGCCTCGGGCTCACCGGCGGCGCGGTCCGCGCGAGCATCGGGATCGGCACCTCGGTCGCCGACGTGGACCGGCTGGTGGCCGGCGTACGTGCTCTTCTCGTGGGTGACGTCCGAGGCGACTACGTCCTCGTCGACGGGGCCTGGACGCTCGCCGAGGACCCGCGCCCGCTCGTCGGGCCGGCCGGCCTGACCCGTCTCGCCGACACCGCCGGCTCCTGCGGCGCCGCCGTCTGAGGAACGCCTGCCGAGGCGTCAGGTAGGTCGGCCGAAACGTCAGTTGCGTCGGCCGAGTGGGCAGTTACGTCGGCCGAGTGGGCAGTTACGTCGGCCGAGTGGGCAGTTACGTCGGCCGAGTGGGCAGTTACGTCGGCCGAGTGGGCAGTTGGTGACGTCTCGGCCGACGGGGGCGACGTCTCGGCCGACCGGAGTGACGTCTCGGTCGACCGGGGTGACGTCTCGACGGGATGATTCGGGGCGCTCGCGGTGTTGAGAAATTGTGAGTGAAAGAGTGCATGGCGAGCGGAAGGTACGCGGCGGCAAGCTGGTCGTCGTCGACGCGACAGTCTCCGCTGACACGATCATCGACGTCGTCCTCTCGGGCGACTTCTTCCTGGAGCCCGACGAGGCGCTGGGCTGGCTGACCGAGGCGCTGGAGGGGCAGTCCGTCGACGTCTCCCTCGACCAGCTGACCGCGGTGCTCGACGTCGCCGCCCGCGATGCCGAGCTGGTCGGCTTCGGCACCCGCGACGTCGCCCTGACGGTGCTGCGGGCGCTGGGCCGGGCCACGACCTGGGACGACCTCGACCTCGAGATCGTCGAGACCGGGCCGCTGTCGCCGCGGATGCAGATGGCGCTCGACGAGGTCATCGTCCGCCAGGTCGCCGAGGGTCGCCGCGCCCCCAACCTGAGGTTCTGGGACTGGGCCAGCAGCGCGGTCGTGATCGGCAGCTACCAGTCGATCTCCAACGAGGTCGACGAGGCCGCAGCCGAGCGTCACGGCATCGAGGTCGTACGCCGCATCTCCGGTGGCGGCGCCATGTTCATCGAGCCGGGCAACACGATCACCTACAGCCTCGCCGTCCCCGACACGCTCGTGGCCGGCATGTCCTTCCAGGAGTCGTACGCCTTCCTCGACGAGTGGGTGCTGCGCGGCCTGCGCGGCGTCGGCATCGAGGCCGCCTACGCCGGCCTCAACGACATCGCCTCGCCGGTCGGCAAGATCGCCGGCGCCGCCCAGAAGCGGATCCCCGGCGGCGTCCTGCACCACGTCACGATGGCCTACGACATCGACGCCGACAAGATGCTCGAAGTGCTCCGGATCGGCCGGGAGAAGATGTCCGACAAGGGCACCCGGAGCGCCGCCAAGCGCGTCGACCCGATCCGTTCCCAGACCGGGCTGAGCCGCGAGAAGGTCATCGACGCGCTGCTCTCGGAGTTTGAGCAGAGCTTCGGCGCGGCGTACGTCGGTCTCGACCAGGCCACGATCGACGAGGCCGCGGCGCTGGTCGAGAGCAAGCACGGGACCCCGGCCTGGCGCGCGAGGGTGCCGTAGGCCGTCAGCGGTCGATGAAGGCCAGCACATCGGCGTGCAGACGGTCGCGATCGGTGTCCGGGAGGGCATGGCTGGATCCTTCGTAGACCTTCAGCTCCGCGCCGTCGATCAGCTCGACCGAGCGGCGACCCCCGACGTCGATCGGCACGATCTGGTCGTCGTCGCCGTGCACGACCAGCGTCGGCACGTCGATCTTGGCCAGGTCGGGCCGGAAGTCGGTGGCGGAGAAGGCCGCGATGCACTCGTAGGCGCCACGGTGCCCGGAGGCCATGCCCTGGAGCCAGAAGGCGTCGCGGAAGCCCTGCGGAACATCGCCGTTCCGGTTGTGGCCGAAGAACGGCCCGTCGGCCAGGTCGCGATAGAGCTGGGCCCGGTTGGCCAGCTCCCCGGCCCGGATCTCGTCGAAGACCTCGATGGGTAGCCCCTCGGGGTTGTCCTCGGTCCGCAGCATGAGCGGCGGCACCGCCGAGACCAGGACGAGCCCGGCGACGCGGCCGGTGCCGTGCCGGCCGACGTACCGGACGATCTCACCGCCGCCCGTCGAGTGCCCGACGAGGGTGAGGTCGCTCAGGTCGAGAGCGTCGATCAGACAGGCGAGGTCGTCGGCGTAGGTGTCCATCTCGTTGCCCGACCAGGTCTGGCTGGAGCGGCCGTGGCCCCGGCGGTCGTGGGCAACGGCTCGGTGGCCGTGCTGCGCGAGGAAGAGCGCGGTGGCCTCCCAGGCGTCGGAGTTGAGCGGCCAGCCGTGGCTGAGCAGCACGGGGCTTCCGCTGTCGCCCCAGTCCTTGTAGAAGATCTGGGCGCCGTCGTCGGCGGTGATGTAAGGCATCGGCTTCCTCCCACGGTCGGTTGGGCTCTGTCCTGGCAAGCCTCGCGCGGCCATCGGGCTCGGCGGACCACGTGGACCGCGTAGTCCCGCGGGACTACGCGGTCCACGTGGTCCGGACGCATCGCGACGCGATGGACGATCGGAGCGCCGCAGCCCCAGCACTGGAAAGGGAACCTGACATGAGCACCCCCGACACCATCGTCCTGATACACGGCTTCTGGGTCACACCCCGGTCGTGGGAACACTGGAAGGCCCGGTACGAGGCCAAGGGCTTCACCGTGCACACTCCTGCCTACCCCGGCTTCGAGGTCGAGGTCGAGGCCCTCCGCGCCGACCCGACCCCGATCGCGGACCTCACCCTGGAGGCGATCGTCTCCCACCTCGAGGCCTTCCTCGACACGCTCGACACCGCACCGATCATCATGGGCCACTCGGCCGGCGGGGCGTTCACGCAGGTCGTGATGGACCACGGCTACGGAGCTGCGGGCGTCGTCCTCAACTCCGCTCCGACCGAGGGTGTCCGGGCCACGCCGTGGAGCCAGCTGCGCTCGGTCTTCCCTGTGCTCAAGAACCCGGCCAACCATCACCGCGCCGTCGGGTTCGACTCCGAGCAGTGGAAGTACGCCTTCACCAACACCTACACCGAGGAGGAGTCGCTGGCGTTCTACGAGCGCTACCACATCCCGGCTTCGGGACGCGTCCTGTTCGACTCCGTGCTGGCGAACTTCCAGCCCGGTCACCAGGGCGCCTGGGTCGACTTCAAGAACGCCGACCGCGCGCCGCTGCTGTTCCTGTCCGGATCCGAGGACCACATCATGCCGCCCTCGGTGCAGGCCTCGAACGCCAAGCACTACAAGGGCGCCGGAACCGTCACCGAGCACGAGACGTACGAGGGCCGGCCGCATCTGATGGTGGCGGGTGCGGGGTGGGAGGAGATCGCCGACCACGCGCTGGAGTGGGCGCTCTCCAACTCCGGGCAGCGGGGCGCGACCGAGCCCACTGTCTCCTGAGGCCGCGCGATGGACCTCACGCTCACTCACGTCGGTGGACCGACGACGCTGCTCGAGGTGGCCGGGTGGAGGATCCTGACCGACCCGACCTTCGACGCCCCCGGCCGGACGTACAGGTTCGGCTGGGGTACGTCCTCGCGGAAGATCGCGGGCCCTGCGGTCCTCGCTGCCGAGATCGGCCCCATCGACGCCGTCCTCCTCACCCACGACCATCACGCCGACAACCTCGACGACGCTGGCCGCGCGCTGCTGCCGGATGTCGGGGTCGTGGCCACCACCGCCTCGGGCGCGGTCAGGCTCTCCAGGTCGGGCCTGGTCCGGGCGGTGAGGGGTCTGCGGCCGTGGCAGACCACGGTGCTGCAGGCGCCGGGACGTCCGACGGTCACGGTGACCGCGACTCCCGCGCGTCATGGTTTCCTCGGCAGCAGACCGATCGTCGGCGACGTCATCGGTTTCTCGCTGACCTGGGAGGGGCAACAGCACGGAGCCGTCTGGGTCTCGGGAGACACGGTGCTCTACGGGGGTATCGGCGAGGTCGCGACCCGGGTCGACGTCGGGACCGCGGTCCTGCACCTGGGGCGTGTCGGGTTCCCGGTGACCGGCCCGCTCGCCTACACGATGGGCGGGCGGGAAGCGGTCGAGCTGTGCGGGCTGCTCGACCCGGTCACGGTGGTGCCGGTGCACTACGAGGGCTGGTCGCACTTTCGTCAGGGGAAGGACCGGATCCTCGCCGACCTGGCCGATGCTCCGCCCGGGATCGCCGACCGCTTCCGCTGGCCGACGCCGGGCTTGCCGCTCCGGCTGCCGGTGTAGACCTAGGTGCCCAGACGGTCCGCCAGCTGCCGGCGAGAGGAGATGCCGAGCTTCTGGAAGACCTTCCGCAGGTGGTAGTCGACGGTGTTCGGGCTGATGAACAGGTTGGCGGCTATCTCGGCGTTGGTACGCCCGGACGCGGCCAGGCGCGCGATCGTGTGCTCCTGGGTGGTGAGCTCCAGCGGCGGGTCCACCTCGGCGTCCACGACGTCGGTCCGGACGCCGAGAACCTCGAGCTCGGCGAGAGCTCGTGGGACGAAGATCTCGGCGCCGCTGTGGCGCAGGTGCCGCAGCGCGAGGCGGAGCTGCTCGGCCGCCTCGCGACGGCGCCGGACGCGACGGAGCCATTCGCCGTAGAGCAGGTACGACCGGCCGAGCTCGGTCTCGGCCAGCGTCTTGTGCAGGGCCGCGACCGAGGCGAGGTAGTGGGCCTCGGCCTCGTCGTCGGTGCTCACCAGGGCGAGCGCGCGCTCGGCGGCTCCCTCGCACCAGGGCATGCCGTTCACCGCCGCCCGGCTCGCCAGGTCCTGGGCGACCCGCCGTGCAACGTCCGGATGGCCGGAGCGTACGGCTGACTCGACGAAGTCGGCGTACCAGATCGGGGTGACCTGGAGGAACGGGTCCTCGACCAGCGGTCTGTGGCGCTGGTAGGCGTCCTGGTAGCGCCGGTCCGCGAGGTCACGCGCGACCAGCCCCTCGATCCCCGAGGACCGGACTCCGCCGAAGCCGATCGCTCCGGCGCCGTCGGCGAGCGCCGCCACCAGCTCGCGTGGCTCGCCGGACCAGGCCATCACCGCGACGTTGGGCACGTTCGCGTCCTCATAGCCCATCGCGACCCGTACCTCTCGATGCATCTCAACGCAGCGGCCGGCCCGGTGCAGGGAGCCCCCGTAGACCTCGGAGAGCGCCATGATCCACAGCAGCGTGTCGAGCACGAGCAGGGCGCCTCGGTCGCGTGCGGCCCGTGCGGCGCGGTCGAGGCCGGCGGCTCGGTTCCCGTCGTCCCACAGGTAGCCACCGAGACCGGCGATGACGCTGCCGAAGTACATGATCTCGTCATCGGGCAGGGCGAGCACGGCGTCGAACGCCGCGCGCACCTTCGGGTGCGCCGTGTCGTACGGCTCCAGGATCACGGCGGCCAGTCCGCGCAGCACGACCGACCACCGGCCGTCCAGATCGGCGCCGGCGAGCATCCGCCGGCCCAGCTCGGTCTGCGTCACGCCGGTCATGAGCCGGTCGGCGCTCGAACATCGGTCGAAGGCCCGGAGCAGGGCGTCCTGCTCGCGTACGTCGTCGAGTCCGTGGAAGAGATCGGCGGCGCGCAGGTGGTCGGCCGAACCGCCCATCACCCCGTCCCGTTCGGCGCGCAGCAGCGCCAGCGCGCTGCGGATGATCAGCGCACGGCCACGGGTGACCGCGCCGGCGGACTCCTCGTCGAGGTCGTCGACGAGCCGCTGGGAGAGATGCACGGCGCCGACGGCCAGCGCCGCCTCCGCCGCGCCGACCTGCCGTGCGGCACGTGCCTCTCCCGGCGGGCTCAGCTCGGCGGCACGGGCGAGCAGACGCGCACACGAGACGAGGCCGCCGCGGCGGGCGGCCAGGTCTGCGGTCAGGTCCAGCCGTGCGGCGACCTCCTCGTCGGTTCCGACGACGGCCCGGGCCGCGTGCCACGCTTCTGCCTCGGTCAGGTTCGCCCGGTCGGCCGCGTGCGCGAGGGCACGGTGGACCCGGCGTCGTTCGACGCCCGAGGCCGCGTTGTAGACCGCCGAGCGCACCAGGGGATGGCGGAACCGTACGGTCGGGGTGAGCTGGACGAGCCCGGCGACCTCGGCGCGGTCGGCGTCGTCGAGAGTGAGGCCGAGGTCCGTCCCCGCCGCGGCGAGCAGGTCGATGTTGCCGGTCGAGTCCGCCGCGGCCAGCAGCGCCCAGGTCTGGACCGCCTGGTCGGCCTGGCGAACGCGGCGTACGTAGTGGGCCTCCAGATGGCGACCGACGGGGACGGGCTCGCCGGCCATACCCAGGTCCGGCAGCTCGTGGACCAGCGACTCGCCGGCGAGGTCGATCAGGGCGAGCGGGTTGCCGCCGGTGGCCTGAGCGATCGCCAGGGCCACCGAGGGCGGGAGTGGTTCCGCCGCCGCACGGTTCAGCAGCCGCACGGCGGCATCGGTGTCCAGCCCGGTCAGAGCGAGCTGGGGCACGCCACCGAGGTGCTCGGCCAGGCCCGCCTCGTCCCGCCCGGCGAACACGACCGCGACCCGCTCCACCGCGATCCTGCGGGCCACGAACGCCAGCGCGTCCAGGCTCTCCGGATCGATCAGATGGGCGTCGTCGATCGTGCAGACGATGCCGTGCTCGTTGCTCGCGGCGGCCAGCAGCCCGAGGACCCCGAGGCCGACCAGGTAGCGGTCGGGCGGCGGTCCGTCCGCCTCGCCCGAGGCGACGAGCAGGGCGCGGCGTTGCTGCTCCGGGAGCATCCCGCACTCGGGCTGCAGCGACGTCACCAGCCGCTGGACCGCGGCGAACGCCATGTCGGACTCGGACTCGTAGCCGTCGAGCCTGATCACCCGAACGCTCGTGCCCGTGGTGGCTGCGGTGAGCAGCGCGGACTTGCCCATGCCCGGCTCGCCGAGCAGGGCGATCGACCCGCCCTTCCCGTTCCGTGTACGGCTCAGCAGTCTGGCCAGGCGTACCTGCTCCGGGTCTCGGCCGACGAGGGCGTCCTGGTGCTGCTCGGGGGCGCTCTGCACGAGGACGACGCTAGCTACGGGGGAGGGTGTGTCGCATGACCCAAATGGACGAGACCCGGGTGGTGTGCCGGCTCGGCGCCGTGAATGCGAGAGCCCCTACGACCGGGTCGCAGGGGCTCCGAAGTTTGGACTCCGCTGCTCGGAGCGTTCCTTGGATGAGATGGGGGGGTCCTCATTCACGACCGACATCACGAGCAGCGGAGCGTCGCCAGTTTGGCACGCTCGAACTTGTCGTCGCAATAGGTGAAGGCCCCTCCGGCAATATTTTCTGTCGGTCGATCCGCAGGGCAGAACTCATGGACTATCGAAAGTGCTTTTCTAGAGGACTTCGACCCTGTCACCGGCGCCGCGCGCGGGAGTATGGCCGGGCTGCGTATGACGATGGCGGCGGTGGTCGGCTACCCTGGACACATGCAGATGTCTGTCCTGCTTCTTAGGCAGCCGCGCTGACCCTGAGGGACACACCCCGGTCACGCGGCTACCCCTCCATGTGAGGGGCCCTTCTTATTTCTAGGGATCGTTCCAGAAGCAGTCTTGACGCACGACACTCGACAAGGACGAAAGACCAATGACGCAGGAGCAGGCCGAGCACGCGACGTACGACGTCACCGAGCTGCAGGACAAGTGGCGCCCCATCTGGGAGAAGCTGGAGCCGTTCAAGGCGGGCCAGCGCGAGGGGGCCGAGAAGCGCTACGCGCTCACCATGTTCCCCTACCCGTCGGGTGACCTGCACATGGGCCACGCCGAGGTGACCGCGCTGCACGACGTGCTGGCCCGCTACTGGTGGCTGAAGGGTTTCGACGTCCTGAACCCGATCGGCTGGGACTCCTTCGGCCTGCCCGCCGAGAACGCCGCGATCAAGCGCAACGAGAACCCCGCCGGCTGGACCTACGCCAACATCGAGACCCAGGCGGAGTCGTTCAAGCGCTACGGCATCTCCTTCGACTGGTCGCGCCGTCTGCACACCTCCGACCCGGAGTACTACAGGTGGACGCAGTGGATCTTCCTGAAGCTGTACGAGGCCGGCCTGGCCTACCGCAAGAAGTCGCCGGTCAACTGGTGCCCCAACGACCAGACGGTGCTTGCCAATGAGCAGGTCGTCAACGGCGAGTGCGAGCGCTGCGGCGCGACGGTCACCAAGCGTGACCTGACGCAGTGGTACTTCCGCACGACTGCCTATGCGGAGGAGCTGTACAACGGCCTGGACCAGCTGCAGGACACCTGGATCGGCAAGGTCGTCAACATGCAGCGCAACTGGATCGGCCGGTCCGAGGGCGCGCACGTCGACTTCGAGATCTCGCTGACCTCTGGCGGAACCAAGAAGGTCACCGTCTTCACGACGCGTCCCGACACGCTGTACGGAGCGACCTTCATGGTCGTCGCCGCGGATGCCGACCTGGCCAAGGAGATCGTGGCCCCGGAGCAGGCTGCTGCGCTGGAGGGCTACCTGGAGGACGTACGCAAGGCCTCGGACATCGACCGCCTGGCGACCGACCGTCCCAAGACCGGCGTCGACCTGGGCGTCACCGCGACCAACCCCGTCAACGGCGAGCAGATCCCGGTGTGGGCGGCGGACTACGTGCTGGCCGACTACGGCACCGGCGCCGTGATGGCCGTCCCGGCCCACGACCAGCGCGACCTGGACTTCGCCAAGGCGTTCTCGCTGCCGGTGCGCCGCGTCGTGGACGTGCCGGGCGCGGACAACCCCGAGGAGACGTACGTCGCGACCGCGGGTGACGGCGCGTACGTGAACTCGCCGGAGCTGGAGGGCGTCGCCGACAAGGCGAGCGGCATCCACAAGATCATCGAGAAGCTGGAGGCCGAGGGCCACGGCAAGGGCACGATCAACTACCGGCTGCGTGACTGGCTGCTGTCCCGGCAGCGCTACTGGGGCGCGCCGATCCCGATCATCCACTGCCCGGTCGACGGTGAGGTGCCGGTTCCTGAGGCCCAGCTGCCGGTGCAGCTGCCGGAGCTGAAGGGCGCCGACCTGAAGCCGAAGGGCGTCTCGCCGCTGGCCGCGGCCTCGGAGTGGGTCAACGTCACCTGCCCGAAGTGTGGCGGTCCGGCCACGCGTGACTCCGACACGATGGACACCTTCGTCGACTCGTCGTGGTACTTCCTGCGCTACCTGTCGCCGACCGACGAGACGCAGGCGTTCTCCTCGGAGCTGGCACGCGAGTGGGGCCCGGTCGACTTCTACCTGGGCGGCGACGAGCACGCTGTGCTGCACCTGATGTACGCCCGCTTCTTCACCAAGGCGCTGCGCGACATCGGCCTGATCGACTGGGACGAGCCGTTCTCGGCGTACCTGTCGCAGGGCAAGGTCATCAACGGCGGCAAGAAGATGTCGAAGTCGCTGGGCAACGGTGTGAACCTGTCGGACGTGCTGGAGGAGTTCGGCGTCGACGCGACCCGGCTGACGCTGGTCTTCGCCTCCCCGCCGGAGGACAACATCGACTGGGCCGACGTCTCGCCGGCGGGTTCGGTGAAGTTCCTGCAGCGGGCCTGGCGCCTGGCCGGGGACGTGACGTCGTCCCCGGGTGTCGACGTCTCGGGTGGCGACGTCGCGCTGCGGCGTACGACTCACAAGACCGTCGCCGAGGCCGAGCAGCTGATCGAGTCCTACCGGTTCAACGTGGTGGTGGCTCGGGTGATGGAGCTGGTCAACGCGACCCGGAAGGCGATCGACTCTGGTGTCGGTCCTGCCGACCCCGCCGTACGTGAGGCCGCGGAGACGGTCGCGATCCTGCTCTCGCTGGTCGCGCCCTACACCGCCGAGGAGATGTGGGAGCGTCTGGGGCACGAGCCGACGGTTGCGCGGGTTGCGTGGCCGACGGTCGAGCCCCACCTGCTCGTGGAGGACTCGGTGACGGCGGTCGTGCAGATCAAGGGCAAGGTGCGTGCGCGCCTGGAGGTCTCGCCCTCGATCTCCGAGGCCGACCTGGAGGCCGCCGCGCTGGCCGACCCGACGATCGCGGCCGCGATCGAGGGCCAGACCGTCCGCAAGGTCATCGTCCGCGCGCCGAAGCTCGTCAACATCGTCGTCTGATCGGCTCGGCTCGCGCTGTCGAGGCGATGGGTCGATCTGTAGGCTTCTGACATGGCCCGGGTAGCGATCGTGACCGACTCGACCGCGATGCTTCCATCCGATCTCGGGGATGCCACGGAGCTGATCACATCGGTGCCGTTGCAGGTGATCGTGGATGGGACGTCGTACGACGACGGGGTGGAGGAGACGTCGCCCGAGGCGCTGCTGGCGGCGTTGGCGGCACACAAGACGGTGACGACCTCCCGGCCCTCGCCGGCGCTCCTGGCGGAGGTCTACGCGAAGCTCGCGGCGCAGGGCTTCGAGGAGATCGTCTCCATCCACCTCTCCGCGGAGCTGAGCGCGACGTGCGAGTCCTCGATGCTCGCCGCGCGGGAGGCTCCGGTGCCGGTGATCACGGTGGACACGAAGGTGGTCGGGCCCGGGGTCGGGTTCGCCGTTCTGGCTGCCGCGGAGGTGGCCGGACGCGGCGGGAGTGCTGCCGAGGCGCGTGAGGCCGCGCTGGCGCGGGTCGCCGCCACTCGTTCCTACTTCTACGTCGACACGCTCGAGTACCTGCGCCGGGGCGGGCGGATCGGAGCCGCTGCTGCCCTGCTGGGGACGGCGCTCGCGGTCAAGCCGCTGCTCACGATCGAGGACGGGCGGGTCGTGCCGCATGAGCGGGTGCGTACGGCTGAGCGGGCGATCGCGCGGCTGCAGGCGCTCGGGGTCGAGGCGGGCGAGGACGCGGACGCCGTCGAGATCGTCGTCGCTCACCTGGGCAGCCCTGACCGGGCGGCCGCGATGAGCGAGGGACTCTCCGCCGAGCTGAACGGCAAGATCAACGGCGACGTACGCGTCGGGGTGCTGGGCGCGGTGCTCGGTGCGCATGTCGGGCCGGGGTGTGTGGCGGTCGTGGTGGGGCCGAAGCTCTGATTCTGGGCCTGTTCTTGGGCCGATTACCGTCCACAGGGGCGGTTGAGGATCGGGTTGTCCACAGGCGCTGAGAACGCGCTCGGAAGTGTCGGCGCGGGCGCATAGCTTCGGCGTCATGCGGACCCGACCGACCTCTGATCACGCCGATGCCGTCGCCCGGCGGCTGAAGCAGCTGCGCGCCGAGCTGGACCCGCCGGGGGAGGAGGACGAGGGCGAGGAGGACTGGCAGCCGCCGTGGTGGGACGGGCCGAGACCGACCGACACCGCGGAGCTGGATCCGTTGGTGCCGGTCCCGGGACGCCACGCGTCTCGGCGTCAGGTCGTGATCTCGCCTGATGCGGTGCTGCCCGAGCCGCTGCGCGGGCGGGTGAGCCTCGGCCCCTGGCATCTCGTCATCGTCTCGCTCGTGCTGGTCGCCGGGTTGGCGGTGGCCTGCTGGTGGATGATCCGCGCCGACCCGGAGGTGGTGCCGGCCGCCCGGGCCTCGCCCTCGGCCTCCCCGCTGGTCGCGCTGCCGACCGCCTCGGTGGCGCCCGGGAGCACGGCTGCGGTGCCGTCGGGCGGGCCGTCGGCCGGGACGGTGACGGTCGACGTCGAGGGCAAGGTGCCCAAGCCCGGCATCGTCGTGCTGCCGATCGGCTCCCGGGTGGTGGATGCCGTCGAGGCTGCCGGCGGGGCCTCCCACAAGCAGCTCGCCGGGCTCAACCTCGCTGCTCTGCTCAGCGACGGTCAGCAGATCGTGGTCGGTGCGCCCAACGGGGGAGGTGGCGTCGCGGCGCCCGGCTCTGGCGCCCCGGCGGCGGGTGCTCCAGGGCCGGGGGTGAGCCTCAACACCGCGTCGTTGGAGGAGTTGGAGACGTTGCCCGGAGTGGGGCCGGTGACAGCGCAGGCGATCATCGACTGGCGCACCACCAACGGCGCGTTCACCTCCGTCGACGAGCTGCTCGAGGTCGACGGGATCGGACCGAAGACCTACGACTCCCTGGCACCGCTGGTCACGTTGTGAACGACCTGCGGCTGCCGCTTCTCGGAGCCGGGGCGTGGGCGGGGGCGTTGGCCGGGCCTGTGGTGGTGGCCGGCGGAGGGTCCGGGGTGGTTCTGCTCGTGCTCCTCGCCGCGGTCCTCGGCATCGGCGGTGGATGGGCCGTTCGGAAGCGCCGCCCGACGGCGCTGGCGTTGGTGCTGATGGTCGCCGGGACCGCCGTCGTCGCGGGGCTGCACGCCGCCCGGGTCAGCGACAACCCGGTGGCGGACCTGGCCGCGCGCAAGGCGCAGGTGCGGGTGGTCGCCACCGTCACCACCGACCCGAAGGAGGTGACGGGTCAGCACGGGACGTACCAGCTCCGGCGGGCCAGCGTGCGAGAGATCAGGGGCCGCGGGGTGGTCTACAGGCTGCGTACGCCGGTGGTCGTGCTCGGCGGCGACGCCTGGGCGGACATCCCGCTCGGGGCGACGGTGTCGACGACGGGACGCCTGGGGGAGAGCGACTCGCACGAGGAGTCGGCGCTGCTGATCGCGGGGCAGCCGCGAGTCGTCGCAGGTCCGGGGATCTGGTGGCGCGCCTCCGAGACGCTGCGTGGCTCGATCCGGGACGCGGTGGCACACCGGCCACCGGACCAGGCGGCATTGGTTCCGGCGCTGGTCGACGGTGACGACACCGGTCTCTCCGACGACCTCGCGGACGACTTCCGCACGACCGGTCTGACCCACCTGCTCGCGGTCTCCGGCACCAACCTGACCCTGGTGGTGGGATTCCTGCTCATCGTCGCCCGCTGGGCCGGGGTGCGGGGGAGAGGGCTGTACGCCGTCGGGGTGCTCGGCATCCTCGGGTTCATCGTGCTCGCCCGCACCGAGCCGAGTGTGGTGCGGGCGGCCGCGATGGGTGCGGTCGGACTGCTGGCGATGACGCACAACGGACGCCAGCGAGCGTTGCGCGGGCTCGGTGCGGCGGTGATCGGGCTGCTGCTGATCGACCCCGGGCTGGCGACCTCGATCGGGTTCACCCTCTCGGTCCTGGCCACGGCCGGCATCCTCCTCTTCGGGCCACCGTGGCGGGATGCTCTGAGGCGTTGGATGCCGCAGTGGTGCGCGGAGGCGATCGCGGTCCCGGCAGCGGCGCAGCTGGCCTGCACTCCGGTGGTCGCCGCCATCTCCGGCCAGGTCAGCCTGGTCGCGGTGCTCGCCAACCTGCTGGTCGAGCCCGCCGTCGCACCGGCGACGGTGCTCGGTCTCCTGGGAGGTCTGCTCGGGCTGGTGTGGGATCCGCTCGGCATGGTCGCGGGCACGATCGCAACCTGGTGCGTCGCCTGGATCATCGCGGTCGCCCGCTTCGGTGCCGGGCTGCCGACCGCGGAGGTCGGCTGGGCGACCGGGCCGCTGGCCCTGGCGGTGCTCGTGGTCGTCTGTGCCGCCATCGCCTTCCTGGCGCCGCGGATCCTGCGGCATCCGGTCACCGGGTTGGCCGGATGCCTGGTGCTGCTCGCGGTCGCGCTGGTGCGGCTGCCCAGCCCGGGCTGGCCCCCGCCGGGATGGGTGCTCGTGATGTGCGACGTGGGACAGGGTGACGCCCTGGTGGTGCGCACCGGGTCGGGTAGTGCCGTCGTGGTGGACGCCGGCCCCGATCCGGACCTCGTCGACGACTGTCTCGACCGCCTCGAGATCGAGGACGTTCCGCTCGCCGTGATCACCCACTTCCACGCCGACCACGTCAACGGCGTCGAGGGCGTCTTCGCCGGCCGCCGGGTCGGGGAGCTGTGGACCTCGCGGCTCCAGGACCCGCCCGAGGGCGTACGAGTCCTCGGCGAGACCGCCGGTGCGGCGGGGGTGGTGCCGGTTCCGGCTCCCTATGCGGCCACGACCACCGTCGGTGAGGTGCGGATCCAGGTGCTCTGGCCGACGGGCGAGTCCGACACCCGCGGGCCCGGGGACGGCTCCACCGCCAACGACGCGAGCGTGGTTCTTCTCGTCGAGTCCCGCGGCCTGCGTCTGCTGTTGACCGGCGACATCGAGCCGGAGGGTCAGGACCAGCTCGCCGACGACCTGGCCGAGCTCGACATCGACGTGCTCAAGGTGCCCCACCACGGCTCGCGCTATCAGGACCTCGACTGGCTGCGTACGCTGCGCGCGCAGGTCGCTCTCGTCCCGGTCGGTGCCGGCAACGACTACGGCCACCCGGCCACCGCCACGGTCCAGGGGCTCGCGGAGAGCGGCACCAAGGTCTACCGCACCGACCGCGACGGCTCGGTCGCGGTCGTCGAGTCGGGAGGTGAGGCCGCCGTGGTGACGCGATAAGTGTCGTTGCCGTGTGGGAGGGTTTGAGCATGGCACGCACCGCCTCCGCACCGAGCCCCACCGGCAACCTCTCGGCCTCCGACGTCCTGGGTCGGGTCACCCTGGTGACCGGCAAGGAGGAGTTCCTGGGGGAGCGTACGGTCGCGGCTGCGAAGGCCGCGGTGAAGGCCTACGACTCCGAGGCTGAGGTCTCCGAGGCGACCGCTGCCGACCTCACGCTGGCGACGCTCGGCGAGCTGAGCGCACCGTCGCTCTTCTCGAGCATCAGGTGCGTCGTCGTCCGGAACCTCGAGAACTTGCCGGACGAGTCGGTGGCGGGCCTGATGGACTATGCCGGGATGCCCGCGGAGGAGGTCGCGCTCGTCCTCGTCCACGGTGGTGGGCAGAAGGGCAGCGGCACTCTGGCCAAGCTCCGCAAGCTCCCGAAGGTGACCGAGCACAAGTCGGTCGAGCTGAAGGCGCGGGAGTTCGGCAGCTTCGTGAAGGCCGAGCTGCGGCTGCACGGGGCGAGCATCGACGAGGAGGGCGCCGACTTCCTGATCCAGGCCGTCGGCCAGGACCTTCGCGCCCTCTCGGCCGCTGCCAGCCAGCTTGCCGGAGACAACGAGGCGAAGCGACTCGGCCTGGAGCACGTGAAGCAGTACTTCGGCGGCCGGGCCGAGGTGAAGAACTACGTGATCGCGGACGCGATCATCTCCGGCGACCGGGTCAAGGCCCTCGAGGAGATCCGCTGGGCGCTCGACACCGGTTCCTCCCCGGTCTACGTCCTCTCCGCCGTGGCCGGCCAGCTGCGCACGGTCGCCAACCACGTCGCCGGGATCCGCGACAGCGGCACTCCGCCCTGGAAGCAGAAGTCCATCGCCGGCCTTGCCCGCGGCTGGTCCCGCGAAGGCATCGGCGAGGCCCTCCGCTCGGTCGCCCGAGCCGACGCCGACCTCAAGGGCGCCGCCAGCGACCCGGCGTACACGCTCGAGCGCCTCGTCCTCACGATCGCCGCCCTCCGCCAGCGCTGACCCCCGCGCCGAATCGGTAGTTCTGGCGCGCGAATCCGCACCTGTGGCGAACGAAACTCGACTTTCGTTCGCCACAACTGAATTCTCGGCCGCCACAACTGCTGACTCGGCAAATGCGAAAGCCCCCGTCGCGGAGGACGGGGGCTTCGGTGGGGCTTACCTCAGAGGGAGGAAGCCTTCTTGGCGATCGCCGACTTGCGGTTGGCGGCCTGGTTCTTGTGGATGACGCCCTTGGAGACGGCCTTGTCGAGCTTCTTGGTGGCGACCTTGGCGGTCTCGACCGCAGCGTCCTTCTCGCCGGCCTCAGCGGCGGCGTGGAACTTGCGGATGACGGTCTTGAGCTCGCTCTTGACGGCCTTGTTGCGCTCGTGCGCCTTCTCGTTCTGCTTGTTGCGCTTGATCTGCGACTTGATGTTCGCCATGGGTGAATGATCTCCAGTGCTTCGACGTGTGGTGGTGCGAGCTCTCAATCCGGCCCCTCGGGGAAATGAGAGGGGAGAGGCCTACGCGAACACGCTTGCGGTCAAGATTACAGACTCGCGTCGTTTGGCCTCAAATCGCCGTACCTCCCATAGCTACTCCGGGGTAGGCTGTGGTGATCTCGGTCACGAGATTTCCGGCGGAACCCCCTGTTGCGGCTCGGCTCCAGCGTCTAGGGTCCCCCGCGCGGTCCCTCTCGTGCTAACCGCCCACCGTTCACCCCCCACGCACACACTGCAGGCCAGGAGAATCATGCCGACCCAGTCCGCGATCGATCTCGCATTCCTCGACGAGATGCCGGCGAACTTCGCCCTTCACTTCCTCAACCGGGTCAAGGCGACCCCGAATGCGGAAGCGTTCCGCTATCCCGTGGTCGGCTCGACGACCGAGGCAGGCGGAGAGGAGTGGAAGTCGCTGACCTGGAAGGAGGCCAGCGACCTGGCCAGCCGCCTCGCCGCGGGCCTCGTCTCGCTCGGCCTCGAGCTCGAGCAGCGGGTCGGCATCGCCTCGACCACCCGCTATGAGTGGATCATCGCCGACCTCGCGGTGATGCTCGCCGGTGGCGCCACCACGACTGTCTACCCGACGACCAACGTCGACGACACTGCCTACATCCTCGGCGACGCCGAGTGCCGCTTCGTCTTCGCCGAGGACGACGGTCAGCTCGCCAAGATCGCCGAGAGGGCCGCCGACCTGCCCGAGATCGTCAAGGTGATCACCTTCGACGGTCAGACCGACGGCGAGCGGGTCATCGGCCTGGACGACCTTGCCGCCATCGGCGACAAGTACCTCGCCGACCACCCGGACGTGATCGAGGAGACCGCGGCCAAGATCACCCCGGACCACCTGGCCACGCTGGTCTACACCTCAGGCACCACCGGCCGGCCGAAGGGCGTACGCCTGCTCCACCGCGCCTGGGTCTACGAGGGCGAGGTATTCCGGTCCAAGGGCGACGTACTCGGCCCCGACGACCTGCAGTTCCTGTGGCTGCCGATGTCGCACGTCTTCGGCAAGGTGCTGCTCTCGGTCCAGATCGCCTGCGGCTTCCCGACCGCGATCGACGGCCGGATGGACAAGATCGTCGACAACCTGGCGATCGTGAAGCCGACCTTCATGGGCGCCGCCCCGCGCATCTTCGAGAAGGTGCACGCCAGGATCACGATGATGGTCGAGAACGACGGTGGTGTGAAGAAGAAGCTCTTCGACGCCGCCTTCGCCAACGGCATCGCCCGCGACCGGCTGCTGCGCGAGGGCAAGTCCGTGCCGACCTCGATGGCGCTCAAGCACGCCGTGCTCGACAAGCTGGTGCTCAGCAAGGTCCGTGACCGCTTCGGTGGCCGCGTACGGTTCTTCATCTCCGGCTCGGCCCCGCTCAACCGCGAGATCGCCGAGTGGTTCCGGGCCGCGGGGATCCTGATCATGGAGGGCTACGGCTCGACCGAGAACGCCGCGGGCGCGTCGGTTGGCACTCTGCAGGAGAACAAGCTCGGCACCGTCGGCAAGGCGTTCCCGGGCAGCGAGGTGAAGATCGGCGAGAACGACGAGCTGCTCATCCGCGGCCCGCACGTGATGCCGGGCTACCACAACCTGCCCGAGGAGACCGCCAAGGCGCTCGACGCCGAGGGCTGGTACCACACCGGTGACAAGGCCTCGATCGACGAGGAGGGCTACATCACCATCACCGGCCGGATCAAGGAGCTCTTCAAGACCTCGGGCGGGAAGTACGTCGCGCCGCCGGCGATCGAGTCGAAGTTCGCCGCGCTGTGCCCCTACACCAGCCAGTTCCTGGTCTTCGGTGCCAACCGCAACTTCGTCAGCGCGCTGATCGCCCTCGACCCCGAGTCGATCACCGCCTGGGGCGCCTCCCACGGTCTGGAGGGGAAGTCCTACGAGGAGATCGTCACCTCGCCGCAGGTGCGTGAGCTGATCGGCGGCTACGTCGACGAGCTCAACGCAGGCCTCAACCGCTGGGAGACCATCAAGAAGTGGGAGATCCTCGAGCACGACCTGACCGTCGAGAGCGGTGAGCTCACCCCGTCGCTGAAGGTGAAGCGCAACGTCGTGGAGGCGAAGGAGCAGGCGCGGATCGACGCGTTCTACGCCGGGTCCTGATCCCAGGCTCGGCGCTCCGCCAGCCAGTCCAGACACACCTCGCCCTGCCACCGCTGCATCCTGCGGAGGTGGGGCGAGGTCGTCTTGACCGGCTGGTCGGCGGCGGCCAGGAAGTAGCCGGCGAAGAGGGCCAGGACGGAGTCGATGGCCTCCGGGGCGGCCTGCGACAGCAGCGGATGGGTGGCCAGGAACGACTCGACGTCGAGGCCGTCACCGCGCGGTCCGACCAGCATCAGGAGCGAGTCGATCCAGTCGGCGCCGAGGACCGGCCAGGTCCACTCGACCAGCAGGACGCCACCGTCGGGACGGATGCGGATGGTGTCGTCGCGTACGTCCAGGTGGACCAGCGTCTCGCCGGCGGTGTGCTCCGCGAACCCTGCGGCGATCTCGGCCGCACGGTCGGCGTGCGGGTAGCCGGCCACCCGGTCCCACAATGCGGGGTACGAGGCGTGCTCCTCGGCGAAGGTCGGCCAGCCGATGCCCGGGGCCGGGGTGAGGGCGGTGGCGGTCTCGACCAGCGCCTGGGAGACGACCTCGAGGTCCGAGGGAGTCCAGGGCCGCGAAGGCAGCCGCGACTCGATGTGCTCGAAGGCCAGGACGACCCACTCGCCGTCGTCGAACCACCTCAGCTTCGGGGCGGGGACCCAGCCGGCGAGCTTCTTCAGCTTCACGGCCTCCTCCCGGTAGAGCGCCGCGGAGTCGCGCTGCGCCTTGGCGGAGGCCGCCTTCACGAAGTGCTGGGAGCCGTCCTGGCAGGTCAGCGTCGAGGCGAACCCCGGCGTGAACCCGGCCCCGTGCGACTCCGCCGAGACCACGGGCCCACCGCCGAGGCGTTTCTCGATCGAGGACCGCAGGAACGGCGGCAGGTGCGGCCACTCCAAGCGGCGGGCGGTCTGCCCGTGCGGGATGTTCGTCGGGATCGCGCTCACGACCACATCCTTGTGTACGCCGGCCATGATGCGCCAGCGCACCACGGCACGCCCTAGGACATCGGCGGCTGATCGAGCTGAGCGGCGGGCTTGCCGGTGGCGACGTCCCAGGCGGCGACGCCTTCCTCGGTCGACGCGGTGTAGAGGGTCTTGCCGTCGGGGCTGAAGATCACGTTCGATCCAGGGGACGCGGTCCGGGCAAGGTCGCGGGACCCGCCCGTACCGCCCAGCGCTTTGGGTGCCCACAGGATCAACCGGGCATCGTCGGAGTCGTCGATGGCGGCCAGTGACCGAGAGTCGGGGGAGAAGGAGACGGCGGCGACCGGGTCGCCGGGTAGCGTCTCGACGGCCTCGAGCGTCTCAGCGTCCCAGATCGTGGGGTAGCCCTCGGTAGTTTCGCCGGCGATCCAGCGCCCGTCCGGGCTCCAGACCGGGTCGGCGCCGCCAGCGGCCGAGACCGTGCCGACCTCGTCGCCCGATTCGGCCTCGAGGATCGAGACGCTGTCGCCGGAGGCGACCGCCACCTGCTTGCTGTCGGGGCTGAACGAGATCGATCCGACACCGTTGCCGAGATCGGTGCTCGCAACCTCGTCGCCGTCCTCGACCGACCAGATGATCAGGTCGCCCTCGAGCCCGGCGCCGGCCACGAGGCGACCGTCGGGGCTGAAGGCGATCTCGCCGACCGGGCTGGCGTCGGTGACCTGCGGGTTCGGCAGGCCCTCGAGTCGCTGGACCTGCTTGTCGCCGTCCACCTCGACCAGCGCGATGTCCGAGCAGCCGACCTGCCGCGCGACGAGCGTGAGGTCGGGGCTGATGGCGCCGTAGCCGGTGTCGGAGATCGTCTCGTACGCACCCCCGGCGGCGCTCCAGCGGCAGGTGCCGTCGGTGCAGCTGGCCACGACGTACTTCCCGTCGGGGTCGGTGACCAGCGAGCCGGCGTCGACCCGCGACGGCATGACCGCGGCGGCCAGGCTGATCGTGCCGCCGGACGTCCCGAGCGCGGAGATGTCGCAGCCGTCCTGGTCGGGGTCGCCGGCGCACCCGGCCAGGAGCGCGGCGGCGAGCACGCCGATGAGCGGGACGCTGAGGACGTACGTTCGGGGTTTCATCGGTCCTTCTGGAGAGATCGGTCAGGCGAACGAGGACACGTCGAAGTAGGCGACGGTGCCGTCGGTGCAGGTGAGGCGGTCGAGTCGACGGCCCCCGGTCTCGACGAGGTCCTGGCGGTCCCGGACCTTGTCGAGGGCTCGGAGCATGTCGTACTCGTCGTTGATACGCAGCACCGACCACGGATGTTGCTCGCTGCCGTCGCCGGTGGAGCGGATGCTGCGCAGCGCGGCACCGGCGACCTGCCGCTCGCGGGCGGCGGCCCGGCCGTCGCCGGACTGCTCCAGCGCGGTGGCCATCCGCAGGTGGACCGAGGGGCTGAAGATCGCCCCCGGCATGGCCCGCCGCAGCTCGGCGGCGGCCGCGGCGTACGACCCCTCGGCGAGCAGCCTGTCGACCGAGTCGAGGTCGAGATCGGCGGTGAAGTTGGCCGCGCCGCGGACGGCGCGGCGAAGCGGCCCGAGGGTCTCGGGGCCCGGGTCGTCGAGATAGGCGGAGACCAGGTCGGCGTACGTCGTCATCGGGACTCCTCCAGGAGCCGGTTGAACTCCTCCTCGGTGAGGTTGTTCAGGTAGTCACGGCCGGAATTGCGGGCGTCGGTCTCGACGGGCTGGTTGTAGTACTCGTCGAAGGAGTCGCCGTTGTCGGTGCTCTTGTAGTCGTCGAAGTTCTCCTCCCACGCCTCGGCCTGCTCTTCGGTGATCCCGTCTTCCTTGTGCTCGTCGAAGGGGTCGTCCTCCCACCAGAACTGCCAGTCGTTCTTGTCGTCGATGGCCTCGTGCTGGCGACCGTGACGGACCTCGTGGGCGACGGTGTTGATCAGCTGGCCGGGGTCGTCGAGCACGTTGGGGTTGAGCGCCATCGTCGGCTCTTCGTCGTTCCAGTAGCCGTAGGTGATGCTGCCGTCGCTCCAGTCGTCGTTCTCCAGATCGGACCAGTCGATGGTGGGCATGTCGACGCCGCTCTCCTCGGCGATCTTCTTGACCATCTCCTCGAGCACGGCCTTGCGCTCCTCGATGGTGAGCGTCTCCCACTTCTCCGCGATCGCCGGGTCGATGTTGCCGTACTCGTCGCCCTGCTCGTTGATGCCGGTCGGCAGGCCGCGGGCGAGGATCGCGTCGACGCCGACGGCCTTGGCGAGGGCCTTCTCGATCTCGTCGGCGATCTCCTGGGCGATGTTCTGGCGGCTGCTGCTCCACTCCTCGGCCTCGAAACGGCTCTTGAACGTCGGTGGGGTGGCGGTGCTGGTCACCGTGCCGTCGTCGCTGACGGTGAACTCGTTGGTCTTGGCCCGGTCGAGGATCCCGGCGACGAGGCGCTCGATCGCCTCGACCTCGGGCTCGGCGGTGTAGAGCGCCTTCTGCATCTCCTGCTTGGCGGTGATGTGGCTGCTGAGGCTCTTGACCAGGCCGTCGCGATGCCCTCGGGCGGCGTCGGCGGCCACCCCGGTCCAGGACTTGGCCACGCCGTTGGCCTCGAGCTCGTCGCGGCTGGTCTCCAGCTTGCGGAGGTCGGCCTTGAGTCCGTCGCCGGCGTCACCCAGCGGCGCGGCTTTCCAGGTCTTGACCTGGCCGAACGTGATCGCCATCAGACGAGCGCGGTCGCGTCGAAGTGGACGAGGGTCCCGTCGGTGCAGGTGTGGCGGTCGATACGCCGCCCGCCAGCCTCCAGGAGATCCTGGCGGCCGGGGACCTTCTTCAGGGCGCGGAGCAGGTCGTACTCGTCGTTGATCCGCAGCACCGTCCAAGGATGCTCCAAGGTGCCGTCGCCGGTCGCCCGGATGCTCCGCAGGGCAGCGCTGGCGACCTGACGCTCGCGAGCGGCTGAGCGCTCCTCGCCGGAGCGCTCCAGGGCGGTCGCCAGGCGCAGATGGGCGGACGGGCTGAAGATCGCCCCGGGCATGAGTGCCCGCAGCGCGGCCGCGGCCTCGGCGTAGGCGCCCTCGTCGAGCAGCTTGTCGACGGCGCTGAGGTCGAGGTCGACGGTGAAGTTGGCGGAGTTGCGGACCGCGCGGCGCAGCGGCGCCAGCGTCTCGGAGCCGGGGGCGTCGAGGTAGGCGGTGACCAGATCGGCGTACGTCGTCATTTCGACTCCTTCAGGAGACGGTCGAGCTCAGCGGCGGTCAGATTGTCGAGATATTCGCGACCGGACTTGCGGGCGTCGGCCTCGACGGGCTGGTTGTAGTACTCCTCGTACGTGTCGCCGTTGTCGGTGCTCTTGTAGTCGTCGAAGTTCTCCTCCCAGTCCTCGGCCTGCTCCTCGGTGATCCCGTCTTCCTTGTGCTCGTCGAAGGGGTCGTCCTCCCACCAGAACTGGAAGTCGTTGTTGTCCTCGATCGCCTCGTACTGCCGGCCATGGCGCATCTCGTGAGCCACGGTGTGCAGGATGTCGGGATTGTCGACATTGCCCGGATTGAGGTGCACGGTGTGGTCGTCCTCGCTCCAGTAGCCGTTGGTGCTGCCCTGGGCGTCCCAGACGATGTCCTCGACATCGACGCCGTACTCCTCGGCGAGCTCCTCGATCTTCTGGTCGATGATCGCCTTGCGCTCGGCATCGGTGAGCTGGGCCCAGCGCTCGGTCACCTCGGGGGAGGCCAGGCCGCGCTCGTCACGGGTGTGATCGAGATCCTTGTCCGTGCCGGTCGGGATGCCGTCGGTGAGGATCTGGTCCACGCCGGCCGCCTTGGCGAGGGCGTCGGTGATGTCGTCGGCGATCTCCTGGGCGACGAACTGGCGGCTGCTGCTCCATTCCTCGGCCTCGAAACGGCTCTTGAACGTCGGCGGCGTGGCGGTGCTGGTCACCGAGCCGTCGTCACCGACGGTGAACTCGTTGGTCTTGGCCCGGTCGAGGATCCCGGCGACGAGGCGCTCGATCGCCTCGACCTCGGGCTCGGCGGCGTAGAGCGCCTTCTGCATCTGTTGCTTGCCGGTGATGTGGCCGCTCAGCTGCTTGACCAGTGTGTCGCGGTGGCCGCGGGCGGCGTCGGCGGCCGCACCGGTCCAGGACTTGGCCACGCCGTTGGCCTCGAGCTCGTCGCGGCTGGTCTCCAGCTTGCGCAGGTCGGCCTTGAGTCCGTCGCCGGCGTCACCCAGCGGCGCTGCCTTCCAGGTCTTGACCTGGCCGAACGTGATCGCCATCAGTTCGGGCCCATGACCTTTCCGCCCTTGTCGCCGGCGGCCTGGTCAGCGGCCTCGAACTCGTCGAGAGCCTTCTGCATCTCCGCGGCGAGCTTCTGGGAGCTGTCGGCCGCGGCCTTCGTCTCATCGGTCCAGCGGGTGCCGAGATCGGACATGTAGGTGACCGACTCCGCCCCTGGGACCGCAGCGCCCGCCTTGCTCAGATAGCCGGCGGAATCGGCTTTGCGTACGGCGCTCTCGGCGTCCGTGGCGATGCCGATGGATGTCTTCATGTCCTTGGGGACGACATGAATTTCGCTCATGGTCTGCTGGTCCTCCTGGGCCCGAACGGGAGACGGCTAGGGCGTGTCTTCGCAGAGACACGCCCTAGCCGGCAGACCCTAACGGAAACTCGGGTCCAGCGTCTTCGTAAATAGCGCACCGCCGTCGACGTCACGGAGGGTGACGGTGAGCTGCTGCGTACGTCCGTCGATCTCGACCTCGCCGAAGAACTGGAAGCCGTCGGCGGGTGAGGTGTTGGCGGCCGGGGGAGCGGCCACGAACTCGGCCGCCGGACCGAAGGTCGGGTCCAGCTTGTTGGGGCCGAAGGCGCCGGCGTTGAGCGGACCGGAGACGAACTCCCAGAACGGGTCGAAGTCCTGGTAGGACGCACGGTCTGGCGAGTAGGAGTGCGCTGCCGTGTAGTGGACGTCGGCGGTCAGCCAGACGTGGTTGCGGATGCCGAGGCGCTTGAGCCCGGAGAGCACTGTCGCGATGTCGAGCTCGCGGCCGAGCGGGGCGCCGGCGTCGCCCTGGGAGATGCCCTCCTGCAGCGGACCGTCCGGGACGACCAGGCCGATCGGCAGGTCCGCGGCGATGACCTTCCAGGTGGCCCGGGAGGCAGCCAGCTCGCGCAGCAGCCACTTCGTCTGACGCTCACCGAGGACGCCGCCGTCGGAGCTCGTCTCGGCGTTGGTCGTGTTGGCGTCCTTGTGGGTGCGCATGTCGAGGACGAACAGGTCCATCAGCGGGCCGTAGGAGAGCTTGCGGTAGATCCGGCCGTCGGGGTCGGGGGAGGCGTCGCCGACTGGGATGTACTCGTGGAAGGCCTGCTTCGCACGCGCCGCGAGGACATCCACACGGCGCTCGGTGTAGCGGCCGTCGTCGGGGAGGATCTCGCCCGGGTACCAGTTGTTGGTGACCTCGTGGTCGTCCCACTGCGCCACGATCGGCGTCTGGGCGAGGAACGCGCGCCAGTTGTCGGCGAGCAGGTTGTAGGCGTACTGCCCGCGGAACTCGGCCAGCGTCTCGGCGACCTTGTGCTTCTCCTCGGTGACGATGTTGTTCCAGACCCGTCCGTCGGGGAGGGTCACGGTCGAGGTGAGCGGGCCGTCGGCGTAGACGTTGTCGCCGGAGCTCAGGAAGAAGTCGGCCTCGCGCGCCGCCATCGCGGGCGCGATCCGGAAGCCACCGAAGTCGGGGTTGGCGCCCCAGCCCTGGCCGGCGATGTCGCCGGACCACAGGAACCGGATGTCCTGGCGGCGTGCGGGAGCGGTACGCAGCCGGCCCAGCTCCCAGGCGCTGCCGCGTCGCGGGTCATCGGGGTCGACGGCACGGACCCGGTAGAAGTAGTCGCGCCCCGCCTCGAGGCCGTCGACCTTCAGCTCCCCGGTGAAGTCGCTGCGCGCGGTCACCACCGGGCCGCTGACCGGCCGGGCCCGGCGGAACGACTCGTCGGCCGAGATCTCCGCGACCAGTCGGGAGGTCTTGTCCGCGCGGCTCCACAGGACGCCGCCGCGGGCGCCGACGTCGCCGGACTGGACGCCGTGGGTGAGGGTCGGTCGGTTGCCGCGGACGAAGGCCGGCGCGGAGGCGGGGGCGGCGTGGGCGGTAGCTGCGGTCGTGGGGATGACGAGTCCGGCACCGGCGGCGGCACCGAGGCCGAGGACGGAGCGGCGGTTGAGTGGGGTCATGGACCAAACCTGCCGATTCCGGCGGAACGACCGGTGAGTTCCGCGGGTCGTGTCGGTGAACACGTACGCGAAGGGTGCCGTCCCCGGGTGAAAGAGAAGTTTCTTTCACCCGGATGTCGAGATCCTCGGGCGAGCTCCGAGAGAGGGGTGAAGGCCGGAGAAGCCGGCCGCACACGAGGAGCGACATCATGAACGACGAGTACGCCATGCCCGCACTGCCCACACCGAGCCCCGGCGTTCGCGCCCTGGACCGGCTGATCGGCACCTGGAAGGTGACCGGCGGGGCAGAAGGCGAGGTGACCTACCGCTGGATGGAAGGCGGCTACTTCCTGCTGCAGGACGTACGCCTGGAGCAGTTCGGCCAGGTCACGACCGGGATCGAGGTGATCGGCAACCTGCGCCCCTTCGGCGAGGAGGCGAGCGCCGATGTGCACTCGCGCTACTACGACAACACCGGCGCCACCCTCGACTACGTCTACGAGCTCGACGGCGACACTCTCACCATCTGGGGAGGGGAGAAGGGCTCGCCGGTGAAGTTCGTCGGTACCTTCGACGAGACCGGCGACGTGATGACCGGCGAGTGGGACTACGCCGGCCAGGGCGGCTATGAGTCGACGATGACCCGGGCCTGATCCGCGCGCCGGAGCAGGTAGTCGCGCTCGGCCTCGTTGGCGGTCAGCTCCGCAGCCGCCCGGAACTGGGCGGCGGCGGACGGGTCACGCCGCTGGTCCAGCAGGTGCGCACGCACCGCCAGGACCCGCTGCGCGGTCAGCGGATCGCCGGCGAGGCCGTGCTCGGCGTCGAGCTCGTCCAGCAGCTGCAGGCCTACCACCGGGCCGAACGCGTGAGCCGCCGCGACCACGCGGCCCAGGCGGACCGGCGCGGTCGGCAGCGTACGTTCCAGCAGGAGGTAGAGGCCGAGGATCTCGTGCCAGTCGGTGTCCGCGGCCGACTTCGCGTGGGCATGCACCGCCGCGATCGCCGCCTGGAGCCGGAACGGGCCCGGATCACAGGCTCCCCACACCTCCTCCAGCACGGCCAGCCCCTCCTCGATCAGCGCGCGATCCCACCGGGAGCGGTCCTGCTCGGCCAGCGGCACCAGGCCGAGGTCGGGGTCGGTGCGGGCCGGCCGCCGTGCCTCGGTGAGCAGCATCAGCGCCAGCAGGCCGGCGACCTCGTGCTCACCCGGAGCGATCCGGGCGAGCATCCGGGTCAGCCGGATCGACTCGTGCGCCAGGTCGACCCGGCCCAGCTCGGCGCCGGCGGTGGCGGTGTAGCCCTCGTTGAAGACGAGGTACAGCACCTCGAGCACGGCGCCGATCCGATCCGCGCGTTCGGTCTCTCCGGGCGGCGTGAACCGGGCGCCGGCCTTGCGCAGCGTCTGCTTCGCCCGGCTGATCCGGGTACCCATGGTGTTCTCGGGTACGCCGTACGCATGGGCGATCTCGGTCGTCGTCAGCCCGCCCACGGCGCGCAGCGTGAGCGCCACCTGCCCGGTCCGCGACAGCGCCGGATGACAGCACAGCAGCAACAGCGCCAGGCTGTCGTCGGTCTCCGCCGCCGGACCGGCCGGCGTGACCACCTCGGCGATCCCGATCTGGAGCTCGCGGCGGTGGGCCGCCTGCTCGGAGCGGAGCAGATCCACCATCCGCCGGTAGCCGACCCTGGTCAGCCAGGAACGCGGGTTCTCCGGAACGCCGTCGCGCGCCCACTGGATGCTGGCGTCCAGCAGCGCCTCCTGGACCGCGTCCTCGGCGGCCTCGAACCGGCCGAAGCGGCGGACCAGGGCGCTCAGGACGTACGGCGCCTCGGTCCGCAGCAGGTCCTCGAGCGCCACCGGTCCGGTCATGCCGACAGAGCCTAGTTTCGGGGGTCTAGTTTCGAGGCATGAAATACCTGCTGCTGGGCTACACGCCCGCCGACGCGTGGGACGCCTCCGATACGGCCTCCGAGGAGGCGCTCGCGGCGTTCGCGGAGTACCAGAAGTTCGAGGAGGAGCTGGTCGCCAACGGCGAGCTGGTCAGCACCGAGGGCCTGGGGCACCCGGCTGTGTCGGTCACCGTCCGGCCGGGCGAGAACGGTCCGGTCGCGACCGACGGCCCGTTCGCCGAGCTGAAGGAGGTCATGGCCAGCTTCGCGGTCATCGACGTGGCCAGCCAGGAGCGCGCCATCGACATCGTCTCGCGGATCGTCGCGGTCCTCGGGGAGCCGATCGAGATCCGGCCGGTGATGGGGGACGACTTCGCGCAGGTATGACCCGGTGTGACCCGCTGGGATACGGGTGGCAGTATCTGCGGTGATGTGGGCTAGAAGGAACATGTTCGCCGCTGTGCTGCTGGTTCTGGTGGCGCCGGTGCTGTTCGGCTGCGCCGCCGAGCCCCCGGCCGAGGCGGAGTCCGGCTCGCCGTCGATGCCCGCGAGCCCCGCGCCCGAGACGTCGGCGAGCGTGCCGCCACGCGCGCCCGAGTCGCTGGAGATCCCGTCCGTCCCACCCGCCGACGATCGCGGCATCGTCGAGGGCGGTGACCTGAGCTGGCCGCAGTGTCCCGAGGGGATGGGCATCAAGGAGCGCCGGACGCTGGGGCTGCCGATGCCGCTCTCCTCGGCGGAGTACGTGGTCATCGGGCTCACCAACGGCCCGGCGTTCACCCCCAACCCGTGTCTGGCCTCGCAGGTCGAGTGGGCCAAGCAGAACAAGGTGATGACCTCGGCCTATGCGGTCACCTCCTACCCCCGTGACGCCACGATCCGTGAGTACGGCGGCGAAGGTCCGGGCGACCCGGACACGAAGATCGGCCGGCTGACCAACGTCGGCTACCAGCAGGCGGTGTGGAACCTCGAGCAGATGGAACGCGCCGGTCTGGAGTCGCCCTCGGTCTGGCTCGACGTCGAGCCGGTCGCGGTCTGGGAGTGGTCCGGCGACATCGAGGCCAACCAGGCGGTGGTCAAGGGAGCTCTGGCCGGCTATCAGGACGCCGGGAAGCGGGTCGGGGTCTACTCGATCGAGGGCCTGTGGACGCCGATCGTCGGCGACCTGCAGCTGCAGCTGCCCGAGTGGCGCCCGGCCGGCGAGGCATCGCGGGCCGCGGCCCTGGAGCGGTGCGGTGGCGAGTGGATGTTCCAGGGCGGTGCCGCGGTGATGGTGCAGTGGCTCGAGGACGGCCGCGACCGCAACGTGACCTGCCCGGGCGAGTCGGTGCAGCTGCCGCTTTGGTTCCATCAGTACTGAGCGTGGGACACTAGGCGGTGACGTACCCGCCCCCGTTCTTGAGCATCTACGAAAGCAGCCTGTGACTCACTCCGCGCCACAGCCCGGCTCCACTGATCCGGCGATCATCCGCAACTTCTGCATCATCGCCCACATCGACCACGGCAAGTCGACGCTGGCCGACCGGATGCTGCAGCTGACCGGTGTGGTCGATGAGCGTGCCGCGCGGGCGCAGTACCTCGACCGGATGGACATCGAGCGCGAGCGCGGGATCACGATCAAGTCCCAGGCCGTGCGGATGCCGTGGACGGTCACCGAGGGCGAGGATGCCGACAAGACGTTCGTGCTGAACATGATCGACACCCCCGGCCACGTCGACTTCACCTACGAGGTGTCCCGGTCGCTGCAGGCGTGCGAGGCGGCGATCCTGCTCGTCGACGCGGCGCAGGGCATCGAGGCGCAGACGCTGGCCAACCTCTACCTGGCGATGGGTGCCGACCTGCACATCATCCCGGTGCTCAACAAGATCGACCTGCCCTCCGCCAACCCGGAGAAGTACGCCCTGGAGCTGGCCAACCTCGTCGGCTGCGAGCCCGAGGACGTACTCCAGGTCTCGGCCAAGACCGGTCTGGGTGTCGAGGGGCTGCTCAACGAGATCGTGGCCCAGACCCCGGCTCCCGTCGGCGACCCGGACGCCCCGGCGCGGGCGCTGATCTTCGACTCCGTCTACGACACCTACCGCGGCGTGGTGACCTACGTCCGGGTCTTCGACGGCAAGCTGACCCACCGCGACAAGATCAAGATGATGTCGACCGGCGCGGTCCACGAGATGCTCGAGCTCGGTGTGATCAGCCCGGAGCCGGTCAAGGCCGACCACATCGGTGTCGGCGAGACCGGCTACCTGATCACCGGCGTGAAGGACGTACGCCAGTCGCGCGTGGGTGACACCGTCACCGGCAACAACCGCCCGGCCAAGGAGATGCTCGGCGGCTACTCCCACCCCAACCCGATGGTCTTCGCGGGGCTCTACCCGATCGACGGCGACCAGTACCCGGTGCTGCGCGAGGCGCTCGACAAGCTGCAGCTCAACGACGCGGCGCTGACCTACGAGCCGGAGACGTCGGGCGCGCTCGGCTTCGGCTTCCGCGTCGGGTTCCTCGGCCTGCTGCACATGGAGATCACCCGCGACCGTCTCGAGCGCGAGTTCAACCTCGACCTCATCTCGACGGCTCCCAACGTGGTCTACGACGTGATCATGGAGGACGGCTCCGAGCACATCGTCACCAACCCCTCGGAGTTCCCCGAGGGCAAGATCCGCGAGGTCCGCGAGCCGGTCGTCAACGCCACCATCCTCTCGCCGTCCGACTACATCGGCACGATCATGGAGCTGTGCCAGAAGAAGCGCGGCACCCTCGGCGGCATGGACTACCTCTCCGAGGACCGCGTCGAGATGCGCTACGTCCTCCCCATGGGCGAGATCGCCTTCGACTTCTTCGACCAGCTCAAGTCCTCGACCAAGGGGTACGCCTCGCTGAACTACGAGTTCAGCGGCGACCAGGCCGCCGACCTGGTCAAGGTCGACATCCTGCTCCAGGGCGAGCCCGTCGACGCGTTCTCCGCGATCGTCCACCGCGAGGCCGCCTACGGCTACGGCGTGATGATGGCCGGCAAGCTCAAGGAGCTCATCCCGCGGCAGCAGTTCGAGGTGCCCATCCAGGCCGCCATCGGAGCCCGCGTCATCGCCCGCGAGACCATCCGCGCCATCCGCAAGGACGTTCTCGCCAAGTGCTACGGCGGCGACATCTCGCGTAAGCGCAAGCTGCTGGAGAAGCAGAAGGAGGGCAAGAAGCGGATGAAGATGGTCGGCCGCGTCGAGGTCCCCCAGGAGGCCTTCGTCGCCGCGCTCTCCACCACCCAGCCTTCCACCGACAAGTCTGCCGGGAAGAAGTAGATCTTCGCTGGTCGAGCCGCCTTGCTCCGCTGGTCGAGCCGCCGGAGCCGCTAGGCGGAGGCGTGTCGAGACCAACACGGTTCTCTTGCGCGGGAAACCTCGGTTGGGTGACTGTTCTTGGTTTCGGGGTTCGCCGCCGACCCTTGCTGTGAGTGTTTCTCGATCGTGCGCCGCGTCAAGGACGCCCTTCGGGCGCCGGCTTCGCCGGCCGCTTCGCGGTCCTTGACACGGCACCCGATCGAGAAAGATTTCGCCTATAACGGGGCGGCGGCGAGAGTGTGGCGCGGAGTCCACGTTGCTTGTTCACTGACTGCGAAAACTGGGTTTGACCTGCTTAAATAGGTCGCGCGATGGTGCTCTTGCGCATATAATGAGGTCTATGTACGAGACCATCGACCGCCTCCTCGCCGGGCCGCCTGCGGGTGCGACCGAGGCTGAGCTGGTCGGCTGGATCACGCGTCTCGAAGAGGTCAAGTGCACCGCCGAGGCGGCCCAAGCCGAAGCGGCGGTACGCCTCGACGAAGCCGTCCGGGCACGCCAATCCGAGGCCGGGATGCCTGCCCGAAAGCTCGGTGAAGGCGTGGCTTCCCAGGTCGCGTTGGCGCGAAGGGTCTCGCCCGAGAAGGGCGCCAAACTACTGGGTCTGGCGAAGATCCTGATCAACGAGATGCCGCACACCTTCGCGCTGATGAAGGCCGGGCTGTTCTCCCAGTGGCAGGCCACCATCCTGGCCCGCGAAACCGCCTGTCTCTCACTCGAGGACCGTCGGGTCATCGACTACCAACTCTGCGCCACCGGGCCGGGTGGGGAACCCGCCAGGGCCGTGTCGATGGGGCTGCGCCAACTCGAGAACGCCGCCAAGAAACTCGCCATCACCCTGGACCAAGCCTCCGTCGTCGCCCGGGCAGCCAACGCAGTGAAGGACCGTCGCGTCAGCCTGCGGCCGGCACCGGACACGATGACCTGGCTCGGTGCGCTCCTTCCCGTCAAAGACGGCGTCGCCGTCTTCGCCGCCCTGGACCAGGCCGCGAACGCCGCACGTGCAGCAGGTGACGAACGCAGCCGTGGTCAGGTCATGGCCGACACCCTCGTCGACCGGATCACCGGCCGCAGCACCACCGGCGCGAAGCCGCGGATCGAGGTCAAGATCGTGATGACCGCCGACACCCTCGCCAACGACGCCGACCAGCCGGCCATGGTGGAGGGTTACGGCCCTGTTCCGGCGGCCTGGGCCCGCGAGACGCTCGCCGACGCGGACGTGTTCGTGAGGCGGTTGTTCACCGACCCCGCCGGGCAGCTGGTCGCCATGGAATCACGCTCCCGGAAGGCACCCGAGGGGCTAGCCGAGTTCATTGCGACTCGTGACGGCGGGATCTGCCGCACCAACGGCTGCGACGCCCCGATCCGCAACATCGACCACATCGAGCGCCATGCCGACGGCGGCATCACCAGCGCCGAGAACCTCCAAGGGCTGTGCGAGCGATGCAACCAAGCCAAGGAAGCACTCGGCTGGCAGGCCAGACCAGGACCCGACGGCAGCATCATCACCACCACCCCCACCGGGCACACCTACATCAGCCCACCACCCGACACCTGGCCGCCGAATCCACCACCACTGTCGCCGGCGGAGCTCATGCTGCGCCGCGTACTCCTCACTCATACGCTCGCGGCCTGAGTCGCTACGCCTTACGCTCGATGGTGGAGAGCCTTTCCCGGGGGCGACAAAGACGGGAGGGGACGCGATGCGATCCGATGAGGAGCGCTCGGGCGCCCACGGCTGGGTCTGGTGGTACGGACTGTTCATTGGCTGCCTGCTGCTGGCGGCGGGAGCGGCAGAGACCGTTCGGCTCGTACGCAGCGGGGACGGCGGGTTTGTCTTCTGGTTCGGCACGCTTGTCGGCGGAGGCTCGTTCGTCCTGGCCGGCACGCTGCTTCTGCCCCATAGGCCCAGGGCGGGGTTCATGCTCACGGCGATCGGATGTGTCGCGGGGCTGCTGCCGACCATGTGGGCCTTGATCGTGCCCGTGATGCTCGTGGTGCTGATCGTCGTGAGCGGCAGCCGGGCCATGGCGCCGGTCAGGAGCGGATGAGCTCGATGCTGTCGAGGACGGCGTCAAGGTCGTCGAGCCGCTGCTCGACATCGTCGGGGTTCTGCCAGAACACGCGGATGCCGTTGGCCTGCACGTGGACGCAGTCGGCGGGCATGCCGTCGGAGTAGGACCACCAGCCGAGCCGCTCGCCCTCCAGGCCGCCGAAGGTGTCGGTCGCGGCGTCGTAGGCGACGTCCCTGACCTCGTCGTCACCGCCGATGTCCTCGTACTCCTTCAGCTCGTCGTTCAGGTCCGCGAGCGACTCCTTCTCGCCGATCTCGACACTGAAGAAGCGCTCCTCGGACGTACGCCAGGTGCACTGGCCGTCGGGGGTCTGGTCGGTCGGGTCGGTTGACTCCGGCTCGAACTCCTTCGGCATGTCCAGCTTCACAATCACCTGCTTCCCGCCGACCACCCCCGCACACTCGCTCGCGGTGAATCCCTCCGGCGTCGAGGTCGAGGATGCCGAGAACGGCGTCGGTGCGTCCGTGGTCACCGGCCCCGAGCCGGCCCCGCACGCCGAGGTCGCAGCGATCAGGACGATCAAGGGTGCAGCCCGAGAATGCATGCCGGACAGTCCATCACAACAGGCGACGAGCGGCCGCGCCATGGGTCAGCGGTCGGCCTGCATCGCCAGGTAGTGCGGGCTGTGCATCAGTCCGATCACGTTGCCGAACGGGTCGGCGACGGTGGCGATCTCCCAGCCGGGCTCGCCGAGGGGTCGCGGGGCGGCGAGCCCGGCCGCGCCGAGGGTGAGCAGGTGGTCGTACGTCTTCTGCACGTCGTCGACGTGCCAGTGCATGATCGCGCCGGCGGGGTTGGCTGACGAGTAGCCCTGAGGTGCGTAGCGGCGGTCGAGGAGGCCGAGCTCGTCCTGGCTGTCGCCGATGCGGAACTCGACGTAGGCCGGGTCGTCGGCGGTTGGCCGTGCGAAGTAGGGCTCGACGCCGAGGAGCTCCTGGTACCAGGCGGCGGCCGCCTTCACGTCGTCGACGAGGTAGTTGATGGTGGTGAATCCGCGGAACATGTGCGCTTCCTTTCGTAGTGGTGACACCCATGCTTCCGCTCAAAGTGCTCACCTCATGAGCACTTTGTGTGGCAATCTCAGATCTGTGCGAGCCGAGCGGATGATCGCCACGCTCCTGCTGCTGCAGGCGCGTGGCCGGGTGACGGCGGCCGAGCTCGCCACCGAGCTGGAGATCTCGGTCGCGACCGCCCGCCGCGATCTCGAGGCGCTGTCGTCGGCAGGCGTGCCGGTCTACCCGCAGCCGGGCAGGGGCGGGGGATGGTCCCTCGTCGGGGGCGCACGCACCGACCTGAGCGGGTTGACCGGTCCCGAGTCACAGGCCCTGTTCACGCTCGTCGGGCCGGGTGCGAGCACGTCGCCCGAGGCGCAGCAGGCCGTGCGCAAGCTGCTCCGGGCGCTGCCGAGCCCGTTCCGGGCAGATGCGGCCGCTGCCGCGGAGGCGGTGCGGCTCGATGCCGGTTCCTGGGGTGAGCAGCGTCGCTCGCGGCCCGAGGTCGTCGACGTCGTGCAGCAGGCCGTGATCGACCGGCGGCAGGTGCGTGTGGACTACACCAACCGCACCGGTCAGGTCAGCACCGTCCTGCTCGATCCGCTGGGCCTGGTCGCCAAGGACGACCTCTGGTATCTGCTGGCCACCCGCGAGGACGGTCCGGACGTACGCACCTACCGGATGGACCGGGTCGCCTCGGTCGAGGTCACCGCACAGCCGGCGAATCGGCCCGAAGGCTTCGACCTCGCCCGGGAGTGGCAGCGGGTGGTGTCGTACGTCGAGGAGCGGCGGGCTCGGGTGCGGGCCACGGTGGTCGTGCGGCGTCGGCACCTCTGGGTCCTGCGCGACCACTTCGGCACCTACCTCGATGTGATCGGCGATGCGCCTGCGGTCGGCGACGAGGAGCGGATCGAGGTGACCCTCGCCGCCCACACCGCTCGGTCCCTCGCCGAGCAGCTGGCCGGATGGGGCTCGATGATCGAGGTCACCGGGCCTGAGGACGTACGCCGCGAGCTGGCTCGCATCGGGGCCGAGCTGACTGCCGCGTACGGCTGAGCAATTTCGGTCGGGTCGGCCAGGGCCGGGCGGTGGTTGAGTGAGGCACATGCGTAGAGAACAGATCCGGTTTCCGGAGGGATACGGCACGCCGAGCGAGCTGCTGGCGTGGGAGGACGTACGTCAGCGGCTGGTCGAGGCGAAGCAGTTCTGGTTCGCGTTCGAGAGGCCGGGGCGGAGTCCGCACGTGACGCCGCTGGACGGGATCTGGTTCGAGGAGAAGCTGGTCTACGGCGGCAGCCCGGAGACGTTGCATCGGCGGCTCGCGGCCGAGCATCCGAAGGTGACGGTGAACCTGCCGGATCCGTGGAAGCTGGTCGTCATCGAGGGCGAGGTGCGGACGACGTCATTCGCCCCGGCGACAGCCGAGGAGATCGCGGGGCTGCTCAACGCGAAGTATCCCGAGTACGGCGAGAACGTCTTCGAGGCGAAGCACTACATCGAGGGGGCGCCGGCGGTGCATCCACGGCGGATCCGCGCCTGGACCTCGTTCCCCAAGGACGCGACCGCCTTCGTCTTCGACTGACTTCCGGCTGGTCCGCGCTAGTCTCGCGGGGATGCACTTCACCGACTACGACACCCGGGTGGCGGCGTACGCCGTCATCGTCGACGACGCAGGGCGGATCCTGCTGAGCTGGTTCAACGGCAACCATCGCAATGAACCGGGGTGGACGCTGCCGGGTGGCGGCGTCGACTACGGCGAGCAGATGCCCGCCGCAGTCGTGCGCGAGGTGAAGGAGGAGACCGGCTACGACGTCGAGGTCGGGGCTCCGCTGACGACCGATGTCTACGTGGTGCCGTTCGACCCCGGTCGCCGGCCCTACCAGTCCACCCGGGTGGTCTTCGAGGCACGGATCGTCGGGGGCGAGCTGGGCACGCTGGAGATCGACGGAACCACCGACTACGCCGCGTGGATCGGGCTGGACGACCCCGCGATCCAAGCCGACACCACCAGCCCCATCGTCCGGATGGGGATCGAGGCCCTGAAGGTCGCTCAGTCGACCCAGTAGTTGTCGTGGAGCTTGTAGAACTCGGCCATCTCGTCCGGACCGAGCTCGGTGCCCTCGGCCAGCTCGCGCAGCCCCTCGAAGTAGCCCTCCCGCGGCGCACCCGGGGTGAAGTGGAGCAGCATCGAGGCGGGCTCGTCGGTGGTGTTGCGGAAGCCGTGCAGGCCGCCGACCGGCACGTGCACGAAGTCGCCGGCACCGGCCGGGATCCACTCCTCGCCGTTGTAGATCCGCACGGTCCCGGTCAGCACGTAGAAGGACTCGGCCACGGCACGGTGGAAGTGGGGCCCGGGGCCGGTCTCGTTGGGCCCGAAGTGCCAGCGGTAGAGCCCGTAGTCACCTGCGGTCGTCGCTCCGGTGGCGAGATAGTCGACCTTCACGCCGTTGGGGTAGGACAGGTCGGGCGCGGTGGTGTCGGGACGGTAGAACGCCGAGACCTCACCGGCCTCGCCGTCGTAGCGCTCGGGCGGGTAGGGAACACCTTTGGTCCCCATCGACTCTGGAAGTGACATGGGCACAACCTGCCCGATCCGTCCGGGGTTGGGAAGCGGATTAAGGTGGCTCGCGTGACGCCGCTGCCGGACTCCTTCGTGGCACTCGCGGCGAACGGTCCCGACTGGGCGGCGTGGCTCGACCGGCTGCCCGGGCTGGTGCGCGATCTGCTCGAGGAGTGGTCGCTGAGGCCCGAGGGCGAGGCGACCCACGGCAGCACCGCCCTGGTCATGCCGGTGCGGACCGCCGATGACGAGGCGGCGGTGCTGAAGATCGGCTGGCCGCACTGGGAGGCCGAGCACGAGGCGCTGGCGCTGCAGACCTGGGGCGGCCGGGGTGCCGTACGCCTTCTCCGGGCCGACCCGAAGCGCTTTGCGCTGCTGCTGGAACGGCTGCACGCCGAGGACCTCTCGGAGCTCTGGGACGTACAGGCGTGCGAGATCGTGGGCGGCTTCTACCGGCGGCTCCATGTCCCGGCTCCGCCGCAGCTGCGTACGTTGTCGGCGCAGGCCGCACGCTGGGCGAGCGAGCTGGGAGAGAAAGAGCGACGGCTTCCGGTGCCGCCGCGGATGGTCGAGCAGGCCCGCGCGATCGCCCGCGACTTCGCCGCCGACGAGGCCACCGACGGGACGCTGATCCACACCGATCTCCACTACGAGAACGTCCTCCAGGGCGATCGCGAGGAGTGGCTGGTGATCGACCCGAAGCCCCTCTCCGGCGACCCGCACTACGAGCTCGCGCCGATGCTCTGGAACCGTTTCGAGGAGTATGCGGGGCGGATCCGCGATGGCGTACGGATGCGATTCTTCGCACTCGTCGACGCCGCCGAGCTCGACGAGGACCGGGCTCGGGCCTGGGCGGTGCTGCGGCTGATCGTCAACGTCAAGGGCGAGCTGGAGGACAACCGAACCCCCGACAAGGACTGGATCACCGCGATGATCTCGGTCGCGAAGGCCGTCCAGGACTGAGAAACTCGCGTGCCTCGATCCGGCGCAGCCAGGAGAATCTGCGCCATGCCCATCGTGCGAAGCGTCAACGTCGGTCAATCCAAGCCCGCTGAGTGGGCGGAGGTGGGCGCCACCTCGATCGAGAAGCTCGCCACGCCCGAGCCGGTGACGGTCGGCAAGGAGGGCATCGTCACCGACACCCAGACCGACCGGCGCCACCACGGCGGCGAGGAGCAGGCGGTCTATGCCTTCGCCCGCGAGGACCTCGACGTGTGGGGCACTCGGTTGGGCGTGACGCTCCGTGACGGGCAGTTCGCCGAGAACCTCACCACCGAGGGGATCGACATCAATGAGGCTCTGGTGGGGGAGCAGTGGCGGATCGGGACGGTGCTGCTGCAGGTCTGCAGCGTGCGTACGCCCTGCAACGACTTCAAGAACTGGATGGGCGTCTCGGGCTACGACAACGCCCAGTGGGTCAAGAAGTTCACCCAGGAGGCCCGGCCGGGCCCCTATCTGCGTGTCCTCGAGGAGGGGCAGCTGCAGGCCGGCGACGAGATCGTCCTCGTCCACCGTCCTGACCACGGCATCACCGTCTCGACGCTCTTCAAGGCGCTCACCACCGACCGCAGCCTGCTCCCGAGCCTGATCGGGATCGAGGGGCTCGGGGACAAGCCGCGTGCCGCGGCCGAGAGGTACGTCGCCGCCCAGGCCTAGGGACCGCAGGGCTGTCCGGTGCAGCCACGCAGGTAGAGACCCTCGGGGGAGACGCCCTGGATCTGGAGGCCGTTCAGCTGGTCCGTGGTGAGCGTCCCGGTCGGGATCACCGCGACCGCCACGTTGGCCTCGGTGATGGTCGCGTCGAACCGCTGCTCGCCGACCCAGAACCAGGCGGACTCCAGCGTCTCGTTGCCCAGGGATCGGGTGACGCGGACTCCTTCGGCGGTCTCTGTCCACTCGGTGGTCGGCGGTGCCATTCTCGCCTCACCCGGATCGCCATGGACCAGATTGCCGTCAGCGTCGTAGGCACGGAAGTCCGCTGACTCGACGTCGACGTCGTGGTCGGTCCACGCGACCGCCACGCCGTTGACGATGGTGGCCGGGATCTCCTCCCCGCTCGAGGTGAAGACCACCTTGGCGACGTCCATCGTCTCCGGCAGGGGAAGCATGAACTCCGTACCCACGCTGGTGCCGCTACGGGAGAAGTCCTCCCACGGCCCGGTCTCGGCGAAGGCACCCCAGACCTGGGGCAGGCCGAAGGCCCCCGCCAGGTCGGGGTCGCTGTCAGCGCTCCGGCTGGCGTCGTGCACCGTCGAGCAGGTCACCTCGTAGTCGCGGCCGTCGAAGACCGCCATCGCCGTCGAACCACGCTTCTCGGCGAGGAACGGCCAAGTGCCTTCCGGGATCTGCTCGACCTCGTCGGGGTTGATGGCATTGGTCGCCTCGGGTGCGTCCGTGTACAAGGACTTCACGTCGGCCCAGGCCGTCATCAGACACCGATCGCTCAGCACGTCGAGCTCCTCGGGAGTGAGGTTGGTCGGGTTGCCGGACCAGTCGACCGGAGTCTTCTGGGTGGGCGGCTCCGGGGTCGCGATCTCCGAGTCGATCAGCCGTTCGGGGATAGCGACGTACGCCCCGATCCCGGCGAGCGAGAAGGCGGCGACGGCGGCGACCGCCTTCGCGCCGCGACGGCGGCGACGCATCCGGTCGCCTCGGCGCAGGATCTCGGTGGCCGGGAGGTCCATGGTCTGGCGGTTGCTGTTGCGCAGCAGGGTCTCGATGTCGTTCATGACAGCATCCCTTCGGGGTCGGTCAACTGCAGCCGCAGGTTCGTGAGCGCATGGTGGAGCGTGGCGGAGACGGTGCCGCGAGCGATCCCCAGCTCGCGGGCGGTCGTCTCGGCGTCGAGGTCGAGGAAGTAGCGCAGTGCGACCACCTGGCGTTGGCGCGGTGGCAGCCGGCGTACGGCCTCCACCAGGTCGTGGTCGATGTCGAGGTCGTCGCGGGGGAGCTGATCGGGGGTGTCGGGGACGATCAGCTCACGGCGGCGCTTGCGCCACCAGGTGATGTTCACGTTGATCGCGGTGCGGACGACCCAGGCTGCGGGGGAGTTGGCGAGTCTGACCGTCGACCAGCGCGACCAGGCGCGCGCGAAGGCCTCTGCGGTCGCTTCCTCTGCCCGCCCGGGATCCATGCCGGTCGCGATCGCCGCACGCAGGCAGCGGTCCTTGGCACCGACGTAGAAGTCGGTGAATTCTTCTCGGCTCACGCCTGGATGACGCACAGCAGCCATTATCGGTTTAGGCGCGACCCGAATAACTGTTTGACGGTTTTCCCGGGCCTCACCAGACTCACTCCCAAACAACTCTTGGGAGGTTCGGTGGACGAGGAGATCTCGCGGCTGCGGGCGGCCGGGCACCCGCTGCGGCTCCGGATGCTGTCACTGCTGACGGGTGCGGAGCTCTCGGCGGCGGAGGTGGCGCGCGAGCTCGACCTGACCCACGCCAACGCCTCCTACCACCTCCGGCTGCTCGAGAGCGCCGGGCTGCTCGAGGTCGCGGGCGAGGAGCGGATCCGAGGTGGGGTCGCGAAGCGATACCGGTACGCCTGGCGCCGCGACACCGCCCAGGGGCCGCCGTCCAGGGAGGACGACGAGGTCCACACCCGTGCGATCGCCGAGGAGCTCGTACGCCGCCGCCGCTTGCGCGCCGACGGACCGGCCATCATCTCGGACGCGGAGATGTGGGTCGACCCCGATGTCTGGCAGCGGGTCCACGACCTCGTCCGGGAGGCGAGCGGTCTGCTCCACGACAACGCCCGGCCGCCGCGTACGGAGGGGACGATCCATGTGAACCTGACCGCATCCGCGTTCGTGATGGGTGACGCTCAGTGAGCGTCCGGGACAGCCTCTTCGTCCTCAAGGAGCGCGACTTCGGGTGGTTCTTCGCCTCGCGGTTCGTGAATCTCGCGGGGTCGTCGATGTCGCACGTGGCGCTCGCGTTCGCAGTGCTCGAGGTGACCGACTCGGCCTCCGCGCTGGGCTATGTGGTCGCCGCGCACACCATCCCGATGGTCGTGTTCCTGCTGGTCGGCGGGGTGATCGCCGACCGGTTCCCGCGGCGGCTGGTGCTGCAGCTGAGCAACGTGGCCTCGGCCTTGACCCAGGCGGCCGCTGCGGCGCTGGTCATCACCGGGCATGCCGAGATCTGGCATCTGGTCGTCCTGCAGGCGCTGAACGGCACCACGATGGCGATGGCGTTCCCGGCGATGCAGGGGATGGTGCCGCAGCTGGTGGCGAAGAAGGACCTGCAGTCGGCCAACCTGCTGCTCTCGATGTCGCGCGGCACGCTGACGGTCCTGGGCCCGTCGGTCGCGGCCGCTCTCGTGGTCGGCGTCGGTGCCGGCTGGGCGCTGGCGGTCGATGCGCTGACCTGGCTGCTCGCGGCGCTCTTCCTGCTTCCGGTGCGGATCCCGCCGCGCCCGGCGGACGCGGAGAAGACCTCGGCCATCGAGGATCTGCGGGCGGGGTGGACGTACTTCCGGAGCACCACCTGGCTGTGGGTGGTGGTCGTCGCCTTCATGATCCTCAACGCGATCCAGTCCGGCGGGCTGCACGTGCTGGGTCCTGCGTACGCGAAGTCCTCCTCGCTCGGCGTCGAGGGCTGGGGCCTGGCCAACTCCGCGCTCGCGGCCGGGATGCTCATCATGACCGTCGTGCTGATGCGGGCCACGATCCGGCGCCCGCTGCGAGCGGGGATGTTCGGGATCATGGCGTTCTCGCTGCCCTTCTTCGCGCTCGCGCTGTGGCCCGAGACGGTGCCGCTCATCGTGGCGATGGCCGTTGCCGGCGCCGGGATCGAGATCTTCAGCCTCGGCTGGAGCCTGGCGATGCAGGAGAACGTCCCGGGCGAGATGCTCTCCCGCGCCTACTCCTACGACGCGCTCGGCTCGTTCCTCGCGATGCCGGTCGGGCAGCTGCTCTTCGGGCCGCTGGCGGGCTGGTTCGGGGAGCGCCCGGTCTTCCTGGTCAGTGGCGTCCTCTACGCCGCGGTCTGCCTTGCCGCACTCTCGGTGCCCTCGGTGGTTAGGCTGCAACGCGTCGAGCAACCTGCCACCGAAGGAACGCCTGTATGAGCCTGAACACCTCCGTCGTCGACGAGCTCTTCCAGCAGCGTTTCGAGGAGAACCTGACTCCGGGCCTGGCCTATGGGGTCGTACGCGGCTCCGAGCTGCTCCACTCCGGCGCGTTCGGGGCGACGACCGAGGGTGGTCCGGCGCCGACGGCCGAGAGCGTCTTCCGGATCGCGTCGATGTCGAAGTCGTTCACAGCGGCCGCGGTGCTGCTGCTGCGCGACCGCGGGCTGGTCGACCTGGACGAGGCGATCGCGCAGTACGTGCCCGAGCTCGTCGACCAGGCGCCCTACTCCGCCGACTCCCCGGCCGTGACGCTGCGGCTGCTGCTCTCGATGTCGGCCGGGTTGCCGACCGACGACCCGTGGGGCGACCGGCAGGAGTCGCTGTCCTACGACGACTTCGGCACGTTCCTCGACGGAGGCTTCTCGACCGGGCGGGAGCCGGGGGTCGGGTTCGAGTACTCCAACCTCGGCTATGCGCTGCTCGGGCGCGCGATCGAGAACGTCGTCGGTGGTGACGCGCCCGAGGGGGCGAACCGCGACTTCGTCGAGCACGAGCTGCTGGCGCCGCTGGGGATGACCTCCTCGGCCTACTCGCCCGATGCGGTGCCGAACCGGGTGCCGGGTCATGTGCCGCCGCTGCACCCGGCCTGGGCCGGCGACCGGCTCGAGGGCCCGCCGACGTGGGCAGCGACGGCGCCGGTGCCGTCCGGGTCGTTCGCGGCGATGGGCGGTCTGCACTCCTCGGTCGCCGATCTGGCGCGCTGGGTCGGCGGCTTCCTGGGCGCCTTCTCCTCAGCCGCCGACGGGCATCCGCTGTCGAAGGCGTCGCGGCGGGAGATGCAGCAGCTGCACCGGTTCGGATCGGTGTCGGCCTCGCTCGGCTTCGACGGCCCCGAGGCCGGGATCGGCGCGGTCGCCGCCGGCTACGGCTACGGCCTGATGATCGACCACGACAGCAGGCTCGGGCAGTTCGTCCACCACTCCGGCGGCTACCCCGGCTACGGCTCGCGGATGGTGTGGCACCCCGAGACCGGACTGGGTGTGATCACGCTGTCCAACAGCACGTACGCCGGGGGCTACCCGACCGCGATGACCGCGCTGCGCTCGCTGGTATCCGACGAGCTCGCCGGTGGTGGCTCGCACCGGTTCTCGACGGTGGTCAAGGGTCTGCGGCCGCGGCTCGACTCGGCGCTGGAGGCCGCGGTCGAGCGGCTGCGTACCTTCGATCCTGCGGGTGCTGAGGTGTTCGCGCTGCCGTCGCTCTTCGCCGACAACGTCGAGCTCGACGCCCCCGACGCCGGGCGGCGCGTCCAGATCACCCAGGCGCGCGCGAAGGTCGGGCTGCCGCTGGGCGGCGCGCCCTACGGCTACTTCTCCCGGGCGATGGGCGTGGCGCTGGCCGTGGTGCCGGCCGAGAAGGGCCGCTACGACATCGAGGTCATGCTCTCCCCGGAGGCCGAGCCGCGCATCCAGACCCTGCGCGTCAACGCCGTCCCCGACGCCCACGGCGGCCTCGTCGCCGCCGCCCGCGCCGCACTCGAGGAGAGCTCCCCGGTCATCGCCGCCCTCCGGGCCTTCGGCGTGCCCGAGCTGATCACCACGCCGCTGTCCGGCGATGGCTCGTCGAAGGCCGACTTCCTGGTCGTCGCCGGCACGACGTACTGGAAGATCGCGGTGGCCAAGACGACCACCGTCACCGCCCTCCCCACCTCCGACTATCCCCGCCTCACCTACCTCGCCTCCGCGCTCCGCGGCTGACCCCACCCGCCGAGGCGTCAGCTACGTCGGCCGAAGCGTCACTCCCGTCGGCCGAATGGGCATTCCGCTGCCAACTCGGCCGACGTAAGTGACGTCTCGGCCGGCGGGAGCGACGTCTCGGCAGGGTTGCTCTGTTCGAACAAATGTTCGATACTCATTGAGTGGGAGTGGTAGCGGGGATTGAGCGACACCAGAAGCTGGCTCAGATCGAGCAGCTCCGGTCGAAGGTGCGACGGCTGGAGCAGAAGCCGGGCATGGGCGCGGAGCTGGCGACGCACGAGGCGCTCGGTGGGGTGGTGCAGCTCCGGGCCGGAGGGACGTACGCGGCCGACTCGCTCTCGCTGGCGATGCTGCTGCTCGCGGGGCCGTCGGCGGCGGGGGAGTGGACCGCCGTCGTCGGGGTGGAGGACTTCGGCGTCGAGGCTGCGGCCGAGGCCGGGGTCGACCTGGAGCGGACCATCCTGGTGCCACGGCCGAAGGACTCCTGGCTGGAGGCGACCGCGGCGCTCGTCGATGTGACCACGCTGGTGCTGGTCCGGCCGGTGGGGCGGGTGACGCCGAGCGTCGCCGAGAAGATCGGTGCCCGGCTGCGCACCCGTGGCGCCGCGCTGGTCGCGCTGGGGGAGTGGCCGAGAGCAGACGTACGCCTCCGGGCGACCGAGCCGCGCTGGGTCGGGCTGGGCAACGGCGACGGCCATCTCCGGGCGCGCAGGATGGTGGTCGAGGCGGTACGCGGGACGGCTCCGCCGCGGCGTACGGCACTCTGGTTCCCGGCCGAGGACGGCGGTCTGCGGCGCGTCCTCGAACCGGTCGCTGACCTGCGGAAACAGGAGTCGGCATGAGTCGTACGCTGGTGGTCTGGTGTGCCGACTGGCCGGTCGCCGCGGCGCTGAGCGAGGCGGGGTTGCCGCGGCACCTGCCGGCCGCGGTCTTCGCGCAGAACCGGGTCCAGGCCTACAACCAGGCGGCGCGGGAGTTCGGGATCAAGCGCGGGATGCGGCGCCGCGACGCCCAGTCGCGCTGCCCGGAGATCCAGGTGCTCGCCGCCGACGAAGCCCGTGACGCGCGGGTCTTCGAGGAGGTGCTGGTGCGCCTGGAGGAGCTGCGCCCCGGTGTCATGCCGCTGCGTCCCGGGCTGGTCGCGCTGCGCTCGCCGGCACGCTTCTACGGCGGCGAGGCCGAGGCCGGCGCGGCGATCGCCGAGTGCGTGGTCGAGCTCGGGATCTGGGACGTACGGATCGGCATCGCCGATGAGCTCTTCACTGCCGAGCAGGCCGCGCGGAGCGCCGGGCCGCAGGAGACGTACGCCGTCCCGGCAGACGGAGGCTCCACCGCGTTCCTGCGCGCCCTGCCGGTCCATGTCCTCGAGGACGCGAACGCGGTCAGCCTGCTGCAGCGGCTCGGTCTGACCACGCTCGGCGGCCTCGCCGACCTGCCCGGCGCCGACGTGAAGGCGCGCTTCGGCGCGCAGGCCGCCTGGGTCCGCCGGGTGATCCACGGCGAGGGAGCGCGGCCGGTGACGGGGCGTACGCCACCGCCCGAGCTCACCACCGAGGTGGCCTTCGAGCCGCCGCTTGACTCCGCCGAGGCGGTCTGCTTCTCGGCCCGGCAGGCGGCGGAGGGGTTCGTGAAGGGCCTCGCGACGCGCCAGGAGGTCTGCACCGAGGTGCGGATCGAGGTCGTCATGGAGGACGTCCCGGACTCGGTACGCACCTGGGCGCACCCGCGGTGGTTCTCCTCCGTCGATCTCATCGACCGGCTGCACTGGCAGCTGGCCGGGGTCGTCGCAGGCGGCGCGGTGATCGAGGTCCGCTTCGTCCCCGAGGTCGCCGTCTCCGAGGCGGTCCACGCCGACGGTCTCTGGGGCGGCACGAACGAGCGCGTCGATCGCGGCATCGCCCGGGTGCAGGGCCTGCTCGGCCACGAGGCCGTCGTCGCTCCGGTGCTCCAGGGCGGCCGGACCCCACGCGACCGCCAGGCGTACGTCCCCTGGGGCGACCGCCCCAGCACCCTTCGCGACCGCGCGCTGCCGTGGCCGGGCTCGATCCCGCCGCCGGCGCCTGCCCGGGTCCTGGCCGAACCGTGGCCTGCGGAGGTCTGCGACCAGGCCGGGCGGCAGGTGCTGGTGCTCCCGCGCGGAGGCGTCTCCGCCGACCCCGCCCGCTATCGCCCCTCGGCCGGCCAGCCCTGGCAGCGGGTCGCCTCCTGGGCCGGTCCGTGGCCGGTCACCGAGGCGTGGTGGGAGCCCGGCGGCGGGCGACGGGTCGCCCGCTTCCAGCTCGTCGGGGTCGACGGCCGCGCCTGGCTGGCCACCTTCGACACCGACCACTGGCTCACCGAAGCCAGCTACGACTGATGGGCTCGGCTGATGGGCTGGAACAACCCCGAGATCCCGTGGAAGGAGCTGGAGCGGCGACTGTCGGGTCGCCCGCCGAAAGACCCCTACGGCGACGCGCCGATCTCCCGGCGCAAGAAGCGGCTGCCCGATGAGGAGGTGCGCGGGCCGGAGGGCCCGGTGGTGCCGTACGCCGAGCTCCATGCCCACTCCGACTTCTCCTTCCTCGACGGAGCGAGCTCCCCGTCGGCGCTGGTCAGCGAGGCGATCCGGCAGGGGCTGCACGGGATCGCGATCACCGACCACGACGGGTTCTACGGGGCTCCTGCCTTCGCCGAGGCGGCACAGAAGCTGACAGAGCCGGGGCGGCGGTTGCTGACGATCTACGGCGCCGAGCTGTCGTTGGGCCTGACCAAGCCGCAGAACGGGGTCGCCGATCCCGAGGGCAGCCATCTCCTGGTGCTCGCCCGTGGCGTCGAGGGCTACCGGCAGCTGGCCGGCGCGATCACCGAGGCGCAGCTGCGCGGCGACGAGAAGGGCCGGCCGGCCTACGACCTCGACGAGCTCGCCGACCGGGCTCGCGCCGGCAGCTGGCTGATCCTGACCGGGTGCCGCAAGGGCACCGTACGCCAAGCCCTCACCGGCACCGGTCCGATCGCCGCGGCCCGGGCGCTGCGCGACCTCACTGATCGTTTCGGACACGAGAACGTCATCGTCGAGCTGACCGACCGCGGCCATCCGACCGACTCCTACGACAACGATCTGCTCGCCGGCATCGCCCGCGAGGCTGGTCTGCCCACGGTCGCCACCAACAACGTCCACTACGCCACCCCCGACCGGCACCGGGTGGCCGACGCGCTCGCGGCGGTCCGCGCGCGCCGCACCCTGAGCGACATCGCCGGCTGGCTCCCGGCGGGCCCGGTGGCGTACGTCAGGACGGGGGAGGAGATGGACCAGCTCTTCCGGCGCTACCCGGGGGCGGTGGCGCGCAGCGTCGAGATCGCCGAGGAGTGCGCCTTCGACCTGCGCAAGGCCACCCCGAAGCTGCCCAAGCGCGGGATCCCCGAGGGCGAGACCGCCGCGAGCCGGCTGCGCCACCTGACCGAGGAGGGTTTCCGGGAGCGCTATGAGGAGGCGTACGCCGACAACCCCAAGCACATCGCGAAGGCTCGCAAGCGCGTGGATGAGGAGCTCGACGTCATCGAGCGCAAGGACTTCCCGGGCTACTTCGTGATCGTGCACGACATCGTGGCTTTCGCGCGGAAGGAGAAGATCCTCTGCCAGGGCAGGGGGAGTGCGGCGGCGAGCGCGGTTTGCTACGCACTCGGGATCACTGCGATCGACCCGGTCTTCTACAACCTCCCGTTCGAGAGGTTCATCTCCCGGCACCGGGAGGAGGAGCCGGACATCGACGTCGACTTCGACTCCGACAAGCGCGAGACGGTGATCCAGTGGGTCTACGACACCTACGGCCGGCGCAACGCCGCGCAGGTCGCGAACATCGTCGGCTACCGGCCGAAGATGGCGGTCAGGGACGCGGCCAAGGCGCTCGGCCACAGCCCCGGCCAGCAGGACGCCTGGTCCAAGCACCTCGGCTACTCCCGCGTCGAGGCACCCGACGACGTCGGCATCCCCGCTCCGGTCCTCGCGCTGGCAGAGGAGATCCACGGAGCCCCGCGCCATCTCGGCATCCACTCCGGCGGCATGGTGCTGACCGAGGAGCCGATCGGCGAGGTCGTACCCATCGAGCGTGCCCGCATGGAGAAGCGCACCGTGATCCAGTGGGACAAGGACGCCGCCGAATACATGGGGCTGGTGAAGTTCGACCTGCTCGGGCTCGGGATGCTGGCGGCGCTCGACCACATGATGCATCTGGCTCTCGAGCACCTGGGGGAGGGCTGGACCCTGGCGACCATTCCCAAGGAGGAGCCGGCGGTCTACGACATGCTCTGCCGGGCCGACTCGATCGGCGTCTTCCAGGTCGAGTCGCGCGCCCAGATCGGCACCCTGCCGCGCCTGCAGCCGCGCTGCTTCTACGACCTGGCGATCGAGATCGCGCTCATCCGGCCCGGGCCGGTGCAGGGCGGAGCGGTCCATCCCTACGTACGCCGGGCCACCGGGCGCGAGGAGGTCAGCTACGCCCACGAGCTGCTGGAGCCGGTGCTGGAGCGCACCCTCGGGGTGCCGCTGTTCCAGGAGCAGCTCATGGAGATGGGCCGCGTCCTGGGCGACTTCAACCACGACGACGCCGATCTGCTGCGCCGGGCGATGGGCTCGAAGCGTGGTCTCGAGCGCATCGACTCGCTCAAGGAGCAGCTCTACGAGGGCATGCGGGCCAAGGGCATGACCGAGGAGACGGCCGAGGCGGTCTACACCCAGATCCTCTCCTTCGCGAACTTCGGCTTCGCCGAGTCCCACGCGCTGAGCTTCGCCAAGCTCGTCTACGCCTCGTCGTGGTTCAAGCTCCACTACCCGGCCGCGTTCCTGGCCGGGCTGCTCCGCGCCCAGCCGATGGGCTTCTACTCACCGCAGTCGCTGACCCAGGACGCCCGCCGTCACGGAGTGGAGGTACGCCGCCCCGACCTCGTCCTCAGCCAGGCCGCCGCGGACCTGGAGCCGCTCGATGTCGACGTCGTGTCGCCGACCGGGAAGGAGGACTGCCGGCTGGACGGCGAGAAGACCCCGTGGGTACCCGGCACCCCCGACCCGACCCCGGAGCACCGGCGTGATGGCAACTTCGCGGTGCGGCTGGGCCTGGACTCCGTACGCGGCATCGGCAAGGACGTCGCCAAGCGGATCGTGAAGGCTCGCGAGGAGGCACCGTTCAAGGACTCCCTCGACCTCTCCCGTCGCGCCGGGCTGGAACGCGCCCAGCTCGAGGCGCTGGCGACCGCTGGATGTTTGGAGGTGTTCACATCGAGCCGTCGACAGGCGCTGTGGCAGGCGGGCTGGACCGAGACCGAGGATCAGCTCGAAGGGGTGCGGTTCACCGCCGAGACCCCTGCGCTGCCCGGCCTCGACCCGGTCGAGGAGACCCTCGCCGACCTGTGGGCGACCGGCGTGACCCCAGGCAGCCATCCCTTCGCCCATCTCCGGGCCGGCCTGACCGCGGCGGGGCTCCCGAAGATCAGCGACCTCCCCACCTCGGAGCCCGGCCGACGCATCACCGTCGCCGGTCTGGTCACCCACCGCCAGCGCCCAGGAACCGCGGGTGGCGTCACCTTCATCAACCTCGAGGACGAGACCGGCATGCTCAACGTCGTCTGCTCCGCCGGCCTGTGGAGGAAGCACCGCAAGATCGCCGTCTCCACCTCCGTCATGCTCATCCGCGGCATCCTCGAGCGCAACGACGGAGTCACCAACCTGGTCGCCGACCGCCTCGGCCCGCTCGAGGACATCCACCCCGAGGCGGCCAAGGCCATCGCCTCCCGCCACCGCTCCCGCGACTTCCACTGACCGCCCGCCGAGTCCGCAGAACTGGCGGGCGAATCTGTAGAAGTGGGCGACGAATGTAGAGATTCGTCGCCCACAACTGCAGTTTCGGCCGCCAGAACTACAGTCTCGGCAGGGACTCAGCCGGCGGCGCGGAAGAGCTCGAAGGTCGTACGCCGCCGCTCCTCGAACCCGAGACCGAGGTAGACCGAGATGGCGCCGGTGTTGGCGACGGAGGCGTGCATCAGCGCACGAGAGCCGCGGGCGTGGATGTCGGCGGTGACGGCGCGGACGAGGCGGCCGGCGAGGCCGCGGCCGCGTGCCTCGGGGGCGGTGCAGACGGCGCTGATCTCGATCCAGCCGCCCGGGTGCATCCGCTGGCCAGCCATCGCGATGAGGCGGCCCTCGTGGCGCAGGCCGAGATACGTACCCATCGTGTGGGTCGCCTTCTCGAACGGTCCGGGCTCGGTGCGGGCGACGAGGTCGAGCATCTCGGGGACGTCGGCGGCCCCGAGCACGACCGCCTCGGGATCGGGCGCGGCAGCGACCCGTGACGTCTCGACGAGCTGGACCCCTTCGCCCCCACCGACCATCTCCCACCCGTCCCCGCAGACCCCGGCCGCGCCGGTGATCAGCGCGGTGCCACCGGGTCCGACGGCCGCGGCCAGGTCGCGCCACGCCTGCGGCTCGCGCGGGTCGGAGACGGCGGCGAAGGGCGAGACGTCGGGACGGTAGCGACGGGCGAGCCCCGAGCCCTCGGCGAGCGAGGCATGCGCACCGGTCAGCGAGTGCCAGACCGGGTTGTCGAGAACATCGTCGAGAAGAAGATCAGGCTGCGAGACGGGCACGCCGGAATTTTCCCACCCCCGCCCCAGTCACGGTTAACCCTTTTCGACAGGTGGATCGATAATGGAGGGGTGCCTTCCGCTCTGCCCCCCGGCGACCCCGCCCCCACCGACGGGTCGCTACCGGCCGAATCGCTGAGCACGCTGGGGGAGAAGGGGCTGGGCTTCTACGTCCACGTCCCGTTCTGCACGGTCCGATGCGGCTACTGCGACTTCAACACCTACACCGCGATCGAGCTGGGCCCAGGCGTGAGCCGGCAGACGTACGCCGACCAGGCCATCGAGGAGATCAGGCTGGCCCGCCGGGTGCTGGCCGACAGTGACAAGCAGGTGGACACCGTCTTCTTCGGCGGCGGCACCCCGACGCTCCTGCCGGCCAGCGACCTGACCGGCATGCTCGGAGCGATCAGGGACGAGTTCGGCCTCGCCGACGACATCGAGGTGACGACCGAGGCCAACCCCGACTCGGTCGACCTCGACTACCTGCGCACCCTGCGCGAGGGCGGCTTCACCCGGCTCAGCTTCGGCATGCAGTCGGCCGTCCCCCACGTACTGAAGACCCTCGACCGCACCCACGACCCCGAGCGGGTCCCGCTGGTCGTGGAGTGGGCCCGCGAGGCCGGCTTCGAGCAGGTCTCCCTCGACCTCATCTACGGCACCCCCGGTGAGTCGATCGACGACTGGCGCACCAGCCTCGACGCCGCCCTGGCCAGCGACCCCGACCACATCTCGGCCTACTCCCTCATCGTCGAGGACGGCACCGCCCTGGCCCGACAGGTCAGAAGAGGCGAGATCGAGATGCCCGACGAGGACGACCTCGCCGACAAGTACGAGCTGGCCGACGCCACCCTCCGCAAGCACGGCCTGACCTGGTACGAGGTCTCCAACTGGGCCACCGACGAGTCCCAGCGCTGCCGCCACAACATGCTCTACTGGCAGGGCGGCGACTGGTGGGGTGTCGGCCCCGGCGCCCACAGCCACGTCGGCGGCACCCGGTGGTGGAACGTCAAGCACCCCAAGGCGTACGCGGACCGGATCAACAGCAACCAGAGCCCTGCCCATGCCCGCGAGATCCTGGCCGAGGAGGACCGCCGCGTCGAGCGCGTCCTGCTCGAGCTGAGACTCGCCGACGGCCTCCCGGGGGACGCTCTCGACGACGAGGGCCGTGCCGCTCTCCCGGAGCAGGTACGCCGCGGCCTGGTCACCGTCGCCGACGACACGATCTTCCTCACCGAGACCGGCAGACTCCTCGCCGACGCGGTGGTCCGAGACCTGCTTCCCTGAGTATCCCTGAGTTCGGGACCTTGGTCCTGATCGAAGGATCAGGGGTGATCCTGATTGGTAAAGAGGGTCCGACAGGGGAGAGTGGAGCTATGGCAACCACAACTCTTTCCCGTCCCAGCAACGACAAATGGATCGCCGGCGTCTGCGGTGGCCTCGGTCAACGTTTCGGCATCAACTCGAACCTGATCCGGCTGGCCTTCGTCATCTCCTGCCTGCTTCCCGGACCGCAGTTCATCGTCTACATCGTGCTGTGGATCATCATGCCGAAGAAGTCGTCCTACTGACGGAGCCTCAGACGGGCTCGGTCACGAAGTCGATCAGCTCCTCGACCCGCCCGAGCAGGGCGGGCTCCAGGTCACCGAACGAGTTGACCCGCCCCAGGATGTGCTTCCAGGCCCGGGCGATGTCGGCCTGATCCCGGTGTGGCCAGCCCATGTGCTGGCAGATGCCCTTCTTCCACTCGATCGACCGCGGCACGTTCGGCCAGGCCTCGAGCCCGAGCCGGGCGGGCTTGACCGCCTGCCACACGTCGATGAACGGGTGACCGACGATCAGCACGTGCTGGCCGACCGCGGAGCGCCGGATGGACTCCGCGATCCTGGCCTCCTTCGAGCCCTTCACCAGGTGGTCCACCAGGACCCCGACCCGCCGCTGCGGTCCGGGCTTGAACGAGACCAGGTGGTCGGCGAGGTCGTCGACACCGCCCAGATACTCGACGACGACACCCTCGATCCGCAGGTCGTCACCCCAGATCTTCTCGACCAGCTCGGCGTCGTGGCGCCCCTCGACGAAGATCCGCGACTCGCGTGCGACCCTTGCCTTGACGTTGTCCACGGCCACCGAGCCCGACGCGGTGCGGGTCGGCTTCGCGGGTGCCGTGCGGGTCACCGGGGGAGTGAGGATGACCGGCTTGCCCTCGAGCCAGAAGCCCGGCCCGAGCGGGAACGTACGCCGCTTGCCCTTCCGGTCCTCCAGGGTCAGCGTGTGCAGGTCGCGGTCGATCCGCACGATCTCGCCGACGAAATCGGTCTCGACCTCCTCCACCACCGCGCCCAGCTCTGCGGGAGTCTCGACGGCACGCCCGTTCTTGGGCTTGCGCCAGTCGCCGGCCAGTACGTCGGAGCCGTAGCGATCGCTCATCCGGAGAACGGTAGTGGAGTCAGCAGCGAGAACCGGTGAGCACGCGCCCGAGCTGCTCGAGAACGTCGTCCGGCGTGGCCGCGGTCTCCGGGAACCGGAAGGTCACGTGGTGGCCGCCGTCGAGGGTGATCCAGGAGACGTCGACGCTCTCGGCGGTGAGGTGGGAGAGGCGTACGCCCACGATGTGACGCGGCCGCAGCCCGAGCCGTGCCGAGAGCGATCGGCACAGGTCCGCCTGGTGCTCGTCGTTGGCGTGGGCCGTGATGCGGACCAGCAGATCGTCGGCGATCATAGGACTCTCCAGTGGGGCGGAAGCAGTGCAGCGGGTGGCTCTAAGGTCAGCCTAACCTAAGGCTATCTCGATGGCGAGAGAAGTGTTCCGTTCCACAGAGCGGAGCAGCCACCGAGAACTGGTGCCTGTGACACGAACCGGTAGGATTGGCACTCGCACGGAATGAGTGCCAAGCAGCCAGGGCGATAGGAGGGCAGATGCAGAACGAACGCAGGCTCTCCGTCCTCAGGGCGATCGTCGAGGACTATGTGAAGACCGAGGAGCCGGTCGGCTCCAAGGCGCTCGTGGAGCGTCACGGCCTCGGCGTCTCCCCGGCGACGGTGCGCAACGACATGGCCGCGCTGGAGGAGGAGGGCTACATCACCGCCCCCCACACCAGCGCCGGCCGGGTGCCCACGGACAAGGGCTACCGGCTCTTCGTGGACCGGCTGACCACGGTCAAGCCGATGACCGCCGCCGAGAAGCGGGCGATCGCCGGCTTCCTCGAGGGCGCGGTCGACCTCGACGACGTCGTGACCCGCTCGACCCGGCTGCTCTCGCAGCTGACCCGCCAGGTCGCGGTGGTGCAGTACCCGACCCTGAGCCGCTCGACCGTCCGCCACGTCGAGCTGGTCGCTCTGGCCCCGACCAGGCTCCTCCTCGTGCTCATCCTCAGCACCGGCCGCGTCGAGCAGCGGCTGCTCGAGGTGACCGAGGAGGTCTCCGAGGAGGCCCTGGCCACGCTGCGCACGAAGATCAACACCGCGGTCTCCGGCGCCGTCATCGCCGAGGCCGGCGAGGCGCTGCGCACGATCGCCCAGCCGGCCGATGCGCCCGCCGACGCCCCGCAGGACCCGCTCGCTTCCGCCGTGGCCGAGACCCTGATCGAGGCGATGAACGACCACCGCTCCGACGAGCGGATCTCCATCGGCGGCACCAGCAACCTGGCCCGCTTCGGCGACAGCTTCGACACCGCCGTACGCCCGCTCCTGGAGGCCCTCGAGGAGCACGTCGTCCTGCTCAAGCTGATGGGCGAGGCGACCGCGGGCGGGCTGGTCACGGTGCGGATCGGCGCCGAGGGCCCCTACCAGGAGCTTTCCCAGACCAGCGTGGTCGCGACCGGCTACGGGCCTGGCGACGAGGCGCTGGCCACGCTCGGCGTGGTCGGCCCCACCCGGATGGACTACCCCGGATCCATGGCGGCGGTGCGCGCGGTGGCGCGTTACCTCTCCCGGATCCTCGACGAGGCTTGAGCAGCAGACTCGATTCAAGGAAGATCAGCGAACTTCGATGGCAGGAAGACCGACGTTGGACCCCTATGAGCTCCTCGGTGTCGACAAGGACGCCGACGACGCAACGATCAAGAAGGCGTACCGGAAGCTGGCGCGCCAGTACCACCCTGACGTCAACCCGGACGCCGAGTCGCAGGAGAAGTTCAAGGAGATCTCCCACGCCTACGAGGTGCTGAGTGACCCGCAGAAGCGGGCTGCGTACGACCGTGGTGGCGACCCGTTCGCAGGCGGCTTCGGTGCGCAGGGCGCAGGCTTCTCGTTCACCGACATCATGGACGCCTTCTTCGGCGGCGCCGGTGCCGGCACCGGAGGCGCGGGGCGTGGCCCCCGTCCGCGCGTACGCCGCGGGCAGGACGCCCTCATCCGTCTCGACATCGACCTGGCCGAGGCCGCCTTCGGCGTCACCCGCGACCTCAAGGTCGACACCGCGGTCGTCTGTGACACCTGTGGTGGCGAGGGGGCCGCGGAAGGCTCCCACCCGATCCCGTGCGAGACCTGCCACGGCCAGGGTGAGGTCGCGGTCGTGCAGCGCTCCTTCCTGGGCGAGATCCGCACGCTGCGCCCGTGCTCGGCCTGCAACGGCTTCGGCACCGTCATCCCCGACCCGTGCCGCGACTGCAGCGGCGAGGGCCGGGTGCGCTCCCACCGCACCCTGACCGTCAAGATCCCGCCGGGCGTCGACGACGGCACCCGGGTGCAGCTCGCCGAGCAGGGCGAGATCGGCCCCGGCGGCGGTCCCGCCGGCGACCTCTACGTCGAGATCCACGTCGCCAAGCACGCCACCTTCACGCGGAGGGGCAACGACCTGCACTGCACCGCGAAGGTGCCGATGACCGCGGCCGCGCTCGGCACCACGCTCAACCTGCCGACGCTCGAGGCCGACCTCGTCGGCGAGGGTGCCGACCAGATCGACCCCGAGGACGCCTCGATCCAGATCGACCTCAAGCCCGGCACCCAGTCCGGCACCGACCACGTCCTGCGTGGCCGCGGTGTGCCCGGTCTGCGCGGCGGTCGCGGCGACCTGATCGTGACCATCAACGTGGAGACCCCCACCAAGCTCGACCTCGAGCAGGAGGCGCTGCTGCGCCAGCTCGCCGAGATGCGCGGTGAGGAGTCCGTCCAGGGCCAGCTCAAGGCGGCCCACAAGGGCGGCGTCTTCTCCTGGTTCAAGGACACCCTCAACGGGCACTGATCCACGATGACTCTCCCCGTTCACCTCGTCGAGTCGCTCGTCGGCACCCGTGTCGGCGACGACATCGAGGTGAGCGGTGACGAGGGCCACCACGCGGTCGTCGTACGCCGCCTCCGGGTCGGCGAGGAGGTCGTGCTGACCGACGGTGCCGGCGAGGGCGTCACCGGCACGATCACGCAGACCACCAAGAAGTCGATGACCGTACGTGTCGACGAGATCATCCTCGGCGACGCGCCGCCCGAGCCCGCACTGACGATCGTCCAGGCGCTGCCCAAGGGCGACCGCGGCGAGCTCGCCGTCGAGATGCTCACCGAGATCGGCGCCGCCAGCATCGTCCCGTGGGCGGCGACCCGCTCGGTCGCCGTCTGGAAGGGCGAGCGAGCGGTCAAGTCCCTGGCCCGTTGGCGGGCCACCGCCCGCGAGGCCGCCAAGCAGTCGCGCCGGCTGTGGCACCCCGAGGTCGAGCCGCTGGCCACCACCGACGCCGTCGTGGCCAAGATCGAGGCGGCCGACGTCGCCGTCGTGCTCCACGAGGAGGGCACCCTCCCGCTCGGCGCGGTCCCGGTCATCGACGAGGGCACCATCCTGGTCGTGGTCGGCCCCGAGGGTGGTCTGACGGAGGAGGAGATCTCCTTGTTCGAGAAGGCCGGCGCCACCACCATCCGTCTCGGCGGCGAGGTGCTGCGCACCTCCACGGCAGGCGTGGCGGCGAGCGCCGCCCTGTTGGCCCGCACCCGCCGCTGGGACTGACCGGCCGACTGACCGCCGACTGCTCGGCGTGGTGGGTTCGTCCTTCGACGATGCCAGGTGAGTATGGAGGCATGAGGAGCACACGTACGCGTCCGGCGGGCGCCATGATCGCTCTTGCTCTCTGCGGCGTTCTGGCTGCCGGGTGCGGCAGCAACGATGCCGTCGCCGAGGATCCCGAGGTGTCGGCAGAGCCGTCCGAGGAGCCGTCGACGCTGCCACGTACCTCCGGCCTGATCACGCTGGCGGCGCCGGCCGAGGGTGCGACCGTCTCGGACAGCTTCGAGGCCTCGGGCAAGGCCAACTCTCCCGAGGCCAACGTGCCGTGGGAGGTCCGCGACACCACCGGGGAGACGGTGCTCAAGGGGTTCGCGACGGCCGAGGGCTGGATGGACAAGCTCTACCCGTGGAAGACCACGGTCGACGTCTCCGAGCTCGAGCCCGGGACGTACCTCTTCATCGCGCGCACCGACGACACCTCCGACGGCGAGGGGAAGCCTTCTGAGGAGGTTGGCGCCCGGATCACCGTCGAGTAGGAGATCATCGCTACCGTGATCCTCACCGAACGGCAGCTCAACCGGACCCTCCTGCTCCGCCAGCACCTGCTGTCGCGGGCCTCGCTCGCCCCGGCCGAGATGATCGAGCATCTGGTCGGCCTGCAGGCGCAGGAGACCTCGCCGCCGTTCTTCGCGCTGGCCGCCCGGCTGGAGTCGTTCGACCCCTACGCGCTCAGCGCACAGCTCGAGTCGAGCGCGCTGGTCCGGCTCTCCTCGCTGCGGTCGACGATCCACATGCACACCGCCGCCGATGCGGCGCTGATCAGGGCGTGGACCCAGCCGGTCCACGACTTCTACACCCAGCGGGTCGAGATCGTCCGCCCGGCGGCGCAGCTGGAGGGCTTCGTGGAGGCGGCCGAGGACGTACTCGCTCTCGGGGCGCTGCCCAACGCGGCCCTCGAGGCCGGTCTGGTCGAGCACTTCCCAGGCGTACCGGCCAAGGCGCTGGGTCTGCGGGCGCGCAACGAGCTGCCGCTGGTCCAGCTCCCGCCGCGAGGCCTGTGGAAGGGCTCGGGCGGGCTCGTCTACGACCTGCTCCCACGCTGGACCGGGGTGCCCCCGGTTGAGGTGGACGACGTCGTCCCGACGCTGGCGCCGGAGATCGTACGCCGCTATCTGCTCGCCTTCGGGCCGGCGACCGCCGCCGACATCACCACGTGGTCGTCGCTGACGCGACTGGGCCCGGTGGTCAAGCGGATCGAGGGGCTGGTGACCTACCGCGACGAGGCCGGCAAGACCCTCTACGACGTCCCGGACGCTCCGCTCGCCACCGGCGACGAGCACGCCCCGGTGCGGCTGCTGGGGAGGTTCGACAACGTCTGGCTCTCGCACGCCAACCGGGAGCGGATCACCGCCAAGGGGACCCGGAAGGAGTGGGGCATCGGTGGCGGCGGCGCGGTCATCATCGGCGGCGGCCACCTCATCGGCCTCTGGAAGCCGGTCGACGGCAAGGTCGAGGTCGTCAAGCTGCTCCGCGACCTCACCCCGGACGAGCGCGACGAGCTCGCCGAGGAGACCGTACGCGTCGAATCGCTGCTCTCGAGCTGACGCCGGAACTATCCAGTAGGAGAGGGGCCGCGCGCCCGCGTACCATGGACGCATCAGCCTCATGACGAGAAAGGGCCCGCTCCGGGCATCCATGACCGATCGACACCCAAGTCCGCTTCCGACCGACGCCTCCGCCCAGGGGGTCTCCGCTACGACCAAGCACACCGTGGTCGTTCCGAACAGCGTCGACATGGTGACCGTCCTCGGTCCGGCCGATGAGCACCTCGGGATCATCGAGGCCCACTTCGACGCAGACGTGCACGTGCGCGGCAACCGGATCACCCTCCACGGCGCCCCCAGCGAGATCGCGATGATCGAGCGGGTCCTGGAGGAGCTGGTCCAGATCATCCGCACCGGCCAGGGCGTCAGCGGCGAGACCGTTGAGCGCGTGATCGGCATGCTCCAGGCCGACACGACCGAGAAGCCGGCCGACGTGCTGAGCCTCAACATCCTCTCCAACCGCGGCCGGAGCATCCGTCCCAAGACGCTCAACCAGAAGCGCTACGTCGACGCGATCGACAAGCACACGATCACCTTCGGGATCGGCCCGGCCGGCACCGGCAAGACCTACCTGGCGGTCGCGAAGGCGGTCCAGGCGCTGCAGACCAAGCAGGTCACCCGGATCATCCTGAGCCGCCCGGCGGTCGAGGCCGGCGAGAAGCTCGGCTTCCTGCCCGGCACCCTGACCGAGAAGATCGACCCCTACCTGCGCCCGCTCTACGACGCGCTGCACGACATGATGGACCCGGAGCTGATCCCCAAGCTGATGGCGTCCGGGACCATCGAGGTCGCCCCGCTCGCGTTCCTCCGTGGGCGTAGCCTCAACGACTCCTTCATCATCCTCGACGAGGCGCAGAACACCACGCCCGAGCAGATGAAGATGTTCCTGACCCGCCTCGGCTTCGGCTCGAAGATCGTGGTCACCGGCGACGTGACCCAGACCGACCTGCCCTCCGGGCAGCGGTCGGGCCTGCGGGTCGTCGAGGGCATCCTGGACGACGTCAAGGACATCAGCTTCAACAACCTGACCAGCCACGACGTCGTACGCCACCGACTGGTCGCCAAGATCGTCGCCGCCTACGAGGCGCACGACGTGCGGAGCCAGGAACGAGCTTCCGGGGAAGGGCGATGAGCGAGCGCCAGCGAGCGACCATAAGCCTCAGGTCGCCGCGTCCGTATGATTGCGCTTGCGCTACGGAGGCGGCGGCGTGAGCACGGAGATCATCAACGAGTCCGAGCAGGAGATCGACGTCGAGCACGTCGCCAAGCTCGCTCGTTTCCTGCTCGAGCAGTTGCGTGTGCACCCGCAGGCCGACCTCCGGATCAAGTTCGGCGACGAGGCCACGATCACCGAGCTCAACGAGCGCTACTTCGACACCGAGGGCCCGACCGACGTGCTGTCGTTCCCCGGTGACGAGCTGCTCCCCGGCCGCCTCGACGAGGAGCCCGAGGAGGGCGACCTGGGCGATATCATCATCGCCCCGACGATCGCGGCCAAGCAGGGAGAGGCAGCCGGCCACGGCACCATGGCGGAGATCGAGCTGCTGACCACCCACGGCATCCTCCACCTGCTCGGCTACGACCACGTGGACCCCGACGAGCACGCCGAGATGTTCGGGCTGCAGGCCAAGCTGCTCAAGGCCTGGGGCTCCTCGGCCACCGCACCCGAGTAGGAGCACCACCACCACCCATGGACGATGCGAGGCTGCTGATCGCAGCCGCAGTTCTGGTCCTGATCGCCGGCATCTTCTCAGCCGCCGACGCGGCGCTCAGCGCCTTCTCCCGCGCCCGGGCCGCGGAGCTGGTCTCCGAGGGCCGCGCCGGCGCCAAGCGCCTGGTGGCGGTGGTCGGCGACCCCGCCCGCTACGTCAACACGGTCCTGCTGCTCAGGATGCTGTGCGAGATCGGTGCGACCGTGCTGGTCGCGCTGTGGGCGTACGACCTCTACCAGGGGCGCTGGTGGCCGACCGTGCTCACCACGACCGGCACGATGACCGTGGTCTCCTTCGTCGTCATCGGCGTCGGTCCGCGCACGCTGGGGCGCCAGCACCACGAGGGCATCGCCCTCGCGGTCGCCGGGCCGATCGGTGCGATCACCGCCATCCTCGGCCCGATCCCGAGCCTGCTGATCATGCTCGGTAACGCGCTCACCCCCGGCAAGGGGTTCCGCAAGGGCCCGTTCTCGACGGAGACCGAGCTGCGCGAGCTGGTCGACATCGCCGAGGCCTCCGACCTGATCGAGGCCGACGAGCGCCGGATGATCCACTCGGTCTTCGAGCTCGGCGACACCCGCGCCCGCGAGGTGATGGTTCCCCGCGGCGACATCGTCTTCCTGGAGCGCCGCAAGACCCTGCGACAGGCGCTGTCGCTGTTCCTGCGCTCGGGCTACTCCCGGATGCCGGTGATCGACGACAGCCTCGACGACATCATCGGGATGGTCTACCTCAAGGACGTCGTCGCACGGGACTTCGAGGCGCCGGAGGTCGAGACCACCCAGCGGGTCGAGTCGCTGATGCGCAAGCCGACCTGGGTCCCCGACTCCAAGCCGGTCGACGAGCTGCTCGCCGAGATGCAGCAGCACCGCCAGCACATCGCGGTCGTCGTCGACGAGTACGGCGGCACCGCCGGCCTGATCACCATCGAGGACATCCTCGAGGAGATCGTCGGCGAGATCACCGACGAGTACGACATCGAGGACCGCGAGCCCCTCCACCTCGGCGACGGCTCCTGGCGGGTGCCCTCCCGCTTCCTGGTCAGCGACATCGAAGAGCTCATCGGCCTCCCCGTCGAGGAGGACGACGTCGACTCCGTACGCGGTCTGATGGCCAAGCATCTCGGCCTCGTGCCGATCCCGGGGACCGAGGTCGAGGCCCACGGGCTCCGCTTCGTGGCCGAGGAGGCTGCCGGCCGGCGGAACAAGATCGGTACCGTACGCATCAGCGTCGTCGTCCCAGCCGAGACCGAGGCCGACGGCGAGGACGAGCAGAGCGAGAAGACGGACAGGAAGAAAGAGGCACATGCCCGAGCAGAGTGAGCTCTCCGCGGAGGACCGCAAGCTGGTGACCCTGGCCCGTGCGACGCGTGCCCGCACCGGAGCGGCCGAAGGAGCAGCCGTACGCGACCTCGACGGCCGCACCTACGCCGCCGCCACCGTGGACCTGCCCTCGCTCCAGGTCTCCGCGATCGGCGTGTGCGTGGCGATGGCGGTGGCCTCCGGCTCCAAGGGGCTCGAGGCGGTCGTGGTGCTCGGTGAGTCCGACGCGCCGTCCGCGGCCGACCTGGCGGCCGTCAAGGAGTTCGCCGGCGAGGACGTCCCGGTCCTTCTCGGCGACCCGCGTGGCACGCTGGCCGCCTCCGTGCGCTCATAGGCCCGGGGAGGTGCGGCGCGCGGTCACTGCCGCGTGCAACAGCGGCAGGTCCTCGGCGCGCGTCGCGTCGAGCCCGGTCAGCTCGCTCACCCGCCGGATCCGGTTGTCGACGGTGTTGGGATGGACGTGCAGCGTCGAGGCGGTCCGGCGGCGGTTGAGGCCGCTCGCGAGGAAGACCTGCAGGGTCTCGCCGAGGCCCTCGTGGCCGTCCAGGGGCTCGAGCAACGTAACGAGCAGGTCCCGGCCGGCTCCGGCTCGCGACAGCTGGTGCTCGAGCACCACGTCGGCCAGACGGTAGAGACCGGGCGGCCTGCCCATCAGCAGGGCCACCTCGAGGACCTCGCGCGAGAGACGTGCCGCCTCCGGCACCCCGGACGGTGCCGCGACGGCGACACCGACGTGGATCTCCGCCCCGGCGGCCCGGCGCACGTCGGCCAGGATCCGTTCCAGGCGTGCGAGGCCTGCCGAGGAGCTCTCCTCGGCGGCTGCCGGGAGCGGGATCAGCGCCTGGCCGCCGTCGGTCGCCGGGATCCAGAGCACCGTCTCGCGGTAGTGCCTGCTCAGCTCCTCGTGGATGCGGCGCAGCTTCCAGCGCGCGGCCACCAGCGGGTCGGTGTCCGGGTCGGACTCGTCGGGGTGGGCGCCGGCGGCCAGCGTGGCGACCAGGTAGGACGCCGGCAGGGGCACCCCGGCGCGGCCCGCCGCCTCGTGGATGTCGCCACCCTCGACCAGGGTGTTGACCAGAAGCGTCCGTGAGGCCGCCTGCTCGGCCAGCGCCGTCCTACTGTGCTGGGCGTAGCCGCTCGCCACCGCGACCGCGATGTGCTCGAGGAAGCTCATCGTGGTGCGGAGGATGGCCCGAACCGCGTCGACGTCCTCGGGTCCGGCCCCGGCGAGGGCCGTGTCCGCGCACACCCGTGCTCCGCGGTGGTAGGCGGCGACCACCATCTCGAACGGGACCCCTTCCTCGGCGCGACGCGCGGCCGACTCGGCCAGGTCCGCCAGTGCCGCGTCGTCGGGCCGTCCGTCGGTGTCGAGGGCCGTCACGAAGAGCCGGATGGCCCGCGCGACCACCTTGCGTACGTCCCCGTTGAGCAGGTCCGTGGGCAGGCGGGCGTAGACGGGCAGCTCTGCGGTGAGGACACGGAGGACCTCGTCGGTGAGGTCGGGGATCCGGGTCGAGAGGATCTGCGTGACCTCGTGGCCGCCGATGAGCCAGCTGCTGGGACCTGTCACAAAGCCATCGTGGCAGACGGTGCCTCCGGTCCGCCCAGAGGTTGTGACCTGTCACAGTCATCGTCGCGAAAGTCTGGCTTTGCTCCCACACCCGCGCACCGGCCCGGTGCCCGAGCATCGAGGGGACGGCTCATCGGCCGTGACGACGATCTGGGAGGAAGAGATGAGACGGTACGTACGGCGTGGTGCGGCCCTGCTGGGAGCCGGTGCGGCGATGGTCATGCTGGGCATCGGACCAGGACCGGGAGGTGCGGAGCCGGCCTCGGCCGCCGGCACGCTGACGATGGTCGCCCTCGGTGACTCCTCCGCCGCGGGGCCGCTGGTGGGCACGCAGAACAGCCTGGACTGCCTGCGCTCGAGCTCGAACTGGCCGACCATCGCCGCCCGGGCTCTCGGCGCACAGCTGACCGACGTCACCTGCTCGGGTGCGACCACCGCCGACCTGACGGGGAAGCGGTTCGGCTACATCGCCCCGCAGTTCGACGCGGTGACCGCCGACACCGACATCGTCACGCTCGCCATCGGTGCCAACGACATCAACATGGGCGGCACCGTGGTGGGCTGCACCCAGCCGCTGCCCGAGCCGTTCGGGGTCTCCTGCAAGTCGTGGATGACGGCGGGCGGGGACACCACCGACACCCAGTTGGCCGCCGTCCGTCCGAAGATCGTCGACGCGGTGAACCGGATCCACGCCAAGGCGCCCGGGGCCACGGTCCACCTCGTCGGCTACCTGCGCTACTGGGACGAGACCGGCTGCTATCCGACCGACCCGATCTGGGCCGTCGACGCCGAGTGGCTGCAGTCGATCTTCGACCGGACCAACGCGATGATTCGGCAGGCCGCGACCGAGAGCGGCGCGACCTACATCGACATCGCCACGCCGAGCACCGGCCACGGCGTCTGCGCGCCCTACGCGAGCAAGTGGGTCGAGGGCCTCATCCCGACCAGCGCAGCGGCGCCGTACCACCCGAACCAGAGCGGCATGGACGCGGCCGGAGCCGTCGTCGCCTCGGCGATCGGTCGGTAGGTCGGAAGGTCCTAGCGAGCGGCTCGGTGCCCGCCCGTTCCACCGCCGGACTCGGCGAGGAGGGGCAGGGTGCCGAGCTCGATCGTGACGTGGATCCCGTCCTCGTCACGGTAGGCGGTCAGGCCGTTCATGGTGGCCATGTCGACACCCTTCTCGCGCATGTGCACGACGATCTGGTCGATCGCCAGGGCGAGCCGTGCCTGGGACACGGACTTGTTGCGCCACTTGACCTGGTTCTCGGTGAAGTAGGGGGTTGCCTTCTCGGCGAGCGTCGACACAGCGTCACGATGGGCAGCACTGGACATGAGGACCCTCCAGGGTGCACGAGATGGGGGAGCCGACGGGAGCAGTCGACGCTTGGCGACTGTAAGCGAACTAACCGAGAAATCGAAACCCGAGATCCGAACGCGGGAGTAAAGTGCGTCGAGTGACGGGTGAGACTGGCTGGGAACGACACAACGAAGCCGTCGAGCGGCTGACGACCTCCTACGCAGCGATTCCGGAGGGGGCTCCTGTCAGGCTGGCGAAGCGCACCACCAACCTCTTCCGGGCCCGGGCGGCGACAGACGCCCCGGGTCTCGACGTCTCCGGCCTGGGCGGCGTGATCGAGGTCGATGCCGAGGCGGGCACGGCCGACGTACAGGGGATGTGCACCTACGAGGACCTCGTCGACGCCACCTTGGCCCACGGGATGATTCCGTACGTCGTCCCGCAGCTGCGCACGATCACGCTCGGTGGTGCGGTGACCGGGATGGGCATCGAGTCGACCTCGTTCCGCAACGGGATGCCGCACGAGTCGGTGCTGGAGATGGACATCCTGACCGGGTCGGGCGAGATCGTCACGACCCGACCTGGGGAGGACCTCTTCGACACCTTCCCCAACTCCTACGGCTCCCTCGGCTACGCCACCCGGCTCAAGATCAAGCTGGAGAAGGTGCCGGGCTACGTCGCGCTGCGCCACGTACGCTTCGACGACCTCGGCCTGCTCACCAAGACGATCGCGCAGATCACCGAGAGCAGGACGTACGAGGGGGAGCGGGTCGACGGGCTCGACGGTGTCGCGTTCGAGCCGGGGGAGTACTACCTGACCCTCGCGACCTGGAACGACCAGGCAACGCAGAACCCCAGCGACTACGGCGGCCAGCAGATCTACTACCGCTCGATCCAGCAGCGTCGCACTGATGTGCTGACGACCTACGACTACCTGTGGCGCTGGGACACCGACTGGTTCTGGTGCTCGGGCGCCTTCGGCGCGCAGAACAAGTACCTCCGCAGGGTGTGGCCGCGCCGGCTGCGGCGCTCGGACGTCTACATGAAGCTGGTCGGCCTGGACCGGAGGTTCGGCATCGCCGACAAGCTCGACGCGCGTGCCGGACGGCTTCTGAGGGAACGGGTGATCCAGGACATCGAGGTCCCGGTCGAGAACCTTCCGGCGTTCCTGGAGTGGTTCGACGCCGAGATCGGGATGCGGCCGGTGTGGCTGTGCCCGCTGGTGTCCCACGGCACGAGCACAGGAGGGAAATGGCCGACCTACCCGCTCGAGGCGGGCCGGACGTACGTCAACGTCGGTTTCTGGGGCACGGTCCACGTCGGCCCTGGCGCCGTCAACGCGCCCAAGAACCGTGCGATCGAGGATCAGGTCCACGAGCTCGGCGGGCATAAATCGCTCTACTCCGAGGCGTTCTACGACAAGGATGTCTTCAACGCTCTCTATGACGGGGACAACCTCGCGGCCGTGAAGGCGAGGTATGACCCCGCCAACCGGTTGACCGATCTGTACAGCAAGGCGGTGAAGAGACTGTGAACCACATTGCAGAGACCATCAACGAACTCTTCGACGGTGGGCTGCCTATCAAGCTCACCGCGTATGACGGCAGCGTCGCCGGCGACAAGGACTCTCCCTTCGGGATGGAGATCCTCAACCCGCGCGGGCTCGCGTACCTGCTGACCGCGCCGGGCGACCTCGGCCTGGCACGTGCCTACGTCAGCGGTGACATGGCCCTGCACGGCATCCATCCGGGCGACCCCTACCCGCTCCTGGACCTGATCCTGGACAAGACCGACTTCAAGCGGCCCAGTCCTCGCGAGACGGTCGACATGGTGCGCGCGCTCGGGGCGAAGAACTTCGTCCCGCCCAAGCCACCGCCGCAGGAGCACCTGCCGGCGTGGCGGCAGCGGGCCGAGAACGTACGCCACCTCTCCGGCCGCGCGATCAGCGCCTTGCCGTGGACGCGGCACTCGCCCGAGCGCGACGCCGACGCGATCCACCACCACTACGACGTCTCCAACACCTTCTACGAGTACGTCCTCGGCCCGTCGATGACCTACACGTGTGCGCTCTACCCGACCGATGACGCCACGCTCGAGGAGGCGCAGGCGGCCAAGTACGACCTGATCTGCCGCAAGCTCGGGCTCGAGCCCGGGATGCGGCTGCTCGACATCGGCTGCGGCTGGGGCGGGATGGTGCGCCACGCGGCGCAGCACTACGGCGTCAAGGCGCTCGGCGTCACGCTCTCGCGCGAACAGGCCAACTGGGCCCAGAAGGCGATCAAGGCCGATCGTCTCGACGACGTCGCCGAGGTGCGCTTCTCCGACTACCGCGATGTGGTCGAGGGGGACTTCGACGCGGTCAGCTCCATCGGGCTCACCGAGCACATCGGGGTGGCCAACTACCCGGCCTACTTCGGCTTCATCAAGAGCAAGCTGCGCGACGGGGGTCGGCTGCTCAACCACTGCATCACCCGTCCCGACAACGCCTCGAAGGCGAACGCGGGAGCCTTCATCGACCGCTACGTCTTCCCCGACGGCGAGCTGATCGGCTCGGGCACCATCGTGTCCGCGATCGAGAACACCGATCTCGAGGTGCAGCACCACGAGAACATCCGGGTCCACTACGCCAAGACCCTCACGGCGTGGAACGACAACCTCCGCGACAACTGGGACGCCTGCGTCAACGAGGTCGGCCTCGGCACCGCGAAGGTCTGGGGCATCTACATGGCCGGTTCCCGGATCGGCTTCGAGCGCAACAACATCCAGCTCCACCACGTGCTCGCGACCAAGACCGTCGACGGGCTCTCGGGCTACCCGCTGCGGCACACCTTCTGAGCAGGACCGGCGTTCGGGTGGGCGAAAGTGGCAGGTCAGGCGGCGATCTGACGGCCACTTTCGCCCACTCGCTCGTCCGGCAGTCCCCAGATGCGTCGCAACGCCGCGGTGCCGGGCTTCGAGAAGAGTGAGGCCTCCAGAAGCCTCCACCACGGTCGGACGTCGTCGACGGTGAGCTCTCGGCCGAGCGCGTCCGTCGCCGCCCGCAGGATCTGCCAGCCGTCGTGACGGACCTGGCTGGCGATCCAGCCGTGGCGTACGTATCCCGCCTTGGCGAGGTCGGCATCCCGGGTGCGGTCGCGGCGGTACTGGCCACGCTCGCGGTGCTGGGCGCCGTCGTACTCCTGCAGCGTCCTGGTCCCGGTCACCACGAGGTCGGCGCGTCCGATGAAGACTCCACGAGCGTCATGGATGTCGACCTGGGGCTCGACCTCGATGCCGCAGGCGGTGTGCAGGATCCGGAGGACCGACTCCCAGGCCGACTCGGCGCGACGGTCGCACGAGCGTGATGCCTCGCGCAGCCGAGGGGAGCCCGACCGCCCGGTCGCGGCGACGGTCTCGAGGTCGGCGAGGGTGCACTTCTCCAGATGGAGAGCGCTGTCTATCAGCACCACCAGGTCGAGCACGCCGAGGTCCCGGGCGCAGGCCAGGATCGCCTCGGCCACCGGGGCGACCCACAGGCCATCGATCTCGGTCGCGGCCGGGGCCCGCCGATGCCGAGTGATGCGCAGCTCGGGCCGGCGGATGCGTACGGACGACTCGAGCAGCGCGACGAAGGTCGGGACGTCGTCCGGGAGCGGCGGGAGCCAGAGACCGTGGATCCGGGCCGCGGTCAGTCCGGTGAACGTGGCCGAATCCGGAAGCACCTCGGCCCACGCGGCGAGCTCGGCGCGCCAGCGCTCGTCTCCGTTAAGGCCGGCCGGCACGTACACGCCATGGCCGATCCGCTCCCAGGTCGGCCCCCGGCGCCGAGGCTGCCGCGGCCGTCGCCGCTTCCCTTTCGTGGTCATACGCCCCAGCATCCCCGGGAGCACCGACACTCCTGGCCTGACCAGCAACAATGGGCGAAAGTGGCAGGGAGTCCTGAGATCCGGGTGCCGCTTTCGCCCACTTCGTCGTGCGGCGGTGTCGGAATCGACGCATCCTGTTCGTGGAGTAGGTGAAACATCCTTTCCAACTGGGGGAGACCGCCATGAAGACCCACAACCTTGCCGAGATGTACGACGCTCCGCCCATGTCCTGGGAGGAGGTCACCGCTCGCCTCGACCAGGGGTTCAACCAGGGCCCGGGGTCGCAGGAGGGCGAGCCCGGGCGCTACACGACCTGGGTGAGCACGATCAACGCCGATGGCGGTCCGCACGTGAACGCCGTCGGCGCGATCTGGCTCGACGGCAGCTTCTACCTGGTCACCGGCCCGGGGACGCGGCGCGGCCGCAACCTCGCCCATGATCCCCGCTGCGCGCTGTCGCTCTCGGTGCGAGAGTTCGACCTGGTCGTGGAGGGCCGCGTGACGCGGGTCCTCGGTGACCAGCTCGAGCGTGTGGCCAAGCACTACCACGACGACGAGGGCTGGCCGGCCGAGGTCGACGAGTCGGGCGAGGCCGTCACCGCGCCGTTCAACGCGCAGAGCGCGGGCCCGGCGCCCTGGCACGTGTTCCGCATCGACGCGACCTCCGCCCATGCGGTCGCGACCGTCGAGCCCTACGGTGCGACCCGCTGGAGGTTCTGATGACCGACCTGTTCGCCGGGCTGCCGGTCGCGGACCTGGCCCGAGCGGCCCGGTGGTACGAGGCCCTGCTCGGCGGCCCGCCGGCCTTCTACCCCAACGACGTCGAGGCCGTCTTCGAGGTGGTCGAGCACGGCTACGTCTACGTCGAGGTGAAGCCCGAGCTCGCCGGGAGCGGCTTCGTTACCCTCTTCGTCGACGACCTGGACGCCCGCCTCGCCGCGATCGCCGACCGTGGTCTGCGGCCGGAGTCGGAGGAGAGGTACGACAACGGGGTCCGCAAGACCATCTTCCGCGACCCCGACGGCAACGAGATCGGGCTGGGCGGTGGCCCGGCCTGATCAGGCCGGGCCACCGTGCTCCTTGGCGTAGGCACGTCGGCAGGACGCGGCGCAGAAGCCGATGGTCTCGCCGTCGTGCTCCAACGTGATCGCTCCGAGGCCGAGGGTGACCTGCATGCCGCACACCGGATCGATGACGACGCCCTCGGGAAGGTCTACGTCGCCCGCGCGGTGTCGCGCACGGAACTCCTCGGTCATCCAGCTCGTCAGGTCGTCCGCCGTCGCGGGCCTGCCGTTGAGCCCGATGCTGCCGTCCGCGATCCCGACGAGGTTGATCCAGAGGTGTCCGCCCGGCCTGGTCCAGCCGTGGTTGCGGTCGAGCCTGCGTACGCCGGCACGGACGGCGCCGGACAACGGGCGAGACATCTCCTCCCTCCACGCCTCGGGAACGGTGGCCGTGATGACCAGCGGTGGTGGGGCAGGCGCTGCCCACGCCCCGTCGCCGGTGCTCCATCCGACGAGCTCCCGGAAGGCGATGTGGGTCACCGCCCGGCCTCGAGCCATCGTCTCCTCCGGCGCGCTGACGCCGTCGTTGAGGAGCGATGTCACCGCCTTGGTCAGCGTCGCGCGGTCGCCGTCGGTGAGTGCGCCGGCGGGAGCTGCGATCTCGATCAGGAACACGTCAGGCCTCCTCGTGGTGGGCGTCGGGATCGAAGCCGTCAGGGGCGCGATCGATGAACGCGGTGATCGCGGCGATCCGCCCGGACTCGTCCAGATCCAGCACGTCCGTACCCTCGGCGAACGAGCCCTCCTCCTTGCGGATCTCCCAGCGCACGCGGACGTGCCCGTGGTGTGAATCGGGTTCGGCGCGCGCCACGAACGTGTAGTCGCCGACGCCCTCGGCGAACTGGTGGGTGAAGTCGATCAGCGCCTCGAGGCCGGTGGACTCGCCGATCGGGGTGGAGCGAGCGACGTCGTCGGCGAAAAGGGTGGCGCCGAGGGTGCGCTGCTCCTCGGCAGAGAGGTTCCAGAACGAGACGTACGCCTCGGCGGTGGCGGCAGGTGAGCGGGGTGTGGTTTCAGTCGTCATGGCCACGACGATCCGCCTCCGGGCGAGCCCTGTCGATTACCTCTGGGGTAGTTGCCGCGCCGCGCCCCGCCCGGCAGCCTGGGTGCATGACAACGGCCCAGCTGAGCGTCGGAGAGCTGCTTCGGGACTGGCGCGAGCGGCGCCGCCGCTCGCAGCTCGAGGTGGCGATCGCGGCCGATGTGTCGGCCCGCCACCTCAGCTTCATCGAGACCGGCCGGTCCGGCCCGAGCCGGACGATGATCGAGCGGCTCTGCGAGGAGCTCGAGGTGCCGCTGCGTGAGCGCAACCGGCTCTATCTCGCGGCAGGGTTCGCGCCCGTCTACCAGGAGCGGCCGCTCGACGACCTCGGCGCCGCCAGGTCCGCCGTCGAGGCGGTGCTCACCGCCCACGAGCCCTATCCAGCCTGCGCGGTCGACGTCCGCTGGGACATGGTGGCGACCAACCGGCCCATGGAGCTCTTCCTGGCTCCGCTGCCGGACGCGCTGCGGCAGCCTCGGCTCAACATGCTGCGCGCGACGTTGCATCCCGACGGCCTGGCGGAGCAGGTGCGCAACTACACGCAGTGGCGGGCACACGTCGTCGGCCGCATCCGCCGGCAGCTCTACCGCACCGCGGCCGACGGACTGGTCGAGCTCCTCGAAGACGTGGAGGGCTATCCGGCCCCGCCCGGATCCGACGTGGAGGCGCCGGCGGTCACGGCGAGGGACGGTGCCCTGCCGGTGCTGCCGCTGCTGCTGCGTACGAGCCTCGGCGATCTGTCCTTCCTCTACGTCCTCTCCGTGATCGGAGCGCCTCGTGATGTCACGGTCGACGAGATCGCGGTGGAGGCGATGTTCCCGGCCGACGACGCGACACGAGAGGCTCTGCTCGCCCATCAGCCACGAATGAGTGCGGCGCTGATGCGGGCGGGCTGCGTCTGCGCGGATAACCTTGAGACGATGAGTGTCAAGGCCCAGCAGTACGCCGCGGAGGTGCTGCGGCGCGAGCAGATCACGCCCCACCTCGTACGCCTGGTGCTCGGCGGTCCCGGCCTGGCCGGGTTCGAGTCCACCGGGATCCCCGACGAATGGGTCGGGCTGGTCGTCCCGGGTCAGTTCCAGTCGCGCTACTACACCGTCCGGTCATGGCAGGGTGGCGAGCTGACCCTCGACGTCGTCGTCCACGACGTCGGTCTGGTGACCGAGTGGGCCACGCGCACCGACCCTGTCGGGCAGACGGTCACGATCACCGAGCCCAAGGGCTCCTACGCGGCGCCCGACGGCGCGCAGTGGCTGCTGCTGGTCGGCGACCTGACCGCGATGCCGGCCATGGCGCGGATCGCCGAGACCACCACGCTGCCGACGCGGATCTGGGCCGAGACCCCCGACGACCTGCCCGGATATCTTCCTGAGACCGCCGAGGTCACCTGGTCCACGCCGCCGTCGGAGACCTCCTCCGACCTGGCGGCAGCCGTGGAGAAGATCGAGTGGCCCGAAGGCGACGGCTACTTCTGGATGGCCGGTGAGTCCAGCCAGATGCGGGCGATCCGCAAGCATCTGATGCGCGAGCGGAAGCTCGACTCGCACGCCTACGACGTGATGGGCTACTGGCGCGGAGGCGGCCAGAAGCGGCAGCCGCGCTCGGTCGATCCCGGACCGGTGTGGCGTGAGGGCAAGGCCCAGGGGCTCACCGACGAGCAGATCTGGCAGCGATACGACGAGCAACAGGAGCAACAGTGACCGAGCCGAGCCCGGCGCCGCCAGCACAAGAATTTCGGAGCGGCTTCGTGTCGTTCGTCGGACGCCCCAACGCGGGCAAGTCCACCCTGACCAACGCGCTGGTCGGCACCAAGGTGGCGATCACCTCCGACAAGCCGCAGACGACTCGTACCGTGGTCAAGGGCATCGTCCACCGGCCCGACGGCCAGCTGATCCTGGTCGACACCCCGGGCATCCACCGGCCGCGTACGCTGCTCGGCGAGCGCCTCAACGACCTCGTCGAGGCCACCTGGACCGAGGTCGACGTGGTCGCGATCTGCTTCCCGTGCAACGAGAAGATCGGCCCCGGTGACCGCCGGATCGCGGAGAACGCCAACAAGCTCAAGAAGGGCATCAAGCGGGTCGCGATCGCCACCAAGACCGACCTCGCCACCCCCGAGCAGATCGGCGAGCACCTGATGTCGATCCAGACCCTCGGGGTCGAGCTCGGCATCGAGTGGGCCGAGATCGTCCCCGTCTCCAGCGTCGGCGGCGACCAGGTCGACCTCCTCGGCGACCTGCTGATCAAGCTCCTCCCCGAGGGACCGCCGCTCTACCCCGACGGCGAGCTCACCGACTCTCCCGAGGAGATCATCGTCGCCGAGCTCATCCGCGAGGCAGCCCTGGAAGGCGTACGCGACGAGCTCCCGCACTCCATCGCCGTCGTCGTCGAGGAGATGCGTCTGCGTGAGGACCGCCCGGAGGACAAGCCGCTGATGGACATCCACGCCTTCCTCTACGTCGAGCGCGACTCCCAGAAGGGCATCGTGATCGGCCACAAGGGCTCACGCCTCAAGGATGTCGGTCAGCGCGCGCGCCTGCAGATCAAGGAGCTGCTCGGCATGCCGGTCTACCTCGACCTGCACGTCAAGATCGCCAAGGACTGGCAGCGCGATCCGCGGCAGCTGCGCAAGCTCGGGTTCTAGTCCCAGACGTCTCACCGGTCACAGCGCTCGGGTGTTTCCTGCACTTCTCGGCTGTTGCAATGCCCGAGAAGTGCAGGAATACCCGGTTAACCGGGTATTCCAACCGCCCTAGCTCGGCGCCCAACAAATCCCGTACGTCTGCCCGCCCTGCCACTGCTCGGCGCTGGGGAACTCCCAGGACCACTCGTACTTGAGCGGGTCGTCGGCGACCTCGGCGGCAGCGGCCTTGCAGTCCTCGGCGCCGGCGCTGTTGACCTTCGATTCGCCGGGGTACTTCCCGGAACCGAGGTCGATGACCGACAGGGCGCGCCAGGTGTGCTTGAGGGAGCAGGGGACGCGCTTGAAGGACTCGGACTTCGGCGAGGCAGTGCCGCACATCCGGAACGGCTCGGCGGTCTTGGAGTCGCCCAGGACGCCCTTCATGTTGCCCTTGAGGGTCATCAGGGCCTGGGGGCCGGCGATGCCGATGACGTCGCAGCGGAACCAGTTGGCGCCGGCCTCGGACTCCTTGATCGTCGGCGTGAACCAGACCGGGCGCAGCATCGAGAGGCGCAGGTCGTCGGCGTCGCCACCGAGGTACTTGGTGACCTTGTTGGGGCACGCCTCGGCGACCTGGGCCGCGACCTGCTCGGAGTCGACGGCGACGAGGTGGCCGTCGACGACGTTCCTCAGTCGGCCCACGGCGTACGTCTGGGTGGTGTGCTTGCCCTTGCAGGAGACCGCGGTGCCGCCGGCGGTCGGGGCCAGCGCCTCGTCGTAGGTGAGGTTGTAGCAGGCCCCCTCCTTTGGGGAGGGTGCCGCGGATGCGGAGGCGGACGGAGGCGCCGACGAGGGTGACGGAGCCGACTTCGGCTCGCCTCCACCGCAACCGGCGAGAGCCATGGCCCCCACGACGACGAGAGCGCCCCACAACGGCGCCGATCGCTTCGGGCTCCGCTTCAGCGTGTCTCGCATGCTCACTCCTCGGTCACCGCCCAGCAGACCGCCCAGCGGTTGCCGGCGTTCCACTCCTTCTCTCCGAACCATGTGTACCCGTAGTCGAAGCTTTCCGGGTAACCCATCCAGGCCTGGACCGAGCCCTTGCAGTACTGGGAGGCCTTCTTCTTCGACTCCGCCACACCGAGGAACTTGGTCTTGTCCTCGCCCAGCTTGATGGTCGTGACCGCGCGCATCTGGTGCGGCTCGGAGCAGGGCACCTTCGCGGAGGCGACCGTCTTGCCCTGCGCGCACACCATCCAACGGTCCTCGATGTCCTCGATGTTCTTGACCTTGAGGAGGTTGCGGGTGGTGGTCGGCAGGTCGACGTACTCGGCGCCCTGCTGGCCGCCACCGACCACGTCGCAGCGGATCCAGCGCGCGCCCTCGTCCCAGGCCTTCTCCGAGGGGCCGAAGTAGACGTGGGAGAGCATCGAGCGCATCAGCACGCTCTGGTTGGTGCCGACGTACTTCTCCAGCAGCTTGCGGCACTGGCTGAAGGCCCACTCGTTGACCTTCTCGTCGCCGTACTCCGCGTCCTTGAACTCGTCCGGGAGCGGTCCGGCGCCGAAGGTCTCGGCGTTGTGCGGCTCGTCGCAGGCGACGTACTTGTCGAAGTTGTAGGCCTCGGCGACGTCCTCGTGGGTGAGGTTGCGGCACTTGCCGACCTCGGGCAGCGCGGTCGAGTCCACCTGCTTCGGGTCCTCGCCCTTGGCGGCCGCCCGATCACCGCCGCACCCGCTGAGCGCGAGGACGGCGAGCACCACGATCAGGAGCGACACAGATGTCGTACGTCTGGGGGTATGGCCGATCACGGGGATCGACTCTACTTGCGAATCCTGAGCAGGGCCGAAAGCCCAGAGCGGAAGCACAGCTCAGTCGAGGACGGCCGCGAGGGTGGCTCCCAGCTCGTACGCCGCCTCGACATGCGCGTCCTCGACGTCTCCCAGGACGTCGAGGATGTCGTAGGACTGGGACCACCCGAGCGCACCGACGATGGACTGCACCGAGCGGATCGCGCCGGTGGTGTCGTAGCGGCCGTGGACGTAGAAGCCATAGGGGCGCTTGGCGGTGGCACCGGCCGACTCTCCGGCGCCGCCGGAGGGGTCGAGCGCCCCGCCCACGTCCAGGAAGATCGAGTCGAAGAAGTGCTTCAGGGCGCCCGACATGTAGCCGAAGTTGGCGCTCGTGCCGAGGACATAGCCGTCGGCGGCCAGGACGTCGTCGGCCGTCGCCTCCAGCGCGGGCCGTACGACGACCTCGACCCCCTCGATCTCGGGATCGTTGGCGCCGGAGACCACCGCGTCGGTCAGACGCCGCAGCGACCGGGTGGGGGAGTGGTGGACGACGAGCAGGCGAGGCATCAGCCGTCAGCGCCCAGACGGCGGCCGGTGACCTCCTTGGGGCGCAGCCGTACCCACAACGGACGAGGGCCGGCCGGCCAGGGGTGGAGGTTCTTGACGAGGTCGGGGATCTGGTCGTCGCGGTAGAGGATCTCCGCGTGTCCCTTGAACAGCGCCGACCAGCCCACATGGGTGTCGGGGTCGAGGTCGTCGACCAGCAGCGCGACGGCGCTCTCGTCGATCTGCTCGGCCATCGAGGAGTGCGCGGAGGTCCGGATCCAGAGCGCTTCCTCGTGCACGACGTGGTTGACCGGTAGCACCACCGGGCCGCGCGGGCCGGTCCAGCCGATCCGGGACACCTGGGTGTCCGTCGCGAGCCGCCAGGACTCCTCGACCGTGAGCTCTTCCAGTTGGGCCACGCCCGTTCCTCCCCTTCGTCGTCACTTCTGCGTCTCAGTGTTGAGGATCAATCGCCTGCCCGGCCAGTCTGCCAGTTCTGTTCTGTTATTGTTACCGAGTCATGATGCGCAGCCTCCTCCTTAGCTGCCGCAGCGGGGTCTGAGAAGCCGGACTCCCTCGCTGCGGAGGTTCGACGTGCGCCGGCACTCGCTTCCATCTGATGAGGATTCCGCATGACCAACCTGAGCAACTCCAGCAACCAGCAGAAGCCGTCGGGGATGCCGTTCGAGCGCTATCGTGCGTTCGTGCCGGTCGACGTACCCGACCGCACTTGGCCGACGAAGAAGATCACCAAGGCCCCGCGCTGGCTCTCCACCGATCTGCGTGACGGCAACCAGGCCCTGATCGACCCGATGACGCCGGCCCGCAAGCTGCGGATGTTCGAGCTGCTGGTCGCGATGGGCTACAAGGAGATCGAGGTCGGCTTCCCGTCGGCCTCGCAGACCGACTTCGACTTCGTGCGCAAGCTGATCGAGGACGACCGGATCCCGGATGACGTACAGATCTCGGTTCTGACGCAGGCGCGCGAAGACCTCATCTCGCGCACCGCCGAGTCGATCGCCGGCGCCCCGCGCGCCACGATCCACCTCTACAACGCCACCGCCGAACTGTTCCGCCGGGTCGTGTTCAACGTGACCCCGGCCGAATGCATCGGGATCGCGGTCCGCGGCACCGAGATGGTGATGAAGTACGCCGAGGAGCACGTCCCCGAGCTGATCGGCACCGAGGACTTCGGCTACCAGTACAGCCCGGAGATCTTCACCCAGACCGACACCGACTACGCGCTCGAGGTCTGCGAGCGGGTCTCGGACGTGTGGCAGCCGGAGGCCGGCCGGGAGATCATCCTCAACCTGCCCGCCACCGTGGAGATGTCTACCCCGAACACCTACGCCGACCAGATCGAGTACTTCGGCCGGGGCCTGACCCGCCGCGAGCACTCGGCGATCTCGCTGCACCCGCACAACGACCGCGGCACCGCGGTCGCGGCCACCGAGCTCGGCCTGATGGCCGGCGCCGACCGCGTCGAGGGCTGCCTGTTCGGTCATGGTGAGCGCACCGGCAACGTCGACCTGGTCACCCTGGGCATGAACCTCTTCTCCCAGGGCGTCGACCCGCAGATCGACTTCAGGGTCGGCGGCGGCATCGACGAGATCCGCCGCACGGTCGAGTACGTCACCAACATCAACGTCCACCCGCGCCACCCCTACGCGGGCGACCTGGTCTACACCGCCTTCTCCGGCTCCCACCAGGACGCCATCAAGAAGGGCCTGGAGGACCTCGACCGGATCGCCGCCGAGGCCGGCAAGCCGACCAGCGAGATCCCGTGGGAGGCGCCCTACCTGCCCATCGACCCCAAGGACGTCGGCCGCACCTACGAGGCCGTCATCCGGGTCAACAGCCAGTCCGGCAAGGGCGGCGTGGCCTACCTGCTCAAGACCGAGCACTCCTTGGACCTGCCGCGTCGCGCGCAGATCGAGTTCAGCCGCGTGGTCCAGCAGCACACCGACACCGAGGGTGGCGAGGTCAGCCCCGAGGAGATCTGGTCGATCTTCTCCGCCGAGTACCTCGAGCGCGAGGAGCCGTACGCCCTGGAGAGCTGGTCCTCGGTGACCGACGCCGAGGGTGGCGACGAGCAGGTCGTCGACCTGCGGGTCCGCGGCGAGGAGCGCACCTACAAGGGCGTCGGCAACGGCCCGGTGGCCGCGTTCGTCGACGCGCTGAAGGAGGCCGGCGCCGAGATCCGGGTCCTCGACTACGCCGAGCACGCCCTCTCCGCCGGTGGCGACGCGTCCGCGGCTGCGTACGTCGAGTGTGAGATCGCCGGCGAGATCGTCTGGGGTATCGGCATCCACGAGAACATCGTCACCGCCTCCCTGCGGGCCGTCGTCTGCGCGGCCAACCGTGCCCAGGCGGTCACGATCCCGCGCGGCTGAGGTTCTGCCGGGACCTGCCGAGTCGGCGCGTTCGAACGCGCCGACTCGGCGTCCCGGGAAGCCCGATCACCAGACCCACGGCGACGACCGCGGTGCCCAGCCACACCATCGGTCCGGGGACGATGCCGTTGAGAGGTACGCCGAGGCCGGCCGCGGCCACGGGCACGACGCCGGTGAGCAGGCCGGCGCGCCCGGAGCCGAGCCGCCCGACCGCGGTGAACCAGAGCAGGAACGCGAGCGTGGTGACGACCACGGCCAGATGGAGCGCCGCGAGCAGATCGACGGCGTCGAGCGTGGTGACGGCCGCCGGACCCTCGGCCGCGACGCCGATGAGGGCCATGCCGGCGGCCGCCATCCACACCGAGTGGAACGAGACGCCGAAGGCACCCAGCCGAGCGAGGACCGGCACCGCCAGCAGCGTGAAGCCCGCCTCGCAGACGAGGACGAGGATCGCGTAGCCGATGCCCGCCGCATCGGTCCGTCCGAAGCCCTGGACCAGGATCGCTCCCGTCGTCACGACCGTGGCGCCGATGATCACCGTGCGCGCCGGGAGCGTGCGGGTCGCGATCGCCGGGACGACCGCGAGCAGCATCGGGACCGCGGCCACGGCCACCCCGATCACCGCCGGTTCGGCGTGGGCGACGCCTCGGACGACCCCGACGTTGAAGAGCACCAGCCCCACGGTCGCCACCCCGGCCAGCCAGAGCCACTCGCGCCCGCGCGGGCGCGGCACCCGCCAGCCGGTGACGCGCGCGACGACGAGCAGGAGCAGGGCGGCGAGGGCGTAGCGGACGGACTGGAGGGTGAAGAGCGGGGCATCGGTGATCGCCGCCGAGACCGCGACGCTGCTGCCCACGCAGACCATCCCGGCCGCGGCCAAGGCGATGCCGATCAGGGGGCCGCGGTGCAGCGTTGTTCCGCCGGCGGTATCGGGGTGTGGGAGGGCTTCGGTGGTCATGTCTACGAGGTTCGCTCCAACTTGGTCTGGCAGACAGATCCAAACCACGCGTGGCAGAGTGGACCAAGTGACCGGAGCGGACTTCCTTCAGCTCGACCCGGCCGGGGTGCCACCGGGAGGGCTGGCGACCTGGCTCACCGGTGCGCTGCGCGACGCGGTCGCCGACGGCCGGCTCGCGGTCGGGGCTCGGGTGCCGGCATCGCGCACCCTCGCCACCCAGCTCGGCGTCTCGCGCGGGGTGGTGGTCGAGGCGTACCAGCGGCTCACCGACGAGGGACTACTCTCCGCCCGCAGCGGCGGCGGCACGCGGGTGAGCGCGGTCCCCGGAGCCGTACGCCGCCTCGGCGCCGCCACCCGCCTGCCGACTCCCGAGCTGGACCTCTCCCCGGGAGTGCCCGACCTCTCGGCCTTTCCGCGGGCGGCGTGGGCGAAGGCGTCGCGGGAGGTGCTCACCGAGATCGGCAGCGCCGACCTCGGCTACGGCGATCCGCGGGGCGTGCCGGCACTGCGGGAGGCGCTCGCGGTCTGGCTGGGCCGCACCCGCGGCCTCACGGTCTCTCCCGACGAGATCCTGGTGATCAACGGCGTCGCCCAGGGACTCGTGCTCCTGGCGCGCTGGCTCGAGGAGCGCGGCCGGACCGGGGTCGGCTTCGAGGAGCCGGGATCGTACGGCGGCCGCGTGCACCTGCAGCGGTGGGGGATGACGACGGTCCCGGTGCCGGTGGACGGCGACGGTCTGGACGTCGCGGCGCTCGATGCCAGCGGTGTCGATGCCGTCGTGGTCACGCCCGCGCACCAGTTCCCGACCGGGGTCGTGCTCTCCCCGCAGCGGCGCCGGGAATTGGTCGAGTGGGTCCGGGCGGTGCCACACCGGCTGGTGATCGAGGACGACTACGACGCCGAGCACCGCTACGACCGGCCGCCGGTCGCGGCCGTGAAGGTGCTCGCACCCGACCAGATCGTCCACCTCGGCAGCGTCTCCAAGACGCTCGCGCCCGCGATGCGGATCGGCTGGCTGGTCGCCCCGTCCGGGATGCAGGAGGAGCTGGTCGAGGCGCGCTACTGGCTCGACCTGGCCAGCCCGGCGCTACCCCAGATCACCCTGGCGCGGATGCTCACCTCGGGTGCCTTCGAACGGCACCTGAGACTGGTCCGGCAGCGACACAAGGCTCGCCGCGATGCACTGCTCGAGGCGCTCGGCGAGCACCTGCCGGCGGTTCGGGTCCGAGGCGTCGCGGCCGGGCTGCACGTGCTGGCGACGCTGCCCGAGGGAGTCGACGACGCGGCTGTCGCCACGGCCGCGCTCGAGGCGGGCATCGCCGTCCACCCGTTGAGCCGGCACCGCGAGGGTGAGGGGCCGCCCGGCCTGGTGATCGGCTACGCGGCGACGACCCCCGATCGCCTCCGGGAGGCGGTCAGGCGCCTTGCGCCACTGATCTCCTAGGAGCCGACGTCGTACTTCGCGCAGAGGCCGATCCGACTGCCGGAGTTCCAGGCCGACTCGAACGGAGGCTTGAACCTGGTCGCGTCCGTCGGACACCCGGCCAGACCCTGGGCGTTCGTCTCGGCCTGGTCGGGGTAGGCGTCACCGGTCATCTCGAAGGTGTCGACGACGACGTAGTCGTGGGTGGTCCCGCAGCGCACGATCTTGTCGACGGTGCTGTCGATGCACGCTCGCAGGTCCGCCGGGGCCGGGATCGGGTCCTCGGGCAGGTCGATCAGCGGGGCCTTCAGGACCGTCACGACGATGTCGCACCTGACGTAGCGGTCGCCGTCGTTCCAGGTCGACTCCTTGGGCCAGTACCAGTTCACCAGGTAGGCCGTGCGGGCCATCATCTCGGGACGCAGCCCGAGCCCGGTTTCGATGCGGCTGTAGCAGGCGGCGCCGGCGGCCTCGTTGTCGTTGTAGTTCTCGACGTCGGTGGCGACGTGGAACGTGTAGAGCGTGTGCGGCTCCGCGCAGTCGACCGGGGCCGTCTCGTCGACGAACGTGTTGCCCGCGTCGAAGTCGAGGTCGCGGCACTCACCGGCCTCGGGGATGTCGCTTCCGGCGCTGCTCACCAGATAGATGAGGCCGCCGATCAGGCCGATGACCACGACCGCGGCGATCGAGCCACCGACGAGCAGCCCGGTGCGCCGCTTCGGCCGCTGCTGGGACCCGGCGCTCGTCGGAACGGTGGTCGGCTGGTCGAAGGGCGATCCGGTGGGTGGCCTGCTCGCTGGTCCGCTGGGTGGTGGCCCGCTGGGTGGGCCGACGGGCGGCACGGGGGCCGCCGACTTCTGCCACGGCGAGGTCGAGGTGGGCGGCGGAGGCTGAGGCGCGCTGGGGGTCTGTGGCGCGCCGGCGGCGCCAGCGCCCTGGACCGCGGCGCGAAGGGCGTCGCCGAAGGAGCGGGCATCGGGCCAGCGGTCCTCGGCCCGGGGCTCCAGCGCCCGGCCGATGGCCTGGCTGATCGAGGCGGGAAGGGGACGCACGGTTCCGGCTTCGGGCACCCGGGAGGTGAGGCCGAGCGCGGGGGCGGGGGAGCGGCCGGCGAGCAGGGCCCAGGCGACCGCGCCGAGGGCCCGTACGTCGGCGCGGTGGTCGATCGGCAGTGACGGGTCGAGCTGCTCGGGGGCCATGTAGGACGGGGTGCCGATGTCGCGGGTGACCTCGTTGAGCGAGTCGAGCGAGCGGGCCACGCCGAGGTCGGCGATCATCACCCGGCGGGCCCCGGCGGTGCCACCGGAGGTCTCGGACGTGAGGAGCAGGTTGGCGGGCTTGATGTCGCGGTGGATCACCCCGCGTGCCTTCAGGGCCATCAGGCCGTCGGCGGCCTGCGAGACGATGTCGGCGACCTCGCGCACGTCCAGGCCGGCCGGCGAGCCCTTGAGCAGGTCGGCGACCGAGCCGCCGTCGGCGTACGACATCACGAAGAAGGGGATGCCGGTGGACGTCTGGCCGATGTCGTAGACACGTACGACATGGGGTGAGTCGACCGAGCGGAGCAGCCGCGCTTCCTGGAGGAACCGCTTGTGGATCTCGGGGTTCGACACCCAGCCGGGGGAGAGCGCCTTGACCGCGACATGGGAGTCGAGATCGGGGTCGTAGTAGAGCCACACGGAGGCGAATGCACCGGCACCGATGTGGCGGACCTGTTGTAGCCGCCCGAGATGTGTCGGGAAGGTCGCGCTCATGGCCGAATCATGCCCTGAATCCGACCCGACGGGCCGCGGTGACACCTACTTCAGTCTGTTTCGCAAAGAAAACGAGACCTACTTCCCGAACCGCTCCTGGTCGCGCTTGACCGCGGCGTGCTGGTCCGATCCGACGTTCTCCCGCAGTTCCTTGGCGGACTCGCGGATGGCGTCGGAGATGATCTCGTGGACCCGTGGGTCGGCCAGGCCCTCGTCGACCAGGCGCAGCACCGTATCGGCCACGAGACGGACCACGTCGTCGTGGAAGGGGAGGTATCTCAGCTTCCCGGTCGCCTGGTCCTGGCGGATGAGGTCGACGATGAGCGTGTCGATCTCGGCCCGGTTCTCCTCGATCGCGCTGGAGATGTGCCGGGTGTAGTTGCCGGTCTGGATCACCGCGATCACCTCGTCGAGCACCGCGACCGTGATCGGCTTGCGGATCGCGTTGACGATCGCCCCCGAGAACCTCCCCACCACGTACGCCGAGACGCGGTCGCCGAAGGCACGGTCCGCCGCACGCATCAGCCGGAGCAGGATCAGCACGATCCGCAGCAGCCGGAGGCCGCGGAAGGCCGGGCTGGCGGCGACACCGAGCGGGATCATCCCGACCAGCTCGTACCAGTAGAGGAGAGGGAACTTCCACCCGAGCCCCGAGCGGGTCCAGCGCCACACGAACTCGATGGCGAAGACAGCGCACACGACGTAGTCGGCGGCGACGACCCGGTCGTACCAGATCTGCGACACATCCCAGAACGTCACCCACACGGCCGCCGCGACCGAGACGATGGCGAGCACCAGCATCAGCCAGTCGACGACCGTGACCGGCGGTCCAGCGGCGGTGCCGGGCTTGCGGTCGTCGTGCGCGGGGCGGGTCGGCACGGTCGTGATGCCTGTTGAGCTCATGACCGGCACGATAGGAGACGAGCCGACCGATCACGGTCACCCACACGCGTCGTTGCCATCGTGTGGCTGCGACGTGAGGTCGGCAGCGTGGTCACTGGGTGCAGGCGACCTTGCCGTCTGGGACCGAGCGAAACGAGAACACCCTGCCCAAGAACGGGCTGTAGGAGAACTGGGGTTCATATCCGATGAACTCGCCGTCGACCTTCTGGATGCGACGGAGCTGCCCATAACAGCTGCACTCCACGGAGATGTCGTCCTTCGTGCTCAGAATCCGCTCGAACTCGAACCGGGTCAACGAGTGCTGGGCGTCAGCGACCGCGGCAAGCTCGGGGTCCTCGGTCTCGATGATCTCGACCAGGTCGCCCTGATAGTCGCCGATCTGGATGGCTGGGCTGATGAACCAGTGGTTCGTCCGGCCGTCCTCGGTCCAGAGGTTGCTGAACATCGTGAACGATGTCTGGGTCTTGAAACCGAGGTAGGGGAGGCTGCCGTTCACCAGGACGAGCAAGGTCACGCCCCACAGCACGGGCGATCCGGTGAACAGCGGGTCGGAGACGGCTATGGCACGCGGTCCGTCGCGGCGTACCACCGCGAGCAGGGACCGAAAATATACGACGATGAGAACCACGAGGCCGAGGAACCACAGACCCACCCGGGCATAGGTGAAGGCCTCGTCGTCCCCGATGGCCCTGGATGCGAGCGTCACGGCGACCACCAGGACGCCGACCGCCACCGCACCGCTCGCGACGGTCGCGACCAGGTGGCGTCGTAGCCGACGAAGGCTGTTGCCGACCAGGTCGCTGGCTGCGGTGGCGACCTCGGGGCTGAGGAACAAGGCATACGTTGCGACGGCGGCGTAGCTGAACGCCTGGATCGCCGCGATCGGGACCACCGCAAGGGAGAGGTGGAACAACAGCCCGATCGGAATGGCGAGGAACCGCGTTCTGCGGAAGGCGAGCAGCAGTCCCAGGGCGATCTCGGTGACCAAGGTGCCGGCCGTGACCGGAGTCGCGAGCCACGCCACGATGGCGCTGCTCTGCTCGGCATGGAGAGCGGTGCCGAGCAGCGTGGTCGCGCAACCCACCATCGGGTCGAAGAAGTCGTTGTTGGCCTTCGCGATCCCCGACCACAGGTACATGACGACCACAGCACCGCGGGCCGGACCCGCGAAGGCTTCGTACGTCGCCGCGCGGATGCCGAGGTCGGCTCGACCGCGTCTGTGCCGCATCCACCCGATGGCCAGCGCGCCGAGCAGGATCAGATTGATGCAGTCCTCGAGCAGATGATGATTGACCTGATAGGGCAGGTGCGCCCAGGAGTAGGCCAGGTTGAGCACGAGCATCGTCGCGAGCGCCAGAGCGCGGTTGGGAAGGACGATGGCCACGAGCGTTGCCACCAGAAGCAGGCCGAACAGGGCGTCGTGGGGAAAGTACTCATAGGTGAGGAGCTGGATCAGACCCTGTCCGGCCCAGAGCATGGTGAACAGGCTGAGCTGGTCAAAGGTCAGCCTTCGAGTCCGTACGTCGGCCACGGCGAAGGTGGACCGAGGGCTGATCCTGGGCATGGCGCATTATGATCTGGTTTCTCGCGGGATTTCTGGTTTCTCGGCGACGCGGACCCGGCGGCACCCGATGGCCAGGCGAGTGCTGCAGAATGGGACCGTGCCCCTCTACCGCGACGAGGCCATCGTGCTTCGCACCCACAAGCTCGGTGAGGCCGATCGCATCATCACCATGCTCACCCGTCACCACGGACGGGTGCGTGCGGTGGCGAAGGGCGTGCGGCGCACCACCTCGCGGTGGGGTTCGCGGCTGGAGCCGTTCACCCACGTCGACCTGCAGTTCGCCGAGGGGCGCAACCTCGACACGATCACCCAGGCCGAGACGCTCACCCTGTTCCACGCCGGGATCGGACTGGACTACGACCGCTACACCGCCGGCACCGCGATGCTCGAGACCGCCGACCGGCTGGTCCACGAGGAGGGCGAGCCGGCGCCGCAGCAGTATCTGCTGCTCGTCGGCGGGCTGCGGGTGCTCGCCCAGGGCGACCGGCTGCCCCGGCACGTCCTCGACTCCTACCTGCTCCGCTCGCTGGCCGTCGCCGGCTACGCGCCCTCTTTCGAGGCGTGCGCGAGGTGCGGCCTGGAGGGTCCGCACCGATGGTTCAACGTCTCCATGGGCGGCGCGCTGTGCACGACCTGCCGGGTGCCGGGATCGGCGACGCCCTCGCCCGAGACGCTCAGTCACCTCGGTGCGCTGCTCTCAGGTGACTGGGATACCGTCGGCGGCGCCGAGGACCGGACCAGCAGGCAGGCGAGCGGGTTGGTCGCCGCGTACCTCTCCTGGCATCTGGACCGCAATCTGCGCTCGCTGGAATACGTCGAGAGCTGAGGAACGATGGCCCACTCCCACGGCCACTCCCACGGTGGGCACGACGCCGAGGTGGAGGTCGAGGCCCTGCCGCGGATGGTGCTGACCGTCTCGCTCGTGTTCGTGGCTGTCATCACCGTCGTCGGAGTGGCCCTGTGGTGGCCCGACCGTGCCGCGGTCGAGAAGCTCCAGGGGTCACAGGAGTTCGTCGCCGACGGCGTCGTCTTCGAGACGGCCGAGATCACCTCGGTCGCCGAGCCGTGCAGCGCCGAGGGCACTCCCAAGGGCTGCAACACCGCCGCCGCGACGCTGACCAGCGGACCCGACACCGGCGCCGAGGTCGCGGTGGAGATCTCGACCCCGATGGCCCGCTCCGGGCTGGAGGCCGGCGACGAGGTCGAGCTCTCCCGCACCGAGAAGGAGGGGGAGGCGACGTACGCCTTCTTCGACGTCAAGCGCGGGCCGCCGCTGCTCCTGCTGGTCGGCCTTTTTGTGGCGTGCGTTGTCGCCGTCGCCCGCATGCGCGGGCTGATGGCGGTGCTCGGCCTGGGGTTCGCGGGAGCGGTGGTGTGGCTGTTCCTGCTGCCCGCGCTGCTCTCCGGCGAGCCCGCGGCGTGGGTCGCGCTGGTCTCCTCGGTGCTGATCCTCTACGTGGTGCTCTACACCACCCACGGGTTCTCGGTGCGTACCTCGGTGGCGCTCGCCGGCACCCTGGCCGGGGTCGCCGTGACCGCGCTGATCGGCACCTTCGCGATCGGTGCGAGCCGGCTGTCCGGGCTGGGCTCGGAGAGCGGTCAGACGCTCTCCTCGCTCGACGCCGCGCTCGACCTGCAGACCCTGCTCGTCGCCGCGGTGATCATCGCCGGCCTCGGCGCGCTCAACGACGTCACCATCACCCAGGCCTCCGCGGTGTGGGAGCTGCGTGCCGCCGGTCCGGACACCTCGCGCTGGGACGTCTTCCGCGGCGCGATGCGGATCGGCCGCGATCACGTCGCCTCGACGATCTACACGATCGTGTTCGCCTACGTCGGCAGCGCGCTCACCCTGCTGCTGGTGATCCAGCTCTACGACCGCACCTTCCTCTCGCTGCTGACGACCGAGCAGATGGCCGGCGAGATCGTCGCCACCATGGCCGCGGGCATCGGGGTCGTCCTGGCGATGCCGATCACCACGATCATCGGCGCGCTGACCCTCCCCGGTCCGGCCGGGCGACCCGAAGAGATGGAGTACGACGCGCCCCGGCGCCCGATGGTCCCGCCCAGGCCGCAGCCTCCTGGGCCGCAGCCGCCTCCTGGCTATCGCCCGACTAGGGTTGCACCTCGTGAGCAAGCCGGTCCGTACCCCAACACCCCACCCGTCCGGGGCTACCCCGCCCCCGGTCCCCAAGGACCTCGTCCCGCACCACGTGGCGATCATCATGGACGGCAACGGCCGATGGGCCAAGGAGCGTGGCCTCCCCCGGACCAAGGGCCACGAAGAGGGTGAGTCCTCGCTCTTCGACGTCGTCGAAGGTGCGATCGAGATCGGCGTGAAGGCCATCTCGGCCTACGCGTTCTCCACCGAGAACTGGTCGCGCTCGCCCGACGAGGTGAAGTTCCTGATGGGCTTCAACCGCGACGTCATCCGCCGCCGCCGCGACGAGATGAACGAGCTCGGGGTCCGGGTGCGCTGGGCCGGTCGCGCGCCGCGGCTGTGGAAGTCCGTCATCAACGAGCTGAAGATCGCCGAGGAGATGACGAAGGACAACACCGTCTGCACGCTGACGATGTGCGTCAACTACGGCGGTCGTGCCGAGCTCACCGACGCCGTGCGGAGGATGGGGGAGGACGTACGCGCCGGGAAGCTGCGTCCGGAGAAGATCACCGAGAAGACCTTCGAGCGCTACCTCTACGTCCCCGACCTCCCCGACGCCGATCTCATCTGGCGCACCTCCGGTGAGCAGCGCCTGTCCAACTACATGCTCTGGCAGGCCGCCTACTCCGAGTTCGTCTTCACCGACGTGCTGTGGCCCGACGTCGACCGCCGCCACCTGTGGCACGCCATCGAGACGTACGCCTCCCGCGACCGTCGCTACGGCGGCGCTCTCCCCAACCCCGTCGAGCCGAGAAGGTAGAAGCGGGGGCCGAATCGGTAGTTGTGGCTGACGAAAGTGTCGAATCGTCCGCCACAACTACCGATTCGGCCGCCAGAACCGCAGATTCGGAGTCAGCGGCAGTCGGTGCAGGTGCCGAAGATCTCCAGGGTATGGGAGACGTCGGTGAAGCCGTTGTCCTCGGCCATGGTCTTGGTCCAGCGCTCGACGGCAGGGCCCTCGACCTCGACGGTGCGGCCGCACTGACGGCAGACCAGGTGATGGTGATGCGTGTCGGAGCAGCGGCGGTAGATCGTCTCGCCGTCCTCGGAGCGCATCGCGTCGACCGCGCCGGCCTCGGCCAGTGCGGTCAGCGTGCGGTAGACCGTGGCCAGGCCGACGGCACCGTCCAGCCGGGAATGGATCTCCTGGGCGGAGTGGAAGCCGTCGTACGCCCGTAGTGCCTCGGCCACGGCGAGCCGCTGCTTGGTGGGGCGCAGGGAGCTCGGCGGATCAATGCTCGTCATAGTGCTCTCCCTCCGTGCCGACGTGCGCCGCGTGCCGGTGCCCGTCGTGGATGTAGTCGACGTGGTCGCCGTGCTCGACCGCTACGTGGCCGCACTTCTCGCCGTGGTGGTGCGGGTGTGCCTCGTCGACCGGTTTCTCCACGGGCGCGGTCTCCGGGAACGGGGCCACCAGGGCCCGCCGGCGGCGCAGCCAGGCGCCGATCGGCCAGACCAGGAAGAACCCGGCCAGCGCGACCAGCACGATGCTGGGGCCGGGCTGGACGTTGGCGCCGGTGCGGGAGAGTGCAGCCGCCAGCCCGAGGCCGCCGACCGAGGCGACCAGGCCGGCGCCCATCGCGCCGAGCAGCGTCATCCGGAACGACCGGGTCAGCTGCTGGACGATCGCGACCGGTACGACCATGAGTGCGGAGACGAGCAGCAGCCCGACGGTGCGCATCGCGATCACCACGCTCAGTGCGGCGAGCACGGCGACCAGGATCGAGTAGAACCGCACCGGCAGCCCGGCCACCTTGGCGTAGTCGGCGTCCTGGGAGACCGCGAACAGCTGCGGCGAGAGGCCGACGCAGATCACGATGAGCACGACCGCGAGGGCCATCGTCACGAGCAGGTCGTCGACCGAGATCGTCAGGATCGAGCCGAAGAGGAACTCCTGCAGCCGGGAGGCGCCGGTGCCGGCGAGGCCGGTGACGAAGACGCCGCCGGCGAGCCCGCCGTAGAAGAGCATCGCCAGGGCGACGTCGCCCTCGGCGTGGCCGCGCTCGCGCACGATCTCGATGACCACGGCGCCGGCGATGGCCACGATCACCGCGGCCCAGGTCGGCGAGGTCTGGGTCCACAGGCCGATCGCGACGCCGGTGACGGCGACGTGACCGATGCCGTCACCCATCAGCGCCAGTCGCCGCTGCACGATGTAGGTGCCGACCGCGGGCGCGGCGATCCCGACGAGGAACGCCGCGATCAGGGCCCGCTGCATGAACGGCACCGAGAAGAGCTCGAGGAGAGTCATCAGAGCTCCTTGAGTGGGGTCGGGACGGCGGCGTTGGGCTTGGGCGTCGACGCGTCGTCACAGTGGACGTGCCCGGCGTCGAAGCCCTGCGCGTGGACGTCGGCGTCGGAGAGGGGCGGGCCGTCGTAGGCCTTGCGCCCGTCACGCATGACGACGGCGCGGTCGACCAGCGGGGCCAGCGGCCCGAGCTCGTGGGCGACCAGCACGATCGTGGCGCCCTCTTCCTTGAGGCGGCCGAGTGCCCCGGCCAGCGCGTGCTGGTTGGGCAGGTCGACGCCGGCGGTGGGCTCGTCGAGCAGCAGCAGCTCGGGACGGCCGGCGAGCGCCCGCGCGATCAGCACCCGCTGGTGCTGACCGCCGGAGAGCTGGGCGACCCCGCGGTGGGCGTAGGCATCCATCCCGACGACCTCGAGCGCCGCCCGGATCGCGGCCCGGTCGGCGCTGCGCAGCGGCCGCAGCAGCTTGCGGTGGGTGAGCCGGCCGGAGGCGACGACCTCCCAGACCGAGGCGGGTACGCCACCGGTGGCCGTGCTTCGCTGCGGCACGTAGCCGACCCGCGACCAGTCGTGGAAGCCGGCCAGGGGGCGGCCGAACAGCTCCAGGCGACCGGCCGAGAGCGGGTTGAGGCCGACCAGGGTGCGTACGAGCGTCGACTTGCCGGAGCCGTTGGCGCCCATCAGCGCGACGAACTCACCGCGCTTGACGGTCAGGTCCACCTCGCGAAGGACGGGACGTCCGGACAGGGCGACATCCCCGTGCAGGAGCTGCACGGGGACATCGGCGGGGACGGTGCTTCCGGTCCCTGATCTGGTCACTGACAACCGTTGGCCGCCTTCAGGGCGTCGAGGTTCTGGCGCATGAGGGAAAGGTAGTCCTCTCCCTCGGTGTCTGCCGAGAGGCCCTCGATCGGGTCGAGCACCGCGGTCTTCAGACCGAGGTCGTCGGCGAGGGTGTCGGCGAGCGCCGTGCTGACCAGGCGCTCGGAGAAGATCGTGGTCACGCCGTGCTCCTTGGCGTGCTCGCCGATCTCGGCGAGCTGGGCCGGGTTGGGCTCGGCGTCGGGGGTCAGACCGGCGATCGACTCGAACTCCAGGCCGTACTTGTCCAGGTAGCCGAAGGCGTCATGGGAGACCACGACGTCCTTGATCTTGCATTGCGCCAGGCCGGTCTTGAACTCCTCGTCGACCTTCGTCAGGTCCTCGGTCAGCGACTTGGCGTTGGCCTCGTAGGTCTCGGCGTTGTCGGGGTCGGCCTTGACCAGAGCGTCGCGTACGCCCTCGGCGTACTGCGCCATCAGCAGCGGGTCGTGCCAGAAGTGGGGGTCGGACTCGCCGTGGGCGTGCTCGTCCTCGGCGGCGGCCTCCTCACCCTCGGCGTGCTCGTCCTCGTGGCCTTCCTCGTGGCCCTCCTCGGCCTTGCGGAGCTCGACGATCTTCTCGACGTCGACGACCTCGCCCTTGACGTCCTGCTCGACCGCGTCGTCGACGGCGGGCTGGAAGCCGTGCTCGGTGAGGATCAGGTCGGCGCTCTGCAGCGCGGCCGTCTGGTTGATGCTGAGCTCGAGGTCGTGCGGCTCGACGCCCGGCTTGGTGAGCGGGGTGACCTCGGCGAGGTCACCCGCTACCCGCTCCGCGACGAACTCCAGCGGGTAGAACGCGGCCGCGATCTGGACCTTCCCCGAGTCGGAACCGGAGGCGGAGGAACCGGAGTCGTCGGAGAGGGCGGCACAGCCCGAGGTGAGCAGGAGTGCGCCGGCGGCAAGGAGGCCTACGGAGCGGGTAGTGGGGGTCATGAGAACCATTCTCAGGTCAGTTGAGAATGGTTGTCAATTCCTTCCGGGATGCCGAACAGCAGGGGTACGCCGGTCACACGAGGCAGGTCGATGCGGTTGCACCGCTCGGCCAGCCCTGGATCGCCCGGCCAGGAGCCGATGATCAGCCCGTCGGGCTCGTGCCCGCGAGCGCGCAGCGCGGCCACGGTCAGCTCGGTGTGGTTGAGAGTGCCGAGCCCGGCCGCGGTGACGACGATGAACGAGGTCCGTACGCCGTCGGCGAGGAGTGCATCGGCCAGGTCCAGGAGCGTGCCACCGTCGGTGTCCAGGCGCACGAGCAGACCACCTGCGCCTTCGACGAGAACGAGGTCGTTCTCGCTGGTCAGGGTCGAGATCGTCGGAGCGTACGCAGCGACCGGCGGGATCTCCACCCCCGCCCGCCGCGCGGCGGTGTCGGGTGCGAGCGGCTCCTCCAGGCTGGTGAGCTCGTGGACCTCGATTCCGGTCAGCCGGTGGATCTCGGCGGCGTCGCAGTCGCCGTCGGCGGTGCCGGTCTGCACCGGCTTCACGACCGCGACCTTCTCGCCGTTCGTACGCGCCCGGGCGGCCAGCGTCGCCGTCGCGACGGTCTTGCCGACGCCCGTGTTGGTGCCGGTGACGATCACCACCCGCCCGGTCGACCCGGTCACCGGACCTCACCCACGATCGTGTCGATGGCCTTGGTCGCCCGCTCCCAGGCTTCGTCGGTGACACCCGCTCCGGCGGTGATCCGCAGCCGGGAGATCCCGTCGGGGACCGACGGCGGGCGGAAGCAGCCGACGCGTACGCCCTCGCTGAGCAGGGCCGCCTGCGCGGAGACCGCCGCCTCGGGCGACGGCATCGGCACCGACAGCACCGCGCCGGCAGGGGCGGGGACGCCGAGGGTCCGGGCCAGCTCGGTGACGCGAGCGCGGATGGTGTCGGCGAGGTCCGGGCGAGCGCGCGCGATCCGCGCCGCGGCCAGGGCTGCGGCGGCGGAGGCGGGCGCCAGGCCGGTGTCGAAGATGAACGGGCGGGCGGCGTTGACCAGATGGGCGAGGACCGCTTGCGGCCCCAGGACGGCTCCGCCCTGGCTGCCCAGGCTCTTGGAGAGCGTCGCGGTGACGAGTACGTCGGGCCGCCCGGCGAGACCGTGGCGGTGGACGAGCCCCGGTCCGTGCACACCGACGCCGTGGGCCTCGTCGACGACGAGCAGCGCGCCGTGCTCCGCGCAGACTTCGGCCAGCTCCGTCAGCGGCGCCTCGTCGCCGAGGACCGAGTAGACGGACTCGGCCAGCACCAGGCTGCGTACGCCGGGACGCGCGGCCAGCGCCTCCCGGACCGCCGCCACGTCGTTGTGCGGCACGACCGTCAGCTGTGCCCGGGAGAGCCGCACCGCGTCGATCAGCGAGGCGTGGATGTGGGCGTCGGAGACGACGTGGGCGGTCCGGTCGGCGAGTGCGCCGACGACCGAGAGATTGGCGTGGTAGCCGCTCGAGAACGTCAGCGCGCCCGGCTGGCCGAGCCAGTCGGCGAGCTCGGCCTCCAGGTCGCCGTGCAGGGTCAAGGTGCCCGTGACCAGCCGAGACGCACCCGCGCCGCCGCCCCAGAGCATCGCCGCCTCGGCGGCTGCGTGGCGTACCTCGGGGTGCTGGGAGAGTCCTAGGTAGTCGTTGCCCGCCAGGTCGACGACGGCGTCGTCGGGTCCGCGCGGCCGCAGTCGCCGGGTCAGCCCCGCCTCCTCGCGCGCGGTGGCTGCCTCCTCCAGCCAGGTCTGCCACCCCATCTCAGGCCACCTCCGCGGCCGCGGCGACGGCCCGGCAGATGCGGGCGAGGTCGTCCTCGCCGGTGATGTAGGGCGGCATCGTGTAGATCAGGTCGCGGAACGGCCGGATCCAGACGCCCTCACGCAGCGCGGCGTCGGTGGCCTTGGCGACATCGACCGGATGGTCGAGCTGGACCACACCGACGGCGCCGAGGACGCGGACCTGGCTGACGCCCGGCGCGGCGGCCAGCGGAGAGAAGCCCGTCGAGAGCGCGGCGGAGACCCGGCGTACGTCCTGCTCCCAGCCGCGGGCGGTCAGCAGGTCGAGTGAGGCCAGCGCCACCGCGCAGGCGAGCGGGTTGCCCATGAAGGTCGGCCCGTGCATGAGCACGCCCGACTCGCTCCGGGAGATCGCGTGCGCGACCTCGGTGGTGGTCAGCACCGCGGCCAGGGTCATGTAGCCGCCGGTGAGCGCCTTGCCGAGACAGAGGATGTCGGGGGTGACCAGCGAGGACACGAAGAGGTCGCCGGTGCGGCCGAGGCCGGTGGCGATCTCGTCGAAGATCAGCACCAGGCCGTGCTCGTCGGCGATCTCGCGGAGCACGACCAGGCACTGGTCGTCGTAGACCCACATCCCGCCAGCACCCTGGAGCCGCGGCTCGAGGATGATTCCGGCGAGCTCGTGGGCGTGCTCGGCCGCCAGACGGCGTACGCCCTCGGCCCACGCCTCCACGTCGCCGCCCGGCGCGGGCGGGCGCTCGGCGAAGACCTGCGGCGCGAGCATCTCGGTGAACATCGAGTGCATCCCGCCGACCGGGTCGCACGTGCTCATGCACCCGAAGGTGTCACCGTGGTAGCCGCCGCGCACGGTCAGCAGCCGGGTCCGCTCCGGCCGACCGCGGCCGCGCTGTGACTGCAGGGCCATCTTGATCGCCACCTCGACGCTGACCGAGCCGGAGTCGGCGAGGAAGACGTGCTGCAGGGGGGCCGGGGTCATCGAGACGAGCCGCTCGGCGAGGTCGATCGCCGGGGCATGGGTCAGGCCGCCGAACATCACGTGTGCCATCCGGTCGGCCTGCTCGGCGAGCGCGGCGTCCAGCTCGGGCACCCGGTAGCCGTGGACCGCAGACCACCATGACGACATCGCGTCGACGACCTCGAGCCGTTCGCCGCCGTCGTCGAGGTGGAGGCGTACGCCCTCGGCGCCGGTGACGAGCCGCACCGGCGCCGGGTCGGTCATCGAGGTGTAGGGGTGCCAGAGGTGCTCGCGGTCGAACGCGAGCAGGTCGTGGGCCCGATCAGCGCCCCGATGGATGTCCCGATCAAGCGTTGGCAGCGACATCGGTCCCCGCTCCGCGGCGCCGGATCACCGGGCCGCCCTGCTCGTCGTGACCACCGCAGGCCCCGCCAGAAGCAGAGCCGCAGCCATCACCGCAGCTGCTGCCGCACCCGCCCGCTGCGCGCGCGGCAACCTTGGTGCGGTGCTCCTCGATGAGCTCGCCGAATGCGCTCTCGTCCATGCCGAGGATGATGAAGCCGTTGTCGCGCAGCATCTCCAGGTCGGCCAACGCGTCCTGCCCCTCGGAGGTCAGGTAGTCACCGAGGAAGATCGAGTTGGCGACCTGGAGGGCAAGAGCCTGCAGCGAGCGTAGGTGCATCTCGCGGCCGCCGGCGATCCGGATCTCCTTGTCCGGGCAGACGAAGCGCGCCATCGCCAGGATCTTCACGCAGCGGGTGGGGGAGAGCTCCCAGGTGTTCTCGTACGGCGTCCCGTCGAACGGCATCAGGAAGTTCACCGGGATCGAGTCGGCGTCGAGCTCCTTGAGCGCGAAGAGGGCCTCGACGAGCTGCTCGTCGGTCTCGCCCAGGCCCGCGATGAGACCCGAGCACGGCGAGAGGCCGGCGTCCTTGGCCTTGCCGATCGTGTCGACGCGGTCCTCGTAGGTGTGGGTCTGGACGATGTTGTCGTGGTTGGACTCGGCGGTGTTGATGTTGTGGTTGTACGCATCCACCCCGGCGGCCTTGAGCCGCTCGGCCTGGCCGCCCTTGAGCAGCCCGAGACAGGCGCAGACCTCGACGCCCTCGTGCGCGTCCTTCAGTGCGGAGGTCATCTCGACGACCTTGTCGATGTCGCGATCGGACGGTCCGCGGCCCGAGGAGACCATGCAGACGCGGGTGGCGCCACCACGCAGCCCGGCACCGGCCTGCTCGAGGGTCTCGTCCTTGGAGAGCCAGGAGTACTTCAGGACCGGCGCCTGCGAGCCGAGGGCCTGGCTGCAGTAGTTGCAGTTCTCCGGGCACAGCCCTGACTTGAGGTTGACCAGGTAGTTCACCTTCACGGTGTTGCCGAAGTGCTCGCGCCGCAGTCGCCCCGCCGCGGCGACGACACTCATCAGCTCCGCGTCGGGCGTACGCAGCACGGCCACTGCGTCCTCCGCGGTGGCGGCCCCGCCGGACAGGATCCGGTCGGCTAGCTGGTCGAAGGCTGTCGTCATGCGGGAGTCTCCTCGGGATGGCTACCTGAACAACGTTCAGTTGAACGGTGTTCAGGTTAGGTTCTGTCGGGCCGTACCGCAACGCCGCCGTCCATCTGACCGGCATAGGATCGACTGGTGCACACCGAGACGATCCCTGGACTGGTCCTGATCGAGCACGAGATCGAGGTGCCGCTGGATCACCGCGGCGGTGGGCCGGAGACGCTGACCGTCTTCGCCCGCGAAGTGCGCCGTCCTGGCGATCGCGACGACCGCGACGCGCTGCTCTTCCTCCAAGGCGGCCCGGGCGGAGAGAGCCCGCGCCCGATCGACCTGCCGATGGTGCCGGGATGGCTCGAACGGGCGCTGGAGGACTATCGGCTGATCCTCCTCGACCAGCGGGGGACCGGACGGTCGACACCGCTCACCGCGATGACCGGGATGAGCCCGCAGGAGCAGGCCGACTACCTGGCTCACTTCCGCGCCGACTCGATCGTCGAGGACGCCGAGCTCCTCCGCGTGTCACTGGGGATCGAGCGCTGGTCGCTCCTGGGCCAGTCCTTCGGCGGCTTCTGCTCGCTGCGCTACCTCTCGGCCCATCCCGAGTCGCTGCGTGAGGTGATGTTCACCGGGGGAGTGCCGCCGGTAGGGCTGCCCGTCGACGAGATCTACGCCGCGACCTTCGCCCGCACGATCGAGCTCACCGAGCGCCACTACGCCAGGTTTCCCCGGGACCGCGACCGGATGCGGGCGCTGATCGAGCGCTGCGACGCCGGTGAGATCCGGCTCCCGCACGGCGGCCCGCTCTCCGCCCGCCAGGCACGCTCCATCGGCAACCGCCTCGGCATGACCGGCGGCTCCGAGCAGATCCACTACCTCCTCGAGCGCGACCCGGCCGGACTCGGCTTCGGTCACGAGGTCGCGTCGCTGCTGCCCTTCAGCGGCCACTCGCCGCTCTACGTACTCGTCCACGAGGCCTGCTACGCCGATGCTCAGGCCACCCGGTGGGCCTCCGCGCGCGTGCAGCCCGCGGCGTACGAGGACCCGACCCTCTTCACCGCCGAGCACCTCTTCCCGTGGCACCTCACCGAGGATCCGCTGCTGGCTCCCTTCGCCGAGACGGCGGACCTGCTGGCTGAGCGCGAGTGGCCGAGCCTCTACGACCCGAGCGTGCTCGCCGCCGTCGATGTCCCGTGCGCCGCGGCGGTCTACTACGACGACCCCTACGTCCTGCGCGAGCACTCCCTCGGCACCGCCGAGCTGGTCCCCACCCTCCGCCCGTGGATCACCAACGCCCACCTCCACAACGGCGTCCAGGTCGCCCCCGAGGAGGTCCTGGACCGCCTCATCGGGATGGTCCGTGGGCGGGTCTGACCGCGCTGGCGAAACCCGTTGGCGGCGGTGATGCAGCCGTGAAACGGTTCGGCCATGGAGATCCGAGCTGCCCTCGCCGAAGACCAGGCCGCGATCGAGGCCGTTGCCGCAGGCGCCTTCGAGGAGGAGACCGACGGGCGGATCGTGCGGCTGTTGCGTGCCTTGGCCGACTCCGGTGCGCTGCGAGCGAGCCTGGTCGCGGTCGCTGGTGGCGAGATCGTGGGCCATCTCGCGCTGTCACGCTCGTGGGTGGACGCGCGCGAGCGGCTCGTCGACGTGCTCGTGCTGAGTCCGCTCTCGGTGCGCCCGGACCGCCAGCGGGCCGGGATCGGCACGGCGCTGGTCGCAGCGGCGCTCGCGGAGGCGGAGCGCCTCGAGGCTCCGGCGGTCTTTCTCGAGGGAGGCTGGGACTACTACGGCTCCCGCGGCTTCTCGGCCGCGACGCCGCTCGGTTTCACCGCCCCCTCGTCCCGCATTCCGCAGCAGGCGTTCCAGGTGACCCGGCTCCCGGCGTACGAGCCTTGGATGACCGGTGCGTTCGTCTACTGTGAGGCGTTCTGGGCGCACGACGCCGTCGGTCTTCGCGACCCGCTCCTCGCCCAGGTCGAGGCGCACGTCGGTTGACCGCGGATCGATTGACAATGGCGCTGTTCGTCAACGAAGGGTCAACGTCTGCGGCGGCGCGCGGCGGTGCCGGGCATCCTGAGCGCATGAGTCTGCCCGTGACCGCCGTTCGCATCGCCTCCTTCGTCGTCACCATGGTGCTCGTCGGGCTCGCCTACCCGGTGCTCGCAGGGTTGGTCTACCTCGGCCTTCTGGTCGCATCTGCGACCGGCGGCCACGGGATGGGCGGACCGCTCGCGGGCCCGGTGCTCGTACTTCTCGGGGCTGCCGTCGGAGCGCTCTGCGTGGCCATCGCGGCCCCTGCGGCGCTCGCTGCCCGTGTGCTCGGTGGGCTCAAGGGATTCCTCGCCGGCTCCGCGATCCTCGTGCTCCTCACCGCCGGAGCCACCTGGCTGGCCTGGCTCCTCTTCGACCTGTCCGGAAGCCCGGTGGTCACCTCCGCGGTCCTGGTCGGCGCCGCGACCCCCGCGGCGCTCGTCCTCGCGCTCTCCGACGCCGTCGCCGGGTTCGTCACCGGCCCGCGTCGGCGGCTTCGGCCTTTCGCCGCCGAAGCCTGAGCCGACCTGCCAGACTCTGGTGCCTGTGAGCATCGAGGTAGTGGCGTACGACCCTTCGTGGCAGGACCGGTTCGAGAAGGTCGCCGCGGCGCTGAGCGGCGCGCTGGCCGACGGCCCGTCGGCGAGCATCGAGCATGTCGGCTCGACCTCGGTCCCGGGGCTGGCCGCGAAGCCCATCCTCGACATCGACGTGATCGTCGCGCCGGAGGACGTCCCCGCTGCGGTCGCTGCGCTCGTCCGCATCGGCTACGTCCACCGCGGCGACCTCGGCGTCGCCGGCCGCGAGGCGTTCTTCGCCCCCGACGATGACCCGAGACGCCACGTCTACGTCTGCGCCGCGGGGACGCTCAACGTACGCAATCATCTCGCCGTCCGCGACGTCCTGCGCCGCCGTGAGGACCTTCGCGACGAGTACGCAGCCGTGAAGCTGGCGCTGGCCGCCGACCCCGACATGGACATCGACACCTACATCGCCCGCAAGTCCGACGTCCTGCAGAAGGTCCTCGCCGCCGCCGCCGACCTGACCGACGCCGAGCGCCGCCAGATCCTCTCCCTCAACGACCCCAGCCGCTGATGCTTCCGGCGCGGCTGCTGGCGGCCGGGTCGGCGGTGAGCAGGTCGCGCGCGCCCGAGCACCGCTTCGGTCAGGCGGTCGGTGACCACGCCGCCGTCAGTCGCCGCAGTTCCTCGGCACCGAGGACGATCTCCCGGGCAGCCACGTTCGCACGAACGTGACTCGCGCGCGTCGTCCCGGGCAACGGCACCACCTCGAGGCCGTGCAGGGGCCCGCGGCTGTGGACCCACGCGATCGCGAGCTGACCTGCCGACACCCCGTGCGCTGCGGCGATCTCGCGGTGGACCACCTGCCTCTCGTCGGCCGGGGCAGCGTCGCCCGCGGCACCGTGCAGCACACCGTGCGACGTAGGCGAGTGGGCGACGAGTGCGACGCCCAGCTCGGCGGCGGCCGGCACGAGGTCACGTTCGACCGTGCGCTCGGCCAACGACCAGTGCTCCTGGAGCGCCGCCACCGGGTGGACGGCATGAGCGCGTCGGAGATCCTCGGCGGTGACGTTGGAGAGCCCGATCGCGCCGACCTTCCCCTGCCGTACGAGGTCCGCCATCGCTCCGACGGTCTCCTCGATGGGGACCGTCTCGCTGCGGTGGTGCAGGTAGTAGAGGTCGATCCGGTCGGTCCGGAGCCGGCGAAGGCTGGCCTCGCAGGAGCGCCGAACCTGCCCGGCGTCCGCTCGCACCTCGAAGCCGTCGGGAGGGCCATCGGGACGGCCGTCGGTCCGCACGACTCCGAACTTGCTGGCCAGCACCACCTCGTCGCGCCGGGCGGCGATCGTGCGGCCGACCAGCTCCTCGTTGCCGTACAGCTCAGCCGTGTCGATCATCGCGACTCCCTCGTCCAGCGCCGTGTTGACGACCCGGAACGGGTCCCGGTCCGGGTCGCCGGACTTGGTGTCGCGCAGGCGCATGGCACCGAATCCCTGTCGGCCGAGCTGGAGAGGGGAGGTGGTCGCGGGCTGGCTCATGCCGAGATCCTAGAAGCCGGTGCGATGACCGTCGCGCCGAACGGGCGACCCCGGCGCCACGTGTACGTGTGCGCGGCCGGCACCATGAACGTACGCAACCACCTGGCCGTCCGCGACATCCTGCGCCGGCGCGACGACCTCCGAGACGAGTACGCCGAGCGCCGCCAGATCCTCTCCCTCAACGACCCGAGCCGCTGACGTCCGTGAAGACCGCCGAGACGATCGCGCCCCACCTGCTGCCGACACCGTCTGCGTCAGAGGCGAAGGGCGTGGGCAGCCATGCGGAAGGCGACTGCGGCGGCCACGGGGTCGTGCAGCGATTCGTCGGCCAGGGCGAGCTCGGCGTGGGCGCGGACGCTGTCGGCAGGGTCGGCAGCCAGCAGGTCGGTGCACAGGCCGGCGACCACGCTGCCAGAGTCGTGGTCGTCGAGCTCGTCGAGGACGTTTCCGAGGTCGAGCAACATCGCGGCCTCCTCGAAGATCTCGCGCAGGGTCTCCTCATCGACGTCGACCTCGGGGCGTTGCGCGGCGACAGCGGCCAGCTCGAGGATCGGTGCGAGCCGGGGATCGAGGTCTTTCATGGCCATGGGGCCCAGCATGACCCCCTGAATTCGGAGCGGCAACGGGTTAGATGTCGTCGAGGTTCAGGCCCATCGGCGACTGGCCGGGGATCTCACCGGAGGCGACCACGGCCTTGGTCAGTGGCCGCAGCAGCGCGATGAGATCGTCGATCTCGGCAGGCTCCAGGCTCGCGTACGCCGTGGCGGCAAGCGCATCGGTCGTCGACTCGATCCCGGCCTTGGTCTCCCTGCCGGCGTCGGTGAGGGACTGGCCGTCGTCGGTGACGAGCCCGCGGGATCGCAGTCCGGAGATGAGGGCGTCCCACTCGGTCTCATGGATGTTGCGGGAGGTGGCGTAGACCGACGGAGCGGTGCCATTGGCGAGGGCATGGAAGACGTGCGACTCGCGGCCACCGATCCCGGCAGCCAGCAGGGTCGCGACGTGACCGTCGCCCCGATGTTCCCGCAGCAGCGTCGCCGAATCCCACAGGAGGGTCAGCGGGTCCTCGGCGACGGGGAGCGAGCGCAGTGCGGCGTACAGGGGTCGGCCTTCCAACGGAGCGCCGAGAGCGGCTCGCGAGGCGAGCGAGGCAGCCCGGGTCAGGTCGTCGGAATCGGTGAGCGGGCCGAGGTGACGGCGGAGCGCAGCGACGGCGCCGGAGCGGCGGGCATCGTGCGCGGCCCCGGGCGGAGCGTACGTCCAGGCGTCCGGAAGCGCCCGGGAGACGTGTGAGAAGGCGAAGTTGTAGAAGATGGCATGGACGACCTCGGCCGGAACAGCGCCCAGCGGAGCCGACCGAGCGGCGAAGTAGCCCATCCAGTAGCCGCGGTAGCCGGCCGCCTTGAGCAGGGCGATCGGTTCGGGTGAGAAGTAGCCCACCGCATGGATCGGCTCGAGCAGCTTCCACAGACGACGCGCGTTCGACTCCATGTCCAGCGACGCTATCGGCAGATGCCCGAGCGGCCGAGCGAATTGGCCCCGCGGGCGGCGTACATAACAAGATGACACCACGGATAGGATTTCCCTGTCGCTGTAGACATCCCCCTCAACACCAGGCCCGGCAGCCGGCCGGGCTCACCTCGAGCAGAGAGCATTCATCGTGGCAAAGCCGCCAGCATCGACCCTTGACCTCGTCGTCTCCCTCGCCAAGCGGCGCGGATTCGTCTTCCCCAGCGGCGAGATCTACGGCGGCACCCGGAGTGCCTGGGACTACGGCCCCCTCGGTGTCGAGCTCAAGGAGAACATCAAGCGCCAGTGGTGGAAGGCGATGGTCCAGCAGCGCGACGACGTCGTCGGCCTCGACTCGAGCATCATCCTGCCGCGCCAGACCTGGGTCGCCTCCGGCCACGTCGAGACCTTCAACGACCCGCTGGTCGAGTGCCAGTCGTGCCACAAGCGCTACCGCTTCGACCACCTCCAGGAGGAGTACGCGGAGAAGAAGGGCATCGACGACCCCGACACCGTGGACATCAATGAGGTCGTCGCCTGCCCGAACTGCGGCACCCGTGGCGCCTGGACCGAGCCGCGTGAGTTCTCCGGCATGCTCAAGACCCACCTCGGTGTCCTCGAGGACGAGTCGGGCCTCCACTACCTGCGTCCGGAGACCGCGCAGGGCATCTTCGTCAACTTCGCCAACGTGGTCACCTCGACCCGCCAGAAGCCCCCGTTCGGCATCGCCCAGACCGGCAAGAGCTTCCGCAACGAGATCACGCCGGGCAACTTCATCTTCCGCACCCGCGAGTTCGAGCAGATGGAGATGGAGTTCTTCGTCAAGCCGGGCGAGGACGAGGAGTGGCACCAGTACTGGATCGACGAGCGCACCCGGTGGTACACCGGCCTCGGCATCAACCCCGACAACCTGCGTCACTACGAGCACGCCAAGGAGAAGCTGAGCCACTACTCCAAGCGCACCGTCGACATCGAGTACCGCTTCAACTTCCCCGGTAGCGAGTGGGGCGAGCTCGAGGGCATCGCCAACCGCACCGACTTCGACCTCGGCACCCACATGAAGCACTCGGGCCAGGACCTGCAGTACTTCGACCAGGCCAACAACGAGCGCTACCTGCCCTACGTCATCGAGCCCGCGGCCGGTCTGACCCGTGCCCTGATGACCTTCCTCGTCGACGCGTACGCCGAGGAGGAGGCCCCCAACGCCAAGGGCGGTGTCGACAAGCGGGTCGTGCTCCGTCTCGACCACCGGGTCGCGCCGGTCAAGATCGCCGTGCTCCCGCTCAGCCGCAACGAGGCGCTCTCCCCGAAGGCGAAGGCGCTCTCGGCCGAGCTGCGCGCCAACTGGGCCGTCGACTTCGACGACTCCCAGTCGATCGGCAAGCGGTACCGCCGCCAGGACGAGATCGGTACGCCGTACTGCGTCACCGTCGACTTCGACACCCTCGAGGACAACGCAGTCACCATCCGCGAGCGCGACACCATGAAGCAGGAGCGCATCCCGCTCGAGGGCGTGAGCCGCTACTTCGCCGAGCGTCTGATCGGCGCCTGAGCCAGTAGCTCAACGCCGGGCCGTTACCACCTCGTAAACCTTGCAGGGGGCGTCCTGCCGCACGATCTCGAGAGGCGTGCGGCAGGATATCCCTATGCAACGAGCGGGGTCCGTACTCGCCGCATCCCTCACGGGTGCGGCCATGGCGATGTCAGTGATGGGGTGCAGCGGCACCGCGCCGCGGACGAACGCGCCCAAGCCGTCCGAGAGTGCATCCGCCTCGGCCTCCGCTTCACCCTCGGCGTCGGCCTCGCCCTCCGCCGGGGCGCTCACCGAGCCCGGTGCCGACCGCAGGCTCGGTGAGACCGCGACGGTCGAGTGGGCGCCCAAGGAGGGTGTCGACGGCAAGCTCTCGATCACCGTCACCAAGCTCGAGTCGACCTCCTACAAGCAGACCTTCTCCGGTTGGAAGCTCGACGAGGCGACGCTGGCCCGCGCTCCCTACTTCGTTCGCGCCACCATCAAGAACGACGGCGATACCGACCTCGGTGGCTACGACGTACCGCTGTGGGGCCTCGACGACGAGGGCAACCTGGTCGAGGCGGCCGCGTTCAAGGAGCCGTTCAAGCCCTGCGACGGCAAGACCTTCCCCAAGCCGTTCGCCGCGGGCGACAGCGTCAACGCCTGCCTGGTCATGCTCGTCCCCGACCAGGGCAAGCTCGTCGGCGTGAGCTTCCGGCCCTACGAGGAGTTCGACCCGATCACCTGGGAGAGCGAGCCGACGCCGTACGTGGCACCGAAGCCCTCCGGATCGCCTTCCGCCTCGCCGACCTCTTGACGCCGACCGCTTGATTTCGTACGGCGCGCCGCTGGCCGGACAATGGAAGGCATGTCCCTCCCTGGCCCTCTGAAGCTCGGCAGCCTGACCGTCGACACCCCTGTGGTGCTCGCGCCGATGGCCGGTGTCACCAACGCCGCCTTCCGACGCCTGTGCGCCGAGCAGGGTGCCGGCCTCTACGTCTGCGAGATGATCACCTCCCGCGGCCTGGTCGAGGGCGACCAGCACACCAAGGACATGCTCGTCTTCGACGAGGCTGAGACCGTACGCAGCGTGCAGCTCTACGGCACCGACCCGGTCTACGTCGGCAAGGCGACCGAGATCCTCTGCGCCGAATACGGGGTGGCGCACGTCGACCTCAACTTCGGCTGCCCGGTGCCCAAGGTGACCCGCAAGGGCGGCGGGGGAGCGCTGCCCTACAAGCGCGGTCTGCTCGGCGAGATCCTGGAGCACGCCGTGCGCGCGGCGGAGCCCTACGGCGTACCGGTGACGATGAAGACCCGCAAGGGCATCGACGACGCCCACCTGACCTACATGGACGCCGGCCGGATCGCCCAGGAGAGCGGTGCCGCGGCGATCGCGCTGCACGGACGTACGGTCGCCCAGGCCTACTCCGGCACCGCCGACTGGGACGCCATCGCCGAGCTCAAGGCCTCGGTCGACATCCCGGTTCTCGGCAACGGCGACATCTGGGAGGCGGCCGACGCGATCCGGATGGTCGAGGAGACCGGTGTCGACGGTGTCGTCATCGGCCGCGGCTGCCTCGGGCGGCCCTGGCTCTTCCGTGACCTGGCGGCCGCTTTCGCCGGTGAGACGGTCAACGTTCTGCCGAATCTCGGCGAAGTGACCGACATCATGCGGCGGCATGCCGAGCTGCTCTGCGAGCACATGGGCGAGGAGCGCGGCTGCAAGGAGATCCGCAAGCACATCGCGTGGTACCTCAAGGGCTTCGGCGCCGGTGGTGAGCTGCGCCGCACCCTCGGTCTGGTGAACAGCCTCGCCGACCTCGACGAGATGCTCGCCAAGCTCGACCGGAACGAGCCTTTCCCCTCGTCACAGCTGGGTGCACCGCGTGGGCGGCAGGGTGCGCCGCGGGACAAGGTGGTCCTTCCGGAGGGGTGGCTCGACGACGCCGACGGGCGCGGCTGCGGGTTCGCCGAGAACGTGTCGGAGACCTCCGGCGGCTGAGGCTGCGGGGCCTGTTCGGACGGGTCTCGAGGCGTGTTTCGAGCCTTCGGAATCAGTCGCTCGACAGGTACAAAACTACGCAAAAACTCGGTAAGGGAATTGGAATACCCCCTGTCGTGTGTGTTGTACTCATTGCCGTGCCGAGCCCCCACCAGCACAACCCTCGACGGGTTTCATCCGTTGAAACCGTGGGAATCTCGGGCACAGACCATGTAGTCGAGCAAAGGATTGCGTGTGGCCGGCAGCCACAGAGGCGACACTCGGGCCGTCCGTAAGACCAAATCCATAGTTGTCAGCGCAGGGGTCGCGGTTCTCGCGACAGGTGCCGCCGTCGGCGCCGGAGCCGCCTTCGCGGAGCCAACCTCCTCCCTGATCGCGAAGAACGCAGGCGCTTCCCTCTCCTCGTCCACGGCCAACGTGCCGAGCACCCGTGACGACGCGCGCGTCGCCAGCGACCGTCGCGAGACCGTCGTCAGCCGTGACGGAGGCGACCGCGAGTCGGTCTCCTCGGTCGAGACGCTGACCAAGGGTCCCGAGCAGGTCGAGACCGGCACCGCCAAGGCAGTCAAGCGCTGGACCGACGAGACGCTCAACCTCTGGTCCGCCTACGGCAAGCACGCCAACCAGTCCGGTGAGATCGAGGCCGGCGAGCTGGTCTACGCGACCGGCCGCACCGAGGCCGGCCGCGACGAGATCCTCGTCGACGGCGAGGTCGCCTGGGTGACCGCCGGTCACCTCGTCGACGAGAAGCCCGAGGCCACCGGTGTCGCAGCCGGCGTCAGCACCGCCGCGTGCGGTGACCCCTCGGTCGAGAGCGGTCTGGTCTCCGACGCAGTCACGGTCTACCGCGCCGTCTGCAACGCCTTCCCCGAGGTCGAGTCCATGACGGTCGGCGGCTGGGACGGTCACGGCGAGCACTCCTCGGGCAAAGCGCTCGACTTCATGACCGGCGACAAGGCGCTCGGCGACTCGATCGCCGCCTACCTGCAGCAGCACGCTGCGGAGCTCAACCTCTACGACATCATCTGGTATCAGCGGATCTGGACGCCGGTGCGTGCCTCGGAGGGGTGGCGTTACATGGAGGACCGCGGGTCCGCCACCGCCAACCACTACGACCACGTGCACGTCTCCACCAACTGACGCTACTGGTCTCGACGACAGGTCGGCCCGGGCTCTCGAAGCCCGGGCCGACCTGCGTTTTCGCTCCGTCGGAAGATCAACAACTTCGCAAAAGTCTCCGACCCGTCGTGGGATACCCCCGCAGGTGTGTGCTTGACTCAGGCGCTGTGCCCGGGCTCACGACCCAGCTTCAGCGGAAGTGGCGATGGGTGCTCTCGGGCGATACCCCCACATTGTCGAGCGAAGGATTGCGCAGTGGCCACCAGCCACAGAGGCGATTATCGAGCTGTCCGTAGAACCAAGAACGCCGTGGCGACCGCAGGAATCGTGACGTTCGCGACCAGCGGTGCGATGGCCGCCGGGGCGGCCGCGGCGAACCCCGGCGTCGTGATCTCCGAGGTGGAGGAGAAGTCCGGACTCCGGCTGCCGTCACTGGCCGATCGGCGCATCGAGGCCGAGGCCAAGGCGACGGTGAAGGTCCCGGCGCTGCCGACGACCCCGGAGGACACCCGGATGTCGAACGACCGCCGCGAGGTCACCGGCCGGGAGGCGACGGTCAGCCGCAGCGGTGAGCGTGGGGGAGAGGCGGCGACCAATGCGCTGAGCGAGGTCGCCACGATCGAGTCGCTGATCGAGCGGCCGACGTCGGTCAGCGGCGGTGCCCAGAAGGCGGTGCTGCGCTACGTACAGGATGACGTCACCGTCTACGCCTCCTACGGAAAGCGCGCCAAGGAGCTCGGCGAGCTGAAGCTCGGGCGCGCGGTCTACTACACCGGTCGCGACGAGGGTGACCGCCAGGAGATCGTCCTGGAGGGCAACCCGGTGTGGATCCCCGAGGGCAACCTCGGCAAGACCAAGCCGGAACCCCCGCCCGAGCCCACTCCCACGCCGACCCCCACGCCCTCCCCGACGCCGTCGGAGGACGCCCCGGCAGGACTCGACTTCTCGGCCTGCGGTGACTCCTCGGTCGAGGACGGTCTGGTCCCCGACGCGGTCGACCTCTACCGCGCCGTCTGCAACGCCTTCCCCGCAGTCGCCTCCGGCACCACGTACGGCTACGACCCGCACGGCGAGCACATCAACGGCAAGGCGCTCGACTTCATGACCGACGACAAGGAGCTCGGCGACGCCATCGCCGCCTTCGTCCAGGAGCACGCCGCGGCGCTGAACATCTACGACATCATCTGGTACCAGCGCATCTGGACCCCGGTCCGGGCCGACGAGGGCTGGCGCCCGATGGAGGACCGCGGCGACCCGACCGCCAACCACTACGACCACGTGCACGTAGCCGTCAACTGAATCGCCGAGTCGGCTCGTTCTGACCGAGTACGCCGCCGAGTCGGCGCGTCATGACGCGCCGACTCGGCGGGATTTGTGGTCAGTTCGAGCCGACTCGGCGGGGCTTGTCGCTCAGAGGACCGCGCCCCGTGGCGCTACTTCCACGGTGGAGACCCCTCGTGCGTACAACAGCAGCAGTCGCTCGCCGTGCTTGCAGCGGATGACCCCGGTGTCGCTCGACAGCACGGCGGCGAGGTGGTCGATCGTCTCGGCCTCGCTCGCCGTCTCTGCGTCGTCGTAGATGACGTCCAGGCTGTCACCGCCGATGAGCCGTACGCGAAGGACGATGCCGGCCATGGTCACTGGCCGATCTCTCGCGACGTCGACATGATGTCCGCCTCTCGACCGGCACAAGAGGTGTCCGAATGGAGCCTCATCCCCGGTCAGTCACCCCAAATCTACGCCGAGTCGCCAAGGCGAGATCAGATCAGCGCGCTCAGCGGCGTCGGCTTGCGACCGCCGACCTGCTCCACGATGTCGGTGACGGTGGCGAGCTTGCCGAGGCGGGTCGCGGTGCCGAACGAGGTGAGCAGCGGGGCGATGAAGTCGGGGAGCCCGGCGGAGACCAGGCCGGCGGTGTAGGCCTCGTCATCGACCTGGACGACCTCGACCGGCTTGCCGGACTTCTCGGTGGCGAGCTCGGCCAGGTCGGCCGCGGTGTAGGCGTGCGGGCCGGTGACGTCGTACGCCTTGCCCTCGTGTCCTTCGCCCGTCAGGACCCCGGCGGCGACAGCAGCGCAGTCGGCCCGGGTGACGTAGGCCGCGCCGCCGTCGCCGAAGTTGGTGACCAGCTGCCCGGTCGCGGCGGCCTGGGCGACGGAGTCGACCTGCATGTCGGCGTAGAGGTTGTTGCGGAGCATGGTCCAGGCCAGGCCGCTCTCGCGCAGCGCCTCCTCGGTGGCGGCGTGGTCGGCGACGACGCCGGCCGGGTTGTCCGCGGTCGGCCCGGAGACCGAGGTGTAGGCCATGTGGCGCACGCCCGCCTTGACGGCCGCGTCGATGGCGGCGAGGTGGCCCTCGACACGGGCGCCGACGGCGTCGGTGGAGATCAGCAGCACGCGCTCGACGCCGGCGAAGGCCTCGACCAGCTCGTCGGGCTTGCTGAAGTCGGCGGCACGGACGTCGGCACCGCGCTCGGCGTAGTCGGCAAGCTTCGCAGGGTCGCGGGTGAGGAGCACGAGCTCGGCGGGGTCGACGGTGGTGAGGAGCTGGTCGGCGACGAGGCGGCCGAGCTGGCCGGAGGCGCCGGTGATGGCGATGGTCATGGGAGTCCTATCGGTAGTGCCGTAACTGTAATCACGGCGATGACGGTTCCATAAATGTAGTCATACCGATGGCAATAAGGCAAGATGGGGGTATGGCCGCCCCGACGAACACCCGTTTCGCGGTGGCCGTCCATGTCCTGACGTACCTCGCCTCGTGCGCTGCCGCCGGCCGCACGACCCCCGTCAGCTCCGACGAGCTCGCCGGCAGCACCGCGGTCAACCCGGTCCATGTGCGCAAGGTGCTCGGTCCGCTGCGTACGGCTGGTCTGGTTCGGTCCCGGCCCGGCGCCCACGGGGGATGGGAGCTGGCGGTCGACCCGAAGACGGTGAACCTGGCCCAGGTGTGGCAGGTGCTGCAGGGGGACGACCAGGTCCTCGGGATCCATGGCCCCAACCCCGCCTGCGCGGTGGGTGCCAACATCCAGGGTGTCCTCGTCGACCTCGATCGCCGGGTCGCCCGCGCCGTCCTCGACGAGCTCTCGGGGATCACGCTCGACGACGTGATGTCGACGGCCGGCTTCAATGCGGAGGACTTCGCGATCCTGCTGCCCTGAGGGCCGTCTCGCGCTTGACCGCAACGACCACAACGTCCGTTACGACGGCAACGTTGACCTGTGGTGCGCGTCACCCGCAGTCTCGGGTGTCACCACGTGACGGTCAGCACACGGCGTATAGAACCAGGATCGGCAATGCTCGTAGCACTCGGCTTCATGATGGTCGCCCTCTTCATGTTCCTGATCATGTCCAGACGGGCGACCCCGGTCGTCGGCCTCATCGCGGTGCCGGTGGCGTTCGGCATCGCCGCGGGCGCCGGGCTGGGCATCGGCGACATGATCGTTGACGCGGTCAAGGAGCTCGCGCCGACCGCCGCGATGCTGTTCTTCGCGATCATCTTCTTCGGGATCATGATCGACGTCGGCCTGTTCGACCCGCTGGTCAAGCTGATCCTGCGGATGGTCGGCTACGACCCGATGCGTCTGGTCGTCGGGACCGCTGTCCTCGCGATGGTCGTCTCGCTCGACGGCGACGGGTCGACCACGTTCATCATCGTGACCTCCGCGCTGCTCCCGCTCTACCTGAAGCTCGGGGTGAGCCCGGTCGTGCTCACCGTGGTGGCCGGCCTCGCCAACGGCGCGATGAACATCCTCCCGTGGGGTGGTCCGACGGCTCGCGCCGCTGCCTCGCTCGGTGTCTCCCCGTCCGACGTGTTCGTGCCGATGATCCCGTCGATGATCGCGGGTCTGGCCGTCGTGCTGGCCTTCGCCGTGCACCTGGGATACCTCGAGCGCCGCCGGATCGGCTCGCTGGAGCTGACCGAGATGACCCAGACGACCGAGGAGCGGGTGCTGGTCGGTGCCGGCGCCCCCGCCTCGGCCGCGGCTGGTGCAGGAGGCCGCTCGGGCCACGACGCGGAGAACGACGACGCCGACTGGTTCGCAGACGGGCTCGACCCGAAGCGCTCGACGCTGCGACCAGGGCTGTTCTGGTTCAACGCGCTCCTGACCGCCACGCTGCTGGTCGTCCTGGTGCTCGACATCCTGCCGATCCTGGTGCTCTTCATGGTCGCCGCCGCGATCGCGCTGGTCGTGAACTTCCCGCAGGTCAAGGAGCAGCAGGAGGCGATCACTCGGCACGCCCCGAGCATCGTGTCCGTGGTGGCGATGGTCTTCGCCGCGGCGGTGCTGACCGGAGTGTTCCAGGGGACCGGCATGGTCGAGGCGATGGCGCGATGGCTGATCGACATCATCCCGCCCGCGCTGGGCCCGCACATGGCGGTGATCGCCGGCGTACTCAGTCTTCCGTTCACCTTCTTCATGAGCAACGACGCCTTCTACTTCGGAGTCCTCCCGGTGCTCTCCGAGGCGGCCTCGACCTACGGCATCGCTCCGGAGGAGATGGCGCGCGCCTCGATCACCGGTCAGACCTTCCACATGCAGAGCCCGCTCGTGCCCGCCATCCTGCTGCTGGTGACCTTGGCGCGGGTGCCTCTCGCCGATCACCACAAGAAGGTGCTGTGGCGCGCGGCTGCGGTGTCGCTCACGATGCTGGCCATCGGGGTGCTGACCACGGCGATCCCGCTGTAGCCGATAGCCTCCTGGATGTGGAGCTATATGGGGCCGCCGACCGCGAGCGGATCGTCGCCGAGCCGCCCAAGCGGGTGGTCGCGCCGGAGCGTACGCAGTTCGAGCGCGACCGCGCCCGCGTGGTGCATGCCGCCTCGACCCGGCGGCTGGCGGCGAAGACCCAGGTCGTGGGGCCGCAGGCCGATGATTTCGTACGCAACCGGCTGACCCATTCGCTCGAGGTAGCCCAGGTCGCGCGGGATCTGTCGCGTGCCCTGAGCGGGCCGGACTCGCCGCAGCCCGACATCGCCGAGACCGCGGCCCTCGCCCACGACCTCGGGCACCCGCCGTTCGGGCACAACGGCGAGAACGTGCTTGCCGAGCAGGCGAAGGGCATCGGTGGGTTCGAGGGCAACGCGCAGACGCTGCGCATCCTGACCCGGCTGGAGGCGAAGACCTTCGACGTCGACGGGCGCTCGGTCGGGCTCAACCTGACCCGGGCGACACTGGACGCCTGCACGAAGTATCCGTGGGGCTTCGGTGAGCGCAAGGGGTCCAAGTTCGGGGTCTACGAGGACGACCTGCCGGTCTTCACCTGGCTGCGAGCGGCTGACGCCGGCCAGCGGCAGTGCGTCGAGGCGCAGATCATGGACCTCTCCGACGACGTCGCCTACTCCGTCCATGACGTCGAGGACGGCATCGTCGCCGGCAAGATCGACCTCGCCCGCCTCGACCTCGACGGGGTCGCCGCGACCGTGGCCGACTGGTACGTCCCGGGCTTCGACCGCACTCTCGCGGTCTCGACCATCGCGGACCTGAGTGCCGCCGGCTGCTGGATCCCCGAGGGCGCCGCGTACGACGCCTCTCGCCGGTCCCGGGCCATGCTCAAGAACCTGACCTCCGACATCATCGGCCGGTTCTGCGGGGCGGTGCGGGAGGCGACGTACGCCGCCGGCGGCGGTCCCTATGTCCGCTACGGCGCCGACCTGGTGGTGCCGGAGCAGACCCGTCTGGAGATCGCGCTACTGAAGGGGATCGCGGCGCACTACGTGATGCGCACCGACGAGCGGGCCGTGAAGATGGACCGCCAGCGCAACCTGCTCGGCGAACTCCTCGAGCACCTCGTCGCCACCGGGCCGGACGACCTCGACCGGCAGTTCGCCGACGACTGGCACGCCGCGGCCGACGACGCCGCCCGGCTCCGCGTCGTGATCGACCAGGTCGCCTCGCTTACCGACATCACCGCGCTGTCCTGGCACGAACGGCTCTGCCGGCGCGCGTGACCATTGCGGTCACGACATTTAAGCGCTACCTTAAATGTCGTGACCGATGCCTGGTACGCCGTCTCCGACTCCACCCGCCGCCAGATCCTGGCTCGCGTGGCCGCCGGGCCGTGCTCGGTGGGGGAGCTCACCGATGCCCTGCCGGTGAGCATGGCCGCGGTGTCCCAGCACCTCAAGATCCTGCGCGAGGCCGGGCTGGTGTCGATGACGCCGGCTGGTCGTCGCCGGATCTATCAGGCCCGGATCGAGGGCCTGGCCGAGCTGCGCGCCGAGCTGGATACCTACTGGACCCAGGCGTTGCATTCGTTCAAGCAGGTGGCTGAGGACAGCTACCGGGCAGAGACGACCGGAGCGAGGTCGGGCGGCGAGCTTGCTCGTCCGTCCGTGCCGAGCGAGAGAGTAAGCGAGCGAAGCGAGCAGAAGGAGTAGTCATGAGCACCACCCGCGACAAGACCTCCGTGGACCTGGAGATCACCGTCGACGTCCCGGTCGAGCACGCCTTCAAGGTGTTCACCGAGGACTTCGACCGGATCAAGCCGCGCGAGCACAACATGCTCCCCGTCGAGATCGCCGAGACGGTGCTGGAGCCACGGGTCGGCGGGCGCGTCTACGACCGCGGCGTCGACGGCAGCACCTGTCAGTGGGCGCGCGTCCTCGCCGTCGAACCGCCCCACCGGCTGGTGATCTCCTGGGACATCACCCCCGACTTCCAGCTCGAACCGGACCCGTCGCGCTGCAGCGAGGTCGAGTTCACCTTCACCGCGGTGGGAGCCGAACAGACCCACGTACGCCTCGAGCACCGCCACCTCGACCGGCACGGCGCCGGGTGGCAGGGGTGGCGTGACCGGGCCGCCGGATCGGACGCCTGGGGGATCTATCTGGAGCGCTTCCGGGCTCTCGCGCAGCCGTGATCGGGGTGGACCGCACGGCGCTCGCGACCGCCGAACGGAAGGATCTCGCCGACTTCCTCGAGACGCTCGAGCCGGAGCACTGGGAGCGGCCCTCGCTCTGCAGCGAGTGGACGGTGCGCGACGTCGTCGCGCACCTGATCAGCTACGAGGAGATCGGGCTGGGCGAATTCGCCGGGCGCTTCCTGCGCGCCGGGCTCCGGTTCGGCCGGATGAACGCCCGCCAGCTCGAGGAGTTCGGTGCCCGGGCTCCGGCCGAGCTGGTCGCCTACGTGCGGGCGCATGCCCGACCGTCCGGGCCGACGGCGATGGCCGATGCCAGGATCGGGCTGACCGACGGCCTCATCCACCACCAAGACATCCGCCGGGCGCTCGGACGGCCGCGCGAGGTGCCGGCCGAGCGGCTCGCGCCGGTGCTCGACTTCGCGCTGATGGCGCCGCCGCTGCCGGCCAGGCGCAACGTACGCGGCCTGCGTCTGGTGGCCACCGACCTCGCCTGGTCCCACGGGAGCGGCGAGGAGGTCAACGGGCCGGGGGAGGCGCTGCTGATGGCGGTCTGCGGGCGGGCCGTCGCCCTGCCCGAGCTCGCCGGGCCGGGGCTGGCGACGCTCGAGAGCAGGGTGCAACGTACGGGCTGAACCCGGAGCTAGGGAACGATGATCCAGAGCGCCGAGGCGATCACGAAGACCGAGAGGCCGAGGGTGGTCTCCAGGACCGTCCAGGTCTTCAGGGTGGTGATGACGTCCATCCCGAAGAAGCGGCTGACCAGCCAGAACCCGGAGTCGTTGACGTGGGAGAGGACGGTCGCGCCGGCCGCGATGGCGAAGACGAGCAGGGCGATGTCGAAGTTGCCCAGTCCTGCAGCAGCGACCTGTGCGGAGATCAGGCCGGCGGTGGTGGTCAGTGCGACGGTCGCGGAGCCCTGGGCCACCCGCAGCAGGGTCGAGATCAGGAACGCCTGCACGATGAGCGACAGCCCGAGACCGGAGAGCGAGGTGGACAGCGCCTCCCCGATACCGCTGATGCGGAGCACGCCGCCGAACATCCCGCCTGCGCCGGTGATCAGGATGATCGCGCAGATCGGGCCGAGCGCCTGGTCGAGGATGTCGCTCGCCCGGCCGATGGGGAACCGGCCGGGGGAGAGTACGAAGATCGCGACGAGCACGGTGATCAGCAGCGCGATCGGGGTCTGGCCGATGAGGATCAGTGCGCTGGCCCAGGTGGCGTCTTCGCTGACCGTCCCGGCGGCGACCAGCGTGCTGACGACCGTGTTGAGGCCGATCAGGACGAGGGGCAGAGCCAGGAGGAGCACGACGGTGGCGAACGGCGGGGGAGTGGCGTCGCTCTTCGCCGCGGCGTCCGACTCACTGCTCGCGAACACGTTGGGCGGCTCCGGGTTGTATCGGGCGCCGAGCCTGGTGCCGACGAGGTAGGCGCCGGGGAACCAGGCCAGGACGGCGACCGGCACGCCGATCAACAGGGTGAGCCCGATGTCGCCTCCCAGCTCCGTGGCCGCGGCGACCGGGCCCGGGTGAGGCGGCACGACCGCGTGCATCGCCGCGAAGCTGCCGGCGGTGGGCAGGGCGTAGACGAGGATCGAGCCGCCGAAGCGCCGTGCGACCGCGAAGATGATCGGCAGGAAGACGACCAGGCCGGCGTCGAAGAAGATCGGGAACCCGAAGATCAGCGCGGCGACGCCGAGCGCGAGCGGGGCCCGCTTCTCGCCGAACGCACCGATGAGCGTGTCGGCGAGCACCTGCGCACCACCGGTCACCTCGAGCAGCCGTCCGAGCATCACGCCGAACGCCACCAGCAGCGCAACCGAGCCGATCGTGGCGCTGAAGCCTGCCAGCATCGCCGCGGGCACGTCGGCGACCGGGATCCCGGCCGCGACCGCGGTCACCGCGCTGACCAGCACCAGCGAGATGAATGCGTGCAGCTTGACCTTGGCGATCAGGAAGAGGAGTACGGCGACCGCCACGGCGGCGATCAGGAGCATCACCCAGGTGGGGTGAGCGGGGGCCAGCGGATCCATGGCGGTCACCCTAGCGACGGGGTGTGACTGAGATCACCCCTCCCGGGGTATGGGAGAGTCTCCGGTGTGAGCGATCCCCTCGTCTGGCTGCCGTTCGACCCGTCCGAGCTGGGCAAGGTGCCCGCAGGCCTCCGCTTCGAGCTCTTCGACCACACCCGCTTCACCGGTGGCGAGGTGGAGGTGCCGGACTCAGTCGGTGAGGTGGCGTTCTACCTGCCGCCCTACATGCTCGGCTCGCGCATCTTCGACGTCGTCAGCCAGATGACCGCGCTCCAGGTGGTGCAGCTGCTCACCGCGGGGGTCGACGCCGCCCGCGGCCACATCCCGGAGGGCGTGACCCTCTGCAACGGCCGCGGCATCCACGACACCTCCACGGCCGAGCTCGCCGTCACGCTGATCCTGTCGTCGCTGCGGGGCATCCCCGGCCACGTACGCCACCAGGACGAGCACGCCTGGCGGCCGGGCTGGTTCCCGTCGCTGGCCGACAAGAGGGTCCTGATCGTCGGGTACGGCGCGATCGGCCGGGCCATCGAGGCGCGGCTGCTTCCGTTCGAGACCGAGGTGGTCGGGGTCGCGCGGACCTCGCGGGATGGCGTGCACGGCTTCGACGAGCTCGACACGCTCGTGCCCGAGGCCGACGTGATCGTGCTGGCCACGCCGCTCACCGACGAGACCCGCGGCCTCGTCGACCGCAAGTTCCTGGGGCAGATGAAGGACGGCGCGTTGCTGGTCAACGTCGCCCGTGGCGGTGTCGTCGTCACCTCGGACCTGGTCGCCGAGCTCGCCACGGAGCGGATCCACGCGGCGATCGACGTCGCCGAGACCGAGCCGCTCCCGGCGGAGAGCCCGCTGTGGAGCTCGCCCAACCTGCTCATCACCCCGCACGTCGGTGGCGCGTCGAGCGCGATGTGGCCCCGCGCCTACCGGGTCGTACGCGAGCAGCTCGAGCGGTTCGCCGCCGGTGAGCCGCTCGCGAACGTGATGTCGGGGGCCTACTGATCCGTTGATGTCGGGGTAGTCCGGTAGCGAACTGCCTATTACTCGTCAGTATTTGGGCAGTTCGCTACCGGACTACCCCGCCGCTACGGTTGCTGACATGCTGCGAATCGCGGTCGTCCAGGAGACGGCGCTGCCGGGCGATGTGGTGGCCAACGTCGCGACAGCCGCGGACCGGGTCCGCGAAGCGGCCGCGAAGGGAGCCCGACTGGTCGCGCTTCCGGAGACCTTCACGACCTCGTGGGACCTCGACGCCTTCGACGGCCCGCTGCCCTCGCTCGAGGACACCGCCTGGCTCGCCCCGGCGCAGGCCGCAGTGGACGAGGCCGGTGCGGTGCTCGTGCTCAACTCGCCCCTCGACCAGGCCGGACGACGGGCGATCACCAGCCTGGTCATCGCGCCGGGGGAGCAGCCGGTCGCGGCGTACGACAAACAGCACCTCTACCCGCCCGAGGTCGAACGTTTCGAGCCCGGCCAGCACGGTACGACGATCGAGATCGACGGCGTCCGGGTGGCCCTGTCGGTCTGCTACGACGCCAACTTCCCCGAGCACGCCGCCGCCGCGGCTGCCGACGGCGCGATCCTCTACCTCAACACCGGTGCCTACTTCCCCGGCGGTGGTCACCGGCGCGATCTGCACTACGCCGCCCGGGCGCTGGACAACTCGATGTACGTCGCCTTCGCCGGTCTCGTCGGCGGGCCGGTGGGCCTCATCGGCGGCTCCGCGGTCTACGACCCGCTCGGTAGGCCGGTCGAGCGGCTCGATGACGCCACTCCTGGGATGATCGTCGCCACGATCGACCCGGCCGAGGTCGCACGCGTCCGGGACGACCAGCGGATGTGGGCAGACCGCCGAGCCGACCTCGGCCCGCGGCGTACGCTCCGTCTCTAGCCGTCCGTCAGCCGGCATGCTCCTCGGCGACGAGCCTGCCGAAGGCGATCAACCGGTAGTCGGTGTGGAAGAGCTCGGAGCAGGTGGTGAGGGTGATCAGCCGCTGACCCTCGATCTGCTCGGGCTCCGCCCCGTCGATATCGGGGTTGTCGGGAAGCGGGTCCGTGACCCAGCCCGACGTGAACGGCACGATCAGATCGTCGCCGTCGGTCGTGAGGGCGTATATGTACGTCTTCTCCCTGGTCAGCACTCGGATCTCGTCGCCTTCGCGGAGCTCGGGGAGGTCGCGCAGCGGCTCGCCGTCGGTGATCCGGTGGCCGGCGAGCGCGAAGTTGCCGACCTCGCCGGGCCCGGCGGTGCCGGAGAAGTGGCCGACGCCGGCGCCCAGAGCCCGGTCCGAGGTGCCTTCGAGGACCGGGATCCGGTAGTCCTCGCCGAAGCGGGGGATCTCGATGAGCGCCTCGGCCGAACCGAACTCGGTCGTGGCCTCGGCCCGGCCCGAGTCCCACGCCTTCTCGATCGTCGAGGTCGCTTCCTGCTGGCGTTGCTTGCTGATGATCGTGGTGCCGTACAGCTCCCAGGCGGTGTAGCCGAGGAGCCCCACACCGGCCAGGACCATCGCGAGACCGAGCCAGAAAGTCGCCCGGCGGGCTCGCGGTCGGGTCGGCGGTCGGGCCGGTGTGGTGGTGGACATCAGGTCAAGCATCTCAGGCCGGTCCACGGCCCCGTAGGATCAGACGTTGTGGCGGGCCGCATCAAGGAGACGAGCATCCAAGAGGTGCGCGAGAAGGCGCGCCTGGACGACATCGTCTCCCAGTACGTCACGCTCCGCCGTGCGGGCCCGGGGACCTACAAGGGCCTGTGCCCGTTCCACGACGAGAAGTCGCCGTCGTTCAACGTGAACCCGTCGCGGGGCTTCTTCAAGTGCTTCGGTTGCCAAGAGGGCGGCGATGTCATCGACTTCGTGATGAAGCTCGAGGGACTCAGCTTCTTCGAGGCGGTCGAGCGGCTCGGCGACAAGGTCGGCGTGCAGGTCCAGCGCGAGGAGGGCGACGAGGCGCCGGTGCGGCGCGGCCCCGGTCGCGGCAAGCTGGTCGAGGCCCACAAGGTCGCCGCCGAGTTCTACGCCGAGCAGCTGCTGACGCCGGACGCCGTCGTCGCGCGGCAGTTCCTCGCCGAGAAGGGCTTCGACCGCGACGCGGCGCTGCACTTCGGAGTCGGCTTCTCGCCGCGCGGGGGAGAGGACCTCTACCGCCACCTGCGTGCGCGCGGGTTCTCGGACGAGGAGGTCGTCACTGCCGGCCTGGTCGCGCACGGGCGGTCGCACTACGACCGGTTCCGCGGTCGGCTGATGTGGCCGATCCGGGAGTCGGGTGGCGACGTCATCGGCTTCGGCGCGCGCCGCCTCTTCGACGACGACCGCATCGAGGCGAAGTACCTCAACACCTCCGAGACGCCGATCTACAAGAAGTCGCACGTCCTCTACGGGATCGACCTGGCCCGCAAGGAGATGGCCCGCACCCGCGAGGCCGTGATCGTGGAGGGCTACACCGACGTGATGGCCTGCCACCTCGCCGGGATCACCACCGCCGTGGCGACCTGTGGCACCGCCTTCGGTGACGACCACGCGAAGGTGCTGCGCCGGTTCATCTCCGACGACCAGCAGCTGCGTGGCGCGGTCGTGTTCACCTTCGACGGCGACGCCGCCGGTCAGGCTGCGGCGCTGAAGGCGTTCAAGGGCGACGGCAACTTCACCTCGCAGACCTACGTCGCCGTCGAGCCCGATGGCCTCGACCCCAACGACCTGCGGATCAAGAAGGGCGACGAGGCGGTCCGCGAGCTGCTCGCCAACCGCGTCCCGCTCTACGAGTTCGTGCTGCGCAACGTCGCCTCCAAGTACGACCTGGACCGTGCCGACGGGCGGGTCGATGCCCTCCGCGAGGCGGCCCCGCTGGTCGCCTCCGTGCGCGACGAGTCCAAGAAGATGGGCTTCACCCGCGACCTGGCTCGCTTCCTCGGCGTCGATCCCGACGACGCGGCCCGAGAGGTACGCCGCGCCGCGGGCCGTCCCGCGCCCTCGGCTGCTCCGTCGCGGCGCGAGCCCGCGGCCGCTCCTGAGGCTCCCGTCGCGCCGCAGCGTCCGCCCATGCCGCACCCGCGCGAGCCGCGCTTCACGGTCGAGCGCGAGACCCTGAAGCTCTTCGTGCAGCACCCGGTCGCCCTGGGACGCACCACCGGCGAGATCACCCCCGAGGCCTTCACCCACCCCCTCTACCGGGCGCTGTGGGAGATCATCGCCGGCCTCGGTGGCCCCGGTGCCGGCACCGGCGACGCCGGCTGGGCCCAGAAGCTCGGTGCCGCCGCCTCGGACCCGCTCGTCAGCCGCATCCTCGCCGAGCTCGCCGTGGAGCCGATCCCGTCCGCGAAGGAGCCGGATGCTGCGTACGTCCTGCAGTACGTCGTACGCCTCCTCGAGCTCCTCGACCAGCGCCGCATCGCCGAGGTGAAGAGCCGCTTGCAGCGCTCCGACGCAGCCGCCGACCCCGAGGCGTACAACCGTCTTTTCGCCCAGCTGGCCGCCCTCGAACAGCACCGCCGCGGCCTCCGCAACCTGGTCGCCGAGTGACGGCCTGCCGATTTCCGATCGCCGCCGCCGGGTTGCTAAGGTTTCACCCGCGCCGCAAGGTGCAATTCCCCTGTAGCTCAATTGGCAGAGCATTCGGCTGTTAACCGGAGGGTTGTTGGTTCGAGTCCAACCGGGGGAGCAAGAAAAGGGCCGCTGACCAGGCAAAACACCAAGGTCAGCGGCTCTCGTCATTTCGATCCAAGGCCGTTTCTCCCGGAATTCACCCGGTTTTAGGGCTCGGAGTGGACTCCTTGAAGAACTTCTCAAGGGTCTCGGCGACCTTTGGTGCCTCCGTGTTGAGCCCGACGTAGAACGTCTCTGTCGTGGTCTGGCTTGCGTGGCCGAGCTGCTCCTGAGCCGTGCGGAGGTCGTACTGCTCGGTGAGCAGCTTCGCCACGGCCTTGCGGAACGTCTTGAAGGTGACCCAGGCGTACTTGGTCCCTGCCACGGCGGAGACCCAGCGGCGCCGCATGTTGGAGTACGGGATCCAGGAGCCGACGCGTGAGGGGAAGACCGCGTCGATGGGGTTCGGTCCGGTCTGGTTTACCTGCCGCTCGAGGAGCATTGCAACGAGCGACCCGGGGATCTCGACTGGGCGCTCTGACGACTCGGACTTCGGGTACTCCTGTCGGTAGACCCCGAGACCCTTTTCCTGCTTGATGGTGCCAGTGACTTCGAGGTACGGACGCGGTGCCAACAGGTTTACGTCCGACCACCGAAGTGCGAGGAGCTCGCCAGGGCGAAGGCCGGTCACCACTAGCAGCATGACGAACAGGAATAGGTCGTCCGTGGCCTTGGGGCCGGGGCGGTCCTTCGTCTGCCACGCTGTGATGATCCCGCGGATCTCGGCAACCTGGGCCGCTGTCTCGATGCCCTTGACCTTCCGGCCGCCTGACCTCTTGGCGTTGACCTTGGCTACCGCGTCGACTGGGTTCGTTGCCAGCGCGTCGTGGCGGATAGCAACGTCGAATAGTTGGTTCAGGTGCTTCCGGAGAGCCTTGTGGTCCAGGCCGGCGGCGATGTGCTCCTTGATCACTCGGTCCACCCGCGCGGTCTTCGCCTCGCGGATCAGCCACTCGCCCATGTAGGGCTTGATGTAAAGCCGTGCCGACGACTCGTAGATCCGCATCGTGCTCGTCGAGAGGTTGCGGGTTCGGCATTCTTCGAGCCATTCATCGACAAGAACGTGGATCTTCGTGTCAGGAGTGATGCCATCGGCCCCCACGCCGGAGGCCGTCTCGAACCGAAGGCGAATGTCCTCAAGCAGCGCGTGGCGCGCGGCCTCCCGCGACGGCCCCGACGCAGATACCTCGCGAAGGGCGCCGTCGAAGTCGCGCACGTTGCACCGTGCGCGGTACGGGTTGCTGCCACCCGTCTGGGCGGTCGGCCTATCAAACCGGATCTCGCCATGCTGGCCGATCGGAATACGGCGGCGGGCCATCAGTCGGTCTCCTTTCGCTGGTTCTGGATCACGGTCATGCGGACTCTCGCGTGTCGAGCTGAGATGCAAGCCACGCTTCAACCTCGCTGCGCTGATAGCGAAGGTCGTTGCCGACCTTGATTGCTCGCGGGCCGAGACCGCGCGTGCGCCACTGATAGAGAGTCCCCCGCGGCTTGCCAAGCCATAGGGCGAGGTCGTCGATCGTCAAGAGCGGCTCGAACATTGGTGCTCCGGTGGGGTCGATCGGCACCGATGACCGCGGGCTAGACGGTGCAGGCGAGGCGTCTACAGATGATGACGCAGAGCGGAGGTGTCGCGCGGACTTCGAGGGGCGTCCCATCGTTGGTGCTCCTTGTGTTTGGCGAGTGCTGCTGGACCATGCGGGTGTTGCTCTACGGGGCGAGGGCGGGAATCAAACCCGGAAACCCGGAAACCCGGAATTAAGGGGATGACCTGGCGAAACGTCGCCGGGTTAGTAGTCATTAACTTTGGTTCCAAACCCGGAAACCCGGTGATTTGCCGGGTTTCCGGGTTTGCATCCGTTAACCCGGGACTCAAACCCGGAAGTTAAAGCCCCAGGTCAACCCTTGTTTTGCCGGGTTTCCGGGTTTCCGGGTTTGGTTTGGAGGTCTCAGAGGAGTTTTTGGGTCTGGTCGGGGTGTGGTTTGGGGTCTCCTTCGCGTTCGATCCAGTAGGTGCGGGTGTTGGTGGCGGGGTCGATCTCGGAGCGCAGGACGATGTCTCCACGCCATCGGCCGATCTGTCCGGAGAGGCGTTTGCCGAGGGCTTTGACGGTCAGGGGCCGGCCTGAGGTGGTGGTGGGGAAGGTGCCGTCCCACGGGTCGGGTCCCACTTCTGGTTCAGCGCTTCGCCGCAGCTCGGCGGCGCCGACGCGGCGGGGCATGAGTCCGGCTCCGGGGACGTGGACGTTGGGCATGACCTGGGACCACTGGAGCAGGAAGGCGCGCCATTCGGCTTGGTCGTCGTCGAGCTCGCGGGACTCTTCGGCGTTGGCGAGGAACCCGGCCACGCCGTGGTGGGCGAGGAAGCCGCCGAGGTGCTGGGCCCACTTGGTGAACTGCCGCATCGCGGGCACGTCGTAGGAGGGCTTTGCCCCGGCGTGGGTCCAGTCCAGGATCAGGATGAGCAGGTGCCGCAGCACGGTCGCCTGGTTGGCGGGGTCGAGGATCCAGGTGTCCAGGTGCGGGATGCTGAACCCGGTGCGGGCCTCGGGCCGCGGACAGTCCGGATCCAGGCGGACCCAGACTGCGCGGGAGGCCATGTCGCCGCCGGTGCGGAGGTTGTTGCCGGTGGCCAGCCACAGGCGGTCGTTCTCGGCGACGGTGGCCGAGTTGGTGCCCAGGCGCCGGTCGGTCCAGGTGCGTTCGGTGACCAGCCGGGCGAGCACGGCGGAGTCGATCGTGCAGCCCTCGACGAGGTTGTCGAAGACCACCACCCCGGCCGGGTCACCGAGCACGGTCGTGATCGACTTCCTGAGCTCTTCCTCGGAGTCGGTCCAGGTCAGCACCCGCTGCCCGACCAGCAGCCCGACGCACGAGGTGAGGATGGTCTTGCCGGAGCCGGGCATGGTCGCATCCACGACGCCGAAGGGGCACAGGGCGCGGTTCATCGGCCGCAGGATCGGCGTGGCGAGGAGGGCGAGGTAGTTGGCTTTGTCGGCGGGCGTGCGCCAGGGGAAGTCGCGCAGGAACGTGCCTAGCAGGAACTCACGGGACTCGGCGACCTGCTCGGAGGTGGGGGCCTCGGGGATCGGGCCGGTCTGGATCCGGCCGGCGAGGTAGTAGCCGGTCGCGGGGTCGTAGCCGGGCTCCTGCAGCAGCGTCCCATCTGGCCGCAGGACCGGGGTGGAGATGACCTTGTGCAGCACCGGGAGTCCGGGCCAGGTCTGGCGGGCGAGCACCGCGCCGAGCACGGCGGCCGTGGGGGTGACCTCCTCGTCATAGGTGCCGCCTCCTCCGCGTTTGTTCGCGGTCTGGAAGACCTCGACCTCCTCGGCCAGCAGCCGGGCCAGCAGCGAGGGACGCAGCACGGTCGGGCGGACCGGGAGGGTCACGTCCTCGTCACCAGCAGCGACCTGCGCGGTGCCGGAGACGCGCTCGAGGACGACGGGGGAGCCCTCGTGAACGTAGGTCTCGGGCAGGCACCGGCCATCGATCTCGCGAGCGAGTTCACGGATCGCGTGCGGGTCAGACCCGATCTTGATCCGGCGACGCCCGCCGGGCACGGAGTGCAGGTGAGTGGTGTGCTCCTCTCGACGGAACGGGCTACGGGAGTGGTTGGCGTCTTGGGGCTCTTGGTCAGCAGTGGTCACAGTGATTCCTCCGAGTCGGAACTGGTCAGGCGAGGGCTTCGGCAACGGCGGCGATGAGGTCGCGCGCGGCTGGTGGGGTGACGGCGTTTCCGGCGAGCTTGACCCGCTCGCGGCGGGTGCCGGCCCACTGGTAATCGGTGGGGAACGCCATCCCGGCGGCCACCTCGTGAGGTTCGAGCATCCGGAACAGGCAGTCGTCGACCTGGGCCTCAGCGGCGGTGATGTCGCCCGGGGTGAGGACCGACATTTGGGCGGTGGTGGTCAGGGTCCGCATGTACTCGGCTGCGGGGGTGGTCATGCGGTGCTCGGCGCCGCCGTTGGTGCCGAAGTGCCGCGTGATCAGGGCGTGCCGATCGCGGGTGGTGACCGTGCCGAGCGGGTCATTGGCGGGCTTCGCGGTGTGGCTGGTGCCGTAGTAGGGCATCACCAGCCCGTGATGGTTCCCCGAGGCCGTGAACGTCGCTGCGGGGTCGGCCACCAGGCGGGCGGTAGAGCCGCCGCCGCGCAGCTCGGCGATGAACGGCTCCGGAGCAGGGGCCGCGGTGGTGACCAGTGCGGTGGTCTCGCGGGTGGTCATCGTCCGGTGCGCCTCGGTGGTGGGACGGGCGGCGTCGCTCCAGGTCCCTCCGGCCGGGACGCAGAGCGCGTCGAGGTGGCGGCTGGTCTGGGTCCGCAGGGTGTGCCCGGTGGTCTTGATCCGGTCGCCGGCGCGACCTTCGAGGGGGACCACGAGGGCCTTGGTTTCTTGGGTGTGGAGGGTGCGGAGGGTGTCGTACATGGACCATGCGCGGTAGTAGCCGTTGGGACTGCCGTGCGCGGGGTGTTTCGGGTCGGCAGCGTCGTACTGGTTGCCGCCGTGCTCAAGGTGGAACGGCGACCAATACCGGGCGATCCCGGCCGCGATCCGCCGCCGCGTCTTCTCCGCGAGCGGCTTGGTGCGCTCCCCGATCCGGGTGCCCTGAATGGTCCAGTCGATCGCGGCCGCAGCAGGGAGGTAGCCAGGCTCCACAGTCGTGCCGCAGGCGTTGTGAACGTAGACGTACTGGGAGCGGTACTTGCCCACGGTGCGGCCGTTCTTCCACGCCTGGCGGGACTCGACGACCTGGTCGCACTTGGGGCACCAGGCCAGCGGCCGGAGGACCTTGTCGATGTTGGGCACGCGGGTGCCTTTGAGCCAGCACACGATGTAGAGCCGGTCTCTCGACTGCGGGGCCGGGTCGCCGTGGGCTTGGGCGTGCATGGAGTTGAGGGAGACGACGCGGAAGTCGTAGCCGAGGTTGCGCAGGCCCTTGCGCCACAGCGTCCAGGCTTCGGCGTAGCGGGGGTTGGTGGCGATGTCGACGACGTTCTCGATGATCATTGCCCGGTAGCGGTGGTGCTCGGCGAACCGGAGCACATCGAACATCAGCAGCCGGGAGCGCTGCACGATCGCCTTCTCCGGGTCCTCATCGACCAGCTCGGGGTCGAGCAGGTCGAGGAGGTCGGTCTCCATCGAGATCTTGGCGTACTTGTTGCCCGATGCCTGGGACCACTTGGTGCACTCCGGGGAGGCCCAGAGGATGTCGGTGCGGGGGAAGTAGCGCGGGTCCTCCTGGTGGAGGTCGACACAGGCGTGGTCGGCCTCGGGGTGGTTGGTGTTGTGGACCTCGACGGCCAGGGGGAGGTGGTTGGCGGCCATCCGGATCTCGACACCGGGCACCGAGGCTCCGCCGGTCGAGGAGCCTCCGCCGCCGCAGAACAGGTCGGTCATCGTGGGCATCAGGCGGCCTTCCTCGAGTTGGGGGTGCGGGGGTTGGCGGCTCCGGCGTGGAACCCGGAGCGGATCGTGTTGTCGATCTCGTGGGGGTTGCACTCGCAGCCCGGACCCATGAGCGAGTGCGCGGCGGTGGTGAGGGCGTCGTAGGCGGTGTGCTCGTCGAGCACGCCCCCGGCGATGAGCTGGCCGAGCGACTTCGCCGAGACGAACAGGCGCATGTTGTGCTGTTTGGCCGGGGCGCTGGCGACGTTGGCGGCCTCTTGGGTGACCGCGCTCTTGACGTAGGCGGGCAGCCGGTCGGTCGCGGCCGGGATCCTCGTTGGCCCGGCCGGGGTGGGGCGGTGCTGGCAGCCGAGGAGGTCGAGCAGGAACAGCGGCAGCGGGGCCGGTGGCCGGTCCTCGACGACCGCGTAGCAGCTCGCACCGGTGCCGGTTGCGATGATCGTCGGCGGGGCGACGACGTAGCCGCCGTGGGCGCGGGTGTCGATCAGCCAGCCGATCGTTCCGGCGGTGTTCCCGAACCGGGCACCCTCCGGGGCTCGGTAGTAGAGGTGGGTGCCACCCGAGGGCGTACGCACCGTGAAGGTCGGGGTGATCGTGCCGCCGCGGGCTCCGGCGATGTGGTCGAGGACCTCGACCCCGGTGGTGATCCCGAACCGGTTCCACGGCTCGGGGATCTCGGTGTCGGGCTTGGCGGTGTCCAGATCGACCACGATCAGGCTGGAGGGGCCGCAAGCGATCCCTAGGCCGTAGGTCGGGGCGTCGTCGGACCAAGCGCGTCGGATCCGGGTCTCGTCGGTGGTCGCACGGGCATCCCAGCCGGCGTGGCCGGTCTTACAGCGGGGGTCGGTGCCTGTGCACTTGTTGGCAGCGTGGTTGGGGCGTGCGGGGCGTTTGGTGTTCGGCAGGAGCGGGAACACGTGCCAGCCACGGGCAGCGGCGGCCAGGGCTCCGGCGAGCATCGGGCGGGTCTGGGGTGCGGCGTACATCAGGCGGCCTTCCTCTCTCCTCGGGCATTGCGGGTGCGGCGGGCCGCGGAGGTGGCCTTGGTGGCACGGCGGGCCTTCTGGCGGCACAGGTCGCTGCAGTAGATGGCGTGGGGAGTTGGCCGGGTGAACTCTTCGGAGCAGCCCGGGCAGGTGCGGCGGGTCGGCGCTGGGGTTCGGGCGGCGCGCTTGAGGTTGGTGCGTTCGCGCTCGGTCAGGCCGCCCCACACGCCCATGACGGGGCCGAGGGACAACGCCAGTGCGAGGCAGTCGGGTCGGACGTCGCAGGCGGCGCAGACGTTCTTGGCGGCCGCGGGGCTGCCGCCGGGCTCGGGGAAGAAGATCTCGGGATCGGTCTGCGGGCACAGTGCGCCGGGCAGCTCACCGGGGTGGATGGCGGTGGTGTCAGGCGACGTCATCGCGGTTCGCCTCCTTGGTCCAGCGGTAGACGGTGCGCTCGGTGACGCCGAGCAGCTCGGCGACCTCGGGCACGCTCATGACTCGGCGCAGCTCGACGGCGGCACAGGCGGGGTGGACGTGGTTGCCGTCGTCCTCGCCCAGGTCGGTGACGCAGATGGCGCACAGCCCGGTCTCGGCGTCGTCCGGGACTGTCTCGATGTCGTGGGTGTCAGGGATGACGGTCAGGGCTGGTGTGGCACTGACATCTGGGGTGACATCCGAGGTGACGGTGAGGTCCGGGGCGGTGATCGCGTGGGGCCGGTTGTCAGGGTCGGTGTCATCCTCGGTGTCAGGCTGGTGGTCAGGGTTGCTGGCAGGCTGGTTGCCGAGCAGCTCGCGGTAGGCGACCGCGCCGGCGGCGTGCTTCTCGGCCGAGGTGGTGAGGCGTTTGGCGGCGCGGTTCTCGGCGCGCTCGACGGTCACCTTGATCTCGGCCAGGGCGTGCGTCCTGGCAGCGAGCCGGGCGGACTCGCGGTAGCCGGTGATGGTCTCCATGTGGGCGGCGTGGCGGGCCTCGATGACGGCCAGGGCGCGCTGGTCGCGGATCTCGGCGGTCCGGGCCCGGATGATCTCGGCGGTCTCGGCTGAGACGGTGACCTGATCCCGGATGCCGTCAGCGACCAGCAGCAGCGCAGCCATCGCCGGAATCGCGGACCATGGGCCCATGTGCCCGACAGCAGCGAGCAGGACCGTCGAGACGGCCACAGCGACCACGGTGGCGGCCCCGAAGCCGTAGGCGGCAGCCCGCTGGCCGGACTTGTAGGCGGCGATCGTGGTGTGCCCCAGGGCGGCCCACACGACGTCGGCGGCGAGGGCGACCGCGACGCCGACAGCGGGTGCGGCGGCACCGGCGGCGGGGATCATCGCGGCGACCTGCGGCGCGATGGTCACGGCGACCTGGACGAACCCGACGCCGGTCATGCCGTAGCCGACAGCAGCCAGGCCAGAGAGGCGGCTGGAGAGGGGTATGGGTGCGGTGTTCATGGTGTGTTTCTCCTGGTCAGACGGTGTTCCTGAGGTGTTCTGGACATGGGTCGGGTAGGGACCTGAGTCAATGGGCGACTCAGAGCCGGGCGACGAGGTGGCTACCAGCCGGGTTTGTTCGGCTTGGTGTCTCGGGACGGGAGGATGGTGGTAGAGGCCTCGGCGTGGACGCGGCGGGCGAAGTGGTAGAGCCTGCGTCCGGTGCGGAGGTGGGTGCCGACGCCCTTGCAGCGGCGACACGGGCGGAGCTTGTTGAGGATCCCGGTGGTGTGGTGGCCGGTTCCCTCGCAGCGGCGGCATGCGGTGAACGGGAGCGTGGCGCAGATCGAGGCGTAGATCCCGAGGCCGGCCAGGGCGACCAGGACGGTCGCGGTAGCGAGCGTGAGCGGTGTCATCGGATTGGTCTCCTGGAGGGTTTCGGGCGGGTGCGGCCGAGGGGTCGCTACCGCTACTTTCGAACGTGTGTGCTGGTCAGGGCGGGGTTTGGTGGTAGCGGGGTGGGTAGCGGGGCCGCTACCCGTAGCGGGGGCGTTACCTCCCGCGCTACCTCGGTTCGGGCTAGCTGGCATCTCCAGCGAGGGTCAGTGCCGCGATGGCCAGGGCGGTGATGTGGGCGGTCTGGTCGACGTGGGCGGCTCCGCCGTGCTCGGCGAACTGGGTCTGTCGGGCCAGGCGCATCCACGCCTGAACGCCGGTACGGCGGTCGATCGCGGCATGGGTGATCGCGATCCAGGCGAGGGTGCCGATCACGCCCCACGGGCCGATGTGGAGCCCGAGGAGACCGATTCCGGCGATGAGGGCCACTCCGGAAGTGAGGACGTGCGTGGTGGCGTGGGAGAGGTTCGCGGCCACCCCAGCGGCGGACTTCTCGGCCTTGTGTGCAGCCTGGTGGTCGGTCTGGAACGGGTAGTCGGCCAGGAGGTGGGCGACGTAGAGCAGCACGAAGATGGTGGCGAACATGTCAGGGGCCTTTCAGTTGTCGCTGGCGGTCTCGGCGCCGGTGTTGGCCTGGGTGCCTTGGGTGGCCTCGTCGCGGGTCGTGCGGAGCTGGACCAGGTCGGTGCGGCGGTAGCCACGGCGGACCTCGCCGGTGATCTTGACGTTGACCGAGGCGAGCCCGGCTGCACGTGCCATGTCCGAGAGCGCGGCCGCGGTGAGGTGGGGGTAGGCCTCGGGCCAGGTCTCGGCCAGGGCCTCGGCGGCGGTGTCCCAGTGCTGGCCGTTGGATGCGGCGACCTCGGTCAGGTCGGCGAGCAGATCTCGGGCCGGTGCGGTCTCGATCGGGGCACCGACGACCTTTCCGCCACGCAGCGACGCGGATCGGGCGACCATCCCGGCCCAGGCCTCGTCATCGGGGAACTGAGAGCGGACCGCGACCGGGGCAGCGCCGCCGGTCATGCAGCCCCATCCGGCGTCGAAGACGGGTCGGTAGACGGTGCCGGTCAGGCCGCGCTTGTAGGCGCCGGTGCCGAGGATCATGTCGTTCTCGACCTGGCCAGCGACCGAGAGGCACCAGCGGTTGGTGACGCAGCGGGTGATGCCCGGCGGCAGGCTGGACTTGTCGGGGATCTGGGTGGCGAGGATGACGCAGATCCCCAGGGCGCGCAGGCGCTTGATCGCGCGCTCGAAGTCGCCGGCGGCGTCGGGTGAGTAGAGGAACAGCTCGTGGGCCTCGTCGATCAACACGCAGACGGGGTGCAGCCCGGAGCCGGGCTTGGCGGCCAGCTCGGGGGTGACCTTGCCCTGCGGGGCCTCGCCACGCTTACGGGCGGCCAGGATGCGGCGGCCGCGCTTCTCGGCCTCGGCGACCAGCCAGCGGCCGATCTCGACACCCTTGTCGAGGGCTTCCTCATCGACACCACAGACGTAGGTGGAGCACTGGTCCTCGAGGTCGAGGAAGTCACCGGTGCCCTTGAACTCGGCGATCTTGAGTTCACAGGTCGGGTCGAGCATCGCGATCCCCAGCAGCGCCCGGGCAGCGTAGGACTTACCCGACCCGGGCTGGCCACCGATCAGGTAGGAGCGCTGGAACAGGGTCGTGGTCACGGGGCGGCCACGCTCGTCGGTACCGAACTCGGCCTCCTCGAAGAACGACGCCGAGGCGGTGTCGCCGGCCAGGGACCAAGTCGGCTGGCCGGTCTTGGAGGCGGGGTGGTAGCCGACCCACAGGTCGAGCTGGCCGGGGTGGTCGGGGCCGGCGGCCGGCCAAACTTGGTCGACCGGAAGCCGCAGCGCAGCCGCGAGGGCGTCACGCTTCTCCAGCACCTTCACCGCGGTGACACCCTCAGGCAGGTTCACGCGGGCCAGCCAGCCCGGGCCGTCGCGGTGGATGCCGGGGTGGCAGAACTCGACCTGCTCCGGTCCGGTGATCCCGCGCACCGCGAGGGCGACCAGGGCGTTGCGGACCAGGTCACCGGTCAGTTTGGTGAACTTCCGCCCCGAAGCGACGCGGCCCAGGATCGGCTTGTCAGCCGGACGGCCCAGACGGGCGAACAGCAGCACCAGACCGACCAGGACACCAGCAAGGACCGGTCCAGCAAGCAGGCCGGTGGTCAGCAGGACCGTGACCAAGACCAGCAGCGCGGCCGACGCGATCGACAGTGCCCACATCCGGCCGCGTGCCTCTCGTGCCCGGACTTTGTTCAGGGCCTGCCAGGTGTAGGCGTCGTTCGAGGCGGCGGCTTGCTGCCGCAGCTCGTAGTTGCCCTCCTCAGCACGCACCCACCGGGTGACCCGGCCGGTCACCCGGCCGACGCCGACCAGCGAGTAGCCGAGCGTCTTGGTGGCATAGATCGGCGTACGCACGGCGTGGAATGCGGTGTAGTAGCGCGCAGTCGAGACGGCCTGAACCGCGGCAGCCTTGCGGGCTTCGGCAGACCGCAGCCACGGCGGGATCACCGGGGCACGATCACCGGACGCCCGGTCCGGCGCGGCCCAGGTCAGCGACGACTGAAGGTCGTCCGGTTCGCCGGACTCGACCAGATCCGTCGACTCGTCCTCGTCGGCGGCGGTGACGCGGTCGAGCTGGTCAACCACGGCGAGGACGGTCCCGTCGACCACGTCGACGCGCTCGGCGTCGGCGCCCCGGTCGAACGGGATCACCTCACCGAACTCGCCGGTGTCATCAGCACGATCGGCGAGGCCGATCTCGTTGCTCTGGTGCTCAGTCACTGTTCGGTTCCTTCCTAGGTCCCGTGTCATCTGGTCTGGTTCAGCAGGTGGGTCAGGCGGTGATGGACGACCGCCAGGAGCCGTTGTTTCGGCATCGACGGCTCGACCTGCTCGGCATCCAGCAGGACCACCACGGCGGCCAAGCCCTGGGTCATCTGTCCCAGCCGGTCGCGCAGCAGGTAGAGCTCGCGGCGGTACTGCTCGCACGCCTGGCACCGGTCATCGCTCACTCAGCCGGCCAGTCGGAGATCGGCGGGTTCCATCAGGCCACCGCCTCGGACCAGACCCGCTGGGTCGTGGTGATCTCGACCCACACCTCGACCTCGGTCGAGGCGTTCGGCTCCCAGCCCGCCCACCTGTGGCGAACCAGCAACCCCAGACCGTCCTCGGTGTCGGCGGTCATGTGCTCAGACAGGTGCATGAACTCAGCCAGCTTGGCCGCAGCCTCGTAGCCGGCCGGGCGGATCGCCAGCCGCACCATCGGCCGACGACCAGCGGCGCCAATCGTCTTGGCGGACTCCAGGCGCGGCTCGGCGTCGACCGAGAACCCGTGCATCTCGACGTTCGGGAGGCCCTCGAGGAGGGTGGCGACCCAGGTCAGATCCCAGGACTTCGCGGCACTCATCGCGCACCGCCAACAGCGCCGGTGATCGTCTGAATCGCAGAGGCCGAAGCGGTCTCCAGCCCAGACAGGATCGGGCCACCGATCGAGGTCGAGGCCAGCGACAGACCCAGCAGCATGCCCAAAAGGACAACGCCAGGGGTGGCCGGTCCCCACTTGACCGCGACGAACGCCACGATCGCGAAGATGATGAACAAAGGTGCGGTAACCATGACGGTTCCTTCCGAGAATCAGGCAGCCTCAGCCGCGGCGGCCGGGCTCAGGTTGGTGATCATGTAGACGGGCGCGGGCTTGATCGCCGCGTCGTGGTTGGCCTCCTGAACCAGCAGGGACAGCAGGGCGCTCATCGCCCGACGGTGAGCCCGTCGAGCCAGCACGTCTGCTGGATTGGCCAGAACGCGGCACTCCGCGTCGACCAGATCGACACCAGCCGTGATCGAAGGCATCTCGGCTTCGATCGCTGCCAGCTCGTCGAGCGTGGGTTCGCGCTCCAACATCTCTAGGTCCTCTCAATCGACCACAATACAGCGTTGCGCTGTATTGTCTAGCCCGCTACCCTCAGTTGGGCGGCGGTTCTTGCTCGACATAGACGCTAGGAGCGGTTTCGCCCGACAGCCCGGAGAAAAATTCCGGGGTTGATACCTCTCGGGAGGCGAGGGTTGGGGCCATGCGAGGAATGACGACACAGCTCACGCTCGGAGAGCGGATTGCCTGGTACCGCCAGCGCCGAGGCCTTACGCAGGAGGTCATCGCCGGCCGCGTCGGTAGAACGGTCGACTGGCTCAGCAAAATCGAGAACGGCCGAATGGATCTGGACCGGCTCTCGGTGCTCAGCGCACTGGCCGAGGCGCTCGACGTTTCGCTAGCCGACTTGATCGACGAGCCGCGCCTGATGGAGTGGACCGAGGGCAGCGGCCAACAGACGGTCCCGGCTCTGCGGTCGGTCCTCATGGACTACCGACAAGTCACCGGCATGAACATCGGCACGGAGCGCGATCACGAACCGATGAGCCTGGATGGCCTCAAAGACTCGCTGGATGACCTCTGGGACGGCTACCAGCAGGCCAAGTTCGGGTACGTCGTCAGCCGCCTCGTCGACTTCATCCCAGAGGCCCGCTATTCGATGAGCTCCGAGGCCGGCGACGCTCGTCGCACAGCGTCGGGACGACTCGCCCTGGCGTACCAGTTGGCCGCCACAGTGCTCACCAAACTCGGCGAGGCCGACCTTGCGTGGAACGCCTCCAACCGGGGTATCGAAGCGGCTCACCAGAGTGAGAATCCGGTGGTCATTGGCTCGCTGATGCGATCGGTCGCACACTCACTTTTGTCGACCGGCTCCTACGCGGAGGCGGTCAGCCTGACGAACCACGCTGCTGAGTTCCTGGAGCCCCACCTTGTAAAGCCGGGGGCAACGCTTTTGTCGGTGTATGGCACCGGGCTCCTCGCCGGATCGATGGCGGCGGCGCGTAACGACGACCGTTCAACTGCTCGCGACTTTCTCGATGTGGCCGAGCGCACGGCGGCGCGGCTCGGACGTGACGGCAACTACCTCTGGACGGCATTCGGTCCGACCAACGTCGGAATGCATCGCGTCTCGACCGCGATGGAACTCGGTGACGTTCAGCAAGCCCTGAACTTGGGGCCATCCCTCGACACGTCCGGGGTCACAACCGAGCGGCGCGTACGTCACGCGCTTGAGGTTGCACGAGCGCTGAGCACGGCCAACCGCCGCGACGAGGCGCTGGTCGAGGTTCTGAGGGCTGAACAGCTTGCCCCTGAGCAGGTTCGATACCACTTCCTCAGCCGCCACCTAGTCCAGACCTGGGTCCGGACCCACAAGGGCAAGCCGAGCCACCAACTGAAGGGACTCGCGGATCGACTCCGCGTGGCCTGAGTGGGAGCGACTACTCCTAGGGTGGGTGTATGACGACCCCGCCGATGGCCAAGCCGCGCGTCGCTGCTGGCGCACTGTTCTTTGATGCCGCCGACCATGTGCTGCTCGTCAAGCCCACCTACAAGGAAGGATGGGAGATCCCCGGTGGATACGTCGAGCCAGGCGAGACACCCATCGGTGCATGCCAGCGCGAGATCAAGGAAGAGCTAGGCCTGAATCGCCAGATCACCAAGCTCCTGGTGGCTGATTGGGCACCCTCAGAGAAGGAGGGCGACAAGATCCTGTTCGTCTTCGACGGCGGAACGCTCTCGCAGGCAGAGCGCGATGCGATCGCGCTGCCTCCCGACGAGTTGGAGGCGTACGGCTACTTCCCCAGTTCTGAGTTGCCCAGTCGGCTGATTCCTCGCCTCTCTCGTCGAGTTCAGGCAGCAATCGACGCACGCCACGACGCGCAAGTGGCTTACCTCGAGCATGGGGTGATCACTCACGCGGCTGATCTGGAATGGTGGACGACGGAGGACGTTGCGAAGCACCTCAACGTCGCGGCATCCACGATTCGCGCATACGCTGCCCGCGGTCAGATGCCCAGCCCCGGGAAACATGTGGGCCGCACAGCGCTCTGGCATCCGGATGCCATCAGTTCCTGGAATGCAGAGCGCTCCCGCAAGAGGTCGTAGATTGCATGAATCGGGCTGCACGAGGCCGGAGACTCCGAACGTCGAGGCGGTCTAAGCCGTCGCTCTCCCGCAGGCGTCGCCGGCCGATGGACACACACTTGGGGCGGCCCGACTGGGTTGGCAACTCGGTGACGATGGTCGGCACGTCGGCGGCGTCACCCCGGAAAAGGGCGGCGGCTGCCAGCCCGCGCAACGATGCGCGTTGGGCGAAGGCGATGACCCTGCGCATACCCCGCGGCCCCATCGGCGATCACTTCCAGACAAGCGTGTTCTCGCGCGATTCCGCCTCCGGGTCCGCCTCTCTCAACCTATGCTGTCGGCGTGCTACCCCATGCCCGCGACGAGGTTCAGGCGCTGGCAGACAACTGCGCCGTAGTGTCACTGGAGTCGAACAACGGCTGGGACGTAGAGCAATGGCACCTAACCGACGACGATGTGACCCGTGCTGTCGCCGCCTACCAGGCAATCTTGAGCATCAGCCTCGACGACGAACTCGATGCGCTGCTCGTCGAACTCGAGATCGATCGCCTCGGCCCGCCGCCCGTCACGAAGCAACACGCCAAGGTCGCTCGTGCCGACGCGATCGAGTTGGTTGCTGCAGCCACGGTCGTCTCCGTGGAGCAGACGCACCTCGACAATCTGTACATGCCCAACGTCCCCAAGATGTCCGAGGCCAAGAGCGACAGCGGCATCGACGTCATCGGTGTGGAACTAGATCCCACAACCACTGGACCAATCGTCGCTGGCGAGCGGCTCATCCTGGTCAGCGTCAAACACACGATTCAGAAACACGCTAGCGGGATGCGCGACTTGCTCGAAAAGTCCGTGGATGATGATCTCACACTGGCGTACTTGTACCGACAACTCATAACCGTCAACGGTCGAATGAAAGAGCAGGGGCTCGGTGAGGGGGCCAATCGGGTAATGCACTTTCTCGGCCAGGTCGGAACGCCGAATGTTCGCATCGTTTGTGTTGGCGCAGCTTCCCCCACCCCAGCCTGCAACCTAGACGACCAGCCTTCGCTGCTATCGCCTTCAAATAAACCCGACGCGCATTTTCGGATGCTCTTTGTGCCTGGCCTTGAAACCCTCCATGACCAGCTGGTTCCGAAGTGAGGGCTCCAGATTACTCGGTATCGCGTCGGCAGTTGCGTCGAGCGCGCATTCAAAGCGCGCTCACGATGCCCCGGCAAGGCGTTAACGCGAGGGCCCATCGAGACCACCTTCTCGAACTTCTTGCCATCGACCGAACCCGCGACCTCTCGTTTAGTTCATTGGCTGAGGTTCAAGTTGAAACAATCGTCAGTATTGCGTTAGCCGATGTCCCCGATGAACCTGAAGACCGCGTCTTCATCCTGCTTGAGTGTTTGACTCTACTGATCCGCGATGGGCAGTTCGCTCGGGTCAAAATCCTCGCAGCACGACTACACGCCGGTGCGGCGAACATATCGCCGGATCGCCAGTACCTGCGTTTAGGTCTAACGGCGCTAGGCCAAGCCTTGAGTGGTGCTCCGGCTGCCGCACGAAGCGACCTTGAGCGAGGCTTAGGGCCTGGGGCGCCAGCGTCGACCTCCAAGCTCGTCAACGCCACCCGGCGTGACCTCGCTGTAGCAGGGGCACTTCGCGCTGCCGTGGTTAGGGATGACATTGACTACGCTGTCAGGGCGCGAGACTTACTGATTCGCTTGGGTGACAATGGGCTCGGAATCGCAATGCTTGACACGACCATTGCCTGGTATGAAGCACATAAGGCGGCGAACCCGCTATCTGTGCTTCAGGGCGCTGACCCTACCTTCGAATCGGAATCGCTTGCCACCTATGTGCAGCGACGCGACGTCGACGTTCTTTTTCCGGCGCAGATCACCGCGATCGAAGCTGGTCTCACGAGAGACGGAGATCTAACCGTTTCTCTGCCAACGTCGAGCGGAAAGACCCTTCTAGCGGAATTCAAGATCGCGGCAACACTTGAACGGCATCCCGACGCAACAGTCATCTATGTCGCTCCGTACCGCCTCTTGGCGCGCCAAGTGACTAGAGCTTTCGAACGATACCTCGGGCCGAGACTCCGCCACACTGTCCAAGACCTTGGCGCTGGGTACGACGTCGACTCTCCCGAAAAGTATGGCAATGTGCTGGTGTGCACGCCGGAACGTTTGGACGCGTTGATTCGCACGGCCGCCTCTGATCCTAAGAGTAGCGAGACGCTCGAGCGGTGCAAGTTGCTAGTGTTCGATGAAATGCACTTAATTGGCCGTACCGGCCGCGGGCCTCGCTTCGAACTGCTTCTTACCCGCCTTCGACTGCGTTTCCCGAGCATGCAGATTCTTGCGCTGTCTGCTGCCAGCCAGGGAGTGGACGACGTCGCCGATTGGCTCACACGCGGACATGTTGTCAGAAGCGGTCGGCGACCCACCGGAACCATCGAGGTTGCCTGGGAGACAGACGGCGCCTTCGTCCAGCGAGTCGACAAGCACACCCCAACCGCCGTTGCGGAGTTGGCGCGGACTGCGAAGCCAATCGAGGATGCAATTCTCTTGGTCTCGCGGCTCTCCAGTGAGTACCGCCCGGTACTTGCTGTATGCACACAACGGGCATATGCGGAAAAAATCGCGACCTCACTGGTGGAGAACGACCCCACTGGGAATCGAATTTGGCTTGACGCCCTTCCCCCGGGTGCCATCGAGCAACTTAATGATGCCGTCGAAGTTGTCTCATCGATGATGGGCCCCCACCACCCCTTGACACACTGTCTCCGCAACGGAATCGCGTTTCATCACGCAGGGGTGCCGTCGATGGTTCTCGGCTTGATTGAGGACCTCGCTGCGAGCCGCATCCTACGTTCGGTGGCGGCGACGACAACCGTTGCTGAAGGAGCCGACCTTCCATTCAGGGCAGTCGTCATCCCCCATCTCAATTTCCAGGGAGGTACCGGGAAGCTCGAGCGCGATCTGTACCTGAACATTATCGGAAGAGCTGGACGCGCCAATATTGCGATGGAAGGGGTCGTCTTCATCCTTGGCTCGAAGGCGGCCACACTGCAATCGCACATTCGCGGAACGCTCTGGACCACAGCCCAGACTGGAAAGGTCCGCGGTCAACTGAGCACGATCACCGCTAACCCTCAATCTGCGGAGGAAACAACCTGGTACGGCGAGTTTGAGTCCCAGGTCGTGGGTTGGCTGGGTGACGGCGACAGTTACTACCCGGACCAAGCGTCGCGCCTCGCCGCGGCTACCTTCACGTTCCAGACCGGCAACTCATCGCATCGACAACACGTTCAGGACCTCACCCAGGATGTGTTGGAGTCCCTCGAACGAGACGGGTTCGCCCTTGCAGCCAGCCCGTTCCGGCTGACGGACAGAGGCAAGCGAGCTCGACTAACGGGCATGAGCACGGGCAGCGTCACTCGCATTGAGGAGGCGATCGCGGCCGGCGTCGATGGCTGGCTACCAGCGCTAGTGGACAGCGTGGATCTGACGCTCGATCAGTGTTCGCAAGTCGCACGCACTGTGTACGAATCGACGGAGACGATGGCACAGACATTGTGGCTGCGACGCGAGCACAAGACCGAGATAGCGAAGTCCGCATATCTATCGTCCTTCGCCCAGAACGCTGCCGAAGAGCACGTCGAAAGCGAAATTTTCTGGGCGGAAGTCAATGCTCTCGCAATGTGGATGAGAGGCCTCGACTTCGCCTCAATTGCCGAAACGATGCCAACCTTCGGTCGACAAGGGTTGTTTGGGAGCAACAATCAGTCCGACAGAGTTTCTGATGTGGCTGAGTACGTCTCTAAGGTTGGCTATCCAGGCAGTTGGACGTGGTCGGCCGCGCACACGCTGGCTAACGAGATCTACGAATTATCTCTACCGACATGGATCGCCGGCGCCGTCGAGTACGGTGCATCGGACGAGACGGCAGTCACTCTAATGAGGGTCGGTGGGATCTCCCGGCCCGGGGCTCTTGCCCTTTCCGCCGAACTTGGGCCAGCATGGACGCTTGCGAGCGAGGTGCTGAAAGAAGATGACATCTACGACGCGACCCTCTCTGAAGTGGATCAGGACCGACTCGAACAGTTGCGGTTTCTCATTCGCGAACGAGACTAGGTGCTACTAGTCCTCGGGATCGTCGTCATCCCATACGTAACTGACTGCCGTCTCGTCGTCGTCCCGCCACAACTCGATCACGCCCATCCATGGCAGGTCGCCAAGTGACGGGAGTCCGAGCCATCCCAGAGTGCGAGTAGATGTCAGCTCCGCTGCCCAGATCAGGAAAACGTCGCGGCACTTCTCCACTTGTCGTAAGTGCGCGGGGCGCGGATCAGTCTCATAGGGGAGTGTCCCATCGCCACGCATCGGGTAGTAGACGGATTGGTTTCGCTGCGCTGCTGCCGCGCGGGACAGCGACGCAGACCAGTCGAAGTCAGCTTGGAAGTCAGGAGTAATGCCACTTTCGATTGGCGCCTTCACAACGCGCAAGCGGTACCCCTCGACGCGGACAACCAAGATCCCTGACTCCGTCTCAGCCATGCCAGGAGCGAACGCCTCAGCATGCTGCATTGCAGCTACAAGTCGGTTATTGACGTTACGACTCGTCTGGTACCCAAGCGTGTTCGTGTCGTCGAAGTGGGCACTAGGAGACCACCTCGCAAGGTTGGCGCTCCAAGTCTCCTTCACAACGGTGTGAACAACCTGCACTACCTCCGTGGCTTCGTACGCCGCGCGAGCGTGCTCCAGATGCTGAACCACCTCGGGGTCCCACTCCGCGCTCATATTCCAACTCATACCAGCGTGCGGCGCGGGCGGTGGTTGGAATGCATCACGAACCCCTAGATGTGACTATCTGCCTGACAACGTGGACAACGGGTGGCTCGTAGGCTGCTCCGTGCGTGTCAGCGCTGAGATCAAACTTTGCGCGCCTGGATCGTGGCGGCGAGACGGGTCCAATAGGGCCCAATGCTCTGCTCGTGCCCGTATTCGCAGGTCATCACCGTCACGTGGCGCACCGGGGGGAGGACGCCATTCGCCAAGCGGTCATCCAACAGAGGGTCACATAGATCGGCGCAGGATCCTCCGGTTCAGGTCAGGATTACGGGCAGCCCAAGGGTGAGCTGACGCTGTTGGTTCTGGTTCGGAGCCTTCCGGAACGCTCGGGGTTCGACTTCGAACGTATGATCGATTCATGACCCGCGCGCCAGGTTCCTCGAAGCCGTCCCGCCTTGAGCCACCCATCATCGCGCCTCGTCCGGAGGCGCGGCATTGCTGGCGCCATCTGTCGCCGTCGCCGGGGAGTGAAGGGGATCCGGTGTTCCTCTTGGGCTGGGCGCACTCGCCGGCGGATCAGTTCGGCGAGTACGTGTGGTGGGCTCAGATCGTGCGGATGACGACGCCGACGGACTGGTCGACGGAGTGGGTCTCCGCCGACCAACTCTCAACCGAGCGTTACGCCCCCGGCGAGCCACCGCCCAGTGGTCGGCCCTCTTCGAACGGAGCCGGCCTGGTGCGCCCACGGGTCAACAGATCTTGATGAGCGACCCGGTACGACGTTATCGCTGCAATCACCTGTGCGATCGACGCAATCGCTGCCGCCCTCTACGCGCCCCCGTCCCACCGGCTCTGAGCCCATGACGAAAAGAGCGTCCAGTCCGCAGGCCCGGCGCTCACTCTCCGGGCGTCGACCAACCCGGCTCATCCGCCTCGACCGGCAACACCCGCATCCCGAACGGCAGCTCGACCACATTCCCGTACGCCTCCTGCCATGCCGCCCACTCCAGGTCACTGCGAGCCGCCATCCGATCCACCCGCTCCGGCAACGGCAGCGATGGATCGTCGAGCAGGTCCGGTGGGAACTCGACAACAGGCTTCCTCATGCCTGCTTCTTACCCCGACGAGACCGGTTCTAAACCGAATGCCGGAGATTTTTCCCGACGCATGGTCGCCCGAGTCCAGCAGCCGCTGCGGGGCCGTGAACCAGACCGCGGTCCCGAGTCGGTGCCCGAGACCGCGGCACCAACGGCACCCATCGTGGTGTCGCGCTCCACGTAGGAGTAGTCACCCTGACTGCCCCGTTGGTGCCGAACACGGTAACCAGGAACGTGTTCCAGATGTACGGGGCGCGGGAACAGCAGCGACCTCGTCGGAGACCTAGCCACGACATCAGCCACCACAGACCAGAGGTCGTGAAGTGGACTACCAGGCTAGCGAGGGGAGTCTGTTGGCTGGACCAAGTAGAGGGGCAACTCCATCGCTGGCGGAACCGCAATCGGAAGCATCTGGGAGGCTTTCGCTCTAGCATCGTCGGATGGAGCCATCTCGCCGCGAGCGTATGCAAGGTAAGGCCGAGGGTGCCCTGGCCAGGGGCGCCGAGATCCTCCGCGATGTGTTCGCGGAAGTGATCATCGAAAGGGCGACTCGTCCGAAGTACGACGATGCCGAGAGTGTCGTACTGGGCGTGCTGGACAAACGGATCGACGCGATTGAGGCGAAGACCAAGCCAGGCGCTGAGCAAACCCAGAAAGACGCCAACCTGCTCAAAGTTCACAAGGAGATCAGGTCCGAGATTCAGGCTGCGCTCGACGAGCGTTGGCACAGTCGCGAACGGAGCGGCTCGGCTTGAGGTCGGATGCGAGTTGCGCGGTCGAGCGGCACGTGGGCGGTACGCCCGCCGACATGCTGGAGGAGCTGGGCAGATTCGACCCGGATCGGTGAGGATCCTGCCTTTCTCCCGTTTTTGGGCAGATGACACGGATTGACAGCGGGTCCGACGTTTTCACGTTCCAGCAGGTGAGGGTGGCTGTTCGTCAACGTGCGTCAAGCACCGTCGGCGGGCTTTCGAAACGGAGGGTTGCTGGTTCGAGTCCAACCGGGGGAGCAAGAAACTCCGTCTGACCTGGTCAAACAAGACAGGCTGAGTTCGTTGTTTTGTCCGGTTCAGAGGCTTGGTCACACTTTGCAGCGCTCTTGGGGTCGGCGCGTCGAGCTCCGGGTCTGGAAGCAGGACGTCGTTGACCAGCGGCCGCCGCGCGAACACCGATACGTGACTTCTTCCCACACACCTGATCGTTGAGATATCGTCGATATGTCATCATCTCTCGACGGATCCGGAGGCCGCCGTGGCGCCGCAAGGTGGGGTCGTTTTCGAAGCCCTCGCCGACCCGACGCGCCGCGAGATCCTGCTCGCGCTGGCGGACGGGGAGCTCGCAGTCGGCGACATCGCCGACCGGGTCCAAGGTGTCGGCCGGACGACGGTGTCCAGCCACTTACGCGTGCTCCGCATGGCCGGCCTGGTGACCGAGCGTCGTGAGGGCCGCTTCCGCCTCTACAGCATCGACCCGACACCCGCATCGCAGCTGGTGGGGTTCGTCGCCCAGGTCTACCGGGACTCGCTCGACGAGTTGAGGTCCGACTCCAGGGTGGCTCCGCAGAGCGCAGACGGGCGCTCCACCGCTACCGGCTGACAGGGGTCGCCCATGGGCGAGATCATCCTCGCGGACCGAGAACAACTCCCGTGTCCACCTGAGCAGGCCTTCGATGTGATCGCCGTCGGCGGCCTGCCGGGCTGGCGGTTGCCGAGGCGGCAAGCGCTGCGACTCGGCGTGCCGGTGGCCATCCCCTTGACCCTTCCTGCCGCGCTCGGCAGTCAGCGCGTCGAGATCCTCGGTCGCGTCGTGAGCGTCGACCGCCCCCGGCGCTTCGTGGTCCACCACGACCTCCCGTGGACCGGGAGCGTGACGGTGAGCGTACGTCCCGACGGCCCTGCGCGTTCCACGGTGCGGGTTGCGGTGCAGTTGGACGAGGAGGTCTTGGGCTGGGCACGGCGGATGGTGGCAGCTCCGGCTCCCGCGGCCGGCAACGTCTGGCGACTCGGCCTGATCTCCAGCGGCACAGGCCCAGCCAGCGTGTTCTCGATCGCGGCACGGAGCACCGCACGGTTGGCCGTTGAGCAGATCAACGCAGACGGTGGCGTGTTGGGCCGCCCGCTCGAGCTGATGACGGGTGACGACGGCACCCATCCGGGCCTCGGCGCGGCCGAGCTCGTCCGGTTGGCTCACGCCGGGTGCCGGTTGGTGCTGGCGAACGTCACCTCCGCGGTCTTCCAAGCGCTGCGCCCGGTGGCACGCAAGTACGGCGTCTTGATCATCCACACGCCGCTGAACGAGGGCGGTGCCGGCGGGCCAGAGCTCTTTCGTCTCGGCGAGCGCCCCGCCGCCCAGGCGGCCGCCGCCATCCCAGCTCTGATGCGTGCGACGAGTGGGTCCCACTTCTACCTGGCGGGCAACGACTACTGCTGGTCCCGCGGCGCCAGCCGGGCGGTTCGTAGGGTGGTCGAGCGGTCCGGTGGATCGGTGGCCGCAGAGGCGTACGCCGAACTGGGGACGACCGACTTCGCCTCGCTCATCACTTCCATTCGCCGTAGCGGTGCTGATCTCGTCGTCTCTTCGCTCGTCGGCGCTGACGAGGTCGCGTTCGAGCAGCAGATGCACGCCGCTGGTCTACGCCAGGAGGTGGCGACGCTGGCGCTCGTCCTGGATGAGTCGACACACGAGTTCATCGGCCCGGACGCCAGCGAAGGGCTGTGGACGGCGTTCTCGTACTTCGAGAGCCTCGACTCCGCGGCCAACAATGCATTCAAAACCGAGTACCACCGGCGGTTCGGGGCCGGGGCGGCGCCTGTGTCGAGTATGACCGAGGGGCTCTACGAGGCGGTGCATCTGGTCACCCGGGCCGCCGCCGACGGTGGGTCCTGGGATCCGGGCGTGGTCGGCGAACGGCTTCGGGAGGGAGTGACGTACGACGGTCCGCGGGGGAGGGTCAGCACGTCGTGGCGGGGTATGCGTCAGCCGATCTATCTCGCCACCTCTCAGGGCGGAACACTCCACGTGACCGAGCAGCTCACGCATCTGGCGAGGTGAGCGGCAGCTGCTTCCGGCGGCGTCGGAAGGGGAGCGTGAGGTGCTGTTCGAGCAGCTTGGGGAGCGGGGCGCGCCCCGGGCCTCCCGCATGAACCCACGAAGCGATCGCCGCGTTCTCTTCGGGGCCGAGGATGCGTGCGAACCATACTGGCCGGGCGCCTGAGCGCCGCGCGCCGGCGCCTGGGGAGACGACGACGACGTTAGCCGCGCCGCAGACCCACAGACAGCCGGTCACGCGGAGCGAGACTCGGGTGCCGAGGCGGTCGCCGAGGTCGGTGACGAGCCCTGGGTGGTCCACGTCCGGATGGACCTCGGTGCTGCCGCAGCAGCAGCCGCGGCAGACGGTGACGGTACAGCGGTCACCGCCTGCCGCGGCTGTGGTGTGCATGCCCGTCGGCCGCTCAGACGGCCACGGGCCTGGGCTTGGAGGCTCGGCGCCGGCTTCGGGACGTGTGCAGCCGGCCGGCGAGCACGCCGTGTACCAGTCCGAGGACGCCCCACATGGCCGCCAGTTGCCCGAGCGAGCTGACACGGAACTCCCAGATGAGCGCCGCAGGGACCTCATGTGGGATCTCGGTGTCCACCCGTGGGAACAGTATGAGTATGGCGACGGCGCCCACGATGCCGAGTAGGCAGCCCGCAACCCAGCGTGTCTCCGAGCTGACGCCGCGCTTTGCCAGCGAACGGATGAGTGCGAACACCGCGATCGTGAGCACGATCGTCAGCAGGATGACCAGCAGGTAGCCGGCCGTGCGCTGGTTGACCGTGTCCGGGTCGCCCACCGCAGGGGGGTTGGCAGGCAGTATCAGCGCCGGTGCGAGGGCGAACGCCGTGAAGCCGAGTACGCCGAGTGCGACCGAGCGGCCGACCTCTGTCGACCCGGGCAGGCGGTGTCGCACCCGGGCATAGACCACGGCGAAGGCGAGCCCCAGCAGCGCGGCGACGATGATGACCGTGACTGCGCCACCGATCTGCTGTTGCAGCCGGGTCACCAGTTCGCCTTGGTCATGCGCACCTGCGGCCGCCTCATGCGAGTGAGCGTGCCCACCCGAGTTGCCTTCCTCGATGGCGATGGCCGCGTCGATGCGGGGTTCGACCGCCAGCAGAAGGACTGCCGCGGACGAGATGCCGGCAGCAGCGCCGGCGCCCAGACCGGTGAGCATGCGGGCTCCCCAGCCCGCCTTCGCCGCGGACATCAGTGGCAGGGCACGCCGAGTGCGTGCCGTCCGTCGTGGGTGACCTCGTGGAGCCAGGTGGCGGCGTCAGCCGAGAGGATGGCACCGTTCTCCTGGACCAGGAAGTACACGGCGAAGAGGGCGATGGCGGCGACCGCCCAGGCCCAGAGGGGGACGCTGGCGGACTGTGCCGGAGCGAGCGATGGGGACGAGTTGCTCATGGGATTCTCCTTCGGTGGATGGCTCAGCTGCGAGCAGGGTCGATGGCGATCGGTTCGAGGTGAGCTTCGTGGTGGTTGCGGTTGGCGGGTGTGGCCAGAACCTCTTGGGTGCGTTCCTCGACCGTCGAGGACTCGATGACCCCGGCCTCGCCGAGGACGGTCTCGAGGGCCGTGACCCAGTGCTCGTAGTAGGACCATGACGGGTCCGTGAGGCCCGGGTTCTGGGTCTCCCACTCCTTGATCGAGTCGATGAGTGCTCCCTGGAAGGCGGGCCACCGGTATTCGCCGGCCTTATGAGCCGCAACGGCCAGTGCGAACGCCCGGATCTCCCACGGCTGCTCGAAGGACAGCTCGCCGGGGCGGCCACCAGGAAGACCGCAGACCAGTTGCTCGACGACCCGGCGGCGCGCTTCGATGGGGAGTGTGTGGAGGTCGGTCATGGTGGCAGTCATGACGCGACCTTCACGGGACCGACGCCGATCATCGAGTCACGGGTGACGAGCTCGGCGAGCTGGTCCTCGGACCAGCCGTCGGTCCCGTCCGGGCGCTGGGGCAGGACCCAATAGCGCATCTCCGAGCTCGAGTCCCAGATCTGGATCTCGGTGGATTCAGGGACGACGTATCCGAACTCGTCGGCGAGCACCTTGCGCGGCTCGCGCACGATCCTGGCGCGGTACGCAGGTTCCTTGTACCAGTTCGGCGGCAGCCCGAGCACCGGCCAGGGGTAGCAGGAACACAGGGTGCACACGATCGCGTGGTGGACGTCGTCGGAGTCCTCGAGGACAGCCATGTCCTCTCCCTGGAGTCCGCTGATGCCGAGCTCCTTGCAGGCCTCGGTGGCGTCCTCGAGGAGGCGGGCCTTGAACTCGGGGTCGCTCCAGGCCTTGGCGACGACCTTGGCGCCGAGCTGGGGGCCGACCTCGTTCTCGTAGATCTCGACCATCCGGTCGACCATCGAGGTGGTGATGACGCCCTGCTCGATGAGCATCGACTCCAGGGCCTTGACGCGGGCGGAGATCTCCTCCTGGCTGGGGACGAGGCTGCTCATGCTGCTGCTCCTTCGGTGGTGGTGACGAGGGTGAGGTAGGGGTCCCAGGCGTCGAAGCAGACCGTGCCGTTGGCATCGCCGTGGGCACCCCACAGCTCGGTGGCGTCGAACTTGATCGTGTAGACGTGCTGGGGGTCCTCGCCGAGGTTGTTGCCGGCGGTGTCGGGGTAGATGAACGAGCCGTGGTGGGCGATGACGGTGCCGACCTTGCCGCGGGTGTAGCCCGCGATGCGGGTGTGGCCGAACGGGACGTCGCTGCTCATCCGGACCGTGTCGCCGACCTTGAAGCGGGGCTCGTTGTCGGTCGGCCTGAGGGCGCTGGCACCTGCCGGCACCACGGCGTTGGCGAAGTCGAGCAGCTCCTGGCTCTGCTCGTGCTCGGGAAGCGGGGCATCCGGGTTTGCCAGGTAGTGGGCGGTCCGCCGGTCCAGCTCGGCCATGTCGAGGTTGCCGGTTCGGGCGCCGTGGTACTCGAAGCTGGCCAGCCAGTGCTCGTAGTAGGGCGCCTTGAGGTAGACCGCGGGATCCATGTTCTCGATGCCGTGGCGGAACGCGTCCACGCCGAACCAGCCGGCGCGGAAGAGTGCGGCGAACATGGTGAAGATCGGCTTCTCCCACTCGGCGCGGAAGATCGGCTCCTCCGCCGGCGGATCGATCGGACCGATCCCATCGGTGCCGCCGAGATCGAACACTCCGTTCATGCGTTGCTCCTTACAGTGGTCGGCAGCGGGAAGCCCCCGACTGCGGTTTCCAGGGCCTGCGCGACACGCAGGACGGTGGCGTCGTCGAACAACTTGCCGACGATCATCAGGCCGACGGGCAGGCCGTCGGAGAGCCCGGCCGGCACCGAGCACGCGGGGTGGCCGGTGACGTCGAACGGGCAGGTGTTGGCGACCATCTCCAGCGCGCGGCCGAGGACCTCCTCGACGGGGGCGTCGGGGCCAGGGATGACGCTGGCGCGAATCGGCACGGTCGGAAGGACAAGCACGTCATAGGTCGCGAGCGCCTCGTCGTACGCCTCGCGGAGCGAGGCCTCCAGAGCACGTGCCATCGCGTAGTGGCGACCGTACGCTGTGCCGAGGGCGTGCTTGCCCGCGAGCATGACGAGCTTGACGGTCTCCGAGAATGCGTTGGGGTCATCGCGCCACTGGCGCCCGTAGTGGGCGATCAGATCGGGGTCGTAGTAGCCCTTCCAGTTCATTCCGTATCCGTTGCCCTCGACCATCTGGAAGGTGGCACCCTCGACGGAGATCACGTCCCAGATCGCGGCACCGTGCCGGTGCCAGGGGATCGAGACCTCCTCGGCCACCAGACCGGCACCCTCGAGGGTGGCGATGGCGTCGCGCACGGTCGCATCCACCTCCGGCTCGGAGTTGGCCAGCCCGAAGCCCTCGGCAATGACGCCGATGCGCAGGCCCGCAGCCGGTTCCTGCAGGGCCGCGACGTAGTCGACCGGGGCAACCGTGTCAGGCTGTCGAGGGTCGAGCCCGTCGGGGCCGGCAAGTACGTTCAGAGCGAGTGCCGCGTCGGCGACGGTACGAGCGATCGGGCCGAGGTGGTCGATGGACTGTTCGATGGGGAAGGCGCCGGTGTAAGGCACGAGTCCGAAGGTCGGCTTGTGTCCGACCGTGCCGCAGAAGGCCGACGGGATGCGGATCGAGCCGCCCTGGTCGCCGCCGATGGCGAGGTCGACCTCTCCACTCGCGACCAGCGCGCCGCTGCCGCTGGACGAGCCGCCCGCGGAGCGGGTCGTGTCCCACGGGTTTCGGACCGGTCCGGTCTTCGAGGTGTGCGAGCCGCCCGAGAAGCAGAGGTCCTCACACACCGCCTTGCCTGCGATCGTGGCGCCTGCCGCGAGCAGCCTGGCAGCCACGGTGGAGTCGGTCGCGGGCACATAACCCTCGACGGTCCTCGACCCGTTCATCATCGGGATGCCTGCGACCGCCGTGTTGTCCTTGATCGCCACACGTCGGCCCGCGAGCGGACCGTCGGGAGCGCCGGTGATCTCGGTCGTGACGTACCAGGCGCCGAGCGGGTTCTCCTCCTCCGAGGGGCGACTGCACGTCCGCTCGGGGATCACGGGAGCGATCTCGGTGTAGAGCTCCTCCACGACATTCCAGGACTGGAGCAGGCCGGTCGCGGCACCGAGATAGGTCGAGAGATCGGTGGGGTCGATGGCGAGCCGGTTGGCCGTCGCGAGGGCTTCGAAGCCCTGCGCATCTGGCTGGTCGATCGGCATGGGATTCCTCCAAAGGGTGATGCGTCGGGTGGCTGGGAACTCACCCGGTTGTCCGGAGACTGTGGCTCTGAATGCAACGATATGTCAATGGTTGTCGACGCATTGGGGTGAAAAGTCACGCCGACGAAATGCGTGAGCGCCCGAAAGGCGCAGGCGAGGGGCCTCGCTCAGACGTCGGCCGGGACCTCGGCGTCGCGCATCATCCCCGTGCCCGGGTGGCAGTTGATGTACTCGAAGAGTTGCTGCCGCCCGTCGGAGACCGAAACCTCGTGGTAGAGCCGGAGCTTGTCGAGGCGGGTGGCGACCTTGAAGAACGTGGTGAAGATCCGCAGGTGCGTCGGGTGTGACTCGGCCCAGCGCTCGAGCCGGTCCAGTGAGGCCCAGTGGCCGATGTTGTAGCTCTCGTCCAGCAGGTTTCCGTCCAGGTCGATGCTCTGCACGAAGCGGTTGCTGTAGCAGCCGACCTCGGTACCGTTGTCCCTCAGGAAGTCCATGCCCGCCTGCAGCGTCGGCAGGATCTCGTCGAGATAGAGCGCCCGCTCCTCCGCGCCCGCGGCGATCCAGTCCTGGCCCGAGCGGATGAGGGCGATGTTGTCGTGGCCCTGGACCACCACGCGGCCGCCGGTGTCGGGGTCACCGGAGACGACCGTCAGTGAACCACGGCCCTGCATCCAGTCGGTCTGGGAAAGGGGAAAGCGCTCCCGCATCGAACCCCAGTAGCCGTGCTCGTTGATCTCACCGCTGATCCCGTCCATGACCGCGCCGACGCCGGGCAACTGGTCCTGGAAGGCGTACAGCGTCTCGAACTGGTCAACCCGCGGTGACACCGCCTCACGGAAGTAGCCGAGGCTCTCGGAGAGGCGCTCCTCCGAGCTCCACCAGCCAGCGATCTTGTCGGAGAGGAGCCAGCGGCAGTACGCGGCGGGGTCGTTCCAATAGCCGACGACCATCAGGTTGTGATGCCCCTGGTTGTCGACGTGGTAGGTGAGGTCGTGGTGGGAGGCGCCGTCGGTGCCCTCGAGGCCGCTGACCATGTGGCGCAACGCGGCGAGGGCTGCGGGACGCTGTGCCTCGTCCCGGAACTGCACACCCAGGTAGGCCATCACGACCTGCTCCACGGAGGCGTCGGCGCGCCCGACCCACATCGGGAACGGTGGCTCGTAGCCGTCGGGGACGCGGCGGGACAGGGACCTCGGACAGGTCAGATGCTGGTCGATCGCGGACTCCATGGCTGCCTCCTGGCGGTGTCGGGTGGGTCTTCGTGACCTCGTGATCGACACTAGGAAGGCAGGTTCACATCAGCGTAGGACGCGACTATCCAGCCGTTGACGATGGCTCCACATTCGACCCTGGCAACGCCGCTGACGCCCGGCGCAGCTCCCCGGGCGGCAGGTCGAAGCGCGCCTTGAAGAGCCGACTGAAATGTGACGGATCGACAAGTCCGCACCGATGGCCGACAGCGGCGACCGGCTCGCCCGGGTTGCGACCGCCCGCCAGCTCTTCGTACGCGGCCTGAAGCCGCCGCTCGCGCAGGTAGCCGGCCACCGTCCAGCCGTCGTCAGCGAAGAGCCGGTGCAGGTAGCTCACCGAGATACTGCACGCAGCTGCGATGTCGGCGGGGGACAGGTCGGGGTCACCGAGATGGTGCTCGATGAAAGATCGTGCAAGTTGGCGGTGGACCGCACCAGAAGGGGACGGGGCCGCCTCGGCAGGAAGGAGGGCAGCGAGAAACCCGACCAGCGTGTGCTGGAGCGCGAATTGCCTCTCTGCCGCGTCGCTGATGGCATGCCGAGCGAGGGCGCGGACCAAGTCGCGAGCGACAGCCGACAGCCCTTCGTCGCCGCTGATGGCACGGGCAGTGCCGGACCGCACGCTCAGCTCGGATACCGGTAGAAGGTGCTTGGGGAGCAGTGCGATCGTGTAGTCGAGGGCGTTCGGGGTGATGAATCGGAATGGTCGTGAGCTGTCGTAGAAGAGCAGGTCGCCCGGATGGAGTGTCGCGGTGCGTCCATCCTGGTCGACCTGGGTCACACCGCGGTTGAGAACCATGAAGTGGAGAACCTCGGGGTCGCTGCGGCGGATGTCGGCGGGGCGTCGTTCGAATTCGTGGCCGACGGCCCGGATGCGTCGGACGTGCGTCTGCGCCAAAGTGGAACCGGTGATCCTCCCGCCGATGTCATCGCCGGCAGGCTGCACCCGCAGGGGGACGAAGGTGTCGCATACGTTCTCGCGCCAGTAGTCGGCACGCTCGGTCGCGGCGACCTGCTGCGTGTCGATCGCGACGAGCTCTTGCGATGGCATAGAACTCCCCCCAGTCTCGGTGCTGGTGTATGACCGTCAACCGTGCGCTTCTCCGGTGCCGCTGTCAACGGTCGCTCTGCATTCCCGCGGGAAATTTCACGGTGTCGAAACGTGCGGCGCTTGCAGTGCGTACTCGGACGCTCGGCAGCCGAAGCGCCGTCGAAACACCCTGTTGAGGTGTGACAGATCGCTGAATCCCCACTTGGCCGCCATATCGGTGATGGTCATTCCGCCTGGATTCGCGAGGAGGTCCTCTGCGCACTGCTCGGCGCGCAGCCTCATCACGGTCTGGCCGAATGTGGCGGGTCTGTCCTCGTACAGGAGGTGAAGCTTGCGGACCGAGATCCCGAAGTGCTGGGCGACCGCGGTCGGATTGACCTCGCCGTACTGGAGGTGTCTGGCCACGAAGTGCTCGATGTTCTCCCGAAGCACCGTGCCGCCGACCGGGTCTGCGGCGAGCTCGGTCGCCGGTGCGTCTCGGAGGAGCGCGGTCACGAGCGAGACGACGGCGAGGCCGGCGCCATCGGCCTGGCCGTCGTTGAGCGTCGTTCCTGCGCGCCACGCTGATCGCATGGTGTCAGCAAGGACCGAGGCAAGCCCTCGGCTCGTGGTGTAACGCACGGCGGTATCGGAATTGGCCACGCCATCAGGAATCAGCTCCAGCGGTACCCGGAACGAGATCGCGCGCCAGTCATCGAGGTAGTCGAGGCGAAATGGTTGGGTCGCATCGACGATCGAGAAGGTGCCGGGCTCCGACAGGCACATGGAGCCGCCCTGCGTGACCACGGATCGGCCACGAAGCATCAGATTGACGAAGGCGACTCCCTCCTCCAACCGGTCGACCTCCGCCTTGCCGTGGTGGATCGTCTGGTCGCAGGTTCCGATCTCGGCGCCGTTCACCGCTCCGAACGCGTGCGTCTCCACCCAGCCGGACAGTCCCTCGCGATCCCAAGAGTCGCGGGCGCCGCGAGCCGTCGGTCGAAGCGGGGTGAACGCCTCGCATACGACTTCGCGCCAGTAGCTGTACTGCTCGGCTCGCGGACGAGTATTCGTCTGCCAACGCATCGAACGCCACCTCCCGCAGTTGATTGAGCCAATCAACGCATGCCCCGCCTACGTCGGTGTTACTCCGGACGGCGTCTCGTTGTCAACGGCCCCTCACGGACTCACTGCCAGATCGATGCACCGTGGTTCCGGTTGATGTGCACTCTGGTCCGCGGCAGCGCACTTCGAAGTGGCAGAACGTTTTCCTATCTGCCGACACCGAACGAAGGAGCACCATGTCGATCGACTTCACCTTGTCCGAGGAGCAGCTCGGCCTGCGTTCCCAGGCCCGCGAGTTCGCCGAGGGCGTGCTCGCGGGCGTTGATTCCGTCATCGCACCGATCAGTACGCCGTTGGAACGCTTCCGCGCGCTCAAGCCGTTCTATCAGCAGATGGTCGACGCGGGGTTCATCAAGGGCCTCATTCCCGCCGAGCACGGCGGTCAGCGCTTCACCAATCTCCAGTTCGCGCTGGCGGTCGAGGAACTGGCCCGCGTGGAGATCAACACTCCCACCGCCGTGCTCGGGACCGGTCTGGGCGTCTACCCGATCGTCGTCGCCGGTACGCCGGAGCAGAAGGAACGCTTCTTCCGGCCCTTCCTGGACGGCAGCCCGGCCCTGGGGGCGATCGCATTCACGGAGGCTGCCGGTGGTGCCAACTTCGATCACCCGGACCCCGACTTCGGCGTGCAGACCTTCGCCGTCCAGGACGGGGACGAATGGGTGATCAACGGTCGTAAGGCGTACACCACGAATGCCTCCGGCTGGGACGACGACGGCGCGGACCTCATCAGCGTGGTGTGCCGCATCGACAAGACGAAGGGTCCGGCTGAGTCGCTGGCCATCATCGTCGTCGAGAAGGGCACTCCCGGCGTGGAGATCACCGGAATGATCGACACCTTCGGCCACCCCGCGACGAACTCGCCGATCGTGGAGTTCAAGGACGTCCGGGTGCCGTTGTCGAACCTGATCGGGCAGCCCGGTGACGGCCTCAACCTGACCAAGGCTGCCTTCTCGTGGACCTGTTCGAGCATCGGCGCGGCCGCAGTCGGCAAGATGCGCGCGGCCTTCGAGATCGCCTACGACTTCGTCAGGACGGAGAAGCGATCCGGGCCGGTTCCGATCCTGGAGTACCAGAACGCGGGCTACATGCTCGCCGACATCAAGACGCGCATCGAGGCTGGGCGCTACTTCGCCTGGAAGGCAGCCGATCACTTCGACAAGACAGGAGGGGCGGACCGCGAGCTCTCCAACATGGTCAAGATCTACAACTCCGAACTCTCTGTCCAGACGGTGTACGACGCCATGCGACTGGTCGGCGTCGACTCCTACGGCGACCGGACGCCACTCGGCCGGATCATGCAGGACGTGCTCTGCTTCCCCGTCTACGACGGCGGGAACATGGGTGTTCGACGCCGCCACCTCCACGAGATGTTGCTGAACCCGACCTATGACCCGTTGGCAGTGGGCGAGAACCGCAACTCGGTCACCGTGTAGCGGCTCGGGAAGCCACTTGAAGAACCTCTGATCAGGGAAGACGAACTGGTCAGAGGCTTTCTTCATTTCGACAGCCTGTTGTATCCCATGCCTTGCACTCAGGCACCTGTGTTCGCCGCGCGATAGGCGAAGCCCTTGACGGCGATCTGAGAGCCGTTCTACGATCATTCTGATATATGAGTTGTGTATCATCATCGGCAACCAGGAGCCCAGCATGACCATCAGCCCGCCAAGCCCGACCGCCGTTGCGTCCGTGGCGACCGCGCCCACCGCGACGACCAACGTGCTGACGCTGTCCTGTCAGGAGCGCCCGGGGATCATGCAGGCGGTCACGAGCTTCCTGTACGACCGCGGGTTCGACATCCTCGAGCACCAGCAGCACGACGACCGGGTGGGGGAGCTGTTCTTCCTCCGGACCGCGTTCGCCTCCGTCGACGGGGCGGATGTCGATGAGCTCACCGCCGCGTTCGGGCCGATCGCGGACCGGTTCGGCATGTCGTACGCGTTCCACGACGAGCGCAAGCCGCGACTGCTGGTCATGGTCTCCAAGTTCGGCCACTGCCTCAACGACCTCATCTTCCGGTGGCGCGGGGGGACACTGGGGGCCGAGATCGCTGTCGTCGCGTCCAACCACGACGATCTTCGGCCGATGGCGGAGGCGGCCGGACTGGAGTTCATCCACATCCCGGTCACGCCCGAGACCAAGCCGGAGGCCGAGCAGCGCATGCTCGACCTGGTCGAGGAGTACGACGTCGACCTGGTCGTGCTCGCCCGCTACATGCAGATCCTGTCGGACGGCCTCTGCCGCCAGCTCGAGGGCCGCGCGATCAACATCCACCACTCGTTCCTGCCCGGCTTCAAGGGGGCCAAGCCCTATCACCAGGCGCACGAACGCGGTGTGAAGCTCGTCGGCGCCACCGCTCACTACGTCACCGCTGACCTCGATGAGGGGCCCATCATCGAGCAGGAGGTCAACCGGGTCGACCACACCTACACACCGCAGGCCCTGGCCACCGTCGGTCAGGACGCCGAGTGCCTCGCACTCTCGCGCGCCGTCCGCTGGCACTGCGAGCACCGCGTCTTCATGCACGGCTCCAGCACCGTTGTGTTCCGCTGACCACCAACCCGAATCTCAGGAGTTGCTCATGACGTCCTCGCCCCGCACAGTCATCATCGGCGCCGGCATCGTCGGCACGAACCTCGCGGACGAACTCGTGTCACGCGGGTGGTCCGACATCACGGTCATCGAACAGGGCCCACTCAGCCTGCCCGGCGGCTCGACCTCCCATGCGCCTGGTCTCGTCTTCCAGATCAACCCGTCGAAGACGATGACCCTGTTCGCCAAGTACACCGTGGAGAAGTTCCTGTCCCTCGAGAAGGACGGGGTGAGCTGCTTCAACCAGGTCGGCGGCCTCGAGGTCGCGACCACCGAGGCCCGCGTCGCTGAGCTCTACCGCAAGCTCGGCTACGCGAAGTCCTGGGGAATCGAGGCCCGGGTGATCGGTCCCGCCGAGTGCAAGAACCTCTACCCGCATATCGACGAGTCGCAGGTCCTCGCGGGCCTGCACATCCCCAGCGACGGTCTGGCCCGGGCGGCGCGCGCCGTCGACCTGCTCATCGAGCGTACGCAGGCGGCCGGCGTCACCTATCTCGAGCACACCGCGGTGACCGGAGTCCTCCAGGAGGGCGGCCACGTCACGGGCGTCGAGACCACGAACGGTGTGGTCGAGGCCGACATCGTCGTCTCCTGCGCCGGCTTCTGGGGTGTCGAGGTGGGGAAGATGGCGGGCACCGACGTGCCGCTCCTCCCGCTCGCCCACCAGTTCATCAAGACCACATCGGTGCCGGTCCTGGCCGGCAAGCACGAGGCGCCCGACGGCGCGACCCTGCCGATCCTGCGACACCAGGACCAGGACCTCTACTTCCGGGAGTGGGGCGATGCCTACGGGATCGGCTCGTACGCCCACAGGCCGATGCCGTACGTCGCCTCCGATCTCGGCCCGACCCCGGAGCACGTCGACCACGACAACATGCCGTCGCGGCTCGACTTCACGCCCGAGGACTTCGAGGGCCCGTGGGACGAGTGCCGCAAGCTGCTCCCGTGCCTCCAGGAGACGGAGATCGCGGAGTCGTCGTTCAACGGCATCTTCTCGTTCACGCCCGACGGCGGCTCGCTCGTCGGTGAGTCCCGCGACCTGGACGGCTTCTGGGTGGCCGAGGCGGTCTGGGTCACCCATTCCGCGGGCGTCGCCCGGGCGGTGGCCGAGGTGCTGACCACAGGACGGTCGCAGTACGACCTCGCCGACCTCGAGCTCAACCGGTTCGAGGAGACGCAGCTGGCTCCGGCGTACGTCAGCGAGACGTCGCAGCAGAACTTCGTCGAGATCTACGACATCCTCCACCCGCTGCAGCCCAAGGACTCGCCCCGTGACATCCGGGTCAGCCCGTTCCACGCCCGTCAGGTCGAGCTCGGCGCCTTCTTCCTCGAGGCCGGGACCTGGGAGCGGCCGCACTGGTACGAGGCCAACGCAGCCCTGCTGGACGAGCTGCCCGAGGAGTGGAAGTCGCCGACGCGCGACGACTGGTCGGCCCGCTATTACTCTCCGATCGCGGCCGTCGAGGCGTGGAAGACCCGCACCGCGGTCGCCATGTACGACATGACGCCGCTGCGCCGCCTCGAGGTCTCCGGACCCGGCGCCGAGACCCTGCTGCAGCGGCTCACCACCGGTGACGTCACCAAGAAGCCCGGTGCGGTGACCTACACCCTGTTCCTCGACGAGCAGGGCGGGATCAAGAGCGACATCACCGTCGCCCGACTCGAGGACGAGCTCTACCAGGTCGGCGCCAACGGCACGGTCGACCTGGCGTACCTCCGGCGCGAGGCGCGCAAGCTGCGTGCCGAGAACCCGGCGCTCGCCGCTCATGTCCGCGACATCACCGGCGGCACCTGCTGCATCGGACTGTGGGGGCCGCTGGCCAGGGACCTGATCGCCAAGGTCAGCACGGACGACTTCACCAACGACGGTCTGAAGTACTTCCGCGGCAAGCGGGCCTCCATCGGCGGGATCCCCGTCACCGCCCTGCGCCTGTCCTACGTCGGCGAGCTCGGCTGGGAGATCTACGCCTCCGCCGAGAACGGCCAGAAGCTGTGGGACGTGCTGTGGAACGCCGGGCAGGAGCACGGTGTCATCGCCGCCGGCCGGGCCGCGTTCGGCGCGCTCCGGCTGGAGAAGGGCTACCGGTCCTGGGGCGCCGACATGACCACCGAGCACGACCCGTACGAGGCAGGGGTCGGGTTCGCGGTGAAGACCGCCAAGGAGGACTTCGTCGGCAAGGCCGCCCTCGCGGGTCGCTCGGTGGAGACCTCGGCTCGCCGGCTGCGCTGCCTCACCATCGACGACGGCAAGTCCATGGTGCTCGGCAAGGAGCCCGTGCTGTCGGGGGAGACCGCGGTCGGGTACGTCACCAGTGCGGCGTACGGGTTCACGATCGGCAAGCCGATCGCATACGCCTACCTCCCGGCGGAGATCGGCGAGGGTGACCAGGTCGAGATCGAGTACTTCGGCCAGCGGATTTCCGCGACGGTCACCCCGGAGCCGCTCTTCGACCCCGAGATGAGCCGCCTGCGCGGGTGACCCGACGGGTCGAGATCGGGCGCCGGCCGGGTGGGCCGGCGCCCGATCTCATGTTGAGAGAACGCAGTCAGAGAACGCGACGGATCTCGGTGGAGAAGCCGTCGATGTGCTGTCGGGTCAGCCGCTCGGCGCGTTCGGCGTCGCCGTCGGCGATCGCCTCCAGGAGCGGGGCGTGCTCGGAGATGTGGGACGCCAGGTCCGGGAGCTTGTCCACGACCAGGCACCAGATCCGGGTCGCAAGGTTGTCGTAGCGGACCAGGACGTCCTCGAGGTGCCTGTTGCCCGTGGCGCGGTAGATCATCCGGTGCACAGACATGTCGAGCCGCATCAGGGTGGGTCGGTCGTCGCCCGACGGATCGAGACCGCGAACCCGCTCGGCCATGTCGCGCAGCTCGGCCCGCATCTGGTCGGTCGCGGCGGTCGCCGCTCGGTTGGCGGCGAACGGCTCGAGCTGCTGGCGCAGGTCGGAGATGGCGCCCAGCTCGGTGACGTCGACCGCCGTCGCGAACGTGCCGCGGCGTGCGTAGGAGACGACCAGATGGTCGGTCTCCAGGCGTTTGAGGGCCTCGCGCACCGGCGTACGGCCGAACCCGAGCGAGTCCGCGAGCCGGCCGTCGTTGATCGGCTCGCCGGGCCTGATGTCGAGCATGATCAGCCGGTCCCGGATGCGCTCGTAGGCCGCGTGCGCCAGCGAGATCGTTGCGCCGATCGCCGGCCGGGCGGGCGCCTGAACGTCGGTCATACCAAGTCACCGCTTTCTGATCTGGGCCGTTGACAGGTGTTCGCTACCCAGCATACTGTTGATCCCGAACTGATATATCAATCGTACTTCAAGAGTTTGGGAGTTCATCGTGGTTGACGTCTTGACCGCCTCGCTCGCAGACCTCGACCCCGAGGTCAGCGCGCAGATCGACGCCGAGCTGAGCCGCCAGCAGACGACGCTGGAGATGATCGCCTCGGAGAACTTCGCTCCCGCCGCCGTCATGGAGGCTCAGGGTTCGGTCCTCACCAACAAGTACGCCGAGGGCTACCCCGGTCGTCGCTACTACGGCGGCTGCGAGCACGTCGACGTCATCGAGCAGCTCGCCATCGACCGCCTCAAGGCGCTCTTCTCCGCGGAGTACGCCAACGTGCAGCCGCACTCGGGAGCCCAGGCCAACGCCGCCGCGATGTTCGCCCTCCTCGAGCCCGGCGACACCATCCTCGGTCTTTCGCTGGCCCACGGCGGCCACCTCACCCACGGCATGAAGCTCAACTTCTCCGGGCGCCTCTACCAGGTCGTGCCGTACGAGGTCAGCCGCGAGGACTTCCTGATCGACATGGCCGAGGTCGAGCGCCTGGCCCTCGAGCACCGGCCCAAGCTGATCGTCGCCGGCTGGTCCGCCTACCCCCGGCAGCTGGACTTCGCGGAGTTCCGCCGGATCGCGGACCTGGTCGGCGCCCGCCTCATGGTCGACATGGCGCACTTCGCCGGCCTGGTCGCGACCGGCCTCCACCCGAACCCGGTGCCCTTCGCCGACGTCGTCACCTCGACCACGCACAAGACCCTGGGTGGGCCGCGCGGTGGCGTCATCCTCACCAACGACCCCGCCATCGCCAAGAAGATCAACTCCTCGGTCTTCCCCGGCCAGCAGGGCGGTCCGCTCGAGCACGTCATCGCCGGCAAGGCGGTCGCTTTCAAGGTCGCCGCGGAGCCCGAGTTCCGCGAGCGCCAGGAGCGTACGCTGCGCGGTGCCCGAATCATCGCCGAGCGGCTGCTCGCCGACGACGTCGCGGCCGCGGGAGTCTCGGTGGTCAGCGGCGGCACGGACGTGCACCTGGTGCTGGTCGACCTGCGCGACTCCGAGCTCAACGGTCAGGAGGGCGAGGACCGGCTCCACCGCATCGGCATCACCGTCAACCGCAACGCGGTGCCCTTCGACCCGCGTCCGCCGATGGTCTCCTCCGGCCTGCGGATCGGCACGCCGGCCCTCGCCACCCGCGGCTTCGGCGACACCGACTTCAGCGAGGTGGCCGACATCATCGCGGCCGCGCTGAAGGACGACTTCACCGACGAGACGGCCGACGCGTTGCGCAGCCGGGTCACGAACCTCGCCGAGAAGCACCCGCTCTACCCCCACCTCATCGAGTCGAACGGAGCCGAGTGATGGCAGACCTGCTGCCCGAGCACCCCGACTTCCTCTGGCGCAACCCGGAGCCCAAGTCCTCCTACGACGTCGTCATCATCGGCGGCGGCGGACACGGTCTGGCGACGGCGTACTACCTGGCGAAGAACCACGGCATCACCAATGTCGCCGTTCTCGAGCGGGGCTGGCTCGCGGGCGGCAACATGGCCCGGAACACGACGATCATCCGGTCCAACTACCTGTGGGACGAGTCCGCGGCGATCTACGAGCACTCCCTCAAGCAGTGGGAGGTGCTCCCCGAGGAGCTCGACTACGACTTCCTGTTCAGCCAGCGCGGCGTGCTCAACCTCGCCCACACGCTGCAGGACGTACGCGACTCGGTGCGGCGCTGCGAGGCCAACCGCCTCAACGGGATCGACGCGGAGTGGCTCGACGCCGACCAGGTGAAGGAGGTCTGCCCGATCATCAACGTCAGCGACAACATCCGCTACCCGGTCCTCGGCGCGACCTACCAGCCCCGCGCGGGCATCGCCAAGCACGACCACGTCGCCTGGGCGTTCGCCCGCAAGGCGGACGAGCTCGGTGTCGACCTGATCCAGGACTGCGAGGTGACCGGGATTCTCAAGGACGGCAACCGGGTGGTCGGCGTACAGACGAGCCGCGGCACGATCGCGGCCGGCAAGGTCGCGCTGTGCGCGGCGGGGCACTCCAGCGTCCTCGCCGAGATGGCGGGCTTCGACCTGCCGATCCAGTCGCACCCGCTCCAGGCGCTCGTCTCCGAGCTCCACCAGCCCGTCCACCCGACCGTGGTGATGTCGAACCACGTCCACGTCTACGTCTCCCAGGCCCACAAGGGCGAGCTGGTCATGGGCGCGGGCGTCGATGCGTACAACGGCTACGGGCAGCGCGGCGGGTTCCACGTGATCGAGGAGCAGATGGCGGCCGCCGTGGAGCTGTTCCCGATCTTCGCCCGCGCGCATCTGCTCAGGACCTGGGGCGGCATCGTCGATGTCACCCCGGATGCCTCCCCGGTCGTGAGCAAGACGCCGATCGACCAGCTCTACGTGAACTGTGGCTGGGGGACCGGCGGGTTCAAGGGCACGCCGGGCGCCGGCTGGACGATGGCGCACACGATCGCCCACGACGAGCCCCACGAGTACAACGCACCGTTCGCGCTGGAGCGATTCAGCACCGGTGCCCTCATCGACGAGCACGGCGCAGCCGCCGTGGCCCACTGAAAGGAGCCGACGATGATTCTCATCAGCTGCCCCAACTGCGGGTCCCGCGACGAGACCGAGTTCCACTACGGCGGTCAGGCCCACGTCCCCTACCCGGAGGACCCGAGCGCCCTCAGTGACGAGGAGTGGGGTCGCTACCTGTTCTACCGCGAGAACACCAAGGGCATCTTCGCCGAGCGCTGGGTCCACAGCTCCGGCTGCCGCAAGTGGTTCAACGTTCTTCGCGACACCGTCACCTACCGCATCGCCGCCGTCTATCAGGCCGGCGAACCGCGTCCCACCCTGGATGGAGGCCCGCAGTGAGCACGACGTCGCACCGCCTCGCAGACGGCGGCCGAATCGACCGATCCACCCGTCTCGCCTTCAGCGTCGACGGCCAGGAGTACGCCGGCCACGCCGGTGACACCCTCGCCTCGGCACTGATCGCCAACGGCGTGCTCGAGTGTGGCCCCTCGCTGTACCGACAGCGTCCTCGCGGCGTCCTCGCCGCCGGTCTCGAGGAGTCCAACGCGCTGGTCAAGCTGAGGCGTCCCGGCGACTCGGTGACCGAGTCGATGCTGCCGGCCACGACCGTCGAGCTCGTCGACGGGATCGAGGCCGACTACCTCAGCGGCCTCGGTGATCTCGACCCCGCCGACGACACCGCGATCTACGACAAGAAGTACGTCCACACCGACGTCCTCGTCATCGGAGCCGGTCCGACCGGGCTCACCGCGGCCCGCACCGTCGCCGCATCCGGCGCTCGGGTGATCCTCATCGACGACCAGCCGGAGCTCGGCGGGTCTCTTTTCTCCACGCGCGGTCTCAGCATCGACGGCGTGGACACCGACGCCTGGCTCAGCGGCGTCACCGAGGAGCTCGCGGCTGCCCCCGAGGTCACGGTGCTCACCAGGACCAACGCCTTCGGCAGCTACGACGCCAACTACGTGATCGCGCTCGAGAGCCGGTTGGACCACCTCGACGCCTCCGCCAAGGAGGCGCTCACCGGTGTGTCCCGCCAGCGCCTCTGGCACATCCGGGCGCAGCAGGTCGTCATCGCGACCGGCGCGCACGAGCGTCCCCTGGTGTTCGGCAACAACGACCGCCCCGGCGTGATGCTCGCCTCCGCGGTCCGCACCTACCTGAACCGCTACGGCGTGGCCGCCGGCTCCAACGTGCTGCTCGCCACCACGAACGACAGCGCCTACGAGGTCGCCGCCGACCTGACGGGTGCCGGGGTCGCCGTGGCGGCTGTGGTCGACGCTCGCGCGGAGCAGTCCGAGGCCGCCCGTCGCGCCGCGGCGGCTGGCATCGAGGTCATCCTCGGCTCCGCGGTCCTCGACACCGACGGTGACCCGCGGGTCACCGGCGCGACGGTGTCGGCGATCGACGCCGACGGCGCCGCGGTCGGCGAGCGGCGAGAGATCGCCTGCGACGTCGTCGCCGTCGCCGGCGGCTGGAGCCCCGTGGTCCACCTGCACAGCCAGCGGCAGGGCAAGGTCCGCTGGGACGAGGACCTGGCCGGGTTCGTCCCCGACGGCGAGGTCGCCGGTCAGCAGATCGTGGGATCGGCCCGGGGCAGCTACACCCTCGATGCGTGTCTCGCCGAGGGGCGGCATGCGGCAGCGACCGCGCTCCTCGCTGCCGGTTTCATCGGCGAGGCCGAGGCCCCGACCGGGCCGCTCCCTGCGGCGACAGGTGACGGCACGACCCGCCCTCTGTGGCTCGCCGCCGAGGCCTCCGTTCCGCTCGACGATCTGGTCGACCACTTCGTGGACTTCCAGCGCGACCAGACCGTTCACGACGTCCTGCGGGCGACCGGGGCCGGCATGCGCAGCGTCGAGCACATCAAGCGCTACACCTCGATCAGCACCGCCAACGACCAGGGCAAGACCTCCGGGGTCAACGCCATCGGCGTCATCGCCGCCGCGCTCAACGACGGTCGCAGCCCCGGCGAGATCGGCACCACGACGTACCGCGCTCCGTACGCTCCGGTCCCGTTCGTCGCCCTTGCCGGCCGCGAGCGGGGTGACCTGTTCGACCCGGCCCGGCTGACGTCGATCCATCCCTGGCACGTCGCGCACGGCGCCGAGATGGAGATCGTGGGGCAGTGGCTGCGGCCGTCGTACTACCCGCAGAACGGCGAGTCCCTGGACGAGGCCGTTCTCCGCGAGTGCGCCGCCGTCCGCGAGTCCGTCGGCATGATGGACGCGACCACCCTGGGCAAGGTCGAGGTGTGGGGGAGTGACGCCGGTGAGTTCCTCAACCGGATCTACACCAACGCCTTCAAGAAGCTCGCCCCCGGATCCGCGCGCTACGGCGTCATGTGCACGCCTGACGGGATGATCTTCGACGACGGCGTCACGCTCCGCATCGACGAGGGTCGCTACTTCATGACGACGACCACCGGCGGCGCCGCCAAGGTCCTCGACTGGCTCGAGGAGTGGCACCAGACCGAGTGGCCGACCCTGGACGTCAGCTTCACCTCGGTGACCGAGCAATGGGCCACCGTCGCCGTCGTCGGCCCGAAGTCGCGCGAGGTGATCGCCAAGATCGCTCCGGAGCTCGACGTCAGCAACGAGGCGTTCCCGTTCATGACGTTCCGCGAGACGACGCTCGCCTCGGGTATCCCGGCGCGGGTGTGCCGGATCTCGTTCTCCGGAGAGCTCGCCTTCGAGGTCAATGTCGAGACCTGGTTCGGACAGCGCGTGTGGGAAGAGATCCACGCCGCCGGCCAGGAGTGGGCGATCACCCCGTACGGCACCGAGACCATGCACGTGCTCCGCGCCGAGAAGGGTTACCCGATCGTCGGCCAGGACACCGACGGCACGGTCACTCCCCAGGATGCGGGCATGGAGTGGATCGTCTCCAAGGCGAAGGACTTCGTCGGCAAGCGGTCCTACAACCGGGCCGACACCGCACGCACGGACCGCAAGCACCTCGTCTCGGTGCTGCCCGTCGACAAGTCGTTCCGGTTGCCCGAGGGCACCCAGCTGGTCGCATCAGGTACGCCGATCACCCCGGCCGAGGGACCGGTGCCGATGCTCGGGCACGTGACCTCGAGCTACCACAGTGCCGCGCTCGGGCGCTCGTTCGCCCTGGCACTCATCAAGGATGGCCGCAACCGCATCGGCCAGACCCTCGTCGCGCCGGTCGGTGACCGACTGGTCGACGTCGTCGTCGCTGAAACCGTCCTCTACGACCCGGAAGGAACCCGCCGCGATGGTTGAGACCACGATCGAGCCGCTCGACAAGAAGATCTCGGCTCTGCGCGTCAGCCCGGCCCAGCACCTGCACGGCGCCTTCGTCGACGCCGGCGTCACCGGAGCGCTCGGGGTGCGCGTGCGTGAGGAGCAGTTCCTCACCATGGTGGGTCTGCGAGTGCCGGTCGGCTCGCCCGACCGGGAGCGCCTGGCCAAGATCCTCGGCGCCGAGCTTCCCGCCTGGTGCGGCGAGGTCGCCACCGGCCACGACGTGGTCGTTCTGTGGCTCTCGCCCGACGAGTTCCTGGTCATCTCGCAGAGCGTGGCCGGGTCCACCCTGGTGTCCTACCTCCGTGCAGGCGTCACGGGAGGCGGTGCCGCGGTCGTCGACCTGTCGGCCAACCGCACCACCTTCCGGCTCGAGGGACCTTCGGCGCAGGCGGTCCTCGAGAAGGGCTGTCCGCTCGACCTCCACCCGAGGGCCTTCACGCCGGGCAAGGCGGTCGCCAGCACCATCGGACGTGTTCCGGTGATCCTCTGGAAGGTCGACACGGACTCCTACCGGATCCTGCCGCGTGCCTCGTACGCCGACTACCTGGGCCGCTGGCTGATCGACGCCATGGCCGAGTTCAAGCTCATCTCGACAAGCTCGACACAGCGCCTGGGATCCGGCTGATGGCACTCAGCGTGTTCGACATGTTCTCCGTCGGCATCGGGCCGTCGTCGTCCCACACGGTCGGCCCGATGCGCGCGGCGGCGCAGTTCATCGATGCCCTGAAGGCAGGCTCACTGCTCGACGCCGTCGCTCGTGCCCAGGTGGAGCTGTTCGGCTCCCTCGGTGCCACCGGTCACGGCCACGGCTCCGACAAGGCCGTGATCCTCGGGCTCGAGGGCAACCGGCCCGAGAGCGTCGACACCAGCAACGCCGACGCTCGTGTGGCCGAGGTCCGTGCCACCCGGCGCCTGAGGCTCTCCGGCGCCCGGGACATCGAGTTCGACGCCGACGACGTCGTCATGCACCGCACCAAGACCCTTCCCGCGCACCCGAACGGCATGATCTTCCGCGCGTTCGACGCCGACACGAAGATGCTCCTGGAGAGCACCTACTACTCGGTCGGCGGCGGTTTCGTCGTGGACGAGCACGCGGCCGGCGCCGATCGGATCGTCGAGGACGCGACCCCGATCCCGTACCCGTTCACCACCGGGGCGGAGCTGCTCGCGGTCTGCGCCGAGTCGGGCAAGCGGATCAGCGACGTGATGATGGCCAACGAGCTGGCGTGGCGTACCGAGGAGGAGGTGCGCGGCGAGCTGCTGCACATCTGGTCGGTCATGCAGGAGTGCGTGCACAACGGCTGCACCCGCACCGACCCCACGCTGCCCGGCGGGTTGAAGGTTCCGCGGCGTGCGCCCGGTCTCTACACCCACCTCCAGGCATCGACGGACGAGACGGACCCGCTCAGAGCGATGGACTGGGTCAACCTCTTCGCCCTCGCCGTCAACGAGGAGAACGCGTCGGGCGGACGGATCGTGACTGCGCCGACCAATGGCGCGGCGGGCATCGTCCCGGCCGTGCTCCACTACTACGAGAAGTTCGTGCCCAGCGCGGACGAGGACGGGATCGTGCGATTCCTCCTCGCTGCCGCCGCGGTCGGCATCCTGTTCAAGATCAACGCGTCGATCTCCGGGGCCGAGGTCGGCTGTCAGGGCGAGGTCGGCTCGGCCTGCGCCATGGCTGCCGGAGCCTTGTGCGAAGTGCTCGGCGGCACCCCGGAGCAGGTCGAGAACGCGGCCGAGATCGGCATCGAGCACAATCTCGGCCTCACCTGCGACCCCGTCGGCGGCCTGGTGCAGATTCCCTGCATCGAGCGCAACGCGATCGCCAGCAACAAGGCCATCAATGCCGCCCGCATCGCCGCTCGCGGCGACGGCAGCCACCGGGTCTCTCTCGACGCCGCGATCAAGACCATGCGCGAGACCGGAGCCGACATGAAGATCAAGTACAAGGAGACCTCCCGCGGAGGCCTCGCCGTCAACGTCATCGAATGCTGACGTCACGGGTCTCGCGAGAAGGAGAAGTGCATGACCACCGCTGCAAAGATCGACGGCAAGCGCGTTGCTGCTGATCTGAAGACCGCGCTCGCCGTGCGGGTGAAGGCACTGCACGAAGCCGGGATCGACCCCGGCCTCGGCACCATCCTCGTCGGTGACGACCCCGGCTCCCGCGCCTACGTCGCGGGCAAGCACCGCGACTGCGCCGAGGTGGGCATCGCCTCCATCCGGATCGAGCTCCCCGCCAGCGCGTCGCAGGCCGAGATCGAGGCAGCGGTGCAGCAGCTCAACGAGGATCCGACCTGCACCGGCTTCATCGTCCAGCTGCCCCTGCCGCCCCACGTCGACACCCATCGGGTCCTAGAGCTCATCGACCCGGACAAGGACGCCGACGGGCTTCACCCCACGAATCTCGGAAAGCTGGTGCTCGGCACTCCTGCTCCGCTGCCGTGTACGCCGCGCGGGATCATCGAGCTCCTGAGGCAGCACGACGTGCCGATCACCGGACAGCGGTTCTGTGTCATCGGCTGCGGTCTGACCGTCGGCCGGCCGCTCGGGCTCATGCTCACCCGACCCACCGAGCACGCCACCGTCACGCTGTGCAACATCGAGACCCGCGACGTCGCCGCCCACGCCCGGGCCTCGGACGTCATCGTCGCGGCGGCGGGTGTGGCTCATCTGGTCAAGCCCGACTGGGTCAGCCCCGGCGCCACGGTCCTGTCCGTCGGGATCACTCGCACCATCGAAGGCATCCTGGGCGACGTCGATCCGAACGTGGACGTCGTCGCGGGCAAGATGAGCGGTGCCACCGGCGGGGTCGGACCGATGACCCGGGCCATGCTGCTGACCAACATCGTCGAGATCGCCGAACAGCAGCTGGCTGCCAGGGAGGCGATCGCCGGGGCTCTGACATGAGTGCCACGCAGCTGCTCGCCGAGGTAGACCAGCGCTGCCAGGTGATGGGCATCATCAACGTCACCCCCGACTCGTTCTCCGACGGCGGCCGGTTCCTCGACGTCGACGCCGCCGTACGCAGAGGCCTCGAGCTCATGCGCGACGGCGCCGATCTCCTCGATGTCGGCGGCGAGTCCACCCGGCCCGGTGCCCAGCGGGTCAGCGCGACCGAGGAGATCGCCCGCGTGATCCCGGTGATCGAGGCCCTGGCCCGGGAGGGGTTGCCGGTCTCGGTCGACACCATGCGCGCCTCGGTCGCCCAGCGAGCCGTCGCGGCCGGGGCCGTCATCGTGAACGACGTGTCCGGCGGGCTCGCCGATCCCAGGATGCTGCCCTTCCTGGCCGAGGCGGAGGTCACCTGCGTACTCATGCACTGGCGCGCCCACTCCATGCGGATGGACGACTTCTGCTTCTACGACTCGGTCGTCGGCGACGTCTGCGCCGAGCTCCGCGGCCGGGTCGACTCCGCGCTCGCCGCCGGCGTACGTCCTGAGCGCATCGTCCTCGACCCCGGTCTCGGGTTCGCGAAGAACGCCGCCCAGTCCTGGGAGCTGCTCGCGGCCCTCCCGGCGCTGCGCGACCTCGGGTTCCCCGTCCTCGTCGGGGCCTCCCGCAAGCGGTTCCTCGCCGAGGCCGCCGCGTACGGACGGCGGGCCCCGGACGTCGCCGCGGACCGGGACGAGGCGTCCGACGCCGTGGCCGCCATCGCCGCTGCCGGGGGAGCGTGGGGCGTACGCGTCCACTCGGTCTCCGGCGCCGCCGCCGCCTCTCGGGTGGCTGCCCGCCTGCGTGGGACCACGGTCGCGGCCGAACCGGTCCGGGCCGGCCAGCGATGAGCCGTCGCTCGGCCGCCGCGACCGTCCGGAGGCTGCTGCTCGACGCTCGCTACGAGGTCCTTCCCACCGCCTCGATCGAGGACGTCGTCACGAGCACCCTTCCCGCAGGCCGAACGCTCACGGTGACCGCCTCGCCGGCCAAGGGCCTGGAGCAGACGGTGGACCTTTCGATCCGGCTCGCCGAGCACGGCTACGACGTCGTGCCACACCTCGCCGCCCGCATGGTCTCGAGCCGGGCCGAGCTCGCCGAGATCACTGCTCGTCTGAAGGCAGCCCGCATCGACAAGGTCTTCGTACCTGCCGGCGACGCGGAGCGCCCCGGCGCGTTCCCCGGTGCGCTGGAGCTCCTCGAGGCGCTGGTCGATCTCGGCGACCCGTTCAGTCACGTCGGTGTCGCCGGCTATCCCGAGGACCATCCGACGATCATCCACGACCGTCTCGTGCAGGCGATGTGGGACAAGCGCCACCACGCCACCGAGATCGTCAGCAACCTCACCTTCGACGACAGAGCCCTCACCGACTGGGTACGTCGCGTGCGCGCCCGAGGCGTCACGACGCCGATCATCGTCGGGCTGCCCGGCCCGGTCGAGCCCGCCAAGCTCCTCACCATGGCGACCAAGATCGGGGTGGGGGAGTCGACGCGGTTCCTCGCCAAGAACAAGGGCATGTTCGCGCGCATCGCCGCGCCCGGTGGCTACTCGCCGGAGCGGTTCCTCACCCGTGCGGCGCCGGACCTGGACGGGCCGGAAGCCGCGATCGCCGGTCTGCACCTGTTCACGTTCAACCAGGTCGCCGAGACCGAGACCTGGCGCCGCGACCTGCTGGCGCGCCTGGGCGGAGAACCCCAGTGACCGGCCTCGACGTCGGCCTCGACGTCGACGAGGTGGAGCAGCGACTCCTCGCCCGCTGGCCCGAGACCAGGATCGCCCCGTCCCTGGAGCGCATCCGAGCGGTGACAGACGCGCTCGGCCGGCCACAGCGCGACTACCGGTCGATCCACATCACCGGAACCAACGGCAAGACGAGCACCGCGCGGATGGTGGAGGCGATCCTGCTCGAGCTGGGCTCGACGGTCGGCCGGTTCACCAGCCCTCATCTCGCCGACATCCGGGAACGGATCAGCATCGGCGGGCGGCCGATCCCGCAGGATGGCTTCGTCCAGGCCTACCGCGATGTCCTCTCCGCGGCCGAGGCCGTGGACCGCGAGGGTCCCACTCCGCTGTCGTTCTTCGAGATGACTGTCGCCATGGCCTACCAGGCGTTCTCGACGGCCGGCATCGACGTCGCGGCGGTCGAGGTCGGCATGGGCGGCATGTGGGACGCGACCAACGTCATCGACGCCCCGGTCGCCGCGATCCTCCCCATCGGCCTCGACCACGTCGATCACCTGGGTCCGACCAGGCTCGACATCGCGGCCGAGAAGGCCGGGATCATCAAGCCGGGGGCGCTGGCCGTCACGGCTCGGCAGACCCCAGATGTCGAGCAGCTCCTCCGAGCCCACGCCGACGCGCATCTCGCGAGGCTCATGGTCGAGGGCCGTCACTTCCGCCTGAGCGGCAGACGAGCGTTCGGCGATGGACAGATCATCTCGGTCAACGGCCTCGCCGGTCACTATCCCGAGATCCCGCTGTCGCTTCACGGCCGCCACCAGGCGCACAACGCGACACTCGCGATCGCGAGCATCGAAGCACTCCTGGGAGACGTGATCCCGCTGGACGCACTGCGACGGGCGCTGGGCTCGGCCCGCTCGCCCGGGCGGCTCGAGGTGCTGCCCGGCACCCCCGCGGTGATCCTCGACGCAGCCCACAACCCCGACGGTGCCCGGGCACTGGCGGCCGGCCTCACCGATCTGGGCACGCGGCCGACCGTCGCCGTGGTCGCCGCGATGGGCGACAAGGACCTCGAGGGCATGCTCGCGGAGCTGGACCCCGTCGTGACGACGATGATCTGCACCCGGAACAGCAGTCCGCGTTCACTGTCCTCTCGCGACACCGCGGCCGCGGCTCGAGGAGTCCTCGGCGCTGATCGGGTTCTGGAGATCGACAGCCTCGCCGATGCGCTCCTCGAAGCGACCAGGGAGGCCTTGGCCCTCTCCCCGGACGAGGAAGCGCCGGCTCGGGTACTGGTCACCGGCTCCGTCGTCACCGTGGGTGAGGCGCGACGCCTGTTGGGTGGGTGAACCGGTACTGCCCCCGGCCGACATGGCCAGGGGCAGGACCGTCGAGCTGTCCGGTTGCGTCAGCTCACCATGCCGTGCGGGTCGATGACGTACTTGGTGGCCGCGCCCTGGTCGAACGCGGCGTAGCTCTCCGGCGCCTCGTCGAGGCTGATGGCCTTCGCGTTGACGGCGTCGGCGATGTGGGCCTTGTCGGCGAGGATCAGGTTCATCAGCTGGCGGTTGTACTGCTTCACCGGGCACTGGCCGGTGACGAACGTGTGCGACTTGGCCCAGCCCAGACCGAGCCGGACACCGATCTGGCCCTGCTTGGCAGCGTCGTCGACGGCGCCCGGGTCGCCGGTGACGTACAGGCCGGGGATGCCGAGGGAAGCACCCGCGCGCGCCACGTCCATGATGTCGTTGAGGACGGTGGCCGGCTGCTCGGCGGCGTCTCGGCCGTGGCCGCGGGCCTCGAAGCCGACCGCGTCGATCGCCGCATCCACGACGGGCTCCCCGACGATGTCCGCGATGATGTCCGCCAGGGCGTCACCGGAGGACAGGTCGGCGGTCGCGCAGCCGAAGCTGGCGGCCTGCTTGAGCCGGTCCGCGTTCATGTCGCCGACGATGACGGTGGCGGCACCGAGCAGCTGTGCCGAGTACGCCGCGGCGAGCCCGACCGGGCCTGCGCCTGCCACGTACACCGTCGACCCGGTGGTGACGCCGGCGGTGTAGGCACCGTGGTAGCCGGTCGGGAAGATGTCGGAGAGCATCGTCAGGTCGAGGATCTTCTCCAGGGCCTGGTCGCGGTCGGGGAACTTCAGCAGGTTGAAGTCGGCGAACGGGACCATGACGTACTCCGCCTGGCCACCGATCCAGCCGCCCATGTCCACATAGCCGTACGCCGCGCCGGCCCGCGCCGGGTTCACGTTGAGGCAGATGCCGGTCTTGCCCTCGTTGCACATGCGACAACGACCGCACGCGATGTTGAACGGGACCGAGCAGATGTCGCCCACCTCGTGGAAGAGGACGTCGTCGCCGATCTCGACGATCTCGCCGGTGATCTCGTGGCCGAGCGTCTGACCCACGGCGGCGGTCGTCCGGCCGCGCACCATGTGCTGGTCGCTGCCGCAGATGTTGCTGGTCACGAGCTTGAGGATCACCGCGTGCGGCGCGGCGCGCTTGATGCCCAGGCCGCTCACGACGTCCTGGGGGAGCTCCAGCTTCGGGTACTCGATGGACTCGACGGCCACCTCGCCCGGCCCCTTGTAGACGACGACTCTGTTGTCTGCCATGGCGTCTCTTCTTCCTGCCCCGGATGGGGGCGTCCAGCTTGCTCAGTTGCGGGGATGTTTCTCATAGCGAAACAAGAGCGCTATATGAAACAAACTAGACCGTCGACGGCGTCGGCATCAAGACCCTGTTCCGACCGATTTCTGGGCTCGTACGGAGGCGTCTGATGGCTCGCGCCGCGGCTACCCGGCGGTAGGGGCGAAGGGGAGAATCTGACAGGGAGGCATACTGTTTCAGCATGAGCAACACGAGCGAAACACGGAGCACGACCGTTCACTCAGTGGACCGAGCCATCTCCATCCTCCAGGTGCTCGCCCGTCGGGGGGCTGTCGGAGTCACGCCGATCTCCGAAGAACTGGGGGTGCACAAGTCAACGGTTTTCCGTTTGCTGGCCACCCTCGAGGCGCGCGGGCTGGTGGAGCAGAACGCGACTCGGGGGCACTATCAGCTCGGCTATGGCGTCATCCAGCTGGCCGCCGGCGCGACCCGCAAACACGACATCTCGGTCACGAGTCGCCCGATCTGTATGGCGTTGGCCGACGCGGTCGGTGAGACCGTCAACATCGTCATCAACGACGGCGAGGAGGCCATCACGATCGACCAGGTGATCGGGAGTGCCGAGATCACATCGGTGAACTGGGTCGGGCAGCGGAGCCCCTTGCACACCACTGCGTCCGGCAAGGTCTTCCTGGCGACCATGTCGCCGGAGGACCGCCGACGGATCCTCGAGGGCGGGCTCGAGCGCTACACGGAGGAGACCGTGGTCGACCCGGCGCTGCTCGAGGAGCAGCTCGCCGAGGTCAGGAAGCTGGGCTACGCCTATTCGGCCGACGAGCACGAGATCGGTCTCACCGGGGTCGCCGCGCCGATCCGTTCCCTGGGCGGCGGGGTGATCGCCGCGGTGGTGGCCTCCGGCCCGTCGTTCCGCATCACGTCCGAGAAGGTGCCCGAGCTGGCCGAGCACGTGCTGGCCGCCGCTGCTGCGATCTCCGAGCGGAACGGCTTCCCCAAGGCTGAGTGATCTGCGCCTGCCGAGACACGGATCGGCACTCTCGAAGTGGCCCGCATGCCTCGTGCATGCGGGCCACTTCGCGTACGTCGTAAAGCCCGTGTAAATCCTGCTGGCGAATCCAGATCGATCCGTTGACAGCGTCTTCTTCGGCGCGGCAGAATCGTTTCACGCTACGCAGTAGTTGTGCAGAGTGAAACAACCGCCGTCTGGCGGACCGCCGTATCTGAACCCGGAATCTGCCCGGTTTGAGCGTGGGAGACATCAACGTGACGCGAATGAGCATCGAATCGACGCCTGAGGATCTGGCGTCCCTGGCGGACAGGCGAGCATCCGGCTACAGCCTGGAGGCACCTTTCTACACGAGCTCGGAGATCTACGAGCAGGACCTCGACGTCATCTTCGGCCAGCACTGGATCTTCGCTGTCGCCGAGGCCGAGATTCCGGACCCCGGTGACTACGTCACGGTCGATCTGGGCGCTCACTCCGTGATCGTCGTCCGCGACGACGACGAGAACGTCCGTGCCTTCCGCAACGTGTGCCGCCACCGTGGCTCGCGACTGCTCGAGTCCGCCTGCGGCTCGATCGGCAACATCGTGTGCCCCTACCACCAGTGGACCTACCGGGTCGACGGCAGCCTCATCTTCGCCGAGTCGCAGCCGGGCACCTTCGAGTACGACAAGTTCGGGCTCAAGCCGGTCAACGTCCGCGCGGTCGGTGGACTGGTCTTCCTCTGCCTGGCCGACGAGCCGCCGGCCGACTTCGACGAGGTCGCCGAGTTCATCGAGCCCTACCTGAAGCCCTACTCGCTCGCCTCGGCGAAGGTCGCCCACCAGACGGACATCGTCGAGGAGGGCAACTGGAAGCTGGTGATGGAGAACAACCGCGAGTGTCACCACTGCGACGCCTCCCACCCCGAGCTGGTGACGGCGTACTTCCCGATCAGCCGCTACGAGGCCGAGGACGTGCCGCCGCGCATGCAGTCGACCTTCGAGCGCTACCAGGTGGCGCAGGCGGAGCTGGAGAAGGCCTGCGAGGCCATCGGCTTCCCCGTCGGTGAGCGCTGCGAGCTCGAGGGCCGTACGACGGCGTTCCAGATCTCCCACCTGCCGCTCGACGGCGCGGGTGCCTCGTTCGGCCCCGATGGCCAGCAGCTGTGCGCGAAGCTGATGGGGTCCATCGAGGACCCGAGGTTCGGGGACCTGTCGCTGCACATGCAGCCCAACTCGTGGTTCCACTTCCTCGGTGACCACGCCGTCGTCTTCTCCGTGATCCCGCTCGCGGTCGACCGGACGCTGGTCCGGACGACGTGGCTGGTGAACCCGGAGGCCGTCGAAGGAGTCGACTACTCGGTCGAGTCGCTCACCTCCGTGTGGCGCGCCACCAACGACCAGGACCGCGTCCTCGTCGAGGGCACGCAGCGAGGAGTGGCGGACCCGGGCTACGTACCCGGTCCGTACTCCGTGGTCGAAGGAGAGGTCGATGCCTTCGTCACCTGGTACGTCCAACGCGTCCAAGCCAACGCCTAGCCGGAGCCCGGGAGCAGAGATGAGCATCATGGAGACCGACATCCCCAAGGTGTCGGAGCCCAACTCGTTCGGGCTGCAGAACGGCCGCCCGGCGCCCGTACGCAGCAAGCGGATGCTGGAGCCCTGCTGGGCCGAGAGCGACGTGATGGACCTGGTGTGCAGCCAGGTTCTGGCGGTCACCCATGACGTGAAGACCTTCGTCTTCACGACCCCCGAGCGACGTCCCTTCGACTTCGAGGCGGGCCAGTTCATCACCATCCGGGTCGAGATCGACGGCGAGCTGATGACCCGTTGCTACACGATCGCCTCGCCGCCGACCAGGCCGGACCGGCTGGCCATCACGGTCAAGCGGGTCGCCGACGGTGTGGTCTCGAACTGGCTCCACGACAACCTCGAGCCCGGGGCATGGATCTCGATGCACGCTCCGGCAGGTGCGTTCGTCCTGCCGGAGGAGGACGCGCCGAAGTACCTCTTCCTCTCGGCCGGCAGCGGCATCACCCCCGTGCTGTCGATGACGAGGACGCTGTACGACCTCGGCTCCGAGGCGGACATCCTCTTCGTGCACAGCGCGCGTACGCCGGCTGACATCATCTACCGCGGCGAGCTCGAGGCGATGGCACGCCTGATGCCCAACCTGCGAGTGGTGGAGATCTGTGAGGGCGATGCCCCCACCGAGCGTTGGATGGGTCTGCAGGGACGCATCTCCAAGCCCGTCCTCGAGATCCTGGCCCCTGACCTCAACGAGCGCGAGACGTTCATCTGCGGTCCGGCGGGCTACATGGCGGCGGCGAAGTCGCTGCTCGAAGAGCTCGACTACGACATGGAGATGTACCACGAGGAGAGCTTCGACTTCGGCGCTCCCGCGGTCCCTGCTCCGACGGCGGCACCGCCCGTCGAGCAGGATGCCGAGGAGGAGGCCGGAGCCGGGTTCTCGGTCGAGTTCGCGCGCAGCGGCCGGATGATCACCTGTGGCCCGGACGAGACCATCCTGGAGGCGGCGGTCGCGGCCGGCATGCGGCCGATGGCTGCCTGCGGTCAGGGCATGTGCGGGACCTGCAAGGTGTCGATGCTCTCCGGGGAGGTCGACATGCAGCACAACGGCGGCATCCGGCCCAAGGAGATCGCCAACCAGAAGGTGCTGATCTGCTGCTCGAAGCCTCTGGGTGACATCCAGCTGGACTGCTGAGGAGGCGTACGCAGCGCTGGCTGTCGGGTCGTCCCCGGCCCGACAGCCACCTGCGGCGTCAGAGAACCTGGCGGATCTCGCGCTCGAAGCTGCCGATGTGCTCGAGGGTGAGCTTCTCGGCCCGGTCGGCATCGCCGTCTGCGACTGCGTTGAGGAGCTGGGCCTGTTCGAGGACGTGGTGGGCCAGGTCGGGGAGGCGATCGATCACCATCCACCAGATCCTGATGGCGAGGTTGTCGTACCTGATCAGGATGTCCTCGAGGTGGGCATTGCCGCTCGACTGGTAGATCAGGCCGTGCGCCGCCTTGTCGACGCGCATCAGGGAGGTGCGATCACCGTCGCCCAGCTTGCCCTTGCCGATCTGGGCCGCGAGGTCGCGCATCTGCTCACGTTGCTGTGTCGTCGCGCGTTCCGCGGCCGCGCGGGCGGCGTACGGGGCGAGCTGGCGCCGGATCTCGGCGATCGCGCTGAGCTCGGTCGCGTCGATGGTCGTGGCGAAGGTGCCGCGGCGCGGAAAGGAGTGGACCAGGTGATCGGCCTCGAGCCGTTTGATCGCTTCCCGGACAGGCGTACGCCCCATGCCGATCGCTTCTGCGATCTGGCCGTCGTTGATCGGCGCACCCGGGCGGATGTCGAGCATCACCAGGCGCTCGCGGATGTACTGGTAGGCCTGATCGGCGAGCGAGGTGGCGGGGGGATTCGCCGTTGCCGCCAGAATCTCGTCAACTGTCATTGAGTTCTTGCCCCACTTGTCCGCTCCGGCTCGTCGGCATCAGATCCTCTGCCGCTTTTTACCATCTTAGTCTGATACATCAGTTACGTCGCAACGGCGTGCCGAACACCCGCAGGAGCCGTTCTGCCTTCCAGCCCGTTTCGGTGTACTCGTCCTGAGCGGTCGAATGGACGGTGATTCCGCCCCCGGTGCCGAGCTCCCAGGTGCCGTTGCCAGGGGTCGTGAGGCTTCTGATCACGACGCCGAGATCTGCCCGGCCGTCAGGTGCGATCCATCCGAAGGCGCCGGAGTACACGCCGCGCGGGGTGGTCTCCACGCGGCGGATGATCTCCATGGTCCGCAGCTTCGGGGCGCCCGTCATCGAGCCGGCCGGAAAGAGGGAGCGCAGCGCCTCGATGCCGGTGACGTCGTCACGCAGCCGGCCGCGCACGGTCGTCACGAGCTGGTGCACCGAGGCGTAGGACTCGACCGCCATCAACGACGGGACCGTCACCGTGCCGGGCTCGCACACCGTCGCCAGGTCGTTGCGGAGGAGGTCGACGATCATCAGGTTCTCGGCGCGGAACCTGGGGTTCGACGCCAGGTCCCGGCGCAGCTCCTCGTCCTCGTCGGCGCACGTGCCACGCGGGGTGGTGCCCTTGATCGGCCGGGTCTCGATCCACCGGTTGCGGTCGATCGTGGCGTAGCGCTCGGGTGATGAGCTGAGCAGCCGGAACCCGTGATGCTGGATGAAGCCGGCGTACGGAGCCGGGTTGAGCTCGCGCAGACGCAGGTACGCGACGGCCGGGTCGATGGCGTCCTGGACCTCGATCCGGTGCGTCAGATTCACCTCGTACGTGTTGCCGGCCCGCAGCTCCCGCTGCACCTCGTCGAAGGCTCGCGTGTAGGCGGTCGGGGCGGTGCTCACCGACTGCGGAGGCGGGAGCCGCACGGTGGGGCGCGCCGAGTGTGCGGGCGGCTGGTCGACGATCGTCGTGTTGCGGGTGCGCATCCAGATCGCGTCAGGCATTCCGGGCTGACCCGCGTGACGCGCCCTGGCCGGGAGGTCCGGACGACATGCATAGCCGAAGTAGCCGACCCAGATCTCGTCCGGGGGCGTGCGGGTGAGCTCGTCCCCGAGGACGGTGAAGATGTCCGTGCCAACCAGGCTGACCTCTCCGCCGCGGTGTCGAAGCACCTCGCCTCGCCCGGCGTCGTAGGTGAGGGAGATGTCGTCGTCGCACAAGGCCCCCATGATCGACCGGGAGGTCTGCCCGGGCCCAGCGTCCAGCCAGAAGCAGCGGGGCTCGGCTTTCGCCATCTCGGCGAAGCGCTCCTCGGCGGTCATCTTCGTGGTCGGGTGGATGTCCACGACCCCCGGAGCAACGTCGTGCATGTGCGCCAGCTCTCTAAAACTCACACTAACGACAACTAGTATATCAGTGATAGGGTCAGCCTATGACGGATCGTTCGGGCCGGGTGCTGCGGCTGCTGAGCCCTCGGGGGCCGAGTGCGGCCGCGTCGGCACAGGACGTGGTGCTGGCCGGGCTCGGCCTGTCCGTTCGTGAGGCCGCGCCCGCCGTGGCTCCTGTTCCGGCGGTGCGCGCGGGAACGCTCGTCTTCACCTCGGGGCAGCTGCCCATCCGGGAGGGCGAGCTTCTCGCCACCGGCCGGGTCGGAGACGCTCTCGGTGTCGCCGACGGTCAGGCCTGTGCGCAATGGTGCGTGCTCAACGCGCTCGCCGCGATCAAGTCGGAGATCGGTGATCTCGGGCAGGTGAAGCGGATCGTCAAGGTCGTCGTGTACGTCGCATCCGGCACCCTCTTCGCGGACCAGGCCCTGGTCGCCAATGGTGCCTCGGAGCTTCTCGGCCGGGTGTTCGGCGATTCGGGGCGACACGCACGCTCCGTCATCGGGGTCTCGGCTCTGCCCCTGGATGCGCCGGTGGAGGTCGAGCTCGTCGTCGAGATCGACCCTTGCCTTGTGTGATGCATCACATATAAGGTAACTAGTATATCAGCGTCTGGCCGCGTAGCGCCCCACTGTCGTGCCGCCACCCGGAGCCTTCATGGCACCGACAGATGCTGCTCATCCCAAGAGCTCTTGATCGGAGTGCGTCATGAGATCATCTGCACGTAGCGGCGACCTTTCCCCGGTATCGCCGCGCCACAAATCGGTCGGCCAGAACGGAAGCCCGACCCATCCGGCCCTCGACTGTCCTCCTGAGGAACTCGCCAAGGATGCCGGCGGTCTTGATCGCGTCGTCTTCGGGGTGACCGCGGTCATCGCGATCGCCTTCCTGGTCTGGGGATTCGTCAGCACGGAGTCGCTGGCGTCGGTCTCGGGGAAGTCGTTGTCCTGGGTGATGGCCAACCTGGGCTGGCTCTTCGTCACCGCGGCATCGACCTTCGTCGGCTTCGTGCTGTGGCTCGCGTTCGGCAAGTTCGGGAACATCCCGCTCGGCCGCGACGGCGAGGAGCCGGAGTTCCGTACGGTCTCGTGGATCACGATGATGTTCAGCGCCGGCATGGGGATCGGGCTGATCTTCTACGGCGTCAGCGAGCCGATCAGCCACTACATCACACCTCCGCCGGGTTCTGTCGGCGACGGTGAGTCCGAGAAGATCCAGACGGCCATGGCCACGACCCTCTTCCACTGGGGGATCCACCCGTGGGCGATCTATGCCCTGGTCGGGCTCGCGATCGCGTACAGCGTCTTCCGGAAGGGCCGCGGCCTGCTCATCAGCTCGGTCTTCGAGCCGCTCCTCGGGCGTCACGCGCACGGCGCAGGCGGGAAGGTCATCGACATGCTCGCGATCTTCGCGACGCTCTTCGGGTCGGCCGCGTCGCTCGGCCTGGGCGCCCTTCAGATCCGCAGCGGACTCGAGATCGTCGGCGGGCTCGGTACGACGGGCAACGGCATCCTGGTCGCCATCATCGCCGTGCTCACGGTCGCGTTCGTCTTCTCGGCGGTCTCGGGTGTCGCCAAGGGGATCCAGTGGCTCTCGAACATCAACATGGTGCTCGCCGTCGGGCTCGCCCTGTTCGTCTTCCTGGTCGGTCCGACCGTCTTCATCCTCAGCCTGATCCCGACAACCGTAGGAAGCTACTTCCAGGAGGTTGCGATGATGTCGGCGCGTACGTCGGCAGAGGGATCCGAGACCGCCGCCTGGCTGTCGGGGTGGACGGTCTTCTACTGGGCCTGGTGGCTCTCGTGGACGCCGTTCGTCGGCATGTTCATCGCCCGGATCTCGCGCGGCCGCACCATTCGCCAGTTCGTGACCGGTGTGCTCCTCGTGCCGTCGCTGGTGAGCCTGGTCTGGTTCGCCGTCTTCGGCGGCGCGGCCATCGACCTGCAGCAGAAGGGTGTGGACATCGCCGGCGCGGGTGGTGTGGAGACCCAGCTGTTCACGACCCTCGGGTCCTTCCCGCTGGCCACGGCCGCAAGCGTGGTGGTCATGGTCCTGGTGGCGCTCTTCTTCGTCTCGGGCGCGGACGCGGCATCGATCGTGATGGCCACGCTCTCCGAGCGCGGCTCCATCGAGCCGGGCAGGCCGACGGTGATCTTCTGGGGTGTCGCCACGGGTGCCGTTGCTGCGGTGATGCTCCTAGTCGGCGGCTCCGACGCGCTGAGCGGGCTGCAGACGATCACGATCGTCGCGGCGGTCCCGTTCGTGCTGGTCATGATCGCGTTGTGCGTGTCCCTGGTGAAGGACCTCCGGGAGGACCCGCTGGTCGTGCGTGCCCAGTACGCCTCCAGGGCCGTCGAGCAGGCCGTCGTCTACGGGGTCTCGGAGCACGGTGACGACTTCGTCATCAAGGTCTCCCGTGATCCCGATGCGCCCGCCGACGAATCGGCTGATGACGAGGACACCGAGCTGTCGGCTAGCTAGCTCGAGTCGCGAAGGGACGGTTGAGGTGAAACAAGACGCGAACGGCTCGTACGCCGTGGAAGAACCGGTGGACGCACTCAGTGTCACCGAGCCGAAGACCTGGGCCGCCGGCGTGCCGGCGGTGCGGAAGGCGATCGAGTATTCGCTGACGCAGACATCGGTGCGGCGTACGGCGTTGACGTTGTTGAACCTCAACCAGCCCGACGGGATGGACTGCCCGGGGTGTGCCTGGCCCGAGCCGGGTCACCGGCACCGGAACGAGTACTGCGAGAACGGTGCCAAGCACATCGCCGACGAGGCGACGTCGCGCCGGGTGACGCGCGAGTTCTTCGCGCGTCACCCGGTCTCGGAGCTGGACGGGAAGTCCGACTACTGGCTCAACCAGCAGGGCCGGCTGACCGAGCCGATGGTCAAGCGGCCAGGTGCGACGCACTATGAGCCGATCACCTGGGAGGACGCGTTCCACACCATCGCTCAGGAGCTCAACGGCCTGGACTCTCCCGACGAGGCGATGTTCTACGTCTCGGGCCGGCTCAACAACGAGGCCGCGTTCCTGCTCCAGCTCTTCGCCCGCGCGTTCGGCACCAACAACCTGCCCGACTGCTCGAACATGTGTCACGAGTCGAGCGGCTCGGCGCTCAACGAGACGCTGGGGATCGGCAAGGGCAGCGTCCAGCTCGACGACATCTACAACGCGGACCTGGTGTTCGTGGTCGGCCAGAATCCGGGCACGAACCATCCGCGGATGCTGTCAGCGCTGGAGGAGACCAAGCAGCGGGGCGGCAAGGTGATCGCGGTCAACACGCTGCCCGAGGCGGGACTGATGCGGTTCAAGAACCCGCAGAAGGCCCGCGGAGTGGTGGGCCGCGGCACCCAGATCGCCGATCAGTTCCTGCAGATCCGCCCGGGTGGTGACCTCGCGCTGTTCCAGATGCTCAACCGTCGTCTGCTCGAGACGGACCGGGCCGAGGGCGGCGGAGTGCTGGACTGGGAGTACATCGCGGAGTACACGACCGGGTTCTACGCCTTCGCCGAGCACGCCCGCACGATCACCTGGGAGGCTGCGCTCGAGGCCACCGGCTTGACCCGCGAGGAGATCGAGGCGGTCCACGAGCAGGTGCTGGCCAGCCGCTCGGTCATCGTCTGCTGGGCGATGGGACTGACCCAGCACAAACACGGCGTGCCGACGATCCGCGAGGTGGTCAACTTCCTCATGCTCCGGGGCAACATCGGCAAGCCCGGAGCCGGGGTCTGCCCGGTCCGCGGTCACTCCAACGTGCAGGGCGACCGGACGATGGGCATCTGGGAGAAGATGCCCGACTCCTTCCTCGACGCACTGGGTGCCGAGTTCAGGTTCGACCCACCGCGCAAGCACGGGTACGACTCGGTGGACGGTGTCCGGGCGATGCGCGACGGGAAGGCGAAGGTCTTCGTGGGCGTCGCCGGCAACTTCGTCCGAGCGATCTCGGACAGCGACGTCGCCGAGGCCGCGTTGAGGAACTGCCGCTTGACGGTCCAGGTCTCCACCAAGCTGAACCGCTCGCACACGGTGGTCGGGGAGACCGCGCTGATCCTGCCCACGCTGGGCCGCAGCGACATCGACGTCCAGTCCAGCGGTGAGCAGTTCGTCACCGTCGAGGACTCGATGAGCTCCGTGCACGCCACCCGCGGCAAGCTCCAGCCCGCCTCGGAGCATCTCCTCAGCGAGGTCGCGATCATCTCGCGCCTGGCCCAGGCGACGATCGGTGGCCGGTACGGCATCCGCTGGGCGGACTTCGAGGCGGACTACGGCCGGATCCGCGATCGGATCGCACGAGTGGTGCCGGGGTTCGAGGACTTCAACCAGCGGATCAAGAATCCGACCGGGTTCGTTCTGCCGAACCCGGTCAACTCCGGTGTCTATCGGACGCCGAGCGGCAAGGCCGTCTTCACGCGCAACGACCTGACGTGGTTGGAGGCCCCGCCGGGTCATCTGATCCTGCAGACGCTGCGCTCGCACGATCAGTGGAACACCATCCCGTACGCCATGGACGACCGTTATCGCGGCATCCACCACGCTCGCCGCATCGTGATGGTCAACCCGGCCGACATCGCCGAGCTGGGTCGGTCCGACGGCGACCGTGTCGACATCGTCGGGGTCTGGGAGGACGGGGTCGAGCGGCGCGCCCCGGGGTTCACCCTGGTCGCCTATCCGGCGAGCCGGGGTTCGGCGGCCGCGTACTATCCGGAGACCAACGTGCTCGTGCCGCTCGACAGCGTTGCCGAGGGCAGCAACACCCCGACCTCGAAGGGCGTCGTGGTGCGCTTGGAGGTCGCCGGGCCGGCAGAGTCGTGAAAGGCCTTCTCGGTGCGGCGAACGTGCCGTCGTGGCGTCAGGGTGTCCTTCCGGCCGACGTCGGTGTCGCCGAGGTCGGCAGGGTGTGCATGTGTGCAGCGGCCGCGGCGCCCGAGTCGGCGATGGTGCCCCGGGCGACCCGGTGACGCCCCATGACCACGGCCATCACGACACCGGCGAGACTGAACACCGCCATCACCCAGGACGCGGCGGCGAGGCCGGAGGACAGGGCATCGACATTGGACTGGCCCTCAGCGGTCCGGCTGGCGATGACGTTCCCGTAGATCGTCGCAGCGAGCGCCGTGGCCACGGCTGCGCCGACGTACCGTGCCATGTTGGAGACACCTGAGGCGGCCCCCACCTGGGCCGCCGAGACACATGCGGTCGACGCTGACGTCGCGGGCCCGTTGGACAGGCCCATCCCGATCGCTGCCGCGACGAGCGGCAGCACGAACGCGCCGTACCCCCAGGAGCCCTCGACGAAGCCGATCCATCCGAAGCCGATCGCCGTGAGTGCGAACCCGGCTCCGACCACCGGGCGACCGCCGAACCGCGCCGCGACCCGTGGCACCAAGGGAGCAACCGCGACGAGGCCGGCGGTGGCAGGAAGTGTCGCCAGGCCGGCCTGCAGCGAGCTGAGCCCGAGCGTGCTCGGGTCCTGGAAGTAGAGGCTCACCAGGTACATCAGCGCGTTGATGGTGCCGGCGCCGATGAGGATGGCGATCGTGGACGCGACCAGCACCCTGTTGCGCAGCAGGGCCAGGTCGAGCATGGGGACGGCGACCCGCTTCTCCACCGCGACGAAGGCGAATCCCGACACCACGGCCACGGCAAGGCACCCGAGCGTGGCCAACGACGTCCACCCCCAGTCGCTGCCTTCGCTGAGCGCCAGGATGATCGGGGTGAGGGTGGCGGCGACCAGCACGCTGCCACCGACGTCGATCGAGCGTGGCCGGTCCTCGTCGCGGGACTCGGTCACCATGCGTGCGGTCATCGCCATGCACACCGCCGCGACGCCGGCGTCGAGCCAGAACAGACCTTGCCAGCTCGTCAGCTCGACCAGGACACCCCCGAGCAGCGGCCCGACCGCAGCACCCACGCCTGCCGCCGCGCCCCAGAGCGAGACCGCCCGCAGCTTGCCCTCTTCAGGTGTGCCGACCGTGAGCAGGCTGAGGCCACAGGCCAGGATCGTCGCGCCGGATGCACCCTGGATGCATCGCCCGGCAATGACGGCTGCACCAGAGTCGGAGAGGGCGATCAGCACGCACGAAGCGATGAACAGCAGCAGACCGAGCTGGAAGATGCGCTTCCTGCCGAACTCGTCGCCCAACGAGCCGGAGGTCACGATGGTCGCGGCACCCACCAGCGAGTAGCCCGTGACGGCCCACTGCAGCGTGGTGACATCCATGTCGGTATCGGCGCTGATGGCGGGGAGCAGGATGCTCACCGCCGACGTGTTGGCGTTGACCACCAGGGTCGACAGGCAGGTGACGAGGAGGACACCACCTGCTCGGCTTGCCACCTCGGTGCTGCTCATCGGTACCCCTCACCTTTGTCAGAACGACTGCGGGACGCCATGCGTCGACCACAGGAACCACGGTGGCCGCCGCGGCGGGTCGTGTCCTCCTCCGGTAGGGATGATCCCGAGGCCAGCCCGCTCGCAGGCCTGACCCGTCTGCGGCATGTCCTCGCCCAGGGCGGGTACCGCGTGCAGATGACTGAGATGAACCAGGACGAAGCACGCGTACAGGCACTCCAAGGTGTGGTCGAACGGGTCAACGCATGGCAGGAGACCGCACCCGAGGGAACCATCCGGGAAGAGCTGGCCAAGGCGCTGCACGAGGCCGGGGTGACCCTCACCGAGGAGCAGCAGGAGCTCGTCACCGACCGGATCTCGCGTCAGGAGGACGTCGACGTCGACCTGCTCGCCGCCGACAGCGGCGAAGGCGGCCCCGCCTGACGTACGCCCCTCGTGGTCATCCCCGGGCGGGATCGACGCGCGCCATCACCGGGGTGGCGAGGACTCCGTGGATCAGCACCGAGGCGACGACGGTGAAGGCGACCGTCGACCACAGCCAGTCCTGAGCCAGGGCCTCGTCCTGCCCGGCGGCGTAGGCGAGGTAGTAGACGGACCCGACCCCGCGGACACCGAAGAACGCCGTGGCCCAGCGCTGGTGCCGGGTGAGAGGCGACGTACGCTCTCCTCGGTCCGGCCACGGCGCCAGGGCCAGGATCCCCGCGGCCGGACGGACCACGAGGATCAGCGCCAGCCCGATGGCGATCCCGCGCCAGTCGAGAGCCTCGAGCAGGCCTCGCGTGAGCGCGATCCCGAGAACGAGGAGTACGAAGAGGGTCAGCAGGCGCTCGAGCCGCTCGGCCACCTCGTGCATGGCCGCGTGATAGTCGTGCGAGCGCTCGGCCGAACGGAAGGCCATGGCGCAGACGAAGACCGAGAGGAAGCCGTAGCCGCCGAGAACCTCGCCGACGCCGTACGACGCGATCAGGGCCGCGAGGGCGAGCAGCGACTCGCCGCGTTCGGCCACGCGCAGGGACCGGCTGCTGGACCGGAACGCGACGTAGGCGAGGACCTTCCCCACCACCAGCCCGGCGAGGACGCCGATCACGATCTTGGCCACCAGGTAGAAGCCGACCCATTCCAGCGCCCAGTTCGAGACGGCTCCTTGGGTGGCGAGCAGGATCGCGACGTACACGAACGGGAAGGCGAGGCCGTCGTTCAGGCCCGCCTCCGAGGTGAGGGTGAACCGGAGCTCGTCGCGCTCGTCGACCTCGTGGTCACCGGTCTGCGGGCCGGCCACCTGGACGTCGGAGGCGAGCACGGGGTCGGTGGGCGCCAGCGCCGCGCCCAGGAGTATCGCCACGGCCGGTGCCAGTCCGGCGGCCCACCCGAGAACCGCGATGGCGGCGATGGTGATCGGCATCCCGATCGCCAGCAGCCGCCAGGTGGACGACCACCGGCCCCAGGTCCTCGGATCGCGGAGCTCGAGCGGCCGGTCGAGCGCCAGGCCGACGCCCATCAGCGCCACGATGATGGCCAGCTCGGTGGCGTGCTCGATCGCGGCCCGGTTGGCCTGCGGGTCCAGCGGCAGACCATCGGGGAGCGGCGTGAGCCCGATCAGCATCCCGACCCCGACCAGCACCATCGGAGCCGAGATCGCCCACCGGTTGAGGAGGTCGGGAAGCACGATGGCCAGCAGCAGGCTGGCGCCGATCACCACGTAGGCAAGGTCGGCAGTCATAGCTACGTCGCCCCGATTCGTCGCATTGCAGGTCCAGCACGGCCAGCCTCCCCGAACCAGGTTACGTACGAACCAACCGACTCGCGGAGCATGCGAGGTCGCGTCGGGGGTTACCGGTCGAGTCATGAGTGAAGAGCAGCTTCAGCCGGAGGACACCCTCGACGACCGCGGTGTCGACGATGTCCTGGACGAGGGCTATTCGCCGCCCGAGCGGCCGCGGGGTGTCACCGCCAAGGGTGTGACGCCGCGGGAGGAGATCGAGGGCGAGACCATCGACGAACGGCGCACTCAGGAGGAGCCGGAGGTCTGGGAGGAGGCCGAGGCGGAGGCTGACGCCGACATCTTGGACGGTCCGGTGACCGGGGAGGTGGGCGAGGCCCGTTCCGGTCGGCTCACCAGCCCCGACGAGGGCGTGCGGGAGGACGACGAGGGGAAGCTCATCGGACACGACGAGGGCATCGACGGTGCCGGCGCCTCCGCCGAGGAAGCGGCCGTGCACATCGTCGACGAGCCGCCTGACTGAGGCTGATTCTGCGCATTCGGGGGTACCGGTGAGCGGCCGGATCCCTTTTCAGTGCAGAGGAGAGCTGCCGTGTCCGAAGACGTGACCGACCTGATCATGCAGGACCACCGTGAGGTGGAGAGCCTGTTCGAGAAGCTTCAGCGAGATCCGGAGGTACGAGCCGGGCTGACCCCGATCTTGGTGACGCTCCTGGCCGCACACAGCCGTGCCGAGGAGGCTGAGGTCTACCCGGTCGCCCGGGACGAGGCGGGGGAGGCCGAGGACGTCGCGCACAGTCAGGAGGAGCACCTGCTGGCGGACCGCCTCCTCGCCGAGCTCAGCGAGTGCGACCCCTTTTCAGCGGAGTACGGCGACAAGCTGGCGGAGGTGGTCGAGGCGGTCTCCCACCACGTCGAGGAGGAGGAGAGCACCGTGCTGCCGGGCATTCGCGACCGTCTCGACGACGCCCGCCGTGCCGAGCTGGGCAAGGCGTTCCTGAAGAGCCGCCAGGAGCACCTCGGTGACATGCCCCAGGACATCACCCGCGATGAGCTCCGCCGCCAGGCCGCCAACGCCGACATCCCCGTCGGGGACAAGGGCAAGGAGGACCTGCGGCGTACGCTCGATCAGCACGCCGACAGCTGACGCGCAACCGCCGAAGCCGTCAGCTCCCCGCCATGATGAGGCAGGTCGCGACCGCGTGACCGACGACGCGGCCCGTCTCGTCGGTGATCTCGGCTTCGGCGGTCGCGGCGCGACGTCCGATGGTCACGACGCGTCCCACGCAGGTGAGCGTGCCGCTGTCCAGCGTGGCCGCGCGGGTGAACTTGATGGTCAGATCGAGCGACGTGTAACCGGTGCCGGCCTTCAGCTTGGTGTGGACCGCACACCCGAGAGCCGAGTCCGCGAGGGTCGCCAGGATGCCGCCGTGCACGGTGCCGATCGGGTTGTAGTGCCACTCCTCGGGCGTGAGCTCGAAGACGGCCCGGCCGTCGCTGACCTCGACCAGAGCCATGCCGAGGGTCGCGTTGATGGGTGGCGGCGGGAGCTCGCTGTCGCCCAGCTGCTTGAAGAAGTCGAGCCCGTCGAGCTCCCGGGCGGCGGTGGCGAAGAGCTGTGGGTCGGCCCACGAGTAGGTGCGTTCGCGTACCGCTCGGGACTGCTCGGAGGTCGTGTCCTGGGTCATGGCGGCTCAGATCCGCTCGATGATCGTGGCGTTCGCCAGGCCGCCGGCCTCGCACATGACCTGCAGGCCGTAGCGGCCGCCGGTCTGCTCGAGGTTGTTCAGCAGCGTGGTCATCAGCCGAGCGCCGGAGCCGCCCAGCGGGTGACCGATGGCGATGGCGCCGCCGTTGATGTTGACCTTGGCGAGGTCGGCACCGGTCTCCTTCTGCCAGGCGAGTACGACCGAGGCGAAGGCCTCGTTGACCTCGAAGGCGTCGATGTCGTCGATGGAGAGCCCGGCGCGGGCGAGCACCTTCTGGGTCGCGGGGATGATGCCGGTGAGCATGAAGATCGGGTCGTCGCCGGCGACCGCGAAGGAGTGGACCCGTGCTCTCGGGGTCAGGCCGAGGCGTGCGGCGGCCTCCTCGGACGCGACCAGGAGTGCGGCCGAGCCGTCGTTGATGGGGGAGCTGTTGCCGGCCGTGACGCGCCAGTCGATGTCGGGGAACCTGGCCACGGAGCTCTCGTCCTTGAAGGCCAGGCGAAGGCCTGCGAGCGACTCGGCCGTGGAGGACGGCCGGATCGTCTCGTCGACGCGCAGGTCGTTCACGTAGGTGACCTGCGAGTCGAAGTGACCGTTCTTCCATGCCGTCGCGGCCCGCTGGTGCGACTCGGCCGCGAACTCGTCCAGCTCGGTGCGGGAGAGGTCCCACTTGTTGGCGATCAGCTCGGCCGAGATGCCCTGGAGGACGAGGCCGCCGTCGTAGCGGGCGTTCACCTTGCTGCCGTAGAAGTCCTTGCCCAGGAACTGCGACCCCATCGGGACGCGGCTCATCGACTCCACGCCGGAGGCGATGGCCACGTCGTACGCCCCGGCGATCACGCCCTGTGCGGCGAAGTGGAGCGCCTGCTGCGAGCTGCCGCACTGCCGGTCGACCGTGACGCCGGGGACCGACTCCGGGAACCCGGCGCCGAGCAGGGCCCAGCGGGCGGTGTTGCCCGACTGCTCGCCGACCTGCCCGACCGCGCCGCTGATCACGTCGTCGACGACGGCCGGGTCGATGCCGGTGCGTTCGACGAGCGCGGCGAGCGTGTGGGCATGGAGATCGACGGCATGGATCTCGGAGTAGGCGCCGCCGGGCTTGCCCTTGGCGACGGGCGTACGGACGGCGTCGACGATCACAGCGTTCGGCATGGTGGTCTTCTTTCGTGTTCGAGAGGTCGGTTGAGGGGGTCCTGGGGTGGTGCGTGGACGATGGTCAGCGAGGCGCGACCATCAGCGGTTGCGCGACGGTGGCGAAGGTGCCGTGCTCGTCGGCCATGTCGCCGTGTGCCTGCCCGATGCCGTCGGGACCGATGGTGCTGCGGGCGTCGAGCAGCATCCACTCGCTCGTGGGCGGTCGCTCGATGGTGACGGTCACGGTCGGCGGGATGAAGTACCACTCGCTCATCGGCAGCGAGCCGGACAGGCCGTTGGTGGAGTCGGCCAGGGTGAGCAGGCGCTGCACCGGCGAGGCCTGCTCGCCGGCGACCAGCGGGACACGCAGGCGCGCCCACACCGCCGCCGGGCCGGGTTCGTAACCCCCGCTGATGAACCGCCAGTCGATGGCGCGACCGTAGCCCCAGTCCGGGCTGACTCCGTCGAAGAAGCGCTCGGAGGAGGCCGGCGGGATGTCGGGGACCTTCTCCGGACGCCAGTGCTCGCGGGTCGACCCCGGCGTGGCCCGGATCAGCCAGGCGCTCGCCTTGACGGCGAGCCGGTCACCGGCCCACAGCGAGGCCTCGACGAGCTCGACGCGACGACCCGGCCGGACCACGTGCGCCTCGACGCGCATGGTTCCCTGAGGAATGCCGCCGAGCATGTCGGCCGTGAAACGGGCGATGGAGAGGGCCGGGTCGGAGCGTACGGACTCGATCGCCCGGGCCAGCAGGGCGGCGGGAGGGCCGCCGTGCTGCAACGAGTGGTCCCAGGGGCTTGCCGTCGCCGGGGTCGACTCGAAGGTTCCGTCGTCGTCGGTCGGTAGGTAGAAGGCGTCGAACTCGAGGGTCATCAGCGTCTCCTGGGCGTGGGTCAGCGGGCCAGCTGCGGGTAGAGCGCCTCGATCGGCTGGGCGAGACCGGCCTTGACGTCGGCGCTCACCTGGTCGGCGAGGATCTCGTACGCATCGGCCTCCAGGCCGTCGTAGGCGCTGCGGACCACGTCTGCCGGATCGTTCTTAGGGTCGGTGATGCCGACCGTCATCGGGGTGTCGGTGTAGCCCAGGTGCAGCGAGGCGACGTGGATGCCGTCGCCGGCCAGCGCGAGGCGCTGGGTGTTGGTCGCCGACCACAGCGCGGCCTTGGTGGCGCTGTAGGCGTCGCCGATGCCGTACCAGCTCAGGACCGACAGCACGTTGAGCACGACGCCCTTGCTCGCGCGCAGCGACGGCAGGAAGGTGGTCGTGACGTCGAGCGCTCCCCAGAAGTTCGTCTCGAAGAGGTCGCGAGCGGCGCTCAGGTCACCGGTCACGCTGGCGCCGTTGGAGCCGCCGGCGTTGTTGATGACGACCGTGGTGTCTTCGGCCGCCGCAGCCGCCTCGGCGACCGAGTCGTGGTCGGTCACGTCGAGCCTCAGCGGCACGATGCGCGGGTCGTTCCACTCGCGGGGCTTGCGGGCCGCGGCGTACACCTTGGCGGCGCCGCGCTCCAGCGCCTGGTTGACGAAATGGGTGCCGAGTCCGCCGTTCGCCCCGGTCACCAGGACGACCGCGTTCGCGAGAGTGGGCATGTGGTTCTCCTGTTCGAGGGCGCGGGCGCCGCTCCGATGAGTTGGTTTTTCCAACGTACTCGGGTTGGTTTGGTTTTCCAACTCGATTAGGATCGAACCATGATGACGCAGGTACGTGAGTGCTCGGTGGCGCGGACGCTCGAGCTCGTCGGCTCCAAATGGACCCTGCTCGTCGTTCGCGAGCTGTTTCTCGGAAGCCGCCGGTTCGAGGAGATCGCCCGGTTCACGGGCGGCCCGCGCGACATCCTCACCGACCGTCTACGCCGGCTCGAGGCCCACGGACTGGTGACGCGGGTCCAGTACGAGCAGCGCCCGCCGAGGTTCGAATACCACCTGACCGACCTCGGACGGTCGCTCGCGCCGATCATCGCCACGATGCGCGAGTTCGGCGACCGTCACCTGGCCGGGGACGACGGCCCGCCGGCCAGGTTCGAGCACTCCTGTGGCTCGGAGTTTCACCCCGTGCTGGCCTGCAAGGCCTGCGGGGAGGTCGTACGCCGCGGCGAGGTCGAGATCGTAGACGCCGCGACGTGATCGGGCTGCGCAGTAGGGGTCAGCTTCGCTTGGACCAGGTGTGATGCCCGATGACCGCTTCCCGCGCGACCTGAGTTCCAGAGATCGTCCGGGTCAGCTCACGAGGACGGCGAAGACCACGACGTTCTCCTCGTAGCTGTTCGTGTCCGGGTCCAGCCCGCCGCACGTGATCAGCCGCAGGCCGGCGCGTGGGATGTTGCCGTAGACGGCGTCGGTGGGGAAGGCGCTCTTGGCGAAGTGCTCGATCCTGGTCACCCGGAACACGGCGGTGCTGCCGTCCTGGCGTGCGATGTCCACCACGTCGTCCACCTCGAGGTCGGTCAGGTGTTGAAAGACCCCGGGTGTGCCATTCCAGCGCACGTGGCCGGCGATGATCGCCGGGCCCAGCTCGCCTGGCGTCGGGGACCCGGTGAACCATCCCGCGGGAACGGCGTCCGGTGGCACCTCGAGGCTCCCGTCGCTCCGGAGGCCCAGCTCCATCAAGCTTGAATTCACGCCGATGGCCGGGATCCGCAACCGGGTCGGCGCCGACCGCACCATCGGTTGGACAGCTACTTCCGGATGGCCCGCCCGACGGTCGCCGGCCGCCGACGTGGACGTCGGCGACGGCTGGGAACCGACGCCGGCGCCGGGCGCATCCTGATCGCACGCGCTCGTCCCAAGGGTGATCCCCACGAGGACCGCGGCCGTGGCAACCACCGTCACCGCGGCCGCCCAGAGACTTCTCCTGGGCGGGCGGTGGCGTCGGTGACCACTCGTCACGCGTGTAGGCACCGCCTCGTTGCAGCCAGGCTGAGGCAGCCCGCGATCGAGAGTCACAGGCCGAGAAGCAGCGGAGCCGGCACGCCTCCGGCACACGCCGCAGGACCGGCGTCACCCGTGTCGACCGAACCGCTCGGGGGCGTGGTGATCTGCGGGGTGTCGCCGTCGCCGTTGCCGCCGTTGCCGCCGTTGCCATCGCCGCCGTTGTCGCCGCCGTTGTCGCCGCCGTTGTCGCCGCCGTCACCGTTGCCGTCACCGTCACCGCCACCGCCGTTGTCGCCGCCGCCGCCGTCACCGCCACCGCCGTTGTCGCCGCCACCGCCGCCGCCGCCGCCACCGCCGCCGCCACCGCCGCCACCGCCGCCGCCACCGCCGCCACCGCCGCCACCACCGCCTGCGCGGCAGATGGGATTGGTGATCACGTTGTTGTCCAGGGTGACCGCGCCGATGCGGGCAAGGGCTCGACCCTGAAGCGTCGCGCCGGTCTGCATCGCGATGCTCTGGTCGGCCATGATGTTGCCGACGAACGCGGTCGTGGTGCCGATCGTCGCTGAGCTACCGACCTGCCAGTAGACGTTGCAGGGGTCGGCGCCGTTGATCAGGACGACTGAGGCCGCCGAGCCCGTGATCAGCGTGGTGCCCGCCTGGAACACCCAGACCGAGTCGGGGTCGTTCTGCCCGTCCAGGGTCAGCACGCCGTTCAGCGCCATGGCGGCCGCCCGGTTGTACACGCCGCCGACCAGTGTCTCGCCGCCGAGCTCTGGGTCGGCCGCAATCGGCGGGGTCTGACCGGCGGCGTTGCCGTACGCGGTCGTGAGGTCGGTCTGCGCCTGCAGGGCAACCGCATCGCCGGAGTGGACCGTGCCGCCGATGACCATGGTGTTCTGTCCTGTGATCGCCGTGCCCGGGTGGACCCCGACGCTGCCTGCCACCGTGGTGGTGCCGGTGTTGGTGACGGTAGACCCGGCCAGGACAGAGAAGTCCGCGGCAGTACCGAGCGGGATCTCCGTCGCGGCAGCCTGGGCAGTGCCCGCGAACGGGACGATCAGCATGAGGGCCACCAGCGCGGCCAGCGCGGGGCCACGGAATCGGCGGTGTGAGGGGAGGAAGGGAATGAGAGGGCGTACCGAGAACTTCATCGAGATTTCCAATGATCATTGGAACAGGGCGCTCTGGCCGGCTCTCGATGATCCAACAGGTGTCGGTGGAAATCCGTGACCAGACTCCGCCGCGCGCGTTCCCACCGAGCGGCGTCAACGCAGACTAGTTGCGACTGTACGCCTATATTCGCCTGCATTCGCATACATTCGCCTGACACCCATTGTGAGCGTCACGCTGGCGCCGTTGGAGCCGCCGGCGTTGTTGGCCGCGCGATGCGGCGTGTTCAGCCGACCGGCGGTCCGGCGATGAGCGCGACCACGGTCAGGGCGGCGACGCTGGCGAGGCCGGCGGCCACGCCGCGCACCGGGTTGCGGAGGAGCCACGCGAGCGGACGCTCGAGCGGGCGGGCGGGAGACTCGTCGATCAGCCGCCACGTCGGGGCGAGCAGGCCTCGGCGCTCGGCGTAGCGCTCGAACCAGAGGGTGAGGAGCGGCGGGATCGAGGACGCGAGCCCAGCGAGGAGCCGGCCGAACGACCAGCGCTGGTCGACCGCGATCGCGACGGTGGTCACGCAGTAGCTGATGAAGACGATCCCGTGCAGCATCCCGAAGATGCTGACTCCCAGCTCGGTCGTCTCGGTGACGTACTTCAGGAACATGCCGCAGAGCAGCCCGGTCCAGGTCACCGCCTCGGCGGTGGCGACGATCCGGAAGACGCGAGACGGTGAGCTGAGAAGTGCGGGCACGCGGCCAAGTTTATTCGCACCCGTGTACTGGTATGAATCGGGCGGCTATGGGTACCGATCGCGGCATGACGACCGACAAGCTGCACTACACGATCCCGGGCCTCGACGAGGATGCTGCGCGGACGACCATCGGCCTGCTCCAGTCGCGCCTTCATGCCGCCAACGACCTCCAGCTCACCCTCAAGCACGTGCACTGGAACGTCGTGGGCCCCCACTTCATCGCGGTCCACCAGATGATCGACCCGCAGGTCGACGCGGTACGCGCGATGGCCGATGCGCTCGCCGAGCGCATCGCGACCCTGGGCGGTGCCCCGCGAGGCACCCCCGGCGCGCTGGTCGAGGAGCGCGAGTGGAACGACTACAGCATCGGCCGGGCCACCACCCAGGAGCACCTCGCCGCGCTCGACGTCACCTATCAGGGCGTGATCTCCTCCTACCGTGAGGCGATCAAGACCCTCGACGACATCGACCTGGTCACCCAGGACATCCTGATCGGCCAGGTCGAGCAGCTCGAGCTCTTCCACTGGTTCGTACGCGCCCACCTGGAGGACCAGGGCGGTCAGCTCCAGACCAGCGGCGAGGCCACGGAGGCGGGAGCGGCACGAGCCGCCCACGACTGAGGAATCCCGCATGCGGTGGTGGTTGACGGCGTTAGCGCTGCTCCTTCCGATGATCCTCACCGGATGCGGCTCGGGACAGGACGAGGCGGTGCGTGACAGCGCCGCGGCCTTCCAGGACGCGGTCGCCGCCCAGAACTGGGGCGAGGCGTGCGCGCTGCTGGCTCCGGAGACGCGATCCGAGCTGGAGTCCGCCGCCAAGAAGCCGTGCGAGGGCGCGCTGGCCGAGGAGGATCTCCCCACTCCGGGCGCCCCCGACGGTGTGGACGTCTTCGGGACGATGGCCGAGGCGCGCTATCAGGGCGAGACCGTGTTCCTGACCCGGTTCGCCGACGGCTGGCGGATGTTCGCGGCCGGCTGTACACCCCAGCCTCCCAAGCCCTACGACTGCGCCCTGCACGGAGGCTGAGATGCGAGTCATGTACGTCGCCTACCTGGCGGTCATCGGGATCGGACTGATCTACACGTTCGTCCTCGCGCTGAGGCACGGGTGAGGAGCACGGATGCGCCGGTTCCTCAAGGAGAACTCGCTCAGCCTCGGCTTCGGGGCGCTCTTCCTGGCCAGTCTCGCCGGCCAGGCCGTCGCCGGGTGGCACCAGCTCAACGACGAGCTGTTCGCCGACGGCCTCCACCAGCTCTCGCTGGGCCGGTATCTCACCTCGGCGAGCTTCGCCGTGGACGTGACGGAGAACTGGCAGAGCGAGTACCTCCAGTTCCTGCTCTACGTGATGCTCACGGTCTGGCTGGTGCAGCGGGGCTCCCCGGAGTCCAAGCCGCTGAAGGACGCCGGCCAGGAGTCCGACGAGGCGCAGAAGGTCGGTGCGTACGCCCGTCCTGACTCGCCCAGGCTGGCCCGGGCCGGCGGCTGGCGGACCGCGCTCTACTCGCGGTCCCTCGGCATCACGATGGGGACCATCTTCCTGCTGTCCTGGCTGGTCCAGTCGGTGGCGGGGTGGGCTGCGTACAACGAGTCCAGGCTGCGTCAGCTGCGCGACCCGATCTCGTGGGCGTCCTACCTGACGCACTCGGACTTCTGGGCGCGCACCCTGCAGAACTGGCAGTCGGAGTTTCTGGCGGTCGGCTCCATGGCGGTCCTCTCGATCTACCTCAGGCAACGTGGATCACCGGAGAGCAAGCCGGTGGGTGCCTCGCACGAGGCCACCGGGATCGAGGGCTGAGCGGGGCCGTACGCCCGGTTCCCTCAGCCGTCGTCCTGCGCCAGCAGTCGCAGGACCGCGCGCTCGGCCGCGGCCTGGCGTGCCTGCGGGTCCTTGCTCACGCCATCGCGTACTCGGATCGTGTGGCCCTGCTCGTGCAGCTCGAGCACCCGCGGGTCGACATAGGAGCTCCGGGCGATCGCCGGAGTGTTCCCGAGGTACTCCGCGACCTCCTTGATCGCGGCGACCTGCTGCTTGCGGCGGGATCTGGTGGTCGGGGTCGAGCGCCCCGCAGCGTGCGGATCCTCGGCCAGCGCGAGCGCCGCGAGCACGGTCGCGTGCCAGGTCCGGAAGTCCTTCGCCGACACCTCGAGGCCGCTCAGCTCGCGCATGTAGTCGTTGACCATGGCCGGCGTCAGCCGTTGCCACCGCCGGCCCTCCCGGTAGGCGAGAAGCTCCTCGAAGCCGGCGCGGCGGCGCCGCAGCTGCGCGATCGCCTCCACCGAGAGCGGGTCGTCGATGCTGATGGAGTGGTGGACACCCGACTTCCCGGTGAAGTCGAAGACGTACGCCTCGCCCCGCTTGCGTACGTGGCGACGCTCCAGCGTCGTCAGGCCGAAGCCACCGTTCTCGTCGGCGTAGGCGTCGCTGCCGATCCGGAAGCACCCCAGGTCCAGCAGCCGCACCGCGAGTGCTGATGCCCGGGCAGCGCTCATCCCGGTGGTGGTCAGATCCCGCTCCGTCCGCTCGCGTACGCGGGGCAGGACCGCCCCGAGCTCCAGCACCCGCTCGAACTTCTCCTGGTCGCGCTTCGTCCGCCAGTCGGGGTGGTAGAGATACTGGCGGCGGCCGGACGCATCGGTCCCGACGGCCTGGAGATGCCCGTTCTCACGGGGGCAGATCCAGACGTCCTCCCAGGCAGGTGGGATGGCCAGGGCGCGGATCCGCTCGATGGCGTCGTCCGGCAACCGGTCACCGGAGTCGTCGAGGTACACGAAGCCGCGACCCGCGCGACGGCGGGTCCACCCCGGCTCCTCCGCCGAGACCCGACGAAGTCGAACCACCAGGGGCTCCTCTCACCCGCTGGTGTCGTCGCTGTCGCGCCCTCGCGCGGCCAGCAGCCGATGCGTACCGTCGCACCAGGGCTTGATCGCGGACCCGCCGCACATGCACACCGCGCTGACCGGGCGAACCGTGTGGTGGATCTTCCCGTCGGGATCCTGGATCTCGTGCTTCCCGCGCAGCAGCATCGGCCCGGCGGGGCAGAGCACGATCGAGGCGTGCTCGAAGTCCGTCATGAGGCACCCCACTGGGTGAGCATCGTCCGGGCGTAGCGAGCCTCCAGGTCGAGGCAGGTGAAGGCGCCGAACAGCACCTGGTCGCGCTCGCTCGGGTTCTCCTCCACGAACGCGCCGCACACGTCGCGTACGGCCAGCTGCTCGTGTACGGAGTCGGCCTCGACGTGCTCGTCATAGTAGGCGGCCATCTCCTCGGGGAAGTCCAGCCGACGCAGCCCCTGGGCGAGCTGCCGCGACGGCACCGAGCTGGTCGACTCGAACGCGGCGAAGTGGCCGAGCGCCGCTCCGCAGAGCCTGCGGTGGAGCCCGAACAGCGACAGCGCGTTGTTCGACTCGAGGATCTCGGCTGGCGCCTCGTCGACGTAGCACGCGTGGTCGGTTCGCAGGCCGGCCGCTTCGATGCCGCGGCGGAACAGGTGGTGATGCAGCCGGTTCGGGTCGCCGTCGCCGTACTCGTCGAAGAGGATCTCCATCATCGCGGCCTTGGGCCGGGTCTCGAGCCGGGGGACGACCCAGCTGGTCGGGTCGGCCTCCTTGAGGTGGTAGAGCGAGCGGTGCTTGAGGATCTCGAGCACCTGCTCCCGGTCGGCCCGGCGCTGCACGAACCGTGCCAGCGACGGTCCGTCGTGGCCGGCGACCAGTCCGGGCAGGTCCAGCTCGCGGTCCTCCTGGAAGCCGCTGTGCTCCCAACGCCGCCGCAGCTCGGTCTCGAACGATCTCTCCAGACCGCGGCGCAGGCGCAGCAGGTCCGGGTCCCACTCGAGGTCGGGATCGACCTCGTCGAAGCCCCGGTAGTGGAGCTCGTAGAGCGCCCACAGAGCGATCTGGGCGTCCTCGGCCGACTCCGGAGTCGGCTCCAGATCAGCGGTGGCGCCGCTCTGCAGCGCAGTGAACACAGCGGCACTCAGGGTGCCACGCGACTTCGGCAGCATCTAGGCCCACCTTTCCCTCACGACCGGCCGGTACCCGGCGGTCGGTTCCGACATGCTCGGCCGCGGTGCCCGGGCGAGGTGCACGAGCACCCCCTCGCCCGGCGAGTCCCGGACCTCCTCGATCCTCAGGTCGCTGCCCTCGACCATCTCCAGCAGGCGATCGGCCTGCCCTGGCGTACCGAGCTGGAGGACGGCCGCGCCGCCGGGGGAGAGGTGCCGGACGGTCGTGGTCAGACACCTCTCGGCGATCAGCATCCCGTCGGCGCCGCCGTCGATGGCCGTCCGCGGGTCCTCGGGATAGCGCCCGACCTGGGCCGTGGGCACCCACGGTGGGTCCGCGATCACCAGCCAGTAGCGCTCGTCCGGGTCCTGGGTCTGCTCCATGCTGCCCTCGCGTACCTCGACCACGTCCGCCAGCCCGGCGCGCTCGGCGTTGGCCCGGGCGAAGGCACAGGCGACCGGGTCGGCGTCGACGCACACCAGACCGCGGCCGGTCAGGGCGGCGGCGAGCAGGCCGATCTGGCCGGCGCCGGAGCACAGCTCGAGGATCGGCCCGTCCGGCAGCTCCGCGGCCAGCTTGGCCGCCCACTCGGACTGACGGACGGTCCAGGTACGCGGCGTGAGCACGCGGTCGTCGAAGTCGATGTCGAGATGACCGAAGCGGATCATGCAGGTGCCTCCAGTTCAGGGATGGGAAACTCAGGTGAGCTCGGCCAGCCGGACCACTGCTCGGTCCAGACGACCCTCCTCGTCGTGGATCCGGCGCTGAGTCGTGGAGCCCGTGCCGCCGGTGAAGATCCGGCCGATGCCCTTCTCGGCGCGCGCGAGGTCTCCGGTGTCTCGCAACGCCGGGCCGATGTGTTCGAGCAGGAGGTCCACCACCTCACGAGCCGGCCTCGGTCGATGACAACGCGGGTCGAGCAGATCGCCGGTGATCCCGTGCCGTCCCGCCTGCCACATGGCGAGCCGGAGCACGGCCACCGACACCGGGTCTGGCGGCCGGCCCTCGGCCCACTCCCGGGCTCCGGTCTCGACCAGTGCCCGCGCCAGCGCGGCGACGAGCACGGCGTCGCGGGGGTCGAGGCAGACGTCGGCGACCCGGATCTCGAGCGTCGGGTAGTTGCGGGACGGCCGGGCGTCGAAGTACGCCATGCCCTCGTCGAGCGGCACCCCGGTGTCGATGAGCCGGCGCAGGTGGTCGGCGTACGCCTGGCCGCTGCCGAAGATCTCGGTCGGACCGTTCGTCGGCCACCGGGTCATCACCTGGGACCGGTAGCTCGCGTATCCCGAGTCGCCGCCCTGCCAGAAGGGTGAGTTGGCGCTCACCGCGAGCAGCACCGGCAGCCAGGCGCGGATCCGGTCGAGCGCTCCCACGGCCTCGTCCTCGGACTCGACCGAGACATGCACATGGCAGCCGCAGGTGAGCTGCTCGCTGGCGGTCAGCCCGAACCGCTCCGCCATCGCCGCGTAGCGCTCGTCGTCGAAGGTCTGGGGCCACACCGGCAGCGGGGTCGTGCCGCTGGCCAGGATCAGCGCGCCCGCCTCGCTCGCGGCCGCCCGCGCCTTGTCGCGCCACCGCCTCAGGTCCTGCTCGAGGAGCCCGAGGTACTCCTGCGCCGGAGTGTCGGTCTCGACCTGCTGCTCCTGCAGCTCCGGTCCCACCGAACCGCCGGCCTCGCCGGCCGCGACCTCGGTGTCGCCGTGCCGGCGCGCCACCCGCAGCACCTCGCTGGCCACCGATCGCGGCGCGCCGGTCTCGGCGTCGACGAGGAGCAGCTCCTCCTCGACGCCGACTGTCCTGACCTGGTGATGGGTACTGCTCGAATAGTGGCTCTTCACTGCTCACACCTGCCTCTGGAAGGAGCAACTCGACGATGTGTCGCCTGTTCGGATATGTGACCGAGTCCCCGTGTGCCGTAGCCGACCTTCTCGGGGAGGAGGGGCTGGCCGCGTTCACCTCGCTCACGTCCGTGCACTCCGACGGCTGGGGGATGTCCTGGCACACGCCCGAGGGCACCTGTACGACAAGCTCGCCGAGTTCGGCGGACATCGACGACACCTATCGCCGGCTCGTCGAGGCCCCGCTCTCCCATGCCGGGTTCGTGCATCTTCGCTGGGCGACGGGTGGTCTCGACGTACGTCCGGAGAACACCCACCCGTTCCTGAATGACGGCGCGGCGTTCGCGCACAACGGCCACATCTCGCCGATCGCCGACCTCGAGGCGCTGCTGACCCCGGAGTCGCGTGGGCGGCTGCGCGGTGACACCGACAGCGAGCGCTACTTCCACTTCGTGCACCAGAACGTCGAGAAGTACGGGGACGAGGCGGAGGGCGTCACCCAAGCACTGGCCACGCTGGTCCAGAAGTTCCCGCGATGCAGCCTGAACGCGCTGATGCTCACCCGGACCCACATGTTCGCGATCCACATCAACTCGCGTGCCGACTCGCCCCTGCGCGCGCTGCGCGAACTCTTCGACGACGAGGGCGACATCCCGCCGCGACACACGACGGAGTACTTCGCGATGGACTACCGGCGGACCGGCTACGGCCTCGAGATCGTCTCCAGCGGTCTGGATCAGCCGGGCTGGACCCCGGTGCCCGCAGACACCGCGGTGATGGTCGACCTGGCCACCCGGGAGGTCACCCGGCTGGATCCGATCGCTCAGCTCGGCGCCGACGCGTTGCGGGCCCGCGACTGATGACGGGCTACCGCCGACCTGCTGTGGGGTGCGTTCGGGCATGCCCAGAGGTACCCCATCCGGAGCACTTTCATTCGGAGCCGATCACCCCCCAAGGTGGGTAGTGGCCGTCTGTGACCGATGCCACGATGTCCCGTCAGGGGAGGGAGCAGAACCTCTGGGCGCAGCGTCCGGAGCCTCGAAATCGGAGGTGCTCCGCATGACAGAAATTCACGAAAGTATCGGCGCGCAGACGTCGACCGGGCCGTACCCGATGGGGCGGCGCAGGTTCATCGGCTACCTGATCGGTGGCGCCACCGTGATGGCGGCCGCCGATCTCGGCATGCTCGCCGAGCCCGCCGATGCGAAGGTGCCGAGCCTGCCGCAGGTCTTCGACACCTACGACCTCTCCGACGCGCTCACCGACGCCGCGCGTCCGACGGCCAACCTGATCACGGTGGTGATCAACGAGGACGGCACGGCGAGCTTCGAGCTGCCTCGCTCCGAGAACGGCCAAGGCATCACGACCGGGATCGCGATGATCATCGCCGAGGAGCTCGACCTGCCGCTGGAAAGGGTCACGGTCACCTTGGCGCCGGCTCGCCAAGAGCTGATCTGGAACCAGATCACCGGTGGCTCCAACACGATCCACGCGATGTTCACGCCGGTACGCGTCGCGGCCGCGATCGCGAAGGGTGCCCTGCTCGAGGCAGCAGCCGCTCTCTTGGGCGGGACCGTCGACGAGCTCACGTCCAAGGACGGCGTCGTCACCGCCGCCAACGGTGCTACCGCGACGTACGCCGAGCTCTCCAAGCGTGCTGCTGCTGGGACCACCAAGGAGGTCGAGGTCACCCTCAAGGACGCCAGCGAGTTCACCCTCATCGGGAAGCCGCGCAACCGGGTGGACGCGCTCGCCGCGGTGACGGGCACCAAGAAGTTCGCGATGGACTACGACCACAAGGGCGCGATGCCGACCATGGTGTGCCGTGCCCCCACGATGAACGGCACTCCGGTGGAACTGCGCAACAGGGCGGAGATCCTCGAGATGCCTGGGGTCACCCATGTCGCCAAGATCCCGACCGGGATCGCGGTGCGGGCGAAGACGTTCGGCCAGTGCATCGACGCGATCCAGAAGATGGACGTGGCCTGGAAGGACGGCCCGGTCGCCGGCGAGTCGGACGAGGACATCCTCTCCGGGGTCAAGGCGGCCGAGCTGCCGATGCCCTCGCTGCCCAACAACCCGCTATCCAAGACGGTCGCGGCTGACTTCACCTTCTACTTCCGCAGCAACGCCCCGCTGGATCCGATCAGCGCCGTCGCCGACGTCAGTGCGGACGGTGGGGAGATCTGGGCGGCCCTGAAGAACCCGATCGTCTCCCAGCAGCGCATTGCCCTCGAAGTCGGCATCGACCCCACCAAGCTCAAGGTCAACGTCGTCGAGGGCGGCGGCTCCTTCGGCCACCGGCTCTTCTGGGATGCTGCCTTGGATGCCGCTCACGCGTCCAAGGCCATGGGCGTGCCGGTCCGGTTGATGTGGCATCGCGCGGACGAGCCTCGCGCCGGGCGACTCCATCCACTGTGCACGTCACGGGTGCGCGCGTCGTACGTCGGCAACGAGGTGCTGGCCTTCCAGCAGTCGCATACCAGCGTCGAGACGGACTGGCGCCACGGCTTCGGTGAGATCGTCACCTCCCTGGGTGCGGACCTGCCGGAGGGACTGAGCAACCTCGGCTATTCCCAGCTGATCTTCGCGCTCACCTCGGGGATCCCCTACGACTTCGGAGTCCTCGCGCAGACGATGAACGAGACCGACACGCGGTTCAACACCGGGGCCATGCGCAACGTCTACTCCCCGGACGTACGCACGGCCAGCGAGCTGGTGGTCGACCAGCTCGCCAAAGCGATGCGCAAGGATCCGTACGAGTTCCGCAAGGAGTTCTTGCGGAACGAGCGGATCCGGGCGGTGCTCGACAAGGCCGCGGAGGTGGCCGAGTGGGGGAAGCCGATGGCTCCGGGCACGGCCCAAGGCATCGCGGTGCACTACGAGTACAAGGGCGTGAGCGCCTGCGTCATGGAGATCGACTGTCGCCCCGAGACCGTCAACCGGAAGGTGCGCGATGCGTACGCCGGGCCCCGGGTCACCCGGGCGACGATGGTCATCGAGATCGGCCAAGTGGTGAACCCCCGCAGCGTCGAGGCGCAGATGCAGGGCTGCATCAACGACGGCATCGCGATGACGCTCTCCAGCAGCGTGCATCTCCAGAACGGCCACTTCCTGGAGGCCAGCTGGGACAACTACGCCTACACGCGGCAGTGGAACACGCCGCCCCAGGTCGAGGTGGTCATCCTGCCGGGGGAGAGCAAGATCATCGGCGGTGTCGGCGAGGCCGGTGTCGCTACTGCGGCCGCCGCGGCCGCCTGTGCCTACGCCCGGGCCACCGGGAGAATGCCGACGGAGTTCCCGATCAACCACAACGATCCGATCTTCTTCGAGCCGAAGTCGTTCATCCCGCCCGTGCCGCAGTCTCCGACTGACGGCCTCCGGTGGACCTACTGAGGAGCCCTGACATGCCTGAACAGACATTCGTCGTCAACGGCGAGAAGATCAGCGTCGACGTCGAGGACGACGTACGTGTGCTGTGGGTCCTGCGTGACCTGCTCGGCGTCAAGGGGCCGAAGTACGGATGCGGGATCAACGTGTGCAAGGCCTGTACGTCACATCTCAACGGCAAGGCGTTCAACCCGTGCGCGGTGCCGGTCGGTGCCCTCAGCGCCGACGACGAGGTCACCACGATCGAGGGTCTCCCGGGTGAGGTGCCCGAGTCAGACCGCGGGCCGAACGGTCTGCACCCGATGCAGGAGTCCTGGCTCGACCACGACGTGGCCCAGTGTGGCTACTGCCAACCGGGGCAGATCATGGCGGCGGTGGCGTTGGTGAAGAAGGTGCGGGCCGAGGGCCGCACCATCACAGACGGCGACCTCGACGGGATCCGCAACGTCTGCCGCTGCGGCACCTACACCCGGATCCGCGAGGCCATCCGAGACGGAGCCGGGCGGATGTGATCCTGTCTCTGACCAGCCGCGACACGGCTGGTCAGAGGCGGTCCGCCATGAGGGGCACCCGAAGCAGGGCGCGTCGATCAACGTGACCTCGCGCCGGCCGTGGCTGTGGGCGATCACGCCGCACGAGGAGCAGCCCATCGGAGCCGGTTGGGACTCGACCACCCCACGGAGTCGTTGGCGTTTCTCATCGTGCATGACGGCGAGAACGTCGAGGCCGTCGAGCCCGACCAACAGGTCGCAGCGGGCGCAGTAGGGCGAGTCGTGGTGGCAGCGTGCAGCACCGCGCGCCGGAGGCTCGGACAACGTCGAGGCCTTCCGGTGAACGTTTGCTTGGTCGCCACCGATCTTGAAGGCCTCGACACCTTCTCAGAACGCCATCCGCTGCTCACCGGCGCGTCACGCTCACCCCCACCTCAGGTCGGAAGCGCCCATCTGCTGGCGCACGCAGATGGTGTCGGGCGGTGGGTTGAGCAGACCTGAACGAGTAGCACGGAGGCGAGGGCCGAGGGCGTCGCCCCCGATCGGGTGTCCTGGCATTCCCAGCCATTCCGTGACGTACTCACAGGAAGTCCACAGCGGGCGAGCGGAATCTTGAGGCATCAACCGCCTCAAGGAGGACCCGATGTCCCGCTCCCGCCGTATCCGTCACTCTCTTCTCGCCGTCGCGGCGATCCCGCTCGTCGCGATCCCGATCGCCACCCCGGCCCTCGCGGTGGCCGGGGTCAGCGCCGCCAAGACGTACGCAGCCGAGTCCGGCCCCGGCTACGGGTACGGCTACGGCGGTTCCGTCGAGAGCTACGGCGGGGCCTATGGCGGCGGGATCGTGGACCCCTACCGGCAGAGCCTCGGCACCTCGACCGCGGCCGTCGACTCCGAGCCCGCGACCGAGGCCGAGTCGACCGGCGTCGTGCTGATCAACACCACGGTCGGCTACGGCACCGGACAGGGCGCGGGCACCGGGCTCACGATCACCGGCGACGGGATCGTGGTGACCAACCACCACGTCGTCGAGGGCGCCACCTCGATCACCGTGACGGACCCGAGCACGGGGGAGACGTACGCCGCGACGGTCCTCGGCTACGACGACGTCCATGACGTCGCGGTGCTGCAGCTCGAGGACGCCTCGGGGCTCGCGACGGTCGCGACCGACCAGGATGCCGCGACGCAGGGCGAGGAGGTCACCGCCGTCGGGAACGCCGAGGGCCAGGGCTCGCTGTCGGCCGCCGACGGCACGGTCACCGACCCGAGCACCGCGATCACCGTCAACAACGAGGACGGCACCACCGCCGAGCTCAGCGACCTGATCCAGACCGACGCCGACGTCGTCTCCGGCGACTCCGGCGGCGCGCTGCTCGACGAGGACGGCGAGGTCATCGGGATGAACGTCGCCGCGACCTCGGGCTCGGCCGAGATCTCCGGCTACGCCATCCCGATCGACACTGTGCTCGACATCGCCGCCCAGATCCTGGCCGGGGAGGAGTCGGGCGACGTCGAGATCGGCGGCTCGGCCGCCGCGCTCGGGGTGCAGGTGGACACGACCAGGTCGACGCTGGTCGTCGGCGTGGTCGAGGACGGCGCCGCCGAGGCCGCCGGGGTCACCGAGGGCAGCACGATCACCGCCGTCGACGGGACCGCCGTGGCCAGCATCGACGACATCACCTCGGTGCTCGGTGACCACGAGCCCGGCGACGAGGTCGCGGTCAGCTGGACCGACGCCGCCGGCCAGGCCCACACCGCGACCGTGACGCTCGGCGAGGGCCCGGTCGCCTGACCACGAGGGTCAGCGGCTCGGTCCGTCGTCGTCGCCGGGGCCGCCTGTCGACTCGTCGGAGATCGGCCGCTCCGCCCTGATCGGGATCGCGCCGGTGTAGCCCTCGCGTTCGAGGGCGATCTGCTGGACGCGGTCACGGACGAGCCGCCAGCCGATCATCAGCGCCGGGATGATGACGACCAGGGTCGCGACCGTCCAGGTGCCGATCGGGTAGTCGAAGCCCATCAGGACCAGCACGCTCGCGAGGAACACGAGGGTGGCGTAGCCGGTCCACGGCGATCCCCACAACCGGAAGTCGGGCCGGTACATCAGGCCCTTCTTCCAGCGCCGGTAGAGCTGGATCTGGCAGATCACGATGGTCGCCCAGGAGGCGATGATGCCGAGGGCCGACATGTTCAGCACGATCTCGAACGCCTGGCCAGGCACGATCGCGTTGAGGCCGACGCCGAGGAGCGTGATGCAGCCGGTGAGCAGGATCCCGCCGAACGGAACCCCGTTCCTCGATATCCGCGCGGTGAAGCCCGGCGCGCTCCCGCTCATCGCCATGGACCGCAGGATGCGCCCGGTCGAGTAGAGGCCGGCGTTGAGCGAGGAGAGCGCCGCGGTCAGCACCACGAGGTTCATGATGGTGCCGGAGTTCGCGATCCCGAGCTGGTCGAAGAACGTCACGAACGGGCTCTCGTCCGCCCGGTAGGTCGTGTAGGGCAGCAGCAGCGCGAGCAGCACCAGCGAGCCCACGTAGAACACCGCGATGCGGGCGATGACGGAGTTGATCGCCCGGGGCATGATCTTGGCCGGCTCGGCGGTCTCGCCGGCGGCGGTGCCGACGAGCTCGACCGCTGCGTACGCGAAGACGACGCCGGAGATGACGATGACGAGCGGGAGCGCGCCGACCGGGAACAGGCCGCCGTTGTCGATCACCATCCCGATGCCGGTCTCTTGGCCGTTGAGCTCCTCGCCTCCGGCGAGCACGATCATCCCGAGCACGAGGAAGCCCAGCAGCGCGACCACCTTGATGAGCGCCGCCCAGAACTCCAGCTCGCCGAAGAGCTTGACCGAGATCAGGTTCATCGAGAGCACGACCGCGAGCGCGACGAGCGCGATCACCCATTGCGGGACGACCTCGAACGTGCCCCAGAAGTGCATGTACGTCGCGATCGCCGTGACGTCGACGATGGAGGTCATCGCCCAGTTCAGGAAGTACATCCAGCCGGCGGCGAACGCGGCCGGCTCACCCAGGAACTCCCGGGCGTAGGAGACGAACGATCCCGACGAGGGTCGGTGCAGCACGAGCTCGCCGAGCGCACGCAGGATGAGGAAGACGAACACGCCGCAGAAGGCGTAGACGAGGAACAGGCCCGGCCCCGCCTCGTGGAGGCGGCCGCCCGCTCCCAGGAACAGTCCGGTGCCGATGGCGCCGCCGATCGCGATCATCTGCAGCTGCCGTGGGCTGAGGCTCTTGTGGTAGCCCTCGTCCTCGTCGGTCAGGCCGCTGACCTGGCCGCTGGTCTGGTCTTCGGTGTCAGTCATCGGCTCGCTCCCGTTCCGGAGTGCGGTGGCTCGGGCACGTCCTTGAACAGCAGCCATCCGCCGACCACGGCGACGACCGCCGCCACGGCGTAGCCGATCAGCGACCACCAGCCGAGATGCAGGTACGCCGTCACCCCGACGATCGCCAACGCGAGGAACACCATCGTCATGCCGATGATCGGCGTCCGTGGCCTGTATGGATCCCGTGCCAATGCGATCACCTCACCTGCAGGGCCCCCGATGGCCCCGCTCCGGGGACCCATTAGAGCGCATCGAGCGGGTTCTCGCGGTGACCGGACGTCGCCCGGCGTTTCCGTTCCGCAGGACGGCAAATAACAGTAAGGTCGCCTTACAGTTAACCCCCATGAAGGAGTGTTCGATGCGTAGCTCGAGGATCCGCACCATCCGCACCACACTCACGGCGACCGCCGCTCTGGCTCTCGTCCTGGTCGCCCCGCTGGCCGCGCCGGCCGCCGTGCCCGGCCCCGACGCCGGCGACGCAGCCACCCGCGCCGGAGAGGTCGGGGCGGCAGCCCTGACCTGGTCCGACGAGTTCGACGGGCCTGCTGGCAGCGCCCCGAACGGCGCCAACTGGAACTTCGAGACCGGAGGTGGCGGCTGGGGCAACAACGAGCTCCAGACCTACACCGACTCTCGCGACAACTCAGCGCTCGACGGCAACGGCAACCTGGTCATCACCGCCCGCCAGAGCGGGGGCGGCTACACCTCGGCCCGGCTCACCACCAAGGGCAAGGTCCAGCCGAAGTTCGGCCGCCTGGAGGCGCGGATCCAGATTCCGCGCGGCCAGGGGATCTGGCCGGCCTTCTGGATGCTGGGCGGCCAGTTCCCGAACACGCCCTGGCCGAACGCCGGCGAGATCGACATCATGGAGAACGTCGGCTACGAGCCCCACCTGGTCCATGGCACCCTGCACGGTCCGGGATACTCCGGCGGCAACGGCATCACCGGCCAGTACATGCACCCGCAGGGCTGGTCGTTCGCCGACACCTTCCACACCTTCGCCATCGACTGGCGGCCCGGCTCGATCACCTGGTCCGTCGACGGTGTGGCCTACCAGACCTTCACCACGGCCAACACCGGCGCCAACCCCTGGGTCTTCGACCAGCCGTTCTTCTTCATCCTCAACGTCGCCGTCGGCGGGAACTGGCCCGGCAACCCCGACGGCACGACCCAGTTCCCGCAGAGCATGGTCGTGGACTACGTACGCGTCTACGACTCCCAGCTGTGAGGTGATCAGCCGAGGCCGGTGAGGGCGAACCACAGGCAGAGGATGCCCACGGTGACGTCGAGGCCGATGCACCACAGTGCCAGGGACCGGGGGACGACCCGGTCCCTGGCGAGGTGGTAGGCGTCCCATGCGGCGTGCGCGATCAGCGTCAGGGCGGCCAGGCCGAGGCCCAGTGCGGGGCTGAGGAAGAGGGCCGCGACGGCGATCCCGAAGTAGCCGACCATGCCACCGGCCTCCAGGGCTGTCGCCCGTTGTCGGCGGGCGACACCCACCACCACCAGGACCGTGCCTGCTGCGGCGATCAGGTGCCACCAGGTGGCTCCGAGCAGCTCGCCGAGGACCACGAGCGCCGTGCCGGCGGCGACCGCGGCCCAGGCCGTCCACCGTGAGCCGAGCGCGCCGGCGGCGAGGTAGGCCAAGGTCGCGATCCCGGCAGGGATCGCGGAGGACTCGGCCGAGACACCGCCCTGTGTCATCGCGATTCCGCTGGCGACCCCGACCAGCACCGGGATGGCGGCGATGCTCGTGCGCCACGGGGTGGGCGTGCTGTCGGGGTGTGCGGTCATGGCGGGAACCTATACCCACCTAGGGTATTCGCGCCTCTGAATACTCCTTGCCCTCCGTGGGGCACGAACTCAGCCCTCGCGGTGGGCGCTCAGCCCGTCCTCCCCGGGTGCGACCGAGTCGTGGAGCCTGATCGTGTGGTCGTAGTGCTCGTCGGCCATCGGCCGGTAGTCGAGTCGCGGCTCCGTCATCACGCCGTCGAGACGTACGCTCAGGTCGGCCTCGATCCGAGCCATGAGCTCGGCGTCGATGGTGTCGGTGTCGGTGATGAGGTGCGGGCGCAGCGGGTCCATCCCGGTGTACCAGAACGTGCCGTGCAGCAGCGGCCACAGGACGTCCTCGATGTGGCCGCTGATCCCGCGTGCGCCGAGGCTCGCGGCCCGGTCGCCGGCGGTGACGATCGTCAGCGCGCGCTTGCCGACGAGGCCGCCCTTGCCGTACTTGAGCGGCTTGCCGGTCTCCGGGTCCGGTACGTCGAAGGCGAACCCCGACTCGAAGACCCGGTCGATCCAGCCCTTGAGGATGGCCGGCATCGAATACCACCACAGCGGGAACTGCACGACCAGCAGATCGGCCTCCCGCAGCCGGTCCTGGTGGCGGCGTACGTCAGCCTCGCCCAGCTCCACCAGAAGTGGGTTGAAACGCATCCGATAGAGGTCGATCTCGTCGACGCTCCAGCCGGCCGATTCGAGCGCGCTCATGCCCACCTCCCGCAGCCGGCCGTTGAGTGATGACGCGTGCGGATGTGCCCATACCCAGAGTGCGTGCATGGGGCTGTGAACACAGTCTGAAGCGGTGAGATTCCCGCCCGGAAGCGGGCGAGTGTCGATCCGGTCTGAAGACAAAGTCGGGACCTCGCTCAAATTAGCGGCCTCAGAGTGTTGACGTATGTGATTGCCATCACTAGCGTAAACCAGGCTTGAAACCTTTCAATTCGAGGAGCTGCCCATGCCGGACACACCCGCCGCACTGGAGCTGCGGGACGTGGCCAAGTCCTTCGGCCCCGTACGCGCCCTCCGGTCCGGAAGCCTCCGGGTCGAGGCCGGATCCATCCACGCGCTCGTGGGGGAGAACGGTGCCGGGAAGTCGACCCTGGTCAAGATCGTCGCCGGGCTCTACCGCCGCGACGCCGGCGACTACCTGCTCTCCGGGGAACAGGTCGACTTCCGCAACACCGCCGACGCCAAGCAGGCCGGGGTCGCGGTCATCTACCAGGAGCCGACCCTCTTTCCCGACCTCTCGGTCACCGAGAACATCTTCATGGGACGCCAGCCGACCAACCGCTGGGGCAAGATCGACCGCGCCGCGATGCGCACCGAGGTCGTCGAGCTCTTCGCCAGGCTCGGAGTCCCGATCGAGCCCGACCGTCCGACCGAGGGCCTCTCGATCGCCGACCAGCAGTTGATCGAGATCGCCAAGGCGCTCTCGCTCGACGCCAAGGTCCTGATCATGGACGAGCCGACCGCCGCCCTGTCGGGCAACGAGGTCGAGCGACTGATGAGCGTGGCGCGCACGCTGCGCGACCAGGGCTGCGCCGTCGTCTTCATCTCGCACCGCTTCGACGAGGTGTTCGCGCTCTGCGACACGATCACGGTGATGCGCGACGGCGCTTACATCTCCACCGACCCCATCTCGGCGGTCACCGAGGACGAGATCGTCCAGCGGCTCGTCGGGCGCGAGGTCTCCGACCTCTACCCGAAGCTCGAGGCCACCGTCGGCAAGCCCCTGCTCGAGGTCAAGGGCCTCACCAGCACCGGGCTGTTCCAGGACATCAGCCTCACCGTCCGAGAGGGCGAGATCGTCGGCCTGGCCGGCCTCGTCGGAGCCGGGCGCAGCGAGGTCGCGCAGGCGATCTTCGGCGTCGACCCCTATGAGAGCGGCGAGGTCACCCTCGAGGGCAAGCCGGTCCCGCCGGGCGACCCGAGGCGAGCGATCGAGATGGGGCTGGCGTTCGTCCCCGAGGACCGCCGCCAGCACGGTCTCGTCCTGGACGCGCCGATCTCGCGCAACATCACCCTCCCGACGAGCGGCCGGCTCGCCCGCACCGGGCTGATCAGCACCGGCATCGAGAACCGCTCGGCCGCCGACTGGGCCGCCCGGCTCGAGGTCAAGGCCGCGACGCTCGACACCCTGGCCGGCACGCTCTCGGGCGGCAACCAGCAGAAGGTCGTCCTGGCCAAGTGGCTCTCGACCCGGCCCAGGGTGCTGATCATCGACGAGCCCACCCGAGGCATCGACGTCGGCACCAAGTCCGAGGTCCACCGCCTGCTCTCGACCCTCGCGCAGGAGGGTCTCGGGATCCTGATGATCTCCTCCGAGCTCCCCGAGGTGCTCGGTATGGCCGACCGCGTGATCGTCCTCAGCGAGGGTCACCAGACGGCCGAGCTGAGCCGCGCGGAGGCGACCCCCGAGGCCGTCATGCGCGCGGCGACGGCCCACCACTCCACCACCCTGAACGTCAGCGAGGCATCATGACCACCACGCTCGACGCGCCTGCCCCGGCCGCGCCGCAGCCACGCCACCGAGCAGCCAGCCGGCTGACCTGGCTCCTCAAGCAGCGCGAGACCGGCATCGCCGTGGCCTTCATCCTGCTGCTCGTGGTGACCACGGCGGTGAACCCCAACTTCCTGTTCAGCACGGACGGTTGGCGCGACCTCACCCTGACCCCGGCGATCCTGGTGTGCCTGGCGATCGGCCAGGCGATGGTGATCGTCACCCGCAACGTCGACCTCAGCGTCGGCTCGACCCTCGGGCTCACGGCCTACCTGGCCGGGCGGCTCTTCCTCGACACCGGGCTCCCGGTGATCCTGGTCGTCCTGATCGCCGTCGCCGCGGGCGCCGTGCTCGGCCTGATCAACGGGGCGCTGGTCGCCTTCGCCAAGGTGCCGGCGCTGGTCATCACCCTCGGCACGCTCTACGTCTACCGCGGGATCATGCTCGAGTGGGCCGGCAGCGACCGGATCAACGCCTCCGACATCCCGCCCGGGCTGCTCGACTTCGGCACCGGATCGTTCCTGTTCATCCCCAATCTCGCCTGGATCTCGTTCGCGCTGCTGGCGGTCGCCATCTACCTGATGCGCTCCACGCGTGTCGGCCGCGAGTTCTACGCGATCGGCTCCGACCCCGACGCGGCCACCCTCTACGGGCTGCGTGACAAGCGCCGGGTCCTGCAGGCGTTCGCCACCTCGGGCGCCCTCGCCGGCCTCGCCGGGATCCTGTACGTCTCCCGCTACGGCACCATCAGCTCTGGCGTCGGCCAGGGCATCGAGCTCGAGGCCGTCGGTGCCGCGGTCGTGGGTGGCGTGGCCATCTTCGGCGGCAGCGGCACGGTGCTCGGGGCAGCCCTGGGGGCGTACCTCCTCGTCACCATCAACCGGGCGCTCCCGATCCTCGGCATCCCCGACTTCTGGCAGCAGGCCGTCGTCGGCGCGCTGATCATCGGCGCGATCGTCCTGGACCGCTACTTCGCCCGCCGTCAGCACGACAAGCTCCTCGCAGAGAGGGAAGAGGCATGAGTCTCCTCGCCGAGAAGGCACCCGCCCGGACGTACGCAGCGCACGCCAGGCCGTGGTGGCAGCGCACCCTGATGACCCGGGACTCGGCGATCATCGCCCTACTCGTGGTCGTGTGGCTGTACGCCTCGATCGCGATCCTCAACTTCTCCGACCCGATCACGGTCTACTTCCTGGTCCTCGACATCACGCCGATCCTGCTGATCGCGCTGCCGATGACGCTGATCATCATCACCGGTGAGATCGACCTGTCGGTGGCAAGCGTCGTCGGGCTCTCCAGCGTGCTGTTCGGGGTGCTGCACCGTGAGGGCCTCCCGATGGTCGCCGCGATGGTGATCGCGCTGCTCGCCTGCGCGGTCGCGGGATCCCTCAACGGGGTGCTCGTCACCCGCTTCGGGCTGCCGTCGCTGGCCGTCACCATCGGCACCATGGCGCTCTTCCGCGGCATCGCGGTCGGCGCGCTCGGCACCACCGCGATCACCGACTGGCCCGACTCCTGGGGCGACGCCGTCCAGGCCCGGATCGGCGACTCCCAGATCCCGCTGATGACGATCCCGCTGGTCGTCCTGATCCTGATCTTCGCCGTGATCCTGCACTTCACGCCCTTCGGGCGCGGCATCTTCGCGGCCGGGCTCAGCAAGGACGCGGCGCGCTTCTCCGGCGTCAACGTCGACCGTACGAAGCTGATCCTGTTCACGCTCAGCGGGCTGGTCTCGGGGCTGGCGGGCATCTACTTCACGCTGCGCTACGGCAGTGCACGTGGCGACAACGCCACCGGGCTGGAGCTCCAGGTCGTGGCCGCGGTGCTGCTCGGCGGCGTCTCGATCTTCGGCGGTCGCGGGGCCATCCCCGGGGTCATCGCCGGCGTCGTCCTGATCGGGACGATCGGCAGCGCGCTGCGCCTGGACGGACTCAGCGCCAACATCATCCAGATCATCACCGGCGTACTTCTCATCGCAGCGGTCATCGCGGCCAGCGTTCTCGGTTGGACCGGTCGCATGGTCGGCACCTATCGCCGGCAACACAGCTCGGACGAACCATCCTCAAAGCAGTCTCCTCAAAGAAAGCGGAGTAAGTGACATGACCAGCAAGTTCCGACGCGCAGGCAGTGCCGTCGCCATCGTTGCGGCCCTCGGCCTCGCCCTGTCCGCCTGCGGCGGCGGGAGCGACAGCGGCAGCGATGGAGAGGGTGGCGGCGACACCAGCAGCATCACCTTCATCCCGAAGAACCTCGGCAACCCCTACTTCGACGCCTCCGACACCGGTGGCAAGAAGGCCGCCGACGAGATCGGCACGAAGTGGGAGCAGGTGGGCCCGACCGAGTCGACTCCCGACTCCCAGGTCAGCTTCATCAACACCGCGACCCAGCAGCGCGCCGGCGCGCTCGTCGTCTCGGCCAACGACCCGACCGCCATCGGTGACGCCCTCGACGAGGCCCGCAACGCCGGCACCAAGGTCGTCACGATGGACTCCGACACCGAGCCGCAGTTCCGCGACGTGTTCGTCAGCCAGGCCGACGCCGCCGGTATCGCCAAGAGCCAGGTCGACCTCATCGCCGAGCAGATCGGCGGCAAGGGTGAGATCGCGATCCTCTCGGCGGCGGCCAACGCCACGAACCAGAACGAGTGGATCAAGCTGATGGAGGAGGAGCTGGCCGCGAGCCACCCCGACATCAAGCTCGTCGACACCGTCTACGGCAACGACGACGACCAGACCTCCTTCGACAAGACCGCCGGTCTGCTGCAGTCCCACCCCAACCTCAAGGGCATCATCAGCCCGACCACGGTCGGCATCGCCGCGGCCGCCCGCTACCTGTCCGACTCGGAGTACAAGGGCAAGGTCGCGCTGACCGGTCTCGGCACCCCGAACCAGATGCGGGAGTACATCAAGGACGGCACCGTGAAGTCCTTCGCGCTGTGGGACCCCGAGCAGCTCGGCTACCTGGCCGCGTACACCGCCGACGCGCTCGCCTCGGGTGACATCGAGGGCAAGGAGGGCGACACCTTCGAGGCCGGTGACCTGGGTGAGTACACCGTCGGCCCCGACGGCGTAGTCGTCCTGGGTGAGCCGACGGTCTTCGACGAGTCGAACATCGACGACTTCGACTTCTGAGATCGAGCCCCCTGTAACACGCTGTTCGTAGCACCACTCGCCCTATCGGAACGACCGGATAGAACTACGAACGACGTGTTACCCGAGTTCGCCGCCGAGCTGTGAGAGCAGCTCGGCGGCGTTCGTCATGCAGCGTTCAGGGTCGGGCTCGAGGTCGGTGAGCGCGCGTGCCTGGGCGGCCCCCGCCTGCTCCGCCTCGATGGGGGAGAGGGTGGTGCGGCCGCAGACGACGACGGCGCGGATGTTCGCCTCGCGGGCAGCTTGGAGCACGCCCATCGGTGCCTTGCCGGACAGGGTCTGATGGTCGAAGGAGCCCTCGCCGGTGACGACCAGGTCGGCACCGGCGAGGGCCTCGTGGAAGCCGACGAGGCCGAGCAGCAGCTCGACACCGCGCTCGACCCGCCCGCCGAGCACCGCGAGAGCGGCGAACCCGACGCCGCCGGCTGCTCCGGCGCCGGGCGCCTCGACGATCTCGGCGCGATCGCGTCCGGTGGTCTCGGCGACGGCGGCTGCGTACGTCGTCAGGGCTGCCTCGAGCAGCTCCTGGTCCGCGGGACCGGCGCCCTTCTGCGCGGAGAAGGTGGCGACCGCGCCGCGGGGGCCGAGCAGCGGGTTGTCGACGTCGCAGGCGACCACGATCTCGGTCTTCTGGAGGCGAAGGTCGAGGCCGGAGAGATCGATCGCGGCGAGGCTGCCGAGCGATCCACCGCCCTCCGGGACCTCGGCCCCGGATGCGTCCAGCAACCGTGCGCCGAGGGCACGCAGCATCCCCGCCCCGCCGTCGTTGCTGGCGCTCCCGCCGAGGCCGAGAACGACCGTGCGGGCACCACCGTCGACGGCGGCGAGCACGGCCTCACCGAGACCTCGTGAGGAGGCGGTCAGCGGGGCGAGACGGCCACCGGGCAGCCGGAGCAGCCCACATGTGTCGGCGAGCTCCACGACCGCCAGGTCACCGCGAACCGCGTAGTGCGCCGCCACCGGCTCGAGCGTCGGGCCGGCGACCTGGACCGCGACCAGGTCGAAGCCGGCGCCGTCCAGTGCCGCCACGGTGCCGTCGCCGCCGTCGGCGATCGGCACGATGCGTACCTCTGTCCCGGGGTTCGCGGCAAGGATCCCGGCGGCCACCGCCTCGTCGACCTCGCCTGCGGTCAGGGAGCCCTTGAACTTGTCGCAGGCGATGACGACCCGACGAGCCGGCATCACAGGTGGGGGAGGACGAGGTCGCGGTAGCGCTGCGCCATGGTGGCGAGCACGTCGTCGGGGTCGCCGGCCCAGACGGCCTCGTTGAAGATCTCGACCTCGACGTCGCCGGTGTAGCCGGTCGCGGCAACCATCCGTGTGATCGACGCGAAGTCGATGACGCCGTCGCCCATCATCCCGCGCGCCAGCAGCGCGTCGGCGGGGATCGGCAGGTTGAAGTCGCAGACCTGGTACGCCGCGATCCGGCCCTCCGCGCCGGCCCGCTCGATCTGGGCCGCGATGTCCGGGTCCCAGAAGACGTGGAAGGTGTCCACGACGACCGCCACCGCGTCGATCGGGTGCGGCGCGGCCAGATCGAGTGCCTGGCCGAGGGTCGAGAGGACCGCGCGGTCGGCGACGTACATCGGGTGCAGCGCCTCCAGGACGAGCTTCACGCCGTGGTCACCTGCGTACGGGGCCAGCTCGGCGAGCCGCTCGGCGACCCGCTCCCGAGCGCCGGCCAGGTCCACGTCGCCCCCGGGAAGACCGCCGACGACCATCACCAGCGCGTCGGTGCCCAGCGTCGCGGCCTCGTCGATCGCCCGCTTGTTGTCCTCGAGCGCGCCGGCGATTCCCGTCTCGTCGGACGCCGTCAGGAAGCCGCCGCGGCAGAGCGATGAGACGCGCAGCCCGGCGTCGCGTACGAGCTTGGCGGCCTTCTCCAGCCCGGCCTCGTGCACGCGGTCGCGCCACAGCCCCAGGGCGGGGATGCCGGCACGAGCGGCTCCGTCTACGGCCTGGGCGAGGGTCCAGGAGTTGGTGGTCTTGGTGTTGAGCGAGAGGCGTTCCAGCCCGGTGATGCCGTCGGTCACTGGTCGACTCCTTGCACGGTGAGGAAGGCGCGCATGCGTGCGGCCCCGAGGTCGGGTCTGGTCAGCAGGCCGGCCACGTCCGCGAGCCGGAACACCTCGGCCAGATGAGGCACCGAGCGACCGGTGTGCAGGCCGCCGGCCATCGAGAAGCCGGGCTGGTGGCCGTTGAGCCAGGAGAGGAACGCGATCCCGGTCTTGTAGTAGTAGGTCGGCGCCTCGAAGATCTTGCGGCCGAGCGCCTGGGTGCTCTCCAACAGCTGCCTGGCCGTCTCGGGATCACCGTCGTCGAGCGCCTGCAGTGCGGCCGAGGCGGCCGGGTAGATCGCGGCGAAGATGCCGAGCAGCGCGTGCGAGAACTCGCCCTCCTCGGTCCCCTCGCCGACGATCAGCTCGGGGTAGTTGAAGTCGTCCCCCGTGTAGAGCCGTACGCCGCCGGGCAGCGCCCGGCGTAGCCCGACCTCGTGCTCTGCGTCGAGGAGCGAGACCTTGACCCCGTCGACCTTGCCGGGACGGGCCCGGATCACGTCGAGGAAGGTCTCGGTCGCCTCCTCGACCGAGGACGAGCCCCAGTAACCCGCCAGCGCCGGGTCGAACATGTCGCCCAGCCAGTGCAGGATCACCGGGCTCTCGGCCTCGTCGAGGAGGGTCGCGTAGACCTCGGCATAGTCCTCGGCGCTGCGAGCGACACGGGCGAGCGCGCGCGAGGCCATCACGATCGTGGTCGCGCCGGTGTCGGCGACGACCTTCATCTGCTCGCGGTAGGCGTCGATGACGGTGGCCAGGCCTTGTCTGCCTTCGGGGACAGCGGACAGGGAGAGCTGGTCGGTGCCGGCGCCGCAGGCGATCGCCCCGCCGACAGTGGCCGCCTCGGCGGCGGAGCGGCGGATCAGCTCGGCCGCGGCGGTCCAGTCGACGCCCATGCCGCGCTGGGCGGTGTCCATCGCCTCGGCGACGCCGAGACCGTAGGACCACAGCTCGTGCCGGTAGGCCAGGGTGCGGTCCCAGTCGATGTCCGCGGGGGCGCCGGGGACGTTCTCGGCCAGCGTGCGGGGGACGACGTGAGCGGCGGCGTACGCGGTGCGGGAGGTGAACGGCGCACTCGGCTTCGTCCACTCCGTGGGGGCCGCGAGCGTGTAGAGCTCGGTGCCGCCGTCGGGCAGCGGGAGGCGTACGGAGGTCACAGCTGGATCTCTCCGAGCTCGATCCGGCGGCCCTCGGCGGACGAGGTGAGCCCGGCCTCGGCGAGCCTCACTCCACGGACCCCCGCCATGAAGTCGTAGGGGTGCTCGCCGTCGCCCTCGACGTAGCGGATGAACTGCTCCCACTGGGCCTTGAAGCCGTTGTCGAAGGGCTGGTTGTCGGGGACCTCGTTCCACAGGTCCCGGAACTGGATCGACTCGACGAGGTCGGGGTTCCAGACCGGCTTTGGGGTCAGATTGCGGTCCTGGGTGACGCAGTGATGCAGGCCGGCGACGGCGGAGCCGTGGGTGCCGTCGACGTGGAACTCGACCAGCTCGCCGCGGTTGACCCGGGTGGCCCACGAGGAGTTGATCTGCGCGACGATCCCACCCTCGAGCTCGAAGATGCCGTAGGCGGAGTCGTCGGCGGTGGCTTCGTAGCGCGCGCCCTTCTCGTCCCAGCGCTCGGGGATGTGGGTGACGACCCGGGCGGTGACGGCCTCGACCTTGCCGAAGAGGTTCTCCAGGACGTAGTTCCAGTGGGGGAACATGTCGGTGGTGATGCCGCCGCCGTCCTCCTTGCGGTAGTTCCAGCTCGGCCGCTGGGCGGGCTGCAGGTCGCCCTCGAAGACCCAGTAGCCGAACTCGCCGCGCACGCTGAGGATGCGGCCGAAGAAGCCGGAGTCGACGAGCCGCTTCAGCTTGAGGAGGCCGGGGAGGTAGAGCTTGTCGTGGACGACGCCGCTCTTCACCCCAGCGTCGGCCGCCAGACGCGCCAGGCGCAGCGAGCCCTCGACGTCGTCGGCGATCGGCTTCTCGGTGTAGACGTGCTTGCCGGCCGCGACCGCCTTGGTGATGGCGACCTCGCGGACGTTGGTCAGCTGGGAGTCGAAGTAGACCGTGTCCTCGGCGTTGGCGAGGGCCTCGTCGAGGTCGGTGGTCCAACGGTCCAGGCCATGCTCCTTGGCGATGTCCTGGAGCTTCTCGGCATTGCGTCCTACCAGGATCGGGTCGGGCAGGATCCGGGTGCCGTCGGAGAGCTCGACACCACCCTGCTCCTGGATCGCCAGGATGCTGCGCACCAGGTGCTGGCGGTAGCCCATGCGTCCGGTGACGCCGTTCATGATGATGCCGAGCCGTCGTGTGGCCATGTGAGGGTTCCTCGTCTGCTGGAATCGCGGGAAAGCGTGGGGAAAGCGCTTTCCAATACGGTATGGCAAATGTGATGGCCGTCGCAAGAGGGTGTTCCGCCGAGCCGGCGTTCAACCCGGCCGAGTCGGCGCGTCTGTCTCAGCCAGGAACGCCGAGTCGGCGCGTCTGGTCCATGGCGTAGTGCCGACTCGGCGCCGGTTCTCGGGACAGTTGCGCCGAGTCGGGGGTGTGTCAGGTACGCGGGGGAGTGCTCTCCCGCAGCACGACCTCGCCGTGGACGGACCGCTTGCGAAGCTCCGCCGACGGCTTGCCGAGGACGAGCTCGAGCGCCAGCCTGCCGATGTCGGCGAGCGGGAGACGTACGGTGGTCAGCCCGGGTGTCACGTCGCGCAGCGTGGCGATGTCGTCGAAGCCGGCGACGGCCAGATCGGGCCCCACCTCGACGCCGGCCTGCCGGCAGGCGGCGAGGGCGCCGACGGCCATCAGGTCGTTGACCGCGAAGACGCAGTCCACCTTCGGACCCTCCTCGAGCAGCCGGGTCATCGCCCGGCGTCCGCCGTCGCGGCTGAACTCGTCGGAGACGCACGCCGGCTCCGAGCCGGTCGCCTCCCGCCACCCTTCCGCGAAGCCGGCGTGACGCTCGGCCGAGACCAGCAGGTTCTCGGGGCCGGTGAGCACCGCGGCGCGGCGGTAGCCGAGGCCGACCAGCCGCTCGGCCAGCGCCTTGGCGCCGCCGTGGTTGTCGATCACGACGGTGTCGACAGGCAGGCGCGGCTGGCTGATCGCGGCCGCCCGGCCGCCGCCGTCCAGGTAGGAGGTCAGCAGGTCCGCGATCTCGCTGGTGTGGCGTACGTCGGCCGTGTCGCTTCCCGCCAGCACGATCGCCCGGCTGCGCTGGCGCCGCAGCGCAGCCAGGAACTTCTGCTCGCGCTCGGGCTGGCCGCCGGTGTTGCACAGCATCACCAGCAGGCCGTGCTTCTCGGCCTCGTCGGCCAGACCGCCGGCGATGGTGGAGAAGTAGGGGTCGGAGATGTCCTTCACCAGGAGCCCGACGGTCTCGGTCGATCCGCGCGCCATGGCCTGGGCGTTGGCGTTGGGTGTGTAGCCGAGCTTGTTCGCCGCGGCCAGGACCCGCTCCTGCAGCTCGGGGCGCACCACCCGGTCGCTCCCGTTCAACGCGCGCGACGCGGTGGCCAGCGAGACCCCTGCCTCGCGGGCGACATCGCTCAGCGTCGCTGCGCGTTCTCCGGCCAACTGACTCTCCTTCGGCTTCCGATCCTGGAGCCTAAGGCATCCGACGAAGACGTACGCCCGCTCGTGCTCCGGCCGGCTCGGCGGTCAGGGGCGTCCGAGGGTGGAGGCGCGGGCGACGAGCTCCGGCGTGAAGACGACCTGCTCGTGCTGGTGGGCGGGGTCGCCGACCTCGTCGAGGAGGAGCTCGGCGGCGCGGCGGCCGAGGTCCTGGCGGGGCTGGCGTACGGAGGAGAGCGGTACGGCAGCGGCGGCGGCGAACTCGATGTCGTCGTAGCCGACGATCGCGAGGTCGCCGGGCACGGTCCGGCCGCTGGAGATCGTCTGCTGGAGGAGCCCGAGCGCGAGCAGGTCGTTGGCGCAGAACGCGGCGGTGGGGCGGCGCCGGGCGGGCAGCCCGACGAGCCGTTCGCCGGCGGCACGGCCGGAGGCGACGGTGGGAGCGTCGCAGGTGAGCACGACCAGATCCTCCGGCGGCAGCCCGGCCTCGGCCCAGGCCTGCCGGGCGCCCTCGCCGCGGTCGCGGACCTGTCCGATCGACTCCGGCCCACCGACGTACGCCACCCGCTTGTGGCCGGCGTCGATGAGGTGCTCGACGGCCAGGCGGCCGCCCAGGACGTCGTCGACGGCGACGGAGCAGAACGACGACCCGGCCCGGGTGCGGTCGACGATGACGACCGGGGTGCCCCGCTCGATCAGCTGGTCGAGCTGCGGGTCGTCGGGGTCGACCGGGGTGATCAGGATGCCCTGGACCCGCTGCTGCTGCAGGTGGGCCAGATGGGCGCCCTCGCGGGCCGAACGGCCGTCGCTGTTGCACAGGAAGAGCGAGAGCCCGGCCGCCTCGGCGGCCAGCTCGATGCCACGGGCGACATCGGTGAAGAACGGGTTGCCGGCGTCGAGCATGACGTAGGCCAGCGACTGGGTGCTGCCGGTGCGCAGCGAGCGCGCCGACTCGTTGCGCACGAAGCCGAGGTCGGCCATCGCGCGCTCGACCCGCTCGCGTGTCGTCCGACTGACCCGGTCGGGGCGGTTGAGCACGTTGGACACCGTGCCGAGGGAGACGCCTGCGGTGGCCGCGACATCCTTGACCGAGGCGCTGCGCGGTGTACCCGCACCTGGTGTGATCGCCACCTGGGCTCCTTCCTGAAACGTTCAATCGCAGCATAGGCCGTGGGCGGCGCTGGTGACGAGGAAGGACGCTACCGGGATTGACCGATGTCGGACATGCTCATTAGCGTCCGTGCCTAAATCGTTTCATCGGAGGTCGTCATGGAGCGCGTCTGCTTCCAGCTGCAGGTCAAGCCCGAGCGCATCGAGGAGTACAAGCGGCGCCATGCGGCGGTCTGGCCCGACATGCTCCGGGCGCTCGCGGAGACCGGGTGGCACAACTACTCGCTGTTCCTGCGCCCCGACGGCCTGCTCATCGGCTACGTCGAGACCCCCTCCATCGAGGCTGCTCAGGCGGGCATGGCGGCCACCGAGGTCAACGCCCGCTGGCAGGCGGAGATGGCGGAGTTCTTCGAAGATCTCGACGGTGTCGCGCCCGACGAGGGCTTCCTCCGCCTCGAGGAGGTCTTCCACCTCGAGGACCAGCTCGGTCGCGCCTGAATCCCTCGCCGAGTCGGCGCGTTCTAACGCGCCGACTCGGCGACGGTTGCGGTCAGGACGCGCCGACTCGGCGAGGGTCGGCGCGGAACTGAAACGCAACGAAAGCCGTCCTCCTCTTGACGCAAGTGACGTGCGCCACTAACGTCGGATTCGCGCTTTGAAACCTTTCAACCGCACACAGAGAGGCTCTCCGATGACGACGTTCGACCAGATCTCGGGCGACCTGGCCGCCCTTGAGATCGAGGTCCCCTCGTGGGCCTACGGAAACTCGGGGACCCGGTTCAAGGTCTTCGGCACCCCGGGCACACCGCGCACCCCCGAGGAGAAGGTCGCCGACGCGGCCACCGTTCACCGCTTCACCGGCCTGGCGCCGAGCGTCGCGCTGCACATCCCGTGGGACAAGGTCGATGACTACGCGGCCCTGCGCTCCTACGCCGAGGACCAGGGGATCGCGCTCGGCACGATCAACTCCAACACCTTCCAGGACGACGACTACAAGCTCGGTGCGCTCACCCACACCGACGCGAAGATCCGGCAGAAGGCGATCGACCACCACTTCGAGTGCATCGAGGTGATGCACGCGACCGGCTCGCGCGACCTGAAGATCTGGCTCGCCGAAGGCTCCAACTATCCCGGCCAGGCCGACATGCGCGGCCGCCAGGACCGGCTCGCCGAGTCGCTCGCGACCATCTACGAGCGCCTCGGTGAGGAGCAGCGCCTGGTGCTCGAGTACAAGTTCTTCGAGCCGGCGTTCTACCACACCGACGTCCCTGACTGGGGCACCTCGTTCGCCCAGGTCAGCGCCCTCGGCGACCGGGCCGTCGTGTGCCTCGACACCGGCCATCACGCGCCCGGCACCAACATCGAGTTCATCGTGATGCAGCTGCTGCGGCTGGGGAAGCTCGGCTCCTTCGACTTCAACAGCCGCTTCTACGCCGACGACGACCTGATCGTCGGTGCGGCCGACCCGTTCCAGCTCTTCCGGATCCTCGTCGAGGTGGTCCGTGGCGGTGGGTTCAAGCCCGTGGCCGAGGGCGGGGTCGCCTTCATGCTCGACCAGTGCCACAACATCGAGAAGAAGATCCCGGGCCAGATCCGGTCCGTGCTCAACGTCCAGGAGATGTCCGCACGGGCGCTCCTCCTCGACACCGACGCTCTCACCGCGGCGCAGGAGGACGGCGACGTACTCCTGGCCAACGAGATCTTCATGGACGCCTTCTACACCGACGTACGCGCCGACCTCGGCGGGTGGCGTGAGGACCGTGGCCTGGCCGCGAACCCGATGCGCGCCTACCTGGCCAGCGGCTACCAGGAACAGATCGAAGCCGCCCGAATCGGCGGCACCCAGGCTGGATGGAACTGAAAGACTCATGACCACTGCAGAAGACCTGATCGCGCGCTCGAACCGCCTCGGCGCCGACCCGAAGAACACCAACTACGCCGGCGGCAACACCTCCGCCAAGGGCACCGCGACCGACCCGGTCACCGGCCAGGACGTCGAGCTGCTCTGGGTGAAGGGCTCCGGCGGCGACCTCGGCACCCTGAAGGAGAGCGGCCTCGCGGTGCTCCGGCTCGACCGGATGCGCGCGCTCGTCGACGTCTACCCGGGCGTCGAGCGCGAGGACGAGATGGTCGCCGCGTTCGACTACTGCCTGCACGGCAAGGGCGGCGCGGCTCCCTCGATCGACACGGCGATGCACGGCCTCGTCGATGCCGCCCACGTCGACCACCTCCACCCCGACTCCGGCATCGCGATCGCGACGGCCGCCGACGGCGAGGCGCTGACCACCACGATCTTCGGCGACCAGGTGGTCTGGGTGCCGTGGCGCCGCCCCGGCTTCCAGCTCGGTCTCGACATCGCCGAGATCAAGGCGAAGAACCCGCAGGCGGTCGGCTGCATCCTCGGTGGCCACGGCATCACCGCCTGGGGCGACACCAGCGAGGAGGCCGAGAAGAACTCGCTCTGGATCATCGACACGGCCGCCGCCTACATCGAGGAGCACAGCAAGGCCGAGCCGTTCGGGCCCGCGCTCGAGGGCTACGGCCCGCTGGCCGAGGCCGAGCGGCGTACGAAGGCGGCTGCGCTCGCCCCCACGATCCGCGGCATCGCCTCGGCCGACCAGCCGATGGTCGGCCACTTCAACGACTCCGAGGTGGTCCTCGACTTCCTGGCCCGCGAGGCCCACCCGCGCCTGACCGAGCTCGGCACCTCGTGCCCCGACCACTTCCTTCGTACGAAGGTCAAGCCGCTGGTCCTCGACCTCCCGGCCACGGCCTCCGTCGAGGACAGCATCGCCCGGCTCAAGGAGCTCGCGGTCAGCTACCGCGAGGACTACCAGGGCTACTACGACCGCCACGCCGATGCCGACAGCCCCGCCATCCGCGGCAAGGACCCGCTCATCGTCCTGGTCCCCGGCGTCGGCATGTTCTCCTTCGGCCGCAACAAGCAGACGGCAAGGGTCGCGGGAGAGTTCTACGTCAACGCGATCAACGTGATGCGCGGCGCCGAGGGGCTCTCGATGTACGCCCCGATCGACGAGTCGGAGAAGTTCCGGATCGAGTATTGGGCGCTCGAGGAGGCCAAGCTCCAGCGGATGCCCGCCCCCAAGCCCCTGGCGACCCGGGTCGCGCTGGTCACCGGCGCCGCCTCCGGCATCGGCAAGGCCACCGCGAAGCGGCTGGCCGCCGAGGGCGCGTGCGTCGTGATCGCCGACCTCGATCTCGCCAAAGCCCAGGCTGCGGCGGAAGAGATCGGCAACAGCGATGTGGCTGTCGGTCTCGCCGCCGACGTCTCCGACGAGGCCGCCGTGCAGGCGATGTTCGACGCCGCGGTGCTCGCCTTCGGCGGTGTCGACCTGGTCGTCAACAACGCCGGCCTGTCGCTGTCGAAGTCGCTGCTGGAGACCACCGAGCGCGACTGGGACCTCCAGCACGACGTGATGGCCAAGGGCTCCTTCCTGGTCTCCAAGGCCGCCGCCAAGGTGCTGATCGAGCAGGAGATGGGCGGCGATATCGTCTACATCTCCTCGAAGAACTCGCTCTTCGCCGGGCCCAACAACGTCGCCTACGGCGCGGCCAAGGCCGACCAGGCCCACCAGGTACGCCTCCTGGCCGCCGAGCTCGGTGAGCACGGCATCAAGGTCAACGGCATCAACCCCGACGGGGTGGTCCAGGGCTCCGGCATCTTCGCCGGCGGCTGGGGCGCCAAGCGCGCCGAGGTCTACGGGGTCAAGGAGGAGGAGCTCGGCAAGTTCTATGCCCAGCGCACTCTGCTCAAGCGCGAGGTGCTCCCCGAGAACATCGCCAACGCCGTCTTCGTGCTCTGCGGCCCCGACCTGACCCACACCACCGGTCTACACGTCCCCGTCGACGCCGGTGTCGCCGCCGCCTTCTTGCGATGAACGACATACGCGTCGCCGCAGTCGACCTGGGTGCCACCTCCGGCCGGGTCATGTCCGGCCGGATCGGTGGCGACCGGGTCCAGCTCGACGAGCTGCACCGCTTCCCCAACGGCGCGGTACGTGTCCGCGGATCGCTCTTCTGGGACGTGCTCGGCATCCATCGCGAGGTGCTCGCCGGCATCCGCGAGGTGGCCCGGACCGGGCCGCTGCACGGCATCGGCATCGACTCCTGGGCCATCGACCACGGGCTGCTGGACCACGACGGCCAGCTCCTCGGCCAGGTCTTCAGCCACCGCGACGCCCGCGTCGAGGGGATCGCCGAGAAGGTCGTCGCCCAGATCGGCGCGGCGACCCTCTACGGCACCACCGGCATCCAGCAGCTCCCGTTCAACACGATCTACCAGCTCGTCGCGGCGCGCGGCACCACCGCCCTCGACAACGCCGAGACGATGCTGCTCCTACCGGACCTGCTCGGCTACTGGCTCACCGGTGCGATCGGCGCCGAGCGCACCAACGCCTCGACCACCCAGCTCTACGACGTCCGTCAGGGCGCCTGGGCGGTCGACCTGTGCCGAGAGCTCGGGATTCCCGACGGGGTCCTCCCGCCCCTTCGGGACCCGGGCTCTCTCCTCGGCATGCTGCTGCCCGAGGTCGCTGACGAGCTGGGTGTCACCACCGACGTACCCGTGGTCGCGGTGGGCTCTCACGACACCGCCTCGGCGGTCGTCGGCGTCCCCGCTGACACCGGCAGCGACTGGGAGTTCGCCTACATCTCCTCGGGCACCTGGTCGCTGGTCGGCCTCGAGCTCGGCCAGCCGGTGCTGACCGAGGAGGCCCGGCTCGCCGACTTCACCAACGAGGTCGGCGTCGACGGGACCATCCGCTTCCTCAAGAACGTGATGGGCCTGTGGGTCCTGTCGGAGTCGCTGCGCTCGTGGAGCGAGCGGCGCTACCAGGGCGCGGAGCTGGGCTCGCTGCTCGCCGCCGCAGCGGAGCTCGAGCCGCTGCGTACGGTCGTCGACATCAACGACCCGCGACTGCTCTTCCCGAGCACGCCGGCCGACCCGATGCCGGAGCGGATCGCCGCGCTGGCCACCGAGTCCGACGAGGCGATCCCACACTCGCCGGCCGCGATCACCCGCTGCATCCTCGACAGCCTCGCTGTCGCCTACCGACGTCACGTCCGCACCGCGGCCGCCCTCGCGGGTACCTCGCCCGAGGTCGTCCACGTCGTCGGCGGTGGCTCTCAGAACGAGCTGCTCTGCCAGCTCACCGCGGACGCCTGCGGCCTGCCGGTTCTCGCCGGCCCGGTCGAGGCGGCCGCTCTCGGGAACGTACTGATCCAAGGCAGGTCCCTCGGGGCCGACCTGCCCGACCTCCCCGCGATGCGGGACCTGGTCCGCCGCTCCTACGACGTACGCCGCTTCGAGCCGCGCGACGGCCTCGACTGGTCCGCCGCAGAGGCCCGTATCTCCTGACCCTGCTCCCCGAAGGCACCCCCATGACCGACTTCCTCTCCAACGCCCGGCTCAGCCGCCGCGCGCTCTTCGGCACTGCGGCCGCCACCCTCGGCACCGCTGCCGCCGGCGTCACCGCGACCGCGGCCGCGACCCCCGCCGGGGCCACGACCGCGACCGCCACCTCCGGGCTCCCGGACGCCTTCGTCAAGGCGTTCCGCAAGCCGGGGACCGCCACCGCCGCGGGCTTCCGCTGGTGGTGGCCGCACGGCCTCGTCGACCCGGTCGAGATCGCGCGGGAGGTCGACCAGGTCGCCGACGCCGGGTTCGGCGTGCTCGAGGTCGCCGACGTCACCCACAGCCTGCGTGCCCGCAACATCGACATCGACGTCGCAACGCACGGGTGGGGGGCCGCTCCGTGGGTGGCCGGCGTCAAGGCCGCGCTCGCGCAGGCGGCGAAGCGTGACGTACGGGTGGACCTGACCGTCGGCCCCTCGTGGCCGGCCGCTGTCCCGACGATCACCCCGGACGACGACGCCGCCTGCACCGAGCTCGTGCACGGTCAGGCGGTCGTCGGTGCCGGGTCGTCCTACGACGCGGCGCTTCCCGAGCCCGTCGTGGAGCCGGCGTCGTCGGTGACCCGCGCGGAGCTGGTGACCGTGCAGGCGCACCGCGTCACCGGCTACGTACGCGACCGCAACAACAACATCACCAGCACGATCCTCGACCCCGCCTCCTACCTCGACCTCAGCGCAAGCGTCGAGGGCGAGCACCTCATTTGGACCGCGCCGGCCGACCCGGCCGGCGCCACCTGGGTCGTGCTCGCGACCTGGAAGCGGGGCTCGGGCCAAGAGCCCGAGGCCGGCCCGCACACCTCCCCGCGTGCCTACGTGGTCGACCACTTCAACCGCCGCGGCGCCCAGAAGGTCATCGACCTGTGGCAGGACCGGGTGCTCGACGGCGAGCTGCGTACGCTGCTGCGGGCCGCGGGCGGCTACCTCTTCGAGGACTCCCTCGAGATCGAGACCGAGGCGACGATCTGGACCCGCGACCTCCTCGACGAGTTCGAGGCGAAGCACGGCTACGACCTGCGGCCGTGGCTGCCGTTCGTGCTGGAGAAGGACGAGAAGTACCAGTTCTCGATCGCGGCCACCGACCCCGCCATCGCCGACAACCTGCGTACCAACGAGATCCGCGACGACTACAACATCGTGCTCTCCGACCTCTACCGCGACCACCACCTGCGCCCTATGCAGGAGTTCGCGAAGACGCTCGGCATGGGCATCCGGATCCAGCCCTACGGCCTCGAGACCGACACCATGCAGCACTCGGCCGTGGTCGACGTACCGGAGACCGAGTCCCTGGGCTTCAAGAACCTGGACGACTACCGGGTGATGGCCGCCGGCCGCGACCTCGCCGGCCACACGGTCCTCTCCTGCGAGGCGATCTGCTACAACGGCGCGGCCTACAACACGACCTGGGGCGCCAACGGCACCAGCCCGACCGCCCAGAACCAGGCGCTGTTCACGATCAACAGCATCTTCGTCGCCGGCGTGAACCAGCTGATGATCCACGGCTTCCCCTACGCGAAGGCGCCCGACGTCACCTGGCCGGGCTTCGCGGCCTTCTCGCCCTACTACAACGGCGCGATCGGCTTCGGCGAGGCCTGGGGACCACGCACTCCGCAGTGGCAGCACATCCCCGGCATCGCCGCCTACCTCGCCCGCACCCAGCTGGTGCTGCAGACCGGCACCCCGAAGTACGACGTCGCGTTCTGGCGCCACAAGGGCTGGGCCTCGACCGGCATCGGCCCGCAGTGGATCACCAACAACGGCACCAAGCTCGGCTGGTCGCACTCCTTCGTCAGCGCCTCGCTGCTCGCGCTCGACGGCGTCGACGTCGCGAACGGCCGCCTGGCGCCGGACGGTCCGGCCTACAAGGCGGTCGTCGTCGGACCCGACAACCTGCGCAGCAACGCGTTCACGATGGAGATCGACGGCGCGAAGCGGCTGCTCGCACTCGGCCGCAAGGGCCTGCCGATCGTCCTCATCGGCGACTGGTCGCAGGTCACCGTCGCCGGGCGTGACAGCGAGGCGGCGACCGCCGAGGTGCGCTCGCTGATGGCCCAGATCGGCGCCCTGCCGACCACCCGCACCGTCCCCGAGGCCGAGGTCGGCAACGCACTGGCCGCGCTCGGTGTCGTACGCGACGTCGAGCACGCCGACTCGACGGTGATGCACGTCCGGCGCGTCACCGGCAAGGTCGACCTCTACTACCTCGCCAACGCCCGGCACGCCGAGAACCGGCGGCTCAACCCGGTGCAGCAGGACGTCTGGCTGACCGCCACCGACCGCGCCGCCGTGCCGTGGCTGCTGGACGCGTGGACCGGCGAGGTCACCCGGATCGCCGCCTACGAGCGTGCCGACGACCGGGTCCGGGTGCGGGTCGACCTCGTTCCCGGGCAGTCCACCGTGGTCGCTCTCGCGGCCCCGGGCGCGGGCGTCGCCCGCTCTGTTCTCCCCGTCGCCACCGCTGGCCAGGCCGTGGTGGCGCGGGGCGCCAACGTCGCGCTGCGCACGACGACCGCCGGCACCTTCGAGCTCACCAAGGCCGACGGCCGGACGGTGAAGGTCGCCGTCGACCGGGTCCACGAGCCGGTGACGCCCCAGTCCTGGGCCCTCGCGCTCGAGGACTGGAAGCCGGCCAACCCGGCCGACCCCAAGGACCTCGCCACGACGAAGGAGGTCGTGACCAGCGACCTCGCGGCGCCACAGTCCTGGTCGAAGGTCGCCGGCCTGGAGGACGCCTCCGGCATCGGCCGCTACCGCACGAGCATCGACCTCGGCACCGACTGGACCGCGGAGGACGGCGCCTACCTCGAGCTTGGCGAGGTCAACGACACCTTCCGGGTGCGCGTCAACGGTGAGCTGCTGGCGCCGTGCGACCCGATGGATCCGGTGGTCGACCTGGGCCATGCCCTGGTCCCCGGCTCCAACACGATCGAGATCGAGGTGGCCTCGACGCTGCTCAACCGGCTGCGCACCGTCACCCCGTCGGTCTACGGCGTGGCGAGCAGGCAGAGCTACGGGCTCGCCGGGCCGGTGCGCCTGGTGCCCTACGTCGACAAGGTGGTGGCCGGATGAGCGCGGTGTCCCGGTCGCGAGCCCATCCAACGGTCAGCGTCATGCTGAGACAGGAGTGAACCGTGGCGGCCTCGGGCGGCGTACGACCTTCCACTACGACCGACCTTCCATCGGACGAGGTGGAGGTGCTGGCGTTGTTCGCTCGGGGCTACACGATCGAGCGGATCGCGCGGGCGCTGGGCATCTCCGAACGCACCGTGCGGCGCCGTCTCCGGGCGGCCGCGGATGCGCTGGGAGCGGGGACGAGTGTGGAGGCGGTCGTGCGGGCCGTACGCACCGGACTCATCTGAACTGATGTGATGGACACAAGAGACGAAGGAGGCCGCCGGATGCGAGTCGCGCTGATGGTCACGTGCATCAACGACGCGCTCTACCCGAGCACAGGTCAGGCCGTCGTACGCCTCCTGCGCCGGCTCGGCGTCGAGGTCGACTTCCCGCAGGCGCAGACCTGCTGCGGACAGCCGATGGTCAACACCGGCTACCTGGACGAGGCGGTCCCGGTGGTGCGTACGTTCGTGGACGCCTTCGCCGGCTACGACGCCGTCGTGACACCGTCCGGGTCGTGCGCGGGCTCGGCCCGGCACCAGCACTCGATCGTGGCCCGCCGCTCCGGCGACGAGGCCCTGGAGAGTGCGGTCGCAGAGGTCGCCCCGAAGGTCTATGAGCTCTCCGAGTTCCTCGTCGACGTGCTCGGGGTGACGGACGTGGGCGCCTACTACCCGCACCGGGTGACCTACCACCCGACCTGCCACTCGCTGCGGATGCTGGGCGTGGGGGACCGGCCGCGACGGCTGCTGGAGGCGGTGCGGGGGATCAGGCTGGTCGACCTGCCAGGGGCCGACCAGTGCTGCGGCTTCGGTGGCACCTTCGCGGTCAAGAACGCCGACACCTCGATCGCGATGGGCGCCGACAAGGCCCGCCACATCCGCGAGACCGGCGCCGAGATCGTGGTCGCCGGTGACAACTCCTGCCTGACCCACATCGGCGGCGTGCTCTCCCGGCAGCGTTCGGGCGTACGCACCGTCCATCTCGCCGAGATCCTCGCCTCGACCGAGGGGTCCCGATGACGGGCACGTTCGTCGGCATGCCGGCCTTCCCGGAGGCCGCGCGCGAGGCCCTCGCCGACTCCCAGCTGCGCCACAACCTCGCCCACGCGACCGGCACCATCCGCGCCAAGCGGGCGAAGGTCGTCGCCGAGGTCGAGGACTGGGAGGAGCTGCGCCTGGCCGGTGCCGCGGTCAAGGAACGCGCGCTGCTCGACCTCGACACCCAGCTCGTACGCCTCGAGGAGACCCTCACCGCCAACGGCGCCACCGTCCACTGGGCCCGGGACGCCGCCGAGGCCAACGCGATCGTCGCTGCGATCGCCAAGGCGCACCATGCCGAGGAGGTCGTGAAGGTCAAGTCGATGGTGACCCAGGAGATCGGGCTCAACGAGGCGCTCGCCGAGGAGGGCATCGCGGCCTGGGAGACCGACCTGGCCGAGCTGATCGTGCAGCTCGGCGAGGACCTGCCGAGCCATATCCTGGTGCCGGCGATCCACCGCAACCGGGCCGAGATCCGCGAGATCTTCCGGTCGAAGATGGGAGCCGCCGGCCGTCCGGCGCCCGCGGACCTCACCGACGAGCCGGCCGTTCTCGCCGCCGCCGCGCGGGAGCACCTGCGCGAGAAGTTCCTGCGTGCGAAGGTCGGGATCTCCGGTGCCAACTTCGCGGTCGCCGAGACCGGCACCCTCGTCGTCGTGGAGTCGGAGGGCAACGGCCGGATGTGCCTGACCCTGCCCGAGGTGCTGGTCTCCGTCGTCGGCATCGAGAAGGTCGTCTCCCGCTGGGAGGATCTCGACCCGATGCTCAGGCTCCTGCCGAGATCCTCGACCGGCGAGCGGATGAACCCCTACACCTCGACGTGGAGCGGGATCACCCCCGGCGACGGCCCGCAGGAGGTGCACGTGGTGCTTCTCGACAACGGCCGCACCCGCGCCCTGGCCGACGAGGTCGGGCGTCAGGCGCTGCGCTGTATCCGCTGCTCGGCCTGCCTCAACGTCTGCCCGGTCTATGAGCGCACCGGCGGCCATGCGTACGGCTCGGTCTACCCGGGTCCCATCGGCGCCATCCTCAACCCGCTGCTGAAGGGCGTCGGGCACGACGACCAGATCGACTCGCTGCCCTACGCCTCCTCGCTGTGTGGCGCCTGCTTCGAGGTCTGTCCGGTACGCATCGACATCCCCTCCGTCCTGGTCGACCAGCGCGCTCAGGTGGTCGACGCCCACCGAGGTGGCGTACCCAAGCCCGAGGCCGTGGCGATGAAGGGTGCGGCGTACGTCCTGAGGCGCTCGCGCCGCCTCGCCGCCGTCGAGCGCTTCACCGGTCTCGGCATGCGCTTCGCGCGCCGCTTCGGACCCGCCGCCTGGATCGGCGCGCGAGATCTGCCGGACGCGCCGGGGGAGAGCTTCCGGGCCTGGTGGCGGCGCACGGATGGGGGCCGAACCGACTACGGCCGAACGGGAGATGGCATCGATGACTGACGCACGCACCGAGATCCTCGCCAGAGTCCGCGAGGCGCTGGCCGGCTCGACGATCGACCTCGTCGAGGCCGGCGCCCCTCGGGACCTCGCGCCGGTCGCGACCCCGGATGTCGTCGACCTCTTCGCTGAACGCGTGGCCGACTACCGCGCCGTGGTCGAGCGCTGCGGAGCCGAGGAGCTCGAGGACCGCATCGCCGCCGCGCTCCCAGCCGGCCGGGTGGTCGTCCCGCCCGGCCTGTCGGTCCAGGTCCCCGGCGCGATCGTCGACGACGGCACCCTCACCGCCGCGGAGCTGGACCGGATCGCAGCGGTCGTCACCGAGGCTCGGGTCGGCATCGCCGAGACCGGCACGATCGTCCTCGACCATGCCCCCGACCAGGGCCGCCGAGCCATCTCACTGGTCCCCGACACCCACATCTGCGTCGTCCGCGAGGACCAGGTGGTCCCCGACGTACCCGATGCCATCGGCGTTCTGAACCCCGCCCGTCCGCAGACGTGGATCAGCGGCCCGTCGGCCACCAGCGACATCGAGCTCGACCGCGTCGAAGGCGTCCACGGCCCCCGCACCCTCCACGTCCTGGTGGTCGCCGGCAGACGGTGACCGGATCCGGCCACGACCCTTCCCGATCATGTGACGGTGGTCATAGTCTTCGGGGTGCTCTGAAACGTATCAATCCCGATCCGGAGGACCCCCATGAAGCTCCGCCTGGCCGCGATCGTGATCAGTGTCCTCGTCGTCGCGGCACCAGTCCCGGCCGTCGCCGTCGACGGCTCGGCGGCCACCCACCTGACCGTCTCGCAGCTGCCCTCGCCGCGCGACGTGGAGAACCTCCGCTCGCCGCTGCTGGCCTGGCACGTTCCCTTCGCCGCGCAGAGCGCCTACCGCGTACAGGTGGCCCGGATCACCGAGGGCATCGGAGCCGCCGGCGTCTGGGACTCCGGTCGCGTCAGGTCGTCGGCGAGCACCAACGTGCCCTACGACGGTCCGGCGCTCGAGCCCGAGCAGACCTACCAGTGGCGGGTCCGCACGTGGGACGGCCGCGGAAAGAGCTCGGACTGGTCGAGCGTCGCCACCTTCACCACCGGTCCCGGTCAGGAGTGGGGTCAGGCCCAGCCGATCTGGCTCGCCCCGGCCCGCACGATCTCCTGGGGCGACGTCACGATCGACACCACCTTCCGGATCACGTCTCAGAACGCCACCATCGCCTTCCGGGCCGCGGACGCCAGCAACTACTACATGTGGCAGTTCCGCGGCGACGGGGTGAACACCTTCGCTCCGCACAAGCGCGTGGGCGGGACCTTCACCCAGCTCGACTCGGTGCCGCTGCCCGAGCCCCTCGTCCGGGACACCTCCTACCGGCTGCGCATCCAGGCAGAGGGAACCACCATCCGCACGTGGCTCGACGACACCCTCGTCGACACCCGCACCCTCACCGACTTCGCCGCCGGCTCGGTCGGCTTCCGCACCGGCGGTTCCGAGCGCAACCGATGGGACGACCTGAGCGTCACCTCCGCCTCGGGCGAGGTCCTCTACGCCAACGACTTCTCCGCCGGCAGTGACTTCGCCTGCGGCGCCGCGGTGGGCGGCTGGCTCGAGATCGGCACGAACGCCAACTGCGTCTACGGTGTCGAATCGCAGGACTGGGCCTTCTTCCGGCACGAGTTCACGCTGCCCGACAAGCCGATCGCGGCGGCCACCTTCTACGCGACCGCATCCTCGACCGCGCCGGGCCGGCAGTACGTCTACAAGGCGTGGCTCAACGGCGACTTCGTCGGTCTCGGACCGACGCAGCCGATCCGCGGCGAGGCTCGATACGACGGCTTCGACGTGACCGCCGCACTGCGGCCGGGAGCCGAGAACGCGATCGGGGTGCTCGGTTGGACCAGCAGCGACCGGCGCTTCCTCGGACGGCTCGTCGTGGAGTATGCCGACGGCACCCGTGACGCGATCGTGAGCGGTCCGCAGTGGCGGAGTCGCTCCGGTGGCCTCGTCTTCCCCTCGGCCGGCAGCATCGGGACCTCGTTCTTCTCGGCACCGAAGGAGAACCTGCAGTCGGCCCACTGGCCCGACGGCTTCGCCGAGCCGGGCTTCGACGACTCCGGCTGGAGCGACGCCGCGGTACGTCCGGCCTTCGGCGACCTTCGTGCGGCTCCCACGGCGAAGGTGGAGCAGCAGCTGAGGGCGCCGGTCAGCGTGGTGGAGAAGGCGCCCGGCCACTACTTCATCGACTACGGCCGGACGTGGATCGGCGGTCTCTCCCTGGACGTCGACGGCACGGCGGGACAGGTGCTCGACCTCCGGTTCGGCGAAGAGCTGTCCGCGCCCCAGACCGTGCGGTACGCCATGCGGACCGGCAACACCTACCAGGACAGGTGGACGCTGCGGGCCGGTGAGCAGCACCTGGAGACCTGGGGGATGCGGGTCTTCCGCTACGCCGAGGTCATCGGAGCTCCCTCCGGCCTGGGCGCCGCCGACTTCCCGGCCCTGGCGCAGGTCTATCCTTTCGACACCGACGAGGCGATCTTCGACTCCGCCGATGACGACCTAGACCGCGTGTGGGCGCTGTCGCGCAACACGATCGAGGCCACCAACCACGACCTCTACGTCGACTCCTGGAGCCGCGAGCGCGGCGCCTATGAGGCCGACAGCTACCTGCAGATGATGGCCAACTTCTTCGTCTCCAGCGACCCGACCCTGGGCAACTACTCCCTGGAGTACCTGCTCACCCGCAGGACGTGGCCGACCGAGTGGCCGATGTACACGATCCTGGCCTTCCACGACTCCTGGCAGCAGACCGGCGACACCGAGGCCCTGGCCCGCAACTACAGCGCCCTGCAGGAGAAGCTGCCTCTCAAGTGGGTGGAGCCGTCCACGGGACTCATCCGCAAGAACACCGGATCCACCGGCTCCAACTCGTGCACCGACTGCGACATCGTCGACTGGCCGGCATCCGAGCGCGACGGCTACGTCTTCCGTCCCTACAACACCGTCATCAACGCGATCGGACACCGGTCGTTCCGCGACATGGCGGAGATCGCGACGGCGCTGGGCCATGACGACGACGCGGCCACCTACACCGCCATCGCCGACCGCCTCCGGAACGCGGCCAACGACCGGTTGTGGGACCCGGCCAAGGGTGCCTACCGAGACGGCCTCGACGCCGACGGCACCCCGATCCAGCACTGGGCGATCCAGGCGAGCGTCTTCGCCACGGCGTTCGGGCTCGCCCAGGGCGAGGTCGCGCAACGCGCCGCGGACTACATCGGCACCCGCGGCATGGCCTGCAGCGTCTACTGTGCCGCCTTCGTCCTCGAAGCCCTCTACGACGGTGACCGCGGAGACGTCGCGCACCAGCTGCTGACGAGCACAGGACTCCGCAGCTGGCTCAACATGATCGCGAAGGGAGCCGGTGCCACCGCCGAGGCCTGGGACACCTCGCTGAAGCCCAACATGACCTGGTCGCACCCTTGGGCGGCATCGCCGGCCTACAACGTGCCCCAGGGCATGTTCGGCATCGAGCCCCTGGTGCCCGGCTACGAGGAGTTCCGCGTCCGGCCCCAGCCCGCTGGGGTCCCGTGGGCACACGTCACCCTGCCCACCCTCCGCGGACGCATCGGCGCGGCGTACGCCACGACCGACCGAGGCATCGACGTCGGCGTGAGCGTCCCGGGCAACTCCCGGGCCGAGGTTCTCGTGCCGGCGCCGTCCGGCGAGCAGGTCTTCCTCGACGGGCGCCCGGTGCCCGCGACGCGTGAGGGCTCCTACCTGGTGATCCAGGACGTGCCCTCCGGATGCCATGTCATCAGCACGAGCTCGGGCGAGAGCCCGGAGGTCGAGCGGCTTCGCGCCGTCTGCTGAACCTGAAGGCTGTGCCCGGAACCGGGCACAGCAACGTACCAACTCGCTCGGAGGACCCCATGAAGCTCCGCCTGGCCGCGATCGTCACCAGCGCCCTGGTCGTCACCAGCCTCGCGGCGGCCGTGACACCGACCGGTGCCGCGTCCGCCAACACCGCGCCCGACGCACCCGTCGGCCTGACCGTCGACGACGTCGCCCGTCCGCTCAACACCGACCTGACCCCACGGTTCGGCTGGCTGCCCCAGGACAGCGACGCCAACGAGGTGCAGAGCGCCTACAAGATCGAGGTACGCGACGCCGCCGGTGAGATCGTCTGGGACTCCCGCAAGGTCACCTCCGCGCAGCAGTCCTACATCGACTACGCCGGCGAGACCCTCGAGCCCGGCAGCCGCTACACCTGGCGGGTCATGACCTGGGACCGCGGCAAGCTCCCGTCGCGGTGGTCGGCGAGGGCCGCGTTCGAGACCGGGATCGGCGACGGCGACTGGGCCGGCGCGAGCTGGATAAGGAGACCACCGGGCACCGCGGAGAACCCCGCCCAGGAACGCGACGAGTGGACCCTGGCCCGCGCCGAGGTCGAGGTCCCGGACGGCAGGATCGTCCGCGCCCGCAGCTACCTGGCCGCCAGCCACACCGCCGAGCTCTATCTCGGCGGCGAGCAGGCCGACCGGATGAGCAACTTCGGCTACCTGAGCGAGGGCTACTACCAGGCCGCGGACGTCACCGACCTGGTCACGCCCGGCGAGCGCCTCGCCCTCGGCGTGAAGCTGCACTGGTTCAGTGGCGGCCAGGGCCGCGCCGCGGGCATCCCCGGCGTACTCCTGAAGCTCGAGCTCACCTACGCCGACGGTGAGACGACCACGATCGTCACCGACGGCTCCTGGAAGGTCCGCCGCGGCCCGTATGTCACCGTCGGCACCCGCAACGGCGAGGGCCTGTGGATCGAGCACCTCGACGGCCAGGCCGCCCGGGCGATCGGCGACTGGACCGCAGCCGGCTACGACGACTCCCAGTGGTCCGGTGCCGTGGTCGTCGGCGCGCACCCGGTGGCGCCGTTCACCCACCTGGAGGGCCAGCAGACCCGGCTCGAGGAGACCGTCGTCCACCCCGAGCGCATCCTCGAAGCCGCCGACGGCACCCCGGTCGCCGACTTCGGCACGATCATCCCGGCCCGACCCGGCGTGCACTTCGAGGACGGAGTGGCCGGGCGACAGGTCCCGATTCGCGCCGGCTACGAGCTCGCCGACACGGGCCGGGTCTCGACCACCGGCCTCTCGACGCAGAGCACCAACATGTCCTTCCCCTACACCCAGGCCGCGGGCGCGCAGGACTACCTGGCGGTCGGCCATCTGGGCTTCCGCTACCTCGAGATCCCGGGCGCGGGGGAGGAGATCACCGCCGAGGACGTGACCGCCACCGTCGTGCACACCGCGTACGACGAGGACGGCGCCGCCACCTTCGAGAGCTCCGACGCGACCCTCGACGACGTGTGGGACCTGATGGACCGATCGCTGCGCTACTCGGTCCAGGAGACCTTCGTCGACACCCCGACGCGTGAGCAGGGCCAGTTCCTGCACGACACCGCCAACATCTCGATCGGCCTGATGTCGGCCCAGCGCGAACGGGTCGCCTCCCGCCAGGCGATCCGGGAGTTCCTGCTCAGCCAGGAGCGCTACTGGAGGACCGGCAACGACGCCGGCCGCTACAACGCGGTCTACCCCAACGGCGACGGCAAGCGCGACATCCCCGACTTCACCGAGGTCGTCCCCGACTGGATCTGGCGCTACTACCTCGAGACCGGCGACAAGGCCGTCCTCGAGGACGCGTACGACAACCTCACCGCCACCGCCGGCTACATCCGCCGCCACATCGCCACCAGCGGCCCGACTCAGGGTCTGGTCACCAACCTCTCCGGCGGCTCCGGCCAGTATCTCTACGGCATCGTCGACTGGCCCGCCCACGGCCGCTTCGGCTACGACATGACCACCGCCGCCAGGACCACGGTCAACGCGCTCGGCGTCGACGTGCTCCGCAAGGTCGCGTTGATCGGCGAGGAGCTGGACCGCCCCGACGCCGAGGTCGCCGCCCTCCGCTCGGACGCCGACGCCCTCGCGACCCGGATGAACCAGACGCTGCGCAAGGCGGACGGGTCCTACGTCGACGGTCTGCTCGCCGACGGCACCCAGTCCGCCCACGCCGGCCAGCACGCGACCTCGTACGCCATCGCCTTCGGTGTCGCACCGGAGCAGGACGTCCCCGCACTCGGTGAGCAGATCGCCTCCCAGGGGATGAAGCAGGGCCCGATGACCGCTCACGTGCTGCTCGAGGCCCTCGCCGACGCCGGTGCCGACGAGAGCGTCCTGACCCTGCTGACCAACGAGGACGACTACGGCTGGGCCGGGTGGCTCGCCGACGGAGGCACCTTCACTCCCGAGGCCTGGGAGCTGAGCGGCTCGGCCAACAGCGCCTCCCACGGCTGGGGCTCGCGCGGCATCGTCGACGTCACCGAGTCGGTGCTCGGCATCCGCACCACCGCCCCGGGCGCAGCCGAGGTCGAGCTCACCGTGCCGGCCACCGGTCTGACCCACGCCAAGGGCTCCGTGGCCACCCAGCGCGGCCGCGTCGCCTCCGCCTGGACCCGCACCGCCGACGGCCTCACCCTCCGCGCCAGCATCCCGGTCAACGTCACCGCGGTCGTACGCCTCCCCGAAGGCTCCTACCTGGCCACCGGCCCCGGCAGGGCGACCCCGGAGCGCCTGGGTACCGAGAACGGCATCACCTCCTACCGGATCGGCTCCGGCGCCTGGACCTTCACGAAAGGGGCATGAACAGGTGCCGTGACTCCGCTAACCTGCGGCAGTGCGCCGAATCGCCGTGCTCGCCGCGGGTCTCCTGGCCGGGTCGACCCTGGCCGCCTGCGGCACGACCGAGCCGCGCGAGACGGCCTGGCCCGACGGGCTCACGGCCAACCTCGACCAGACCCGGCTCCAGCGCAACACCGGTGAGGCGTTCGTACGCCTCGTCAACGACACCGGCACCTCGATCGAGGTCTCGCGCGTCGAGGTGAGCAGCGACCGGTTCCGGGCCCGATGGACGGGCTCGGAACCGGTCGACCCCGAGATGGACTTCGACTTCGACATGCCCCGCGGGAAGTGCGGCGAGGGCGGCGACGCCGACCTGACCATCACCTGGCGTCGGACCGGCAAAGAGGGGGAGTGGCGCACCAGCACCGGCACGGCCGAGGACAGGTACGCCAACGTCGACCGCCTCCTCGACCGCGACTGCGCCGAGCGCAGCCTGACCGAGGCCGCCGACATCACCGTCGGCGAGCCCCGGGTCGAGGGTGAGGGCAAGCAGAGCGTCTTCATCCTCCCGGTCACGTTCGCCCCGACCGAGGGTCGCCCGGACGTCACCTTCGACGGCTGGGAGGGCACGGTGCTCTTCCAGCTCGCGGCCGAGACGCCGACCTGGCCGCGAGCGACCCCGCTTCCGATGACGGGCGATCCGACCACGCTGGAGCTGCGGGTCCTCCCCGCCCGGTGCGACCCGCACGCCCTGGCCGACGACAAGGTCGGCAGCCTCTTCCGGGTCCACGTCGGCGGCCCCGACGTCCCGGACGGCGCCAGCTACTTCCTCCCGCTCAGCAAGGCCCAGAAGACCGCCCTCTACGACTTCCTGCCCGGCTACTGCGGCTGGGAGTGAGGCTCAGCCGAAGAGCGGCCCGAGCGCGGCCCGGGCGAGCAGGAACCCGACGATGCCCACTGCCCATGCCGTCGCGCTGGCGGCATGCTTGGCCAGCCAGTCGTCGAGGAGGGCCAGCGGTCGCGCGACCAGGGGAGCGGCGAAGACGCGCGCGGCGGTGAGCAGGAGCGCCGGAGCGATCATCACGGCGCAGTAGCCGAGCACCCACAGCCCCGACACCGGCCAGTCCGGCCCCTGGGTCCCGATCACTCCGATCGCGGCGAGGTAGGGGAGCATCGAGGCGGCCTCGACCAGCCCGGCGAGCACCGCCAGCGCGGCGAGCGCCGAGGCCGAGCCCGACTCGGAGGCGACCGCCCGCTCGCGCCAGCGGAGCAGGCGGCGCGGCGGTTCCGGCGCCTCGGTCCGGCCCTTCGCCGACCTGGGCGGGTCCAGCTTGAAGCTCCACGCGAACAGGCCGACGCCTACGAGCAGCTGCCCCCAGAGGAACGGGCGCGAGCCGCTCAGCCCGGTGAGCGCATCGGCCACGGCCGAGCCACCCAGCAGGATCGCGATGCCGAGCAGCGCGTAGAACCCGGCGATCGCGCCCAGGTAGACCAGGATCCGCCCGGGCCGCACCCTTCCCGGCGCCATCAGCAGCCACACCGGGATCAGCAGAGTGCCGAAGCTGGTCGAGTCGATCAGCGCCAGCACCGCCAGTGCGACGTACGTCGCGGTGCCGCCCAGGTCGCCGGTGAGTGGGCCGAGGTCGATGTCCATGCCCCGAGGCTCGCGTGTGCCCGGCCTCGCGCGCGTCAGCCGAACCGCTGATCCTTCCGCCCAGGGATACATCCTTCGGATGACCCCGGGGAGGCGGCGTACGTGCTGAGATGGTGTCGTGGACCGCCCGACCCTGCTGCAGCAGCTGCCCGCGGCGCTTCTCGGCGGTGGCACGAGCCTGCGCGCCGCGGACCGCCGGCTGGCCTGGCTCGACGCCGTGGTCGTGCTCGTTGCGGGTCTCGCGCTGCACGCCCTGGGGCAGGTCGGAGGCGTACGCGGCGTGCACCCGTTCGGCATCGACCTGGACACCGTGCCGACGTGGTGGCATCTCGTCCCGCTCGCCCTCGCGGCGGGGGCGCTCGTGCTCAAGCGGCGCCGGCCGCTCGCGGTGCAGACCGTGGTCGCCCTCTGCTTCGGGGCGGACCTGCTGCTCGGGGGCAGCATCGCGATGGTGGTGGTGCTCTGGGACGCGCTCTTCGCCGGCCAGCTGCACGGGTCACCGCTGGCGCGACGCATCGCCGCCTTCGCCGTCGCGGCGGCCATCGCTGCCTCGGTCGTCGCCTCCGCCGCGGCCACCTCCGACCCGCGCACCCCGGTCGTGCTCGCGCTGACCCTCTTCGCGATCGTCGTCACCCCGATGTGGTGGGGCAGCAACGTACGTCAGGGCAGCGAGCTCGCCGATGCCGCCGATGACCGGGCCCGGCTCGAGCGGGAGCGCAGCGCCGCGCTGCTGCGCCTGGCCGACGCCGAGCGGCACGACGCGGTCCGGGCCGAGCGCTCCGCGGTGGCCCGGGACCTGCACGACGTCGTCGCGTCCCACCTGTCCGCCATCGCGCTGACCTCGGGTGCGGCGCTGGCCGGCGAGCAAGACCCGGAACGGGATCGGGCGGCGCTGCGGTCGGTGCGGGCCGAGAGCCTGGCCTCGCTCGACGACATGCGCGCGATGATCCGGGTCCTGCGCTCCGACGGCGAACCCGGCGACGCCGAGGACCTCACCGCCGCCTCCCGCGCCGCCAACCTCGGCCCCGTCCTGGAGCAGGCGCGACTGGCCGGTCTGCCGCTGCGGGTCGACGACCCCGGTGGGCTTCTCGACGGCGCCGACCTCGCGCTGCCGGTTGCGGTCGACCACGCCGTCTACCGGATCGTGCGCGAGTCCCTGACCAACGTGCTCAAGCACGGCGGCGGCACCACTCATCTGCGCCTGATCCCCGGCGACGCCCTCGCGATCGAGGTGGCCGATGCCGGCGCCGCGAAGGAGCCCGCGGCCGAGGCCGGCACCGGTACTGGAGTGGTGTCGATGCGCGAACGAGCCGAAGCCCTCGGTGGGACCTTCGAGGCCGGCCCCGACGGCACCGGCTGGCGGGTCCGAGCGATCCTGCCGCTGCCGGGAGCGAGCGCATGATCCGGGTCCTGCTCGCCGACGACCACGCCGCCATCCGAGCGGGCCTGCGGATGCTGCTCGCCACTGCCGGCGACATCGAGGTGGTGGGGGAGGCCGCCGACGGCGCGACCGCGGTCGCCAACGCGCGGGCCCTGCGCCCCGACGTCGTGCTGATGGACGTACGCATGCCCGGCACCGACGGCGTGACCGCGACCCGCCAGGTCGTCGATGAGGGGCTCGCCGACGTACTCGTGCTCACCACCTTCGACCTGGACGAGTACGTCTTCGGCGCTCTCCGCGCCGGCGCGGCCGGGTTCCTGCTGAAGTCGGCGGAGGCCTCCGACCTGGTCGACGCGGTCCGGCACGTGGCCGCGGGCGACGGCGTGGTCGCCCCGGAGGTGACCCGACGGGTGCTCGCCGAGCTGGCCGGCGCACCGGACCGATCGGGCGCTGCGGTCACGCCCGCGGCACCGCTCCCCGCGGACCTCACACCCCGGGAGAGGGACGTGCTCGCCGCCATGGGACAGGGCCTGTCCAACGCCGAGATCGCCCAGCGGCTGGTGATCTCCGAGGCGACGACGAAGACCCACGTCTCTCGCGTGCTGGCGAAGCTCGGGGTCGCTTCCCGGGTCCAGGCGGCGATCGTGGCCCGCGAGGCGGGCATCGTCTGACGACGCGCTCACACCTCAGAGTTCACCGGTTCGTGACCTTCGGAGCCCCCATCCGGACGTGCCAGGTAGCAGAATTACCAACCGTCCGTAACGCACACACTGGAGGATTCATGTCCGGGAAGAACCGCTCCGTGCTCACGATGCTCAAGCTGCTCCTCGCAGCTCTCGTCGCCACCACCGGCCTGCTCGGCGGGAGCGTCGCGCTCGCCCCTGCCGCCCAGGCCGACTGGATCGAGAGCTGCACCCACAAGGGCTGTGCCGAGGCCCTCGACTCCAACGAGGTCTGGGCCTCGCTGGGCTACCCGTCCAACCGTGGCTGGCACGACTGGCCGCCGACCGGCACCTGCAACTTCTCGGGTGGCACCTACAACAACTACGAGGGCGAGCTGCCCTCGGGCCACTCCTACCTCGAGTTCGACGTGACCCCGCGTGAATGCGGTGCGCAGCGTCAGTCCTACCGGCTCGTGGTCGACACCACAACGGGTGATGTGTACTTCACTCCCGACCACTACAGCACCTTCTACTTCCTGGTCTGAGTTTTTCGGGAACGGGCCTCTGACCTGGGCAGACACGACATCGTCGGCCCAGGTCGGAGGCCCGTTCCTGTGCCTGTAACCTCCTGAGACCTCGCTGAGACCCTGCTGACACACCGCTGAGACGACGCAAACACGGTTCCGAGGATCGCGAACCGGCTGGGAGCCCGCCGTACTCTAGGAACGTTTGTGACCGCGGGAGGGGACAATTTGAGCTGGCAGGGCAATCCGCCTTACATACCGACACCGGCGCCGAAGAAGAAGCGAGGAAAGAAGGTCCTGAAGGCCTTCTTCATCGTGATTCTGGTGGGCGCGCTGCTCGGCTCTCTGGGTGTGATCGTGGCCTACAACGCCATCCCGATCCCCAGCGCCAACTCCGCGTACGAGAAGGAGACGTCCTTCGTCTACTACCGCGGCGGCGAGGAGGAGATCGGGCGCTACATCGCCGACTCGCAGGACCGGGACTCGCTGCCCTATGACGAGATCCCGCAGCTGATGAAGGACGCCGCGGTCGCCGCGGAGGACCGCACGTTCTGGACCAACAGCGGTATCGACATCAAGGGCATCGTGCGCGCGGTGGTCAACAACAACACCGGCGGCGCACAGTCCGGCGCCTCGACGATCACCCAGCAGTACGTCAAGAACCTCTACCTCACCCAGGAGCGCACCTACACCCGCAAGGTGAAGGAAGCGGTCATCTCGCTGAAGATCAGCCGGCAGAAGTCCAAGGAGGACATCCTCGCCGGCTACCTCAACACCATCTACTTCGGCCGTGGCGCCTACGGCATCGAGGCCGCGTCGAACGCCTACTTCGACAAGCCGGCCGCGAAGCTCACCCTCCGGGAGGCCGCGGCGCTCGCCGCGATCCTCAACGACCCCAACGACCTCGACCCGAGCAACGGCGAGGAGTCGGTCGCCGAGCTCGAGGGCCGCTACCGCTACGTCATCAACTCCATGGTCAAGATGGAGATGGTCGACGCGGCCGAGGGCGAGAAGGCCAAGGAGTCGCTGCCGAAGTTCAAGAAGCCGCGCTCCGACAGCCGCTACGGCGGCCAGAAGGGTCATGCGCTCAAGCTGGTCCGCGACGAGCTCCTCAAGCTCAAGGACGAGCAGGGCAACCCGCTGGTCACCGAGGACGAGATCAACGGCGGCGGGCTCCGCATCACCACCACGCTGACCAAGAAGACGATGAGGACCGCGGAGCAGGCGGTCAACGACGTACGTCCCGATGACAAGAAGGCCTACATCGAGGGCGACGTCAGCGACGAGCTCCACGTCGGCGCGGCGACGGTTGACGTCAAGACCGGCGCCCTGCGCGGCTTCTACGGTGGCCAGGACTACCTGGAGTCCCAGATCAACTGGGCCGCGAGCAGCTCGACCATGGCTGGGTCGACGATGAAGGCGTTCACGATGGCAGCGGCCCTGAAGGCCGGCTACTCGCTCAAGGACAGTTGGGACGGCAACTCGCCCAAGGACTTCAACGGCCTGCCCGTCCGCAACTCCGGTCAGAGCGCCGCCGACCCGAACGGCCACAGCTATGGCTCCGTCAGCAGCCTTACCGCGATGGAGAAGTCGATCAACACCGCCTTCGTCGAGATGTCCGACTCACTGCCCAACGGCAGCAAGGACGTCTACGACATGGCCGTACGCTCCGGCATCCCTCGCGGCGACCGCAGCGACCCCGCCTACCCGGGCATCCCGATGAAGTCGGGCGGCGACATGCAGCCCGAGAACTTCCTGCTCACGCTGGGCAACTCGACGGTCAGCCCGATCAACATGGCCAACTCCTACGCCACGATCGCCAACGGCGGAGTGCACAACGACGTCTACGTCGTCTCCAAGGTGGTCGACGCCGACGGCACCGTCCTCTACGAGCACGACGACACCGAGGGCAGCCGGCGGGCGATGGACGAGGACGTCGCCGCCGACACCTCCTACTCGCTCCAGCAGGTCGTCTCCAGCGGAACCGGCCAGGCGGCCAGCGCGGTCGTCCAGCCCGCCGCGGGCAAGACCGGCACCGCGACCAACGACAAGGACGAGGTCTCCTCGGCCTGGTTCGTCGGCTACACCCCGCAGCTCTCCACCGCCGTGGCCTACAGCCGCGGGCAGGGCAGCGGCGCCCTGGACGGCTGGCTCGACACCTTCTTCGGCGCCGACTACCCGGCCGACACCTGGGTCGAGATCATGGGAGCGCTGACCGACGAGCTCGACTACGAGGAGTTCCCGCCGCCGGCCTGGCTCGACGGTGACGCCCCCGAGTCCGGCCACGCGCCGTACGTCCCGCCGAGCCCGGATCCCGAGCCGACCGAGGAGCCGAAGCCGTCGGACACGCCGACTCCCACCCCGACTCCGACGCCGACCCCGACGCCGACCCCCACCCCGACTCCGACGCCGACTCCGACGCCGACCAAGACGCCCGGACCTCCGGACCCCGACCCCGACGACCCCTCGACCGAGCCGGGGCCGCTCTGAGGCGGATCCGGTCCGTACAGATGACGTGTCAACGCTTGCTGGGGGACCTCATTTCCCGCGGCCTTGCCCGACACGGTTAGATAGTGCCCGTGTCTGTGATCGCCCCCGTCGACGTCCACGATGACACCGCTCTGAAGGCTTGGTACGCCGTGGAGGCGGCATCGATGGCCTTCGATCGACCCTACGCGTCGCATCGCACCTTCGAGGCGCTCGCGAACTCCGTGCGCACCCCGCACGACCACGGCCGCCGCGTACTCCTCGCCGCGAAGGAGCAGGGCGAGACGATCGGCATCGCCGAGCTCGACCTCCCGGAGGAGGAGCGGAGCCACGTCGTCGAGCTGGGCATCCACGTCCTCCCCGTGCACCGCTGGCGCGGGGTCGGCACCGAGCTGTGGCGAGCCGCCGATGACGTACGCCGCACCAGCGGCCGCACCCTGACGACCGCCGAGGTGACCATCCCCCCGAAGTCGTCCCTGGCCTTCGCGCGAGCGCTCGGCTTCAAGTCCGTACGCCGCGAGGACCACCTCGCCGCCGACCTCCCGCTGCCGCACAAGCCCTTCAACGTTCTCGGCTACGAGATCCTGATGTGGGAGGACCGGACCCCCGAGGACCTGCTCGCCCAGTTCGTCGGCCTGCGCAACCAGATGGGCAAGGAGATGCCGGGCAAGTCCCACGAGGACCTGGTCGCGCACACCGCCGACCGCATCCGCTCGGCCGAGAAGAGCACCGCGCGCTCCTACGACCGCATCACCGCCGCCGCCCGCGAGATCCTCACCGGCGAGCTCGTCGGCTACTCCGTCATCTTCCTCGCCCACGGCAGCGACGAGGCCATCCAGGACGACACCTTCGTCAAGTCCGCCCACCGCGGCCACAAGCTGGGCCTCGCCCTCAAGGTCGCCACCCTCGCCGCCGTCCAGCGCGACCACCCCGAGCGCACCAGCATCCACACCTGGACCGACCCGTCCAACGACGTGATGCAGCGCATCAACAAGCAGTTCGGCTTCCGCAAGATCGAGCTCATGCACGAGGTCCAGCGCACCGATCGTTGGTAGGCCGTGCGGGGCTCGAACCCGCGACCCAAGGATTATGAGTCCTCTGGCCGCGTGGCGTTGACCTGGCCTTTCTTGTCACGACGTCGTGCTGGCGACGCGATTCGTACGTCAGGGGTTAAGTTGCGAGCTCCCGCCCCCGCTGGACTCGGGCGCGGGTTGAGCCGTCTTGTCGAGCCGGACCGGCTTTCTGCGGGTGGTGTTGTGCGCCTGACGGGCGAGGCGACTGCCACCATCACGAATGACAACGGGCGGCGGTTGCCTCGGTAACTTGATTCGACTCAGCGTCGGGTGGCCGGGGTTGCCGGCGATCCAGACGACCGCCTGTTCCATACAGATCTGGTTTACGTCGTTCGCGAACTCGGCGGCGTCCTTGCCGGTCAGTACGACGTGCCTCGTCAGCCGGAAACTTTCGGGTTGGTCATACACGATGGCGTGCAGGGGGCTGATGGGCATCGCGATGGCTTCCGCGTTAGCGAGGCCGACGCTCCCGCTGCTGAGCTGGATGAGGTCCTCTGGCGCGACAGGCTCGCCGTCCACGAGGACGTTGCGGGGGTGGCCTCGCATCTGCCTACGAGTAGGCCGAGCGAAGTCGGCGGGCCGCTCGAGGCAGACCGGTTCGTCACTGATCACTAGCAGTTGCTGGTCAAGGGTGACAAGGCAGGCAGCCCGGGTCGCAAGGTGTGCATTGATCATTTCGACGTTGCTGGCGAGGAACTCGAGGTGATGGTTCTGGTGTGCGCGGAACTCGACTCTGTCGAGATCGTCAGCGCTGAACTTGTCCTGGTTGACGAGCTTCATCCCGTAGTCGGCCACGACCTCGTAGACGCGTCGCAATGAGGGTCCACGCACCAACTGCAACGCGACGAAGGCGTCGATTACCTGTTTCTCCTCCTGATCGAACGGTCTCGGCCGACTGAATGGGTTGTCGAGGTGATCCCGCAAGATGTCGGCCGCGGCACCTTCAACTACACCCCACAACTGTTCAAAAGAGGAGTTGAGTTCGCCCGCCTGGTCGATGAACGTATAGAAGTCGGTGACCGCAAGCGCCTTGATGTTGCTCAGTCGCCTTCCTCCCGTAGCGCGATCTCGGACCAGCACCTGGTCCTTGGCGTTTGCGAAGCGTTTCAGGATGAACTTCGGCACCACATGATGCTTCGCCCCGACGTACCTCTTGGGGTCGATCTTCGCCATGACCTCCTCGGTCTGGCGAGCGATCAGCCGCTCGGATGTCCAAGGTGGCCGTTGACTTGTGCGCGCGTCATCGGCAGAAGGCCAGTTCACACAGGCATCTAAGCACTCGCCACCGACAGGTCCTGGAGACCGAGGAGGAACGTCGACGTTGAACGGTCTGCGGGTTGAGCGGTTTGTGGTAGGCCGTGCGGGACTTGGGCCCGCGACTGGAGAAATCCAGATGATCCGCTGCCGAATTGGCCGCTGATCATCTACAGATCATTCAACGCGTCCTCGTCAGCGTGTTCGATGTAGAGGTGGTAGACATCTATGTCGTCGGGCAAGTCGGAGGGTTCGACCTTACGAGGTTCTGGGTTGATGCTGCCTTCCTTCAACTCGTCAGCTCCGTCTAGACGTAGTTGACAAACGTTGCAACCGAAGGCGAGAGGCGAGAGCGTGACGACGGGGTAGGGGAATGGAATCGGGTCATACCGCCCGCCGCCCATTGGCTCGACGTCGAAGTCCACCTCGTAATCAACGTCCAGACGTCCGTAGAGCCTGCCGGCGGAGCCGCACACCGGGCATTGCTCCTTAACGCCAAGCAGGGCACCGTTGTCGGACAGCCTCCCATCTAGGTGGTCGGCTGCTGTGGCCTCCCTCGCAGCCACCACTTCATCAGATTGTTCGCCGGCTGTCTCGCGGAGCTTCTCGAAGGTGTGTCGGGCCCGCGCACGTCTCCTTCCGATCAACTCCTCCACCGTGGTGCGGTAGTTCTTGCGAAGGGTGGCCACGAGTGGAAGGTCAGCCGCGCCGTAGAAATCCTCGGGCGACGTACCGATCTCGGCAAGCAGACGGTCACAGGCGGTGATGGCGAGGCGAAGCAGTTGTTCTGAGGATGCCGAGGCACGAGTGCCAACGTGCACGGCCCCGTTCCTGGCGTCGGCGAGGCTCTTGGCTCCGTCCGCGTTGAGTGGCCACGTCGGGACAATCGTCATGACTCGGTCCAGGACTGCGCCCAAACCAATCGTTCGAAGACTGGGGTCGGCGAGCGACGGGTTCAGTGCCATCCGGATGAAGAGGCCCTCATGCTTTCGATCGATGGGCAGTACCAGCAACGGGTTGGTTCGCCACAAGAAGGCCTTCCCGAGCTGCTCAACCGCCATTGGAGCGGCGACGGCGACGAGCGCTGGATCCTTGTCGGCCCATGCGCGCGCTGCCCGTCGAATCCACTTTCCCGCCGCCGCAGTCAGTTCCTCGGCATCCGTGTGGGCTGCGTTTGCGGCGGACGTAGGTTCAGGGTCTTTCATCTCCGCACTCCTCGTCGATAGTGGGCCAGAAGGTACAAGTAGCCCCGCAACGCGACCGGACCCGCGCGACATCCTAAGGCGGGACCTGGCGAACATCTGTGAGTTGGGGGACACTCTGTCGGCGTTCTCAAGGGGCTGGACGAGTGGGATGGTCGAAGTCGAGCCCGAGGCAGCCGTCGCATTTGGGAAGCTGGGTGAAGAGGTCGGCGTGACAGGTGCCCCCGTCTATCTGGGACAGGGGCACCTGGCTGTAGGCCGTGCGGGACTTGAACCCGCGACTGGGCGATTATGAGTCGCCTGCTCTAACCCACTGAGCTAACGGCCCGGGCAGATCCTAGCGGGCTCTATGCGGCTTCGTCGTCATCGGCCAGAGCCCGCTCGATCCGCATGCGTGCAGCGTCTTCCTGACCGTCGACGGCGTGCGCGTATACGGTCAGAAGGACCTGAACGCTGTGGCCGGCCCATTTCGCCACGAGTGGCGGAGGCGTGCCGGCGGCGAGCCAGGTAGAGACGGCTGCGTGTCGCAGGTCGTACGCACGAAGTGCCAGCGGGGAGTTCTGTTCTTCGGCGGTGAATGCGGCTGCTCTGGCGCTCTTCATCACGCGGCCAACAGCGGAGAGCAGCACCGGGCGCGACAGCGACGCGGGCAGCGCATGGCCCAGATCCGTTTCGGAAGCCACGACCTGATCGTACGTCTGTGGGGCGCAACGGTCGTGTGTCGTAAGTTGGGACTCGGGGTCGATCCGTGGAGCACAGGAGTCGATCCGACATGACCAGAGCACGCCGTAAGTTGCGGATCAAGCGGCCGAACCGACGCGACGACGAGATCACGACTGCCGGCATGGCTGGCGCCGCGGTGTTCCTGGCTGGCGAACGTGGGAGCACGACGCGGCTGTGGCCGAGCTTGCCGCCAGGGCGACGCAGCCAGACCCTGACACCGGCCGGTCGCGGGTGCGCGCCGAGTTGCTCGAGGATGCTGCCGGATACAATCTCGCCAGCTGGCAGCACGACCCTCGCAGGTATTGGCTCGGTCGCGACGCCGCTCTGCTCCTGGTCGACGCTGGTGCGAACGCTGAGCGGGTCAAGGCGATCGCTGCTGAGCGCCACCGGACGTTTCGAACGCCTGAACCGCCTGTTACCGGCAACCCGTCCGGGGCCTCCTAGCGCGACCGGTTCGAGGCGGGCGGTTCCCGGGGCGCGCCGCGCCGGCCGCGCGAGAAGGTTCAATCCTTCACACCCAGGTCACGCCGCGCGGACTGTCGGTAGCGCACGGAACTGATGGTGAACCTGTGAAACCGGCGAAGGGTCTCGTCGCTCTCCTCACCCCGAGGAGGATCCTTTTCCTTAGATTCCTCCCATGAGGCCAGGTCGGTCGCCATCGTGACGGCATCCTGACTCGCTTGCTTCGAGGCGTAGAGATACAGAGAACCGACGGCTGGCTCCATGGCGTCGAGCGCCTCGTGGAGGTCCTTGGCTAACGGGTCTAACGGGATCTTGTTGAGCGCCAGGATGACGATCAGATGAGCGGCCTGCCGGTGCTCGAAGAGCCGCTCAGCCGACTGATCCTGCCTCGTCCAATGTAGTTCGACAGCCGACTTGATGAACCCGAACAGCGTCGTCAGCAAGATGCCGAAGACGACCCCGGCGAACCCCCAATGTGCATCGGTCAACCAGCTCATGGCCAGAACGTAGTCGATGGGGGAGGGCGAGATGACCCGAACAAACCAGAGAGCGGCCAGAGGTCGGCGCGGTGGCGCTCGTCGGTCGGGTCGTAGGTGACGGGCGCTTTCATGCTGGTCTCCTCCGGGTCGGATATGGGTTGGTCTGGTCGCCGGCTGACTGTGGTCGTGCGAGGGCTTCGACGACGGCGGCGATGAGGTCGCGTGCGGCGGGCGGGGTGACGGCGTTCCCGGCGAGCTTGACCCGCTCGCGGCGGGTGCCACGATTCGCGCATACGCGGCCTGCGGTCAGATGCCCAGCCGACGAAGACATGTGGGCAGCAAAGAGCTCTGGCATCCGGAAGCCAGCAACTCGTGAATGCAGAGCGCACGGGGCAAGCGGTTGTAGTTGGCGACACAAGGCCGTCTGTTCCATGAGCCCTGGTCTTTCATGATGACGGCGAGTCCGGCAGAGGACTCCACGCTGCCACCATGCATCTGACCTTGCAGTAAGTCAGTCCAGAATCCCGTGGGACGCTCCAGCGCCAACTGACCTGATGAGCAGGTTCTTACGGTGGTTCGGGATCTGGCCGATGGGGGTCTGCCCCGCGTCCAGAGCGCGAGTCTGATCTGTCCTGACACTTGGACGACGCGCCTGACGGTTCGTCGCGCGGGCGAATGGCCAAACTTTGCTAATGCCTCTTTGAGAGCGTCGCCCCGAGCCGGCTAAGGGCAATACCGCCGAGGAGTCCGCCCAGGGCAATCCACAAGTTGACAAAGCGATCCCGACTTCGACTCGTAGCAACGAACGACACGCTTTGAACTGCGTCACTATCCTCCCAGCGAAGGAAGAACTGGTCTGAGCTGGTTGGAGCGTCGGAAACACCGCCGACAGTTGCGAGAGAAGGGGTGGCGGCAACTTTGCAACCGGTCTGCAACGCCGTTCCGAAGCGCTCCCGCAAGTCCATTCCATTCCAGGTTTCGATCACAGACGGCGGTCCAACTCCAACTGTGGTTGGCAATTGCACTACAGAATGTGCCCAGTCCTGTCGCTCGACAAGATCAGCACTTCCTGACACCCTTACAATGATCGCTGCATTCGAATCGAAGTCGAATATTTCGTGTTCGTATGGGTGGCACGTTGGGGATGGCTTATTCGCATCAGACTGGTGATCCGGAACAATCCCGTAGATGACCTGGCATTTGTGTTCTTTCGAATACGAGTACTCTCCCTCTCCTCCAGTTTCCTTGCACGAACGAATGGGCGTCTGCCTCGTTGCTACGGAGCTCCGAACGCCGCTAAGTGTGGCGGAATCCTCAAGCATTAAGGCAAAGGAGCGATTGGCGAACTGGCGCGGAAAAAAGAGCGTGTAGACAGTCGACGTTGCCACCGTCCCGAGTTCGGGTGCGGCGTACACGCCAACGCCGATAACCTCTGCGTCCGGGAATGGGTAGTCGCCAGGTTTCCGTGAATCTTCAACGGCAACCCCGACGCCGATGTCGCCGAAGTTCGTTGAAACTCCGTCTGGTTCGTACAGCCCGGAGGATCCGTACCATATCAGGTAGATCGCGACGAACACGCCGAGGAGCGCAATAGCAGCCTGAAAAGGTCGCCGTTTCGGCTCCCTCTGAAGAGCTCGAAGCGAAGCGAGTGACTCGCCCTGTCGCTCGAGCACACTTCGAATCTCGGCCAGGTTAGCAATAACCGCGCGCTCGTGACGTCGGCGTCGCGTCCCAAAGAAAGGCATACGCACATTTCCCTGCTCTGGCCCTTAGGGGACCTTGGGCTGCTGTCTGGGTAGGACCGTGAGCCGGCACTCCGCTAGAACGAAACTATAGCCCGATCGTTTACGACGTGGTGGTGAGATCGGCGTGTAGAGACACCGAAGTTCTTCCGGTCAGGAAGACTTGGACTTATCTAAAGTCCCAGGTCGCGGCACCGAAGGTACGGGGCGCCGCCCGTCGGGCTCTCCGTCACGTTCTCGAGTCCCTCTTGGGCGAGCCGGTTGCGCTCGACGAACTCGACCCGCCGATACTTGATTCGTTCGTCGACCTCGTTCGGACGTACAGGGCGGCGGATGTGTCTGGCCTCGACTTCGATCGATAGATCCCGGCCTCCGCCTGCTGATGCCCGTCGGAGTTAGAGTTCGTTTCGGGTTGGCGGACGATCCAACCATGCGCCCGCGTGCGTTTGGCGGAGCAGTGGGCCCACTGTGGACCCAACGCCGTGCGCAGGGGCTGTTCTGGGTGGTCGTTGGATCACGCCGTGCACGCATTACATGCAGGTGCACGGCCGCTAGAGAATGTCCTCGAGCACGATGACACGCCTAGTGTGGGTTCCCCACTTCAGTTCCCAGCCTCCCATAGCGTTCTGATTGAGTACCACGGGAACCATCGAACTGTTCGTCCCCCACGGCGCAGTATGGCTGGTGCCTGACGACATCCCCCCAAGAGACCAGACGACGACGAGGTCATAGGAGTTCATCGGGTGCCGGTGCCGAAACAGGTTGAAGAGCTGGGACTCGATCTCGAGGAGGAGAACCTTCCCCGACGCATCTTCCACGAGTACATCTGTTGAGGCGTCGATGTACTGCCCGAACCGTTCGATGGGCGACAGTTCGGCTTTCCAGTCGCCTGACTGCACCATCATAGCGAGCAGATGCGACACATCCGCTTCCTTCCGGGGCTGTTTTACGAACGCCAACGAAGCCCCGGGCTTGGTCACGGCCACGTTCGAACTGGTTGAGTAGCCCGCCTTCAGGTCAGCCGCCTGCTTGGTTCTTCGCACCGCTTCGATCGCCGCGTCCTCGGCGTCCTTCATGTCCTTGTAGGCCTTGGCGCGCGCCTGGATGTTCGGCCACACCGAAGCCAAGAAATCCGCCTTGATCCAGGCTACTTCGTCTGACTCTTCGTTTGTGATGACATTCCGGTCGGCGTTCAGCTGGAACGACTGGCAGTTTAGAAAGGCCTTATACTCGAAGTAGTACTCGCCTCCCAATAGTTCCCGCGACAGGGATGCTTCGTTGCGCAGCGGGATGAAGTCTTTGCAGAAGTGGATGCCCATCTGAGACTTCTGCGTCCAACCTTGCATGAGTTCGTACTGAAGCATCTCCGCTCGCACGTGTTCGCCGGCGATGATTACCGTTCCGTCGTAGTGAACTGTTAGAGAACTTCCCTGGACGCTAATGGTCTTACTGCGGGAGAAATCGTAGACATCACAAAACTTCTTGGAGTTCTGCGCGATGCCTTCGGTTACGGGGCCGCCAGTCGGCATCAAGTCGACTGGCGGCACCTGAAAAGTCCCCGGCGCTGGACCAAGCGTCACGGTTCCGCCGGCGGTCACGACCTCGACCGTCACCCACGGTATGACTCCGACGTTGGCGACAGTGCTCATCACGTGCGCATGCTGTCCATGCCGGTTCTTCACGGTTCCGGTTGCGCACATGCTTCGCAGGTAATGCAGAACCCGGTCAGCAATGTCCTTCCCGTCGGTGGTCTTCTTCCCGTTGAAACTGGTGAGATGCACGCCCATCAGGGTGATCCGCGTGCCCTTAGAAGAAATGCCTGGCGTATGACCACCCGGATCCTCCTCGACGGTGTACGTAGGCATCTTGCCGGCTGTCAGTTCACTCATCGGGTCATACATCTTCCCGACAAGCAGTACGGTCTGGTTGGTGTGACGCCGAGACTCGACGAGAATCTCCTTGGCCACGAACGAAGTCTTCGAGCCCAGTCCCTTCTCGCCGATCGAGGTCTGCGGGAAGTCCTTGACCGAGTCGCCAGCATTGAAGAAGGCTCTCATGTGCTTGTCTTCCATGCCGTTGCCATCGTCTTGAATAACGACGTTCCACATCTCGCCGCCGGCATTTGTCAGTTGAATATCGATGTTCTTGGCGTCGGCGTCGACGCTGTTCGACACCGCTTCGCGCAGCAACTCGACCGACTGGCTGGTGTTCAGGACCGCCTGCCGCAGCAGGGAGTCTTGGGAGACATGAGAAGTGTAGGAATTCACTCGGAACCTTCGCCAGATCGGGAGATGCGGTCGATGCCACTCTAGTGTCAGATCCGGCGGCGACGACCGTTAACGGTGAGACTGTGCGGCAGAAGTTCAGGTTGACTGGCTTGATCAGGTGACGGCTTCGTCGAGCCAACGCCGCACGGCCGTCGCCAGTTGATCAGCCGCGTCCTGTGGGCTCAGTGCAGCGTCAGCCGGCCAGCAAATGTTTGATAACCGAAGGCTGCCAACATGCAGAACGGAGTGTGGCGGATGACCCGTCGAAAAGGTCAAGATTGCCGCCTCCCTCAGTTGGAAGCCGGTCGCGAGGTCACGGCCTGGTAGAGGTCGCCCGAATCCCAGTCCTTAGACTGCAGCTTGTACTTGACGTCGCCGACCGCCAGGCCGTCGACACCAGATCTGGGTTCAAGGTCTTCCTTGAGGGAACCAGCGTGAGGCCGCGCTTCGCGACCGTAAAATCTGGACTCAGCGCATCCGCCAAGAGTGCGCGGCCACCGGCCTCCATGGCCTCGGGAGTCCGAATCAGAAAGGCACATGCAACCTCGCCGCCAGCGTCCAACTTCTGGGCGACACCGTTGAGCAGCGCCTTGGCGATGGCGATGCCGTCGCTGTAGTACGCGGTGGTCGGCGTGGCCACGAGGTGCAGATCGCCGTCCTGATGGGCCTCGTGGATGGCGACGGCAGGAAACAATTCGAGATTGCCGAGAACCGCGATGCCCACCTCGTTGTGCAGGAGATCGCGCAGACACAGGTTTCCTGTTTTCACACGACGAAGCGAGAAGGTCGGCCCGAACGGACTGTCTAGCGGTCGCCCCTGTACTCAGCGGGCGAAAGTGCATAGCGGTCGCGCATGGCGGCCATCGTGGGGCAAGTACGTGGCGCACCGCACGCCGCGCAGCGCACCGGGTCCAAGGCGGCAGAGGTGCCGTGACTTGGCTCGCGGTGGGCGGCGAGCGTCGCCTCGTCCTCACGCAGCACAGCCATCCGCTCGGCCTCACCCTCTGGCCACGAAGAAAGGTTGTCGGGATCACCCGAGGACGGGAGCGCTTCGATCTCCTGAGAGATCAACCGCTCAAGGGCGTCGTAAAGGTCTGCTTCACCAGCCATACTCACGACCATAGCGGGGAGCTCGTCGCGTAACGGTCGGTGGCTCGCGTAGGTACATGACGCCGCTACGACGGCCAGAACTCGGCGAGCCATATGCGGACTTCGGTCACAAGCCGTTCGGCCGCTTCCTCCGGTGCGAGCGAGGGGTCTGCGGGCCAGCAGAAGTTGGACAGCCGCACGTCGCCTACTTGCAGCGGCATGTGCCCCGGCCGGCCCGTGGAGAACGTCAGGATCGCTGCCTCCGAGACATGGAAGCCGGTGGCAAAAGCCACCGCTTGATAGAGGTCGCCCGTGTCCCAGTCCGAGGTCTGCAACTTGTACTTCACGTCGCCTACTGCGACATCGCCAAACACCAGATCAGGGTTCAGTGTCTTGGTCGAGGGAAGCAGCGCCAGGCCTCGCTTCTCTACCTCGAACGACGGGGCCAACGCGTTCTGGAGGACAGTGCGGATCCCGGCCTCGATGGCTTCAGGAGTACGGATAAGGAAGGCCCAGGCCACCTCACCACCTGCGTCGAGTTTGCGCGCAGCACCCCTTAAGAGGGCCTTCGCGATCGCCAGACTGTCGCCGTAGTAGGCAGTCCTGGGCGTCACGGTGACGCGGAGGTCGCCGTGCCGGAGTTCCGACACCCCATCGAATCGAGCACTGGCTCGTCGCGCGTGGGCGCGCACGTCGGGTGAAGCGAACGGCGCCCCGCTAACAAGCCGTAGCGCAGCTAGCAGTACACGGTTCAACGGGTTGTCGCGGTCCAGTTCGTCGAACTCACTTGTAACTCGGGCTCGTCCGAGCGTGACGGCCAGCGTTGTCTCCTTGACGCTGATGCGACCGCGAACATGAGCCAGTTCTTCGCGGTGGACTTGGTAGCCCTTCATCAGATCTCGCTGCAGGACTCTCTCCACCGTGTGCACGAGCCAGCGTGAGAGGAGGTCGAAGAGCGAGGTGCCTGTCGCTGCCTGCGCAGCGAGTGTGTCCATTCGCGGGATGGCACCGGCGAGGCCGAGAAGTGCTAGTGCGTGGCTTTCAGGGATCTTGGGCAGCACGGGCATCGTTTGACCGCCCACGCTAAGAATGCCGATGGCGTCGTTGACGCGGAGCGTCCACTGCCCTTGTGCGCCACTTGGTGAGACGCTGATCGCGCTCCCGCCTTGGCGTGGTGTGTTGGCCGCACCCCACCAGTCGGATTTGCCCGCAAGGCGTTTGCCCAGAGCTTGGAGCGACGCGGCCTGGACATCGTCGAGTGCGACGATTGCAGGACGCGATTCAGTCAGCGTCTGAGGTAGAGGCGACACTCGGCCAGAACTCCTCGATCTGCAACGAAGCTGCAACGCTCGGATCGTCGAAGAAGTATTCCTCGAACAGCGGCTGGAGCTGGCGGGTCCAGGCGGCCTTTAGCAGGTGAGGGGTCAACGGATCTGCCATGAAGAACGAGTGGCCCACCGTGTGATGGCGGTCGAGCAACTCGGTCAGGCGCACGTTCAGCTTGTCGAAGCCCTCGAGGAGGTCCGGTACCTCGCACTGTGCTGTCTCGTAGAAAGACTCCAGGATCTTCCGACTCGGGGGGCACTCGAAGACCTCGAACCTTCGTCTGAGGGCGAGGTCGATGCTGCGGATGCTCCGATCCGCGGTGTTCATAGTGCCGATGAAGAGCAGGTTCTTCGGCAGGGTGAAGCCCTGGGTGTACAGAAGGTCCACTGGCTTGTCCCTGTACTCGAGGAGGTACATGAGCTCGCCGAAGACCCTTGGCAGGTTGGCGCGGTTCATCTCGTCCATCACCAGAACGTGCTTCTGGTCGTCGTCCTTGATCTGGCTCGCCATTCGGAGGACGACGCCATCCACACGGGCGAAGCGGATGCCGCCGCTCCCGGCGGGCTCCGGCCGCAGACCCTCGATGAACTCCTCGTAGCCATAAGAGGCATGCAACTGCACCAAGCCGCGGGCCAAAGGCTCGTCTTGGGTCAAGTAGCGAGCAAGCGCCTCAGCGATCCATGTCTTGCTGGTCCCCGGTGGTCCCGCCAACACCACCTGAGGGCGCCGCTGGAGGGTTGCTACGAGTTCTTCCAGCCATTCCCGCTCGCACAGCGTTTGCTGCACCAGCCAATCCATGTCGAGCACGGGGATCGAGGGCGGCTCGGCCATGTCCGCCTGGCCCTCGATCGCGCTGCCGGGTTCAAGCGGCCGACGTTCACTCAGTTCCGTTCCGCCTCGCACGTACACGAAAACCGGGCTCGTCTGGTTACTGAGCGCACCTTGAGTTTTCGAGGGGTCGGGGTCACTCGCAAGCAGCAGGTTAGAGAGCGCCCAGGTCGGAGGGTGGATCTCCTCGAAGTCTTTGACCTCGAGAAACAAGATGGCCTCCGACGCCGTGTAGTAGTCCGGCAGCAGGGAGGGGTCGATGTCCGCCGCGTCCGGCGTGATGGCAACGAGTCGAGTCCGCCACAACTCCCCGTTGCGATACAGGAAACACCACGTCTCAACGCCTGCGCTCAACTGCTTTCGGATGAGTTCAAGACGAGCAGCGCCCATGGCGTTCGTTCCGGCGGTACCAAACTTCCCCCACCACACTGAACCATGCGTGTCGGCGATGCTCTTGTGTTGAGCAATCGTGTCGGAACGGATGTCCTTGTTCCACTTCATGACCAGGTGGACCGGTTCTATGGCTGGTAGATCGGTCAGTCCGGCGATCTCCGCTTTGCCAAGAGCGTCCAGCATGTCCGTGAGGTCGCGGGCTAGCACGTCCGAACTCGGCACGCCATCGGACCTGTAGGCGACGGCGTACGCGGCGGATGCCTCGTACTTCTTCGGGAGACTGTTGTCTGACTGAAGATCGATCCGTTCCAGCCAGTCGCTTCGCGGCACGATCGCATCCCGTATGTCCAGGGCGCGCTTCGCGAGCACGGTCGTTCCACCATTGATGCTCGAAACCCCTTGGGCGAGCGTGAGGTAGACCGTCGAACCGTCAGCCGCGAAGAGGTACACCACGTACACGCCCTCCTGAGCCGTGCTGTCGTCGCCCTCGCGGAAGATTGAGACCCAAGGAACATCAGCCCGAGATCCGTAGCCGACGCTCCCTTTCACCGTGTGGCCGGCCGGCACCCATCCTCGAAGGGCCTCTGGCAACGCATCGATGACAGCGCGGCGATATGTGGCACCTGCGGCCGCGGTTTGTTGTGGACGACCGAGCTCCGCCATCACCTCCCTGAGGAGGTTTCCGACACCCTGATCGTCGGCGCGATCGCCTGTCTCTTCCGGCGTCGGGACGACCGCGTTGAAGCGGGGCGTGAGCGCGGCCATGACCTGTGCCTTCAGGGCCTGGGGTCGATCGCTGAGCTTGAACTGGAAGGAGCATCGATTCAGACGCGCCTCGATCTCGGCGGCCGTTGCCGAATGATCCAAGTCGTTGTCGAGTTCGACGCCGACCTTCTGATGCAGAACGGAGGCTTCGCGCCCACGTACCAGGTGGTCGCGAAGCCTCTCTCGGGTTCGACCGCTATAGCCCACATAGAGCGGCTCGCCATCGGCATCCCAGACCACGTGGACACCTGACTCATCCGGTACATCTCGGAGTTCGGGGCGAACCAGCGGGCGGCGTTCAGAGAACCCCTCGAGAGGGTCGGACACGGGGCCTCCTGGTTGCGATCGGATCGGAGCAGTACCTCAAGACACCCTGCCAAACCTTTGGGTCCGTCGCATGGGTTGTGGTGAATAAGACCTGCCGGCGCACAGGGGCGTGTGCTCAATTCCGAGTCACATGATCTGATCGAGCCTCCGCTAGCCGTGCGCCTTGAGACTTCGCTCCATCTCGGCCAGCACGGCCGCTGCTACATCGCGAGTCCGAACCTTGTCGACAGGTGACAGTCCAGCCTCACCGGGACCGTTCCTCCGCACTAGATAGGGACGACGCTGACATTCATCCTCCTCAGTGCCGGCGGCTCTCCGATGACCGCAGGACCGAGCGGATCCGCAAGAGGATGAACGAGTTGCTGTTCGCTGAGGAGTGCTAGGAGGCAGCGTCCCTGCACTAACGGCCCGGGAGTAGAGCCGAGCGGCCACTCATCGCTAAGTACACAGGCACTACACAGCAAGGTCGTCATCGGACAAGGCCTGCTCGATCCTCTCTCGCGCGACATGTTCTTGTCCGTCAACGGCGTGCGCGTAGACGGTCAGGAGTACCTGGACGCTGTGGCCGGCCCACTTCGCCACAAGGGGTGGAGGCGTACCAGCGGCGAGCCAGGTCGAGACAGCTGCGTGTCGCAGGTCGTAGGCCCGGCGAGCCAGCGGGGAGTTCTGCTCTTCCTCAGTAAATGCCGCTGCTCTGGCGCTCTTCAACACGCGGCCGACGGCGGAGAGCGGCACCGGGCGCGACAGCGACGCGGGCAGCGCATGGCCCCACTTGCCTGAGCGCACGACGAATAGCCGTCCATCCTGGCCGGTCCCGAACTCATTCAAATGCCGTCGAAGCAACATCACCAGCGGAGGAGGGAGGGGAACCGTCCGGGTGGCGTTGCGGGCGCGATGCTTTAGGCCGCGTTCCTCGCCGAGCTCTCCGTCGTCAGTCCAGTCTTTGCCTGGGTCTTGGTAGGAACCCGCGAGACGGGCTTCGCCCCATCCTTTCGCCGGCAGGGTGAGGTCGAGCTCGTTGAGGTTGCGCACCTCAGCGGGCCGCATTGCGGAGTAGTAGATGCATCCGAAGAATGCCTCGAACTCCGGATCTGAGGCACGAACGGCCGCAAGGAGCCGCTTCGCTTGCCGATGATTGAGGACCACTCGCGTATCGAGTTCCTCGGCGACAGCAGCGCGCTTCACCTTGACCCGGTGGAGCGGGTTGGACTCCAGCAGGCCCAACTCCAGTGCGTAGCCGATCGCGCTTGAGAACGCAGCGCGTTTCCGGTTAGCCGTCTTGGCGGACGCCGGACTGCCGTCGAGCTTGAGCGAGGTCGCCTTAAGCACCTGGCGCGTAGTCGCAGTGTCATTGAGTTCATCCACTGTTCGACTTCGCTTGGTGATCCAGGTGATCACCTCGCGGTACTCCGCCGGCGGTTCAGGGCTCTTGGCGCGGGCGAGTGAGTTGAACGCCCACGTCCGCAACGCCTTTCGGAGCAGGGCCACATCGGACGGTGCGTCCTCGCCCTTCACCATCGCGAGCGTGATCGTGACCAGTCCATCCGCCGTGCTCTTCCGGTGGTTGGGAGCGAAGTCGGTCCACTTCACGTCGATGTAGTCCATCGCGAACTTCAGCCACGCAGGGCTCGTCGCCGTGGGCATCATGGATTGGGGCAACCCGGTCTCTATGTCGAACGCCTCGCCCTTCCGGGCGGCCGAGATCAGGTCGGACCGGAACGACTCCGCGAGCCGCTTCGTGCTGAAGGTCCGGGGGATCGGAGCGTTCCTTCCGACGACCCAGCGGACGCGGTAGGTCGTGCCGCGCTTGCCGAGGAGGGTCTCGATGTTCCAGATGCGTACGTCGTAGCTAGTACTCATGATGCTTCGTCCTCCAAGTTGGCCAGCCAGTTGTCGAGTTCGATGCGGCGTACGCGGATCTCGCCGCCGGGCAGCTTGATGCAACGCGGACCGACGCCCCTCGCGCGCCAGTTGTAGAAGGTCGCCCGGGTGATCCCGAGTTCGTTGCAGAAGTCGCGGACGGTCAGGTGTGCAGCGGTGCTCTGTGAGCGGTGCCGAGACATGTGTCGGTTCTCCCTTGTGCGGTGATGCTGAAGGCTGGACCAGAGGGGTGTTCTCTCCCTCTGAGATCTGGGGGCGGGAATCGGCGGTTTAAAGCCGCAAACCCGCTAAATCGGTCTCTGATCTGCGCAAATGTGTTGCGGGTTTGGTGTTTTTCGGCCTGGGGCTAAACCCGCAAACCCGCCGAATCTGCTGGATTTGCGGGTTAGTGCTGGTTAACTCGTTTTCAAACCCGCAGAGTGTTTTGGCTGGTCAGGGTGGTGTTTGGCGGGTTTGCGGGTTTGCGGGTTTGTTTTGGGGGTTCTGGAAGAGCCCGGTCTCTTCGGGAGCGTTCACCCCCTTTGGTCCAGCCGGTTTCGCCTCGGGCTGTTGGGGGTCGGGGGTGCGTTCGATGTAGTAGGTCCGGGCGCGGGTGTGGGTGTCGATCTCGGAGCGGAGGACGACGTTGCCGCGCCAGCGGCCGATCTGGCCGGTGAGGATGCGGCCGAGGCTCTTGGGAGTGAGGAGGCGGCCGGCGGCGGTGGTGGGGAAGGTGCCTTCCCAGCGGTCGGGCATGCCGAGGTCGGGTTCTGCGCTGGAGCGCAGCTCGGCGGCGCTGCGGCGCTGGTCGCCGTAGAGGTCGTGCCAGCGCAGCAGGAACGCGCGCCATTCGGCGTAGTCGTCGTCCAGGTCGCGGGCCTCGTCGGCGTTGGCGAGGAATCCGGGCACCTGGTGGTGTTCGAGGAGCCCGCCGAGGTATTGGGCCCAGCGGGTGAACTGCCGCATCGCGGGCACGTTCTTGGCCTTGGGCGCCCCGGCGCGGGTCCAGTCGAGGATGAGGATCAGGAGGTGGCGCAGCACGATGGCTTGGTTCGCGGGGTCGAGGATCCAGGTGTCGAGGTTGGGGATGGAGAACCCGGTCCGGGCCTCAGGGTGGGGACAGTCCGGATCGAGGCGCACCCACACGGCACGGGAAGCCATGTCTCCACCGGTGCGCAGGTTGTTGCCCGTGGCCAGCCACAGCCGGTCGTTGGCGAACGAGCTCGCGGCGTTGGTGCCGAGGCGGCGGTCGGTCCAGGTCCGCTCGGTGACCAGGCGGGCCAGGACGGCGGAGTCGATGACGCAGCCCTCGATGAGGTTGTCGAACACGATCACACCGGCCTGGTCGGCGAGCACGGTCGTGATGGACTTGCGCAGCTCTTCCTCAGAATCGGTCCAGGTCAACACCCGCTGCCCAACCAGGAGTCCGACGCAGGAGGTGAGGATGGTCTTGCCGGAGCCGGGCATGGTGGCGTCCACGACCCCGAACGGCGACAGCGCGCGGGTAAACGGCTGCAGGATCGGCGTGGCCAGCATGGCCAGGTAGTTGGCCTTGTCCGATGGCGTACGCCACGGGAAGTCCCGCAGGAACGTGCCCAGCAGGAACGCCCGTGCCTCGGCGACCTGCTCCGCGGTGGGGTGCTCCGGGATGGGATCGGTGGTGACCCTTCCGGCGAGGTAGTAGCCGGTGGCCTCGTCATACCCAGGGGTCTGGAGCAGGGTGCCGTCGGGACGCAGGACGGGGGTGGTGATGACCTTGTGGAGCACCGGCAGGCCGGGCCAGATCGAGCGGGACAGCACGGACTCGAGGACGTGGCGCGGTGGGGTGATCTCCTCGTCGTAGGCGGGTCCGTCCTTGGGGTGGCGGGTGCGGAAGACCTCGGCCTGCTCGGCCAGCAGGTGCGCCAGCAGCGCTGGCCGGAGCACGGTCGGGCGCATGGGTGCGGGGGCGTCCTCGTCGCCGGCGACCATCTCGGCGGCCCCGGAGATCGTCTGGAGCACGATCGGGTCGCCGTCATGGACGTAGGTGTCCTGCAGCAGCCGCTGGTCGAGCGCCTGGGTCAGGGCGCGGATGCTCTCGGGGTCGTTGCCCACCTTGATCGGCCGGCGGCCGTCGCCGGGCACCGCGTGCAGCGGAGCGCGCGAGCCTCGACCAGGTGCGGTGTCGGTGGCGTTCTCAGTCATGAGGTTGACCTCTCGATCTCGTGGTCGTGGTGGTCGTGTTCAGGCGGCGATCGGGCGGGTGCGGCGGGTGGTGCCCCAGCCGAGGGCGTCACCGGCGCGGCGGCCGAGCCAGGCGGCGACGTTGACCGCGACGGCGTTGCCCGCCTGCATCTGCTGTTCGCCCTGGTTGCCGGTGATGACGTAGTCGCGGGGGAAGCGTTGGGCGTTGGCGGCCTCGCGGGGCTTGAGCATCCGGAAGTAGCAGTCCTCGACCTCGATCGCGGCCTGGAGCAGCGCATGCTGCTCACGGGTGGCCAGGGTGGAGAGCGCGTCGGCGGTGGCCGGGTAGGGCGTGGCTCCCTTCCTGTAGGGGATCACCAAGCTCTTGTTGAGCTGGGCGGTCTGGGTCCGCAGGGGCTCGGTGACCGGCTTGTTCATCGACGGATCGGCGGTGGCGTACCCGCCGTGGTGCGCCGAGACGAACGCACCCGGCGGAATGGTCAGGCCATGGTGGAATCCACCGGCGCTGAACGTGGGCACCGGACCGCTGGTGACGGGGTGGTTGCGGCCGTGGTTGCGCAGCATCGAGACGAACGGCTCGGTCATCACCAGGCCCTCGCCGCGCTTGATGGTGTTGGTCGGCATCGGACGGGTCTCGGGGTCGAACCAACGCCCGCCGGAGCCGTCGGCGGGGCCGCCGTGGTTGACGTTGAAGACGAACTTGCGCATCTCCTCACTCATCGCGATCCCGTTCTGGATCGCGGTGACCTGAGCCGGGGTCGGGGACTCCAGCAGCGGCCAGGCCCGCAGGTAGGAGTTCTTCGCACCGGACGCGGCATCCCAGGTGTTCCCGCCTGCACCGATCAGAACCGGGTCGGCAATCGTCTGGAGACCGAGCCGGATGCGGGCCATGGTCTTGGGGCCGAGGTCGCGCAGCCCATGCTCGGCGCGGTCGCCGATGCGGACGCCAAAGTCGGTCCAGTCGATGACCGAGGCGGCGGGGGCGACGTAGGGCTCGACCTGGCCGTGGTCGCCTTCGGGGCAGACGTAGATGTACTGCGGCCCGTACTTGCCCACCGGCATGCCGTTGATCCGCTTGGTCTTCGGCTTCCACCACTGCTGGGCGGGCACGTCGGTGCCGCACTTCTCACACCAGGCCAGCGGGCGGGGTTCGAGGTCGAGGGCCGGGATGGACTCCTTGGTGATGGCGAAGTAGATCCGGTCGCGCCACTGGCCGGCGGGGTCGTTGTCCTCGCCGCCGACGTGGGCGGCCGAGACGCACACGAGCTGGACCCGGCAGCCGAGGGTGGCCCAGCCGTGGAGCCAGGTGGTGATCAGGTGCCAGTCGGCGGCCTCGACCACGTTCTCGACCAGGACCACGTCGGGGTCGTGGACCTCGGCGTAGCGCAGCACCTCCCAGAACGTCACCCTCGTGCGTTCGAACGCCTCGGCGGGCACGTGGCCGTGCTCCTCCCACAGGCCGGGCTGGTCATGGTCGCGGGGCTTCTTCCGGCCGCCGGCCTGGGACAGCTCGGTGCAGATCGGGGAGGCCCACAGCAGGTCGGCCTTGGGCAGATAGCGGACGTCGACCTGTTGGATGTCGGCGCACAGGTGCTCGGTGTCGGGATGGTTCGCGGAGTGGGTCTCGATCGCCCGGTCCCAGTGGTTGGCGGCAACCTTGACCTCGAACCCGGCCTCAGTCAGCCCCGTCGAGGAGCCACCCATGCCACAGAAGTAGTCGACAGCGGTCAGGGTCATCAGGCGGCCTTCCTCGAGTTGTCACGGGTGGTGCCGGGCGTGCGGGGGTTGCGGGATCCGATGTGGAATCCGGAGCGGATAGTCCGGTCGACCTCGATAGGGGTGCAGTCGCAGCCGCGGGCCATGAGCACGCGCGCGGCGTCGGTGAGTGCGTCGTAGGCAGTGCGCTCGTCGAGCACGCCTCCGGCCACGAGCTGCCCGAGGGCGATCGCAGCGCAGAGCAGCCGGTGGTTGTGCTGCTTCGCCCCGGCGCTGGTGACCTTGGCGACCTCGCCCTTGATCGCCGAGGCGACGTAGGCCGGCACGCGGTCGGTACGGGCGTCGAACCGTTTGGGAGCGGCCGCGCTGGTGGTGTGGCGCTGGGGCTTGAGGAGGTCGAGCAGGAACAGCGGCAGCGGCGCGGCCGGTCGGTCATCGGTCACCACGTACGAGCTGGAACCGATCGTGGTGGGAGGGGCGACGACGTAGCCGCCGTGAGCGCGGGTGTCGACCAGCCAGCCGATCGTCCCAGCCGTGTTGCCGTACCGGACACCCTCGGGGGCGGTGTAGTAGAGGTGGGTACCGCCCGACGGTGTACGCACGGTGTAGGTCGGGGTGATGGTGCCGCCGCGGGCGCCGGCGAGGTGGTCGAGGACATCCTCGCCGGTCCGGATCCCGAACCGGTTCCATGGCTCGGGGATCTCGGTGCCGGGCTTGTGGGTGTCGAGGTCGACCACGACCAGGCCGGAGGGGCCGCAGGCGATCCCGATCCCGTAGCTGGGGTTGTTGCTGGACCAGGCGCGCCGGATCCGGGTCTGATCGGTGGTGGCGCGGGCGTCCCAGCCGGTGTGACCTGCCCGGCAGCGTGGGTCGGTGCCGGTGCAGTCGCGCTCGCGGTGGTTGGGCCGTGCGGGGCGCTTGGTGCTGGGCAGCAGCGGGAAGACGTGCCAGCCACGGGCGGCGGCGGCGAGGGCTCCAGTGAGCATGTCGGTGGTGGTCATCGGTTCGCCTCTCGGGTCTGGGCGGCGCGGTGGCGTTGTTTCATCTCGTCAGCAAGCTGGTGGAGCACCGCGACGAGCTCGGCGACCTGGTGTTGGGTGTCGTGGCCGTCGCCGGCGAAGTGGAGCAGCATCCGCGGCTCGTCGGCCCAGATGCTGTTCTCGATGCTCAGGGCCGGGTCGCCGTCGGTGTCGTCGGTGAGGGTGAAGGTGTCGGCGGGGTTGATCACGATCCCCTCGACCTCGCGGTGGTAGCCGGGCATCAGGCGGCCTTTCGGGGTCGGCGGGCATCGGAGGCGGCCTTGGTGGCGCGGCGGGCCTTGTGGCGGCACAGGTCGCCGCAGTAGATGGCGTGCGGCGTCGGCTTGGTGAACTCCTCACCGCAGCCCGGGCAGGTACGGCGGACGGGTGCGGGGGTCCGGGCGGCGCGCTTGTGCCTGGTGCGTTCGTGCTCGGTCAGGCCACCCCACACGCCCATGACGTTGCCGAGGGAGAGGGCCAGGGCGAGGCAGTCGGGTCGGACGTCGCAGGCGGCGCAGACCTTCTTGGCTGCTTTGGGGCTGCCACCGGGTTCGGGGAAGAAGATCTCGGGGTCGGTCTGCGGGCATAGCGCGCCGGGCAGCTCACCGGGGTGGATGGCAGGGGTTTCAGGCGACCTCATTGCGGTTCGCCTCCTTGGTCCAGCGGTAGACGGTTCGCTCGGTGACGCCGAGCAGCTCGGCGACCTCGGGCACGCTCATGACTCGGCGCAGTTCGACGGCGGCGCAGGCGGGGTGGACGTGGTTGCCGTCTTCCTCGCCGAGGTCGGTCTCGCAGATGGCGCACAGGCCAGTGTCAGCGTCGTGCTCGCCGTCGCCCTCGTCGTTGTCAGGGCTGACCACGGAGGTGACAACGGGCCCAGCAAGCGGGGTGACAGCGGCGACCGGCGCGACGATTGCGCCCGGGTGCGTGTCAGGGGCGGTGTCAGCCTCGGTGTCAGCCTTGGTGTCAGGGGTGGTGTCAGGGTCGGTGGTCGAGGGGCCGCCGATCAGTTCGCGGTAGGCGTCGACGCCGGCGGAGTGCCTCTCGGCCGAGGTCTTGAGCCGCTTGGCGGCCTTGTCCTCGGCGCGTGCGACGGTCACCTTGATCTCGGCCAGAGCGTGCGTGCGGGCGGCGAGTCGGGTGGCTTTGCCGTAGCCGGTGATGGTTTCCATGTGGGCCTCGTGGCGGGCCTCGATGGCCGCTAGGGCGCGCTGGTCGCGGATCTCGGCGGTGCGGGTCCGGATGATCGCGGCCGTCTCGGGAGACACGGTGACCTGGTCACGGATCCCGTCGGCGACCAGCAGCAGCGCGGCAAGGGCAGGGATAGCCGACCAGGGGCCCATGTGCCCCACGGCGGCCAGCAGGACGGTGGAGACGGCGACAGCGGCCGCGGTGGCGGCTCCGAAGCCGTAGGCGGCGGCCCGCTGGCCGGACTTGTAAGCGGCGATCGTGGTGTGGCCCAGTGCGGCCCACACGACGTCGGCGGCCAGGGCGACGGCTACGCCGACAGCGGGTGCGGCGGCGCCGGCGGCGGGGATCATCTGGGCGACCTGCGGCGCGATGGTGACTGCGACCTGGAGGAACCCGACGAGGGTCATGGCGAGGCCGACGATGGCGAGGCCGGAGGGGCGAGTAGAGCGGGCGGTGGGTGTGTGGCCGTGGGGGCGGCCTTCGGTGTACTGAGAGCGGGTGTTCACGGCGAGATCTCCTGTTCCAGGGGCTGATGTGGAGCCGGTTTCAGGGCTGTTTTGGCATGCGTGAGGCAGGGACTTGGGCCAGCGAGCGCGTTCCGGAGGCTTTCTCCGCTGCCCATCGACGTGCGGGGCGAGGCGGGTAGCGGCAGCAGGGTGCGAGGGGGTCGGATCGGCCCTGATCCGGGGTTCGAACGGGTGTGCGAGTAGGGGTGCTGATCTGCTACGTAGCAGGTCAGGTAGCAGTTTCGGGGGTAGCAGGGGTGCTACGGGTAGCAGCCGCTACCGCTACCGATTCAGGGCTCCAGCGGACCTCCCGAGGTACCGGCCGAGGGGCTGGCCGGGCCGGTGTTGGGGCCCGTGCTGAGGCCGGTGTTGGGGTTCTGGTCGGGGTCGGTGTGGCCGAGGGTGTCGGTGAGGTCGCGGCGGACCAGGCCGCGCTTGTTGACGGGCTTGCCCTCCTCGGGGTCGTTGCGCTTGATCTGGACCGTGCGGATGCCGTGCGGCTTGACCGCGGCGGTGATCTGCTCGCCGGTCCATCCCTCGTACAGGGAGGGCTGGGCGGCCGCGAGCCGGTGGGCGAGCTCCTCGCACCAGACCTTGCCGGCCGACCACTCGGGGTCGTTGGCGGGCCAGACGGCGAGGAGGTGGTCGAGGATGGAGCCGGTGTCGGTGTCTGCGGCGTCTTCCTCGCCGGCGGCCAGGCCGGTGAGGAGTCCGGCGGCGTGGCGGGCGGCGCGGGCTCGCAGGGCGATCTTCTCGGCCTTCTCGGCGTCGATCTTTGCTGAGCGGAAGATGACCGGGTCGTCGGCCTCGCCGACCATGAGGGTGACGCCTCGGTCGTGGCGGCCGAACATGGTGGCGCGTACGCCGGCCTTGTACATCCCGGAGCCGAGGATCATGTCGTTGGCGGTGTGGTCCATGACCTTGAGCGCGAACCGCAGGGCCGCATTCGAGCTGATCCCGGGCGGGACGCTGGCGGCGTCGATGCGCTGGGTGGCGGGCATGAGGATGATGCCGGCGGCCGGGCCGCGCTTGCCGAGGTCGACGCAGATGTCGGTGATCTCCTTGCCGTGCTCAGAGTGCCCGAACGCCAGCCCGCACTCGTCGAGGGCGACCAGGATGGGTCCGAGGTCGAGGGACTTGTCCGAGGCGAGCTCGTCGGTGACCTTCGACTCGGGGCAGCGCTCGAGCGGGAGGCGGCGCAGCAGTTTGTAGCGACGCTGCATCTCGGTGCGTAGCGACCGCAGTGACGCGAGCACGTAGGCGATGTCCTCGGGGTCATCACCGATCCGCAGGGCGTGGGCGACGTGGCGCAGCGGGAGCCAGTCGGCGCCGCCCTTGAGGTCGAAGATGTAGAGCTTGACCCGCGGGTCCAGAGCGGCGGCGAGGACCAGGAGCCGCTGAAGGAACGTCTTCCCGATACGCGGGATCGCGCCGATCAGGACCAGAGCGAACATCAACGTGGCGTGGATCGGGCGGCCACGCTGGTCCTGGCCGATCGGGATCGGGTCGAAGATGTTGACCTTCCCCTTCGACTCCAGAGCCCACGCGGCGGGCTCGGTCTCCGAGAGTGACTTGTCGGCCACGTAGAGCACTAGGCGGCCGGCGTGGACGTCGGTGTCGGCCTCGGGCCAGACCTTGCCCAGGGAGCGCCGCAGACCCGAGGCGAGCCTGTCGCGGCGGTCGATGATCTCGGAGGCGGTGACCCCGCCGGGCAGGTCGATCTCGGCACGCCACCCGGCACCGTCACGCATGATCGGGGAGACGAACGCGATCGCCTTGGAGCCGTACTTGGTCAGGGCCTTGTTCAGCTCACCCAACCCGAGCGACCCCAGGGCGTCCACGATCAGGTCCGAGGTCAGACGCGGCTCCTTGGTCGCGTCCACGGCCCGGCCGGTGATCGGCTTGTCCGGGTTCCGGCCCAGGATCCCCAGGCCGCCCAGCGCGGCCAGCGCGACCACGAGCTGCACCATCGGGTTGGTACCGAACAGAACCCCTGCGATCAGGCCTGCCAGGACCAGCACCGCGACGAGGACCATGAAGGTGCGGGCCTGGACCTGGCGGCGGTGGTGCTCCTTGAGCTGGAGGAACGCGCCCGCGTCGAGGGTGCTGCCGCGCACCGCCATCCGGTTCTCCCGGTCCGCGGCGTCATTGATCCAGCCCCACGTGGTCGCCACGAGACGACCAGCACCGAGCGGGGAGCGCGCGCTGAGCTTGCCGTAGTAGAGCGGCAGCCGGACAGTGTGGTAGGCGACCAGGTGGCTGTAGTAGGACGTGGCCCACTTCGCGGCCGCCTTGGCTGCATCCCGGTTCTTAGCCCATCCAGGCAGCACCTCACGACGCGGAGCCGACGCACGCTGGGCCACCGTGGCGCTGTCATCGCGCACCGCGAGGACCTCACCCTCGACCAGGACAGGAACGTCCTCGTCCTCTGTCGCCTCGGCGGCCGCGGTGTTCTCAGAGGCATCCTGAGCGGACTCCTCGGCCGCGTGCGCGGGCTTGCTCACAGAGATCGGGTCACTGTCGCTGTCAGCGGTGGGATCGGCGGCACGTGACTCGCGGGCACGCCGCGCGGCCTCGAGGTCGTAGACCTCATCGGCCTGGTCGGACTCGTTCAGGTTGGTGCTCATCGGTCGTTCTCCTCTCGATGGTTGGTGGGTTGTGATGGATTGCGTGCCCCGGTCCCGTCGCGAGCGGGATGCCGGACTACTCCGCGCCGGGGCGGTTGGCGTTGGGTTAGGCGTTCTTCATCAAGACCTTGATCTGCCGTACGGAGTCGGGGGTGATGACCGTGTCCCCGTTCGTGAGGTAGATCGCAGACCCGCCGCCCGACTTCATCGGCTTCACGGCCTTGACCATGTACACGTGAACGAGGCGCATGTTGCCGGTGCCCATCCCGGTGTACTCACGGACCTTGAAGGTTCGGTTGTCGTACTTCATGAGGTGGTTCTCCTTGTCGTGGCGGCAGTGGGTCAGCCCCGGCGGCCTACGGGGTTGGTGCGCCTGACCGGCTTCTTCTTCCGGTACGGATCCGACGCCTTGCCGACCTTGGCCTTCTTTCCCGCATACGGGTCCGCGCGACCGGGGAGCTTCCTCGCGACCTTCGCTCCGTTGGTCTTCACGACATGACGCGCGGTGTCCTTCAACGTGCCGTGGCCGAACAGGCCGGTGTACTGAACAGCCATGGCTCAGACCCCCGCCTTCTCAGACGCGGCCTGGTCCCCGACCGTGGCCGGGACGGTGTCCGTGTCGGCCGCGGCGTACTTGCGGTAGAGACGAGCGCCGCGGCGGTGGCCGTGGATGGCGAGTGCGATCGTTGCGGCGGTCAGGGCAGGTACCCCGATCACCCCGGCGGCGACGATGACGTCGTTAAGGTGCCCCATGACAGGTGCTCTCTTCCTTGGTTGGTTGGGTGCTTCTCTGTTGAGGTCCGGTCGCACTTGCTTTGGACGGCTAGGTGCGACCGGACCGACCTGTGGGCCCTGGGCTTGCCGGGCGTCCTCACGTGCTCCAGCCCCGGTGCCTGCGCACGCTCTGGATGGAGGCGACGACGTCCTCGAACTCGCGCGCCCGCTGCTCGTCGCCTCGCGCACGGGCTGCCCTCGCGGCGCGCTGCATCCGCGCAAGGTCCTTGTCGGACTGCTTGCGGGTGTAGTTCGGGGTATCGCCCTTAGCCATGACGTGCCACCTCGTTCTCGACGACGCGGCAGGCGATGTGCGCGTACGCGGTGAGGACCAGGGCGAGGGTGGTGCGGTCGAGGTCCAGGAGTGCGGTGACGGGGACGCCCGGGAAGGCGATCGACGTCACCGACGCGGCGACCTGCAACACGAGCGCGTCACGCTCGGACAGCCCGGATCGCTCCTGACCGTGGGTGTCGTAGTCCTCGGGAGCGGGACGGAACTGGTAGCGGCGCAACACCGGCGTACGCACGATCCAGGGCCCATCGAGTAGGCGCCCACTCTCGTAGCCGATGAGCAGCTCGACCGCAGCCTCGCCCTCGAGGCAGTTGCGGACCGACCGTCGCAGCCCAGCGGCGACCAGTGCATTCGGCGACGTCGTTGTGCCCATCAGGCGACCGCCTCGGACCAGACCCGCTGGGTCGTGGTGATCTCCACCCACGCATCGACCTCGTCCGACGCGGCGACCTCCCAGCCGGCCCAGGTGTGGCGGACCAGCAGGCCGAGGCCGTCCTCGGTGTCGGCGGTCATGTGCTCAGACAGGTGCAGGAGCTTGGCGAGCTGTGAGGCGGCCTCGTAGCCGGCCGGGCGGATCGACAACCGCACCACCGGCCGCCGACCAGACGTACCGAGCACCTTGGCAGCGGCCAAGTTCGGCTCGACGTCGACGGAGAACCCGTGCAGCTCGACGTTGGGGAGACCCTCAAGGAGGGTCGCGACCCAGGTCAGGTCCCAGGACTGTGCGGCGCTCATCGGGCACCGCCAGCGATGTTGGAGGCGGCCGAGAGGGCCGCGGTCATGCCGGACTCGATGCCGTTCAGGATCGGCCCGCCGAGCGTGGTCGATGCCAGCGAGAGCCCGAGGATCGCGCCGAAGGCGAGGACGCCGGGATGGACGTTGCCCCACTTGATCATGGCGAACGCGACGAGCAGGAAGATGATGAACAGAGGAGCGGTGATCATGACGTGGTTCCTTCCGAGAATCAGGCAGCCTCGGCCTGGCCGGCCGGGCACGGGTTGATGAGGGTGTAGACAGGCGCGACCCTCAGGGCCGCGTCGTGGTTGGCCTGCTGAACCAGCAGGAGCAGGAGCGCGCTCAATGCCCGCCGGTGAGCCCGCTTGGCGAGCACGTCGCCCGGGTCGGCGAGTAGGCGACACTCGGCGTCGACCAAGTCGACCTCAGCGGCGATCTGCGGCCACTCGGCCTCAATCTCGGCTAGGTCGGAGTGCGTTGGAGCGGTGTCCATCGGTTGGTGCCTTCCGTAGCAGCGGGTGACATTGCCTTGCTGTGCACTAGGGTGCACTAGGGCAATCGAGGATGTCAATGCCTCTACGCACACCAGGGCATTTGTGGTTACCTTGGAGGCATGATCAGCAGAGACAACGCGACCCCTCTTCACGAGCAGGTCGCCGAGGACATCCGGCAGCGAGTGCGAGACGGTGAGTACGAGGTAGGCGCGAAGCTGCCCCCGCTCCGTGAGCTTCGGGAGACGTACGGCGTCGCCGAGGTCACGGTTCACAACGCCATCCGCGAGTTGCAGCGGGAAGGCGTCCTCGTGTCGAGCACCGGACGTGGCACGTACGTCAATGCGCTCCCGGAGAGCCGAGAGAGCACCGACGACGTTGACCAACTCCGGCGCGATGTCGCGAGCCTGTCCAGCCGTGTTGAGCGGCTGGAGAAGCTCGTTGATCGCGCCGATTCGGCTGGTGCCTGACATGCCTCTAGTCAGCCGTGATCAGGCGTTTCTCACCATGAAGCGGTTGTGCAATCGCAGTGCAATCCGCTGCCTTTTCGTCGAGGAAGGGACAGTGTTCCGATGATCAGCGTCGTCGAGTGGACCACGCGAGAGGCTGATGCGCTGCGCACCGCTCTGCGGCTCACCAACGAGGAGTTCGCCGAGCAGCTCGGGGTGTCGGCGCGCTCTGTTGCGTTGTGGCGCAAGGGTGGCGGCGGAGCGATCTCGCTGCAGATCCAGCGAATCTTCGACACGGTCCTAGAGAGCGCGACCGACTCACAGCGTGAGCGGTTCGCGCAGCTGGCCGGTCTCGACAGAGTGGGCAGCAACGGTGACGAGATGCGGAGCCGCCTCGATGCCGCTGCGAACCTTCACAGTGCCCTCACGTGGCTGCAGAGTGGCCGGGACGACGACGCGGGTGCCAGGGTGCTTGCGGCGGCGGCTCGGATGGACGCGGCCGCCGGGCCTCGGTGGCGTATGGCTGAGACCGACAGGTCGGCTGTGGCTCAGAGGCTGCACCAGTACTACGCAGATGGGTTCGGCGATCATCGCCCGGTCCGCGTCGGGCTCGGCGATGCGGACATCGATCTCACAATCCTGAGCGCCACGGAGTGGGTCAGCAACTCGGTCGACCTGCAGGCGGTCGAGGCGGCGAAGCGATTCACATACGACCATGCGGCCGTCGTCGTACCTCAGCCCGACTCGGACATCTGGCGCCGCGCCGCCGAAACCAGGCTCGCTGAGTGCCTGGTCCAGGAGACCCGCTTCGTCGACGGCCGGCTCTACCGGATGACCGGGTGGGGGGCGCAGCCCGACGGCGTACGCACGTCCTTCACCACTGGATCGTTTGCGCAGTACGCGCTCACGGTGGATCTCCTCGAAGCTGAAACGTTCGCAGCCGCGCAGGGCGGGGGAGAGGTGCTCCCGCTGCGCGATCTCATGATGCCGACGGTCGAGTCGGTGCTCACGCCTGGCTCGCGTAACTGCATGGGCGGAGCGCTCGCGTTGACGGCGTTTGCCCGGTCGGCGCAAGGTGCGCGCCCGGCCGATTTCGCATTGCTGATTCAGGAGCGTGGGGCAAAGGTTCTCAACGCGTCTGGTCGACTCGCCGTGATTCCGAAGTGCTTCCACGAGCCGACCTCGGAGCCGAGCTGGGAGGTCAGTGTCGGAACCTCGCTCGCGAGAGAGCTCGAGGAGGAACTCTTCGGCAAGGCAGAGGTCGACACGACCCTCGACACGCGCCGCACGATCGACCCAATGCACCCGGATCTCCTCACTGGGCCGATGCGCTACCTGACCGAGGCGGGGCCCGACGCCTGGTCGATGGAGTGCACCGGATTCGGCTTCAACCTCCTCACCGGAAACTATGAATTTCCGTGTCTTGTCGCTGTGCACGACGAGGGTTTCTGGCAGCGTTGTGGCGGTGATGTCGAGAGCAACTGGGAGTCCGAGCGGATCACCCTGGTCTCGTCGCAGGATGAGGCCGGCTTGCGGGCTCTCGCACACAATCCGGCGTGGTCAGACGAGGGCCTCTTCGCCTTTGTCCTCGGCCTTCGACGTCTCCACGAGCTGCACCCAGAGCGCGTAGCGCTGCCCCACTTTGAGATTGGATTCGCCCAGTGACGACCGCCTCCGGCAACGCGTACGACGACGGTGCAGAGCGCCGTGGCTGGCTCATCGGCCACTTCATCGACTCCGAGACCAGTCCACTGCACTCGACCGACGTCGAGGTCAAGTGGGGTACTCACCAGGCGGGGGAGGAGCGCCATGAGTGGACCGTGGCCGAGGAGGAGGTCCGCACGACGATGGTCCTGCTCCTTCGTGGCCACTTCGCCGTACGTCTCCCCGACGGTGACCAGGAGATGAAGCGCGAAGGCGATTTCGTCGTATTCGGCCCGGGCACCTCTCACTCGTGGCAGGCGTTCGATGACTCGATCGTTCTCACAGTCCGCTGGCCATCCGTGGTCGGATGAGCGCGCGCTAACTCGGCCGGAGGACTGAGCCTTTGGAACCCGATGACCTCTTCACTGACCAGGACGAAGTTGATCCGTTCGGTTCGCCGGCAACGCTGAGAAGCGACTTGATCAAAGCGCTTAGATCTGGACCTATCCCGGACGACAACGATCTTGCAACTGCGGTGGCACTGACCCGCCTCGTGCATGGCGAGTTAACAGCGTTTGGAACCGATGGCAACAACCGCCTCGATGACGAGGAGATTGAGCTCTGCCAGCGGGCGTTGCGGGCCACCCTTGGTCGGCATGGGGTGATGCTCAACCTTCCGTGGAGGGATTTCAATGGGTTCAGGTCGTTCTGGATCCAGAAAGGTGCCCGCGGTTCCTGGCAGGCGCGCCGAGATTTGCTGGCCGGCTACTTTGAGCCGGTCTGGGCTCAACTCGACCACCTCGAAGAGGCGCAGTTCCGAGCAGTGCTGGCGGAACCGGTTTCACCTCATCACCGAACCGGATGGCTGCACGTCGACGAAGAGATCAGAGAGCTCCAGCGGCGGTTCCGGTCGGCAGCGACCGCGCAGGACTACCGCGACGTTGGGAATCGTGCGGTCGCTGTGTTGGAGGCCTTGAGTCGAACGATCTATGACCCGGCAAAACACCTGCGCGACGGGGAAGTCGAACCCCCAGTGGATAGGACCAACCTCCGCATCGGTCGGTACATCGAGGACTCGCTTGGTGGTGGGGAGAACGAGGAGGTTCGAGGCGTAGCCAAGAAGGTTTCCGAGTTGGCCCACAAGGTGAAGCACAGACCCGCTCCGACAAGGCGCGACGCCGGGATCGCAGCTGACTCGGTCATCCTGTTTGCGAACATTCTCCGACGCCTTGACCAGGAGTTCTAGCGGCGCCGGGTGGAGTGTTTTCGCAAGTCAAGTCGGAGTGTCGGAGCCTTGTGGTACCACTTGATTCAGCGAGTTCCCGACCATCACCAGCGCATCTCAGAGGACCCCCAGCCTGTGACAACGCCCAGCCCGAATGACCTGCCGGAGGACCGTCCCGGCAACGAGGCGGAAGACTCTGCGGAGGAATGGGCGGATGATGGATTGATGGCAGCCGCGAGTCTCGGTTTGAGCCAGACCTTCTCGCGGGCAAGTATGGCGGCGAATGTCGGTTTCAATGAGACCCTCTGGCGGGCGAGTGCTGTGGCGAACCTTGGGCTCGGCGATTTGTCGACGCCGGTGAGCTTGGGGGCGCGTCTCGGGCTCGGCGATTTGTCGACGCCGATGGGCTTGGGGGCGCGTCTCGGGCTCGGCGATTTGTCGACGCCGATGGGCTTGGGGGCGCGTCTCGGGCTCGGCGAAGTAACGAGTCTCGCGACATTAAGCAGGCCGATCTCCTTCCGCATGGACGGTCTGCTGGGTCAGGTCATGCCGACCAACCGTCCCGCGTACGCAAGCTTCACGGCCTTCGCGGCCAGCCAGGTCGCTGCGCGGAACCACATGGCAAAGTTCCTTGACCAGTCCCTGCCTAATGCTGCGCTGGGGGTCTCGATCGCCCAGGCGGCGCGGCCGTCCATGAGGCTCTTGGAGGCGTACGACGGTTGGCTCAGCTCCTACCGGCCCAAGACGTGGACCGCAGAATCCTTCGGTCCGGTCGCTTCTCGCGGATTCACGGTGGATGGTCTCATCGCCACCGAATCTTTGAGCACGCTCGCTCCCGACGCTGTGGCGCACGCCGATCTCACTGATCTCGTAGAGGCGGAGGTGCTCCCGCCCTGGAAGGAGGCTCGTCTCGACCTGAATGTGCAGTTCGAGGCACGGCTCGCCGCGATCGATCCGAAGATGGCGGAGTTTTACCGCGCGGCATGTGCCGCGCTCCGGCGCGAGGGCCAAGACGGGTTCCTAGAGGAAGCGTGCACAGGCCTGTACGAGCTACTCGTCCGTCTCGTCCGGCAGCACGTCGCGACAGACGAGAAGATGAAGGAGTACGAGTTGGCCAACCCCGGCGAGAAGCTCCGCAACGCCCAGGGGAAGTACACATACGCTGCCCGGATTCGGTTCGCCACCCTTAGTCACCGCAAGGGTAGCGATCGGGACTTGTTCGCTGCGACGGCCGCTGGCTTGGCCAAGGCCCACGACGCCCTGGTCAGTAAGGCAAGCAAGGGGCGACACGAGTCCGTCGGTAACGCGATGACGCTGCGCACCCTCCTGATGGCGACGGAGTCCACGTTGAGCCAGATCCTCGACCTGTACGAGACCCAGTCGAACCCTCTACAGGACTAGGGACGCGTCGGCGTATCGCTCAATCAGGCTCGATGAGGTCGCCATGCATCCAGCGCTGGCTGATGTCCCATTCGCCCGTGGCTGGGGTATGACCTGCGTAGACGACGAGGCCCTCCCACTTCGAGACGCCACCGCGATCCCGCTTCGGCCGCCACTCGAGCAGAATTGCAGGGCACCGGGTGTTGCCGAACCGAACGAAGCAGTGCCGCGGCGGTCGAAATCGCCAGTCCTTGGCAGCCAGTTCGGGGATCGTGCTCACTCCGCCAGGATAGAACATGTGTTCGATGGTGTGGCTGAGGGATCCTTGAGGGCTGCTGTCATCTCCCAGGACATCGGTGACGGCTCTGAATCAAGACATCGCTGACACATCTGGTGGGGTTGGGTGGTGACACTTCGGTCGTGATCCTCGGGCGGTGGCTGTCAGTGAACCCATCGATCCCCGTGTCCGGCTCGCGATCTCGCAGTGGCCCGAAGACGCTCTTTCGTGGTGCTGCCTCGGCGCATGAGGCTGAAGTTGGCGCTGACCTCGCCCGGTCCTGTCGCGTCAAACAAGGGATCCGCACCGGCCTCTTGGCGTACGGTTTGCGTTGAATTGTTGCTCTCCGTTGATCGCATGACTCAGGGGCGAAAGGGCTGTAGGCCAGATGGGTGAATCGCGGATCCCGCACGTCTCGATCAGTGGCAGCGGTAACGCTGTCAACCTGGGAGGGACGCACAACCATGCAGAGGTGCACACCGGGGCGAGTGCAGGTGGAGACGAGATAGCTTCAGCCTTGGCTGCGTTGCGGGCGCTGGCGGATCAGCTGGACGGACCGGACGCGACCGCTCTGGAGGCCGCTGCTGCGACGTTAGAGGACACGCCTCGCGAGGACCGGTCGGCGATTCGGCGGGTCCTTACCATGGCGGCCGCGGTCGTTGCTGGTGTGAGTGCGTCGGTTGTCGGGTCCGCGGAGGCAGTAGAAGCAGTGGGTAACGCCATCCAGGCGCTCGGGCGCTGAGGGTGGCTCGTCGCAGCCTGTGGATCGGGTGAAGGGGCGGTTCGTGGACGATATCCCCATTGATCCGCTGCAGCTTCCGGAGTTGCTCGCCGTCCAGGTCGAAAAGGGCGTGCTGGCCATCGTCTATACGACGAGCCAGAACATTTTTCCCCTAGGACGCGTTCGCATGGAGTCCGACATCGTCGAGTACCCGGCGATCACGCCCGACGACTACGACCGCGCCACCGGTCGGCTGGGCCTCCGCACCGTCGCCCTGATGGCCGTGCCTGTCTACGCCTACATGAAGTGGGGCGTCCTGGCGGCGATCGGGATCCTCGTTGTCGCGTCACTGGTTTGGCGGTCCCTCGTCCTGGAGGCGTGGTTCTACGCCGAGCAGCAACGCAAGACGCCGCACGTCTCCCACCGCTTGCGCATCTGGTTCGAAGGCGAGTCGTTCGACCTGCTCTTCACCGAGCTCGAGGAGCTGGAGAAGGTCGAGGACGACATCCTCCAAGGTATGCAGGACGTCGCGTTCAGTAGTCGGATCGACGTTAGCGGGAACGGCAACGCGATCAACATCGGGGTCGGCAACACTGCGCAGGTCGATCGCCGGCCTGAGGACTGAAACTGCTCGGCCAGCGCGGTCGTCTCGTACGTAAATAGGACGCGGACGTATTCACAAGCATGTCGAACAATCGTTCGATCTTGACAGAATCGATCTGGGCCTGACCAGCGAGGACGGTGTCGTCATGGGCGGCTCCTGTGTGAGGCCGCGTGGATGATTCCGGGGCGCATTCGGCATTATGAGTCCTCTGCTCTAACCGACTGAGCTAACGGCCCGCGCAGATCCTAGCGGGCGCGTACGGACGATCGGACTCAGCCGTCGTAGTCGACGGTGACCGACGGCGTGGTCGGGCGGGACTGGCAGGTCAGCACGTGCTCGGTCTCGACCTCGGCCGCGGACAGGGCGAAGTTCTGCTCCATGGCGACCGACCCCAGCGTCACCTTCGCCTTACAGGTGCCGCAGGCTCCACCGAGGCAGGCGTACGGCGCGTCCAGCCCGGCCTTCAACGCGGCCTCGAGCACGGTGTCGCCGGCGGTCAGGGAAACCTCGTGCTGCCGGCCGCGCAGGCCGACGGTGACCGTGGCCGGGGCGAAGCCGTCGGCGATGCGGGGTTTGGCGTAGCCGTGGAAGAGCTCGACGTGGACGTGGTCCGGCTCGGCGCCGCGTTCGAGAAGCAGGTCGCGTAGGTCGGTCACCATCTCGAACGGTCCGCACAGGAACCACTCGTCCACCGACGCGGTGGGCAGGTCGGAGCCGATCCACTGTTCGAGCTTCGCGCGGTCGATGCGACCTCGGAGCGGTGCCGGGTGCCGCGGGTCGCGGGAGCGTACGTGGATGATCCGGAGCCGGTCGGCGTACCGCGTCTCGAGGTCGTCGAGCTCGTCGCGGAACATCGTGCTGTCCGCGTCCTGGTTGCCGTAGATCAGGGTGAAGCGGCTCTCGGTCTCGACGGCAAGGGTGGTCTGCAGGATCGAGAGGACTGGGGTGATGCCGCTGCCGGCGGCGATCGCCACATAGCTCTTCGTGGCCAGCGGGTCGACCGCTGTCCCGAACGAACCGGTCGGTGTCATCAGCTCGAGGGTGTCGCCGGCTCGGAGCTGCTCCATCGCGAAGGTGGAGAAGGCACCGCCAGGGATGTGCTTGACGGCGATCGCCAGTGTGTCGGAGGTGGCCGAGGAGCAGATGGAGTAGTTGCGACGTACGCCCTCTCCGCCGAGGTCGGTGCGGACGGCGAGGTGCTGACCGGGTTCGAAGGAGAACTTCTCGCGCAGCTCGTCGGGCACGGCGAAGCGGATCAGCACGCTGTCGTCGGTCAGCCGGTCGACGCCGGCGACCGGGAGCGGGTGGAACTCCGCGGCACGGGCCGAGGATCGCTTCGGCATCCGCACCGGGAGGAGCCGGGCCATCTTGCCGTTCAGCGTCTTCCACTCGCGGTACTCGTCCGCGTCGAGCTGATGACCGAAGACGGTGCCGATCGCGGCATCGTGTTCGAGGTAGGCCTCCTCGTTGCGTTTCCAGGCCGCGACATAGCGGTAGAACGGGATCGAGGGATGCAGGTGATGGACGAGGTGATAGTTCTGCGAGAGGAGCAGTGGAGTCAAGACCCACTCCGAGCCGACGCGGTTGCGGGTGGCGCGGTAGCGGTTCTCTTGCTGGGTGTCCTCGAGGTCGTGGTGCGGCAACCAGTCGAACCACCACGCCAGCACGAACATCGCGACCCGCTCGGGGATCAGGTACAGCACCGCCAGCGTCCACAGGTGGCCGGTGAACCCGGCCGCCACGATCACCACGACGCTCATCACCAGCAGGAACGAGGTCTCCACCACCTCCGCCCGCGGACGCCGCCGAACGTTGCGCACCAGGAAGGAGAGGTACGGCACGTCCATCAGCGGGAACCGGAACGGCACCTGCCACCACGGAGCGCCACTGACGAAGTGGTCGGGGTCGTTGTCGTCATCGTTGGTGTTGCGGTGGTGCTCGATGTGGATGAACGCGAACGACCTGAACGAGATCAGCGGCGAGACGAAGAACATCGCGACCCGGCCGAAGGCGACGTTGACCCAGCGATGGGTGCTGATCGAGTAGTGCGCGGCATCGTGGAGCACGGTGAACAGCACGAAGATCGCTGCCGCACTGAGCAGGACCGTCACCGGGACCGGAAGGCGCTCGGCCAACGCCGCCCAGGTCGAGACCGCGAAGAGCGCGATCGCGCCGGAGAAGATGCCGACGATGGGCCAGGAGATCGTCGGGACCTTCTCGCCCGGGTCGGGAAGCGCGTGGCGGGTGGCTGCGGGTTGCTCCGTCGTTGTTGACATGCTCGAAACGTACGAACCGCGAGCCGCACCCCGCGAGAGGTGCCGAGCCCATGTCGATGTGCGCGCAGCACATCCCAGCCGGCTCCGGTCAGACCTGGTCGTGCTCCGGCGAGAGCACGAGTGAGCCCAGGACGCTCACCACGCGCAATGCAGCATGCAGTTCGGCAACGCGCTCGGTCGCAGGACGCCCCCGCCGTTCTTCGCCCCGGCGAACACGCTGCAGCACCGTGTTGCGGTGCACGCCGAGCTCGTCGGCCGCGGCCGCCAGCCCACCCTGTGCGTCGAGGACCGCGAGCAGCGCCCGCCGCTCTTCCTCCTCCCGACGCCCGGTGACCGCCAGCCCGCCCAGCTCGGTCGCGACGAAGGCGCGAGTCAGTTCCAGGTCGCCGCTCATCGTGTCTGCGAGCGCGACCTCGGCGTACGTCGTGACCGCTGCTCCGCGACCCGCTAGCTCGATGATCCGACGGCCGCGCTGTGCCTGGACATGGGAGTCGCGGAAGCCAGCGGCACCGGATCCCGGCGTGCCGAGCGTGACCCGGACCGTCTCCGGGACCCTCCCGGCCAGAGGCCTGAGGTCCGCCGGTGCGATGCCAGGAGCTCCCGTCGTGGAGACCCAGCCCCACAACGCCCGAGCGCCGTCCGGGACGAGCAGGGGATGAGGTGATCCGAAGTGGGTGCCGACCGTCTCACCCACGCGCGCCAGATCGACGTCGTCGCCATCGGTCCAGCAGACGAAGGCCGTCTGCCATCCGGTGAGCCGGTGGGACAACGTGCGCTCCGCACGGCGCAGGTCGATCCGTCCGCCGGCGATCAACGTGCGGACCGCGTCCGTCCGGGCCGCACGGGCCTGGGTCTGGATCCGGTCGAGCTCGGCGACGTACTCTGCGGCGACCTCGCTGGAGATGCGGTCGACGTAGGCGAAGGCGTAGTGCTGCAGGTGTGCGACGACCGCAAGGGCGAGGGCCGGATCCTTCACCGAGTCGGTGAGCCCGGTCAGGATTCGTTCGCTGAAGTAGGCATGGCCGATCCGGTAGAAGCGCAGCATCACATCGACGCTGTAGCCGCGGCCGGCCATGGCACGCGCATGCTCGAGCGCGGTGACCGGCGCCGAGGCGGCACTCACGTCGATACCGTGCCGCACCATCGACAGCGCGGCCTCGAGGTTCGAGGAGCACGATCCCAGCGTCAGCCCGCGGAGCTCGTCATCAGCGCTCGCCTCCGGGATCCACTCGAGGATGTGGGCGAGCATGTCATCGGCGTACGACGCGACGTGCCCCAGCAGATCGGCAGCGGTACGGCGCAGCTCGACCACGACCGACTCGGGCAGGTCTTCCTGCTGTCCCGCGCTGTCACCCATGTCCGGAGACTACCGAGCGTTCCGGCGCTCAACCCTCGCTGTTGGTGGACACTGCGCGCCCTCTTCCGGGACCAACGTATGACCCGCGTCACATCGGGTACCGCCCGGGGTAATGGGTGGTGGAGGGCCGCCCGAGGAGGGAGCACGGACATGTCTGTTACCACGCGCGTAGGAGCCGCTGTAGCGGCTGGCTATGTGCTCGGGCGATTCAAGAAACTTCGACTCGCTGTGGTCGTTGCGTCGGCGCTCAGCAACAGCGCCGTTCGCGAACGCAGCCTCGAGATGCTGAAGATCGGTACGCAGAGCCTCGGCGGCTCGTCCGACGTACAGAAGCTCGGGCAGCAGGTCAGCGGAAAGCTCGTTCAGGCCGGCAAGGCAGCCGCGGTCGCCGCGGCCGCGGGCCAGATCGACAAGCTCAGCGATCGGTTGCGTGAGCAGAGCACGCTCTGGGGCGCGTCGTCATCCGACGAGGACACCGATGAGGTTCCGGAGGACGAAGAGCCCGTAGACGAGGCTCAGGACGAACCGGACGAAGAGCCCGAGGACGAGTACGACGAGGAAGCGGAGGACGCCGAGGAAGAGCCCGAGGACGAGTACGACGAGGAAGCAGAAGAACCGGAGGAAGAGCCCGAGGACGAGTACGACGAGGAAGCAGAAGAACCGGAGGAAGAGCCGGAAGACGAGTACGACGAGACGGACCAGCAGGACGAGGACGAAGAGGAGAAGCCGCGCCGAGGCGCGCGGAGCTCCCGTCGTCGACGCGCAGGTGCGCCGACCGGAGGTGCCTGAGTCATGACCGAACAGATTCGCAAGAACGCAGATACGGACAAGGGGGACTCGGGCCTTCTCTCGCAGCTGCCGATCGACCGGCTGAGACACGAGGCCGTGGGCCTCGGTCGAGCCTTCGGCAAGCGGAGCCTGGACAGGATCGGCAACGGTGTCGAAGGGATAACCGATCGGCTCACCGGCTTCGCCGACAGCTTTCCCACGAAGGGCGATGCGAAGCCGTCCAAGGCTGGTTCGACCGTGAAGGCGGGCGCGAAGGCGGCCGCTGACAAGGTCACGGCCCCGGTCGGCAAGGTGAAGGACACCGCTGCCCAGGTCAAGGAGACGGCTGCCCAGGTCAAGGACACCGTCGGGCAGGTCGCCGGGAATCTCGGCAAGAGCGAGCAGCCCACCGGCAAGAAGCTCAAGGTGACGAACATCGTCGAGTCGATCGACGTACCCGTGAGCCGGGACGTCGCCTACGAGCAGTGGACTCAGTTCGAGGAGTTCCCGACCTTCATGAAGAAGGTCGAGAACGTCACGCAGGAGGAGGACGAGGTCATCACCTGGCAGGCCCAGGTGTTCTGGTCCCACCGCACCTGGAAGGCCACCATCCTCGACCAGGTCCCGAACGAGCACATCGTGTGGACCAGCCAGAGCGAGAAGGGGCGCGTCGACGGCGCCGTCACCTTCCACGAGCTCGCGCCGAACCTGACCCGGATCCTGGTCTCGCTCGAGTACCACCCGAAGGGCCTCTTCGAGCACACCGGAAACCTCTGGCGCGCTCAGGGTCGCCGGGTGCGTCTGGAGATGAAGCACTTCCGGCGTCACGTCGCCAACCACACCCTTCTCCATCGCGACGAGATCGACGGTTGGACCGGCGAGATCCATGACAAGGAGGTCGTGGACGAGGGCTCGGACGAGGGCTCGAAGAAGAGCCAGGAGAAGAACCAGGAGAAGAGCAGCAAGGCGAACAGCCGTACGTCGAGCAGCTCAAACGGTTCCGAGAAGTCGTCGTCCGGCAGCGGGTCGTCAGGCAAGAGTTCTGGAAACAGCTCTTCTGGGAACGGGCAGTCCGGTGACAAACCCCCGGCCAAGAAACCGGCGGCCAAGAAGACTGCAGCGAAGAAGACGACGACGGCCAGGAAGACGACGACGGCCAGGAAGACCACTGCCAAGAAAACGGCCGCCAAGAAGACCGCGAGCGCGCAGCGCCCGACGAAGCAGAGCGCGACCAAGCGGAGCCCGAGGAAGCAGAGCGCCAGCAAGCAGAGCGCGAGCAAGCGTACGTCTTCCCGCTCCTCCGCCAAGGGGGCCTGAGCATGGCCGCTGACGACAGCCAGGTCCACGAGCTCGAGCGTGAGGTCGAGCACCTCATGGAGGAGGTCGACCGATACCGAACCGCCGCGGAGGACGCCCTGCAGCAGCTCGACTGGTGCATCGGCTACTTCGTGGGCTGCGGGAAGTCACGCCTGGCGGCGTCGCTCGGCGCCAACCGGAGCTACATCCGCAGGCATCTCCTCGAGCGTGCCGAGCAACCCGTGCCAGCGGGGACACCGACAGAAAGCGACTGATTCATGACCATCACCCAGCAGAACCGGTACCTCGAGCGCCCGGCGCCGAGCAGCCTGGCCGACGTCATCGACACGATCCTCGACAAGGGTCTGGTGATCGACATCTACGTACGCGTCTCCCTCGTCGGCATCGAGCTGCTGACGATCGACGCGCGCATCGTCATCGCCAGCGTGGACACGTACCTCCGCTTCGCCGAGGCAGTCAATCGTCTGGATCTCACCGAGACCCAGACCCACGGCATCCCGGAGCTCGTCCAAGGCGTGACGGAGTCCGGGGCCAAGGGCAAGACGGCCGGTGCCATCGAGGGAGCCAAGGAGAAGCTCGGGAGCATCCTTCCCGGCAGCGACGACGAGGACTCCGACAAGGACGCCGACGAGGAGAAGGACGAGGGTCGCAAGCAGCCCGCCCGTCGCACGCGTAAGAGCACGTCCAGACAGACCAAGGAGAAGGAGGACTGACCGTGCCTGTCCACATCTACGGAGTCACGGACACATCGGTCACGATCCCCGCGGACCGGACGGGACGGTCGAAACGTCCACTGCGCCAGATCGACGGCGACGGCCTTCGGGTGCTCGTCAGCGACGTGGACGCCGACTCGCGCGTGCTGCGCGAGGACCTGCTGGCACATGCGCACACGCTCGAGGCGGTGGCCGCGCTCGGGGCGGTGCTGCCCATGCAGTTCGGCGTGGAGATGCCGGACGACGACACCGTGCGCCACGAGCTGATCGAGAGCCGCGGTGACGAGATCCGCCCGCTGCTGGAACGGTTCGACGGTCTGCTGCAGCTCACCGTCTCGGTCGACCTGATCGAGCCTGAAGCGCTCAGGGAGGTGCTTCGCCGGGACCAGGACCTCGTCGCGCTGCGCGACCACGTACAGCGAGCGAGTCCGCAGGAGCGGCACTCGGCGGAGGTACGCCTGGGCGAGGCCATCGCGGCCGCGCTCGACGCGCTTCGGGCCGGCGTCGGTGACGGCGTCGTGGATCGGCTGGCCCCGACCGCCCGCGCGGTCTCGCTCGGCGAGGTCCGCGGTGCGCTGCAGGCGGCGGAGGTCTTCCTGCTGGTCGAGCGTGACCGACAGAGCGAGGTCGACGCGACGGTGACCACGCTGCGCGAGGACCTGGCACCACTGGCGTCGCTTCGGTACGTCGGTCCGCAGCCGCCGTACGCATTTCTCGAAGCCGCCTCGTCGGAGGAGCTCGCATGGGCCTGATCACGCAGCTGCTGACCCTGCCCATCGCGCCCGTGCGCGGTGTGGTCTGGGTGGCGGAACAGATCCGCGACGAGGCCGAGAGCCAGTACTTCGACCCGGCCACGATCCAAGCCGCCCTCGAGGACGTCGACGCCCGCCGGGAGGCGGGCCTGTTGACCGAGGAGGAGGCTGCCGATCTCGAGGAGGATCTGGTGCAGCGCCTGATCGCCGGAGGCTGGCATGAATGAGCCCAGCAAACCCACGCTGTCCTCGATCGCCGAGCAGGTGCTCGAAGAGCTCGAGGCGCTCGTGGGATGTCCCGCCGAGGGCGTCACGGCGATCCGCCGAGACGACGACGGCTGGGTCGTCACCGCGGAGATCCTCGAGCTCGAGCGTGTGCCGGAGACCACCGATGTCCTGGCGTCCTATGAGGTGACGGTTGGGGAGGACGGTGAGCTCACGGGCTATCGCCGTACCCACCGCTACGTCCGAGCCCAGGTGGAGGATCGATGACAGAGACACAGCGCACGCCCGTCTTCGTGAACAACCGCCCCCAAGCGTCGTCGCAGAGCCTCGCCGACGTGCTCGAGCGCGTCCTCGACAAGGGCATCGTCATCGTCGGCGACATCCAGGTCAGGCTGCTCGACATCGAGCTGCTGACCATCAAGGTGCGGCTCATGGTCGCCTCGGTCGACCGCGCGCGAGAGATGGGCATCAACTGGTGGGAGGGCGACCCGTTCGTCAGCAACCTCGAGGACGAGGAGAAGAAGAACGAAGAGCTCGACCTCCGCCGGCGCCTCGAGGCGCTCGAGCGCAGCGTCGGCGGTGAGACCGAGATCGTGGAAGGTGAGACGAGCCGTGAGCGCCGCTGAGCCGACCACAGTGGTCCACGCGTACGGACTGGTTCGGGGCGATGGGACGCCTTCCCTCCCCGACCGCGGCATCGCGGATGCGAAGGTACGAACCTGCGCGTTCCACGATCTCGAGATCGTGGTCAGCGATCTGCCCGAGGCGTCCTTCGGTGAGCGCGCCTGGGCAGAGCACGGGGAGGACACTCATTGGGTCACGCCCGTCGCCGCAGCCCACCACGAGGTGCTTCAGCACCTGGTCGAGCACGGGGACGTGCTGCCGCTGCAGCTACCCGGGATCTACCCGAGCGATGAGGCGCTGATCGACGCGCTGGAGTCGAGTCGCGCCCGCCTCGAACACGTCTGGGAGCTCGTCGCCGGTCGCGTCGAGTGGTCGCTCCAGATCTTTCCGACATCGGCTCCTGCCGCGCCGGAGGAGCCGTCGCCCCGCAGCGGCCGTGAGTACCTCGAACGGCGCCGGTCGCAACAGGATGCGCGCAACACCGAACGCGGACGGCGCGAGGCCGCAGTGACGCAGACGCACGAGACGCTGGCTCGCAGCGCGGCCACGAGCGTCGTACGCGCCCCGCTCGACGCTGCCGTCACCGGCCGCGACGAGCCGATGCTGCTCAACAGCGCCTACCTCGTGGCGCGGAACGAGGAGCACCGGTTCCTCGGCCTTGCCGAAGAGCTCCACAACCAGCTGGTCGCCACCGCCGGCATGCGTGTCGAGGTGACCGGGCCGTGGCCGCCCTACAGCTTCGTCGGTGCGGAAGAGCCGCACGACGACGACCTGACCGGACTGGTGTCATGACGCTCGAGCGTTCCCCCGCACTCGACGAGACCTCGCTCGTCGACCTCGTCGACCGGCTGATCGACGGCGGCGTCGTGGTGGGCGGCGACCTGGTGCTGTCGCTGGCCGGCGTCGACCTCGTCTACGTCGGCCTGCGCTTGGTCATCGCCCCCGCGCACAGGATCCAGCTGCCCGGAGCCGGGAGGCAGTCATGATGCTGCTCTACGCCGTCGCCGCCGGCGACGCCGACAGCACCGCCGCCACGGAAGGTACGCCGCTGCGGGCGCACCGATACGACGACGTGACGGTCTTCGTCGAACCGCGCACCCAGGCACCCGAGCGATCGACGCGCGAGGTCTTCGCGTACGGGCGGATACTCCACCAGCTGTGGACCCGGTTTCCCGTTCTTCCGGTCCGTTTCGGGACGGTCGTGAGCGACGAGACGGAGCTCGAGCAGCTCGTCGCGGAGCACGAGAGCGCATGGACCGAGAGGCTCACCGCGGTCGCGGGACGCAGCGAGTGCATCGTGCACCTCCCGTTACCGAGCGATGCCGTCGACAGCACCGACAGCACCGACAGCACCGACAACGCGGAGCAGACGGGCACGGACTATCTTCGCCGGCGCGCCGCCGAGGTGAGAGCGCACGAGCACGAGACCGCCGAGCTGAAGGCGTTGCTCGCTCCGTACGCCTCGGAGATCACGCCACTGCCACAGGTCCGCCCGAGCGAAGCCAGGCTGTCCGTCCTGGTGGCCGACGAGGTCGTGGAGGAGGTCCTGGCGGCCGTCGAGTGGTGGGCCACGAGCCGGGCCGGTGCGACCATCACCGGCCCGTGGCCACCCTTCAGCTTCTGTCAGGAGGTCGGCGCGTGAGGGATCCGGAAGACCGAGCTCCCTGGCCCTTGGACCTCGATGACGAGCGGGACCTGCCGTCGGCGCTGAGCCGGCGGATCGACGCCGACCCCGAGTCCGTCGAGAAGGGGCTCGTTCAGCTCGTGCTCACCCTGGTCGAGCTGCTCCGCCAGCTGATGGAGCGTCAGGCGATCCGCCGGATGGATGCGGGAGGCCTGAGCGAGGAGGACATCGAGCGGCTGGGGCAGACCCTGATGCTGCTGGACGAGAAGATGACCGAGCTGCGCGACCACTTCGGGCTCACCGCCGAGGATCTCAACATCGACCTGGGCCCGTTGGGCAAGCTCCTCTGAGGTGCTCGGCGCTCAACCCTCGCTGTTGATGAGGTACTTCCCGTCGGCGTAGACGAGCCCCAACGTCACCGTGCCACCGTCCTGCCGGCCGTCCTTCATCGTGTATTTGTAGGTGTAGGTCACCTTGAGCGGGTCGACGCTGGGGGAGACCGAGACGACGCTGGTGCTCGCGACGGAGCCCCACCAGTCGCGGTAACCCTCGATCCCGCCGCTGCTTGACTGGAACGCCGGGGTCAGCATCGAGCCGAAGGCGCTGTCGGGGTTCTTGGGCGCGGTGGCGAGATAGCTGCGGATGAAGGCGTCGATCCCCTCGGCGGTCGGGCCGGCGGTCTCGCTGGCCGAGGGGCTCTCGCTCGGAGACTCGCTGACCGTCTCGCTGGGCGGCGGCTCCTCGGAGGCCTCCTCCGACTCCTGGTCGTCCGCGTCCTCGGTGGCCTTGTCGGTCGTCTCCGACAGCGGCGATCCGGACGCGACCGGCTTCGGCTTCGCACTCGGCTCCTCGCCGCGGTTGGCCCACAGCGCTCCGCCGACCACCAGCACCAATGCCGTAGCGGCGACGAGCGCGATCGGCCACCAGCGCCGCCGCGTCGGAGTGCTCGTCGACTGTGCCAGCCCCGAAGGCGCGGCAGGCGCAGGCGTGGGTGCCGCGACCGCGGCGAGCGTCTGCGTACGCAGCGCCACCGGCTCCAGCTTCTCGGCCGCCAACCGCCCGGCCAGGAAGTCGACGACGTCCTCGGCCGACCACCGCTCGGCGGGGTCGTAGGCCATCGTGTGCTCCAGCAGAGGAGCGAGCCGGCCGGCCAGCGGCGTACGCGGCGGGTCCTCGTGCACGACCCGATACAGCGTCGCGAGCGCGTTGTCGCCGATCCCGTAGGGAGGCTCGCCGGTGAGCGCCTGGAAGAGCGTGGCCCCCAGCGACCACATGTCGCTGGCCGGGGTGGCCCGCCCGCCGGTCGCGATCTCCGGAGCCAGGTACGCCGGCGAGCCGGTGACCTGTCCGGTCTGGGTGGTCTGGGAGTCGACGCCGCGCGCGATCCCGAAGTCGGTCAGCTTGGCGCGCTCGGCACGGCCGACCACGATGTTGGCGGGCTTCACGTCCCGATGGACGATGCCGGCGGCATGGGCCGAGCGCAGGGCCGAGGCGATCTGACCGATCAACCTCGCGGCGTCCTCGATGGGCAGGGGTCCGTCGTCGCGGACCATGTGAGCGAGGGTCTTCCCCTCGACGTACTCCATCACCAGCCAGGGCTTGTCGTCGTCGCGCACCAGGTCGAAGACGGCGACGACGTTGGGATGGACCAGTCGTGCGGCGAGTTGCGCCTCGCGTTCGACGGCGGCATCCGATACGCCGTCGAGAGCGATCAGCTGTTTGAGTGCGACCGAACGCCCCAGAACTTCGTCGGTGGCCAGCCAGACGGCTCCCATCGCTCCCCGGCCGAGCTCCCTCTCGAGCCGGTACCTCCCTGCGATCACCCAGGTCCCCTCAAAATCTCGTCGCGAACGCCAGTGGTCAACTCTAGGGGGTATCGCCTACTACCCTTGCTTCCGGGACAGCCCGTTCCGGGCCCCGGAAACACCATCTGAGAACGATCTGAGAAAGGCACCACGTGTCCATCGATCCCACACTCCTCGACGACCTCGAGTGGCGAGGCCTCATCGCCGACTCGACGGACCGCGACGCGCTCCGAGAAGCGCTCGCCGGCGGGAGTGTGAAGTTCTATATCGGGTTCGACCCCACCGCGCCGAGCCTGCACATGGGCAACCTTCTCCAGATCACCATGGCGATGCGCCTGCAGCGGGCAGGTCACACGCCCTACGTACTTGTAGGCGGCGCCACCGGCATGATCGGTGACCCGCGCGACTCGGGCGAGCGCACCCTCAACTCACCCGAGACCGTCAAGGAATGGGTCGCGAAGGTGCGCAGCCAGATCGAGCGGTTCGTCTCCTTCGAGGGCGAGACCGCCGCGACGATGGTCAACAACGCCGACTGGACGGCGTCGTTGTCGGTGATCGACTTCCTCCGTGACATCGGCAAGCACTTCCCGGTCAACCGGATGCTTGCGCGTGACACGGTGAAGAAGCGTCTCGAGGACGGCATCTCCTACACCGAGTTCTCCTACATCCTGCTGCAGTCGATGGACTACCTGAACCTCTTCCGTACGCACGGGGTGAGTCTTCAGTTCGGCGGCTCGGACCAGTGGGGCAACATCACCGGCGGTGTCGAGCTGGTCCGCCGGGTCACCGGCGAGACCGTCCACGCCTTCACCACTCCGCTGATCACCAAGGCCGACGGCACCAAGTACGGCAAGACCGAGGGCGGCGCCCTCTGGCTCGACCCGACGATGATGTCGCCCTACGCCTTCCATCAGTTCTGGCTCAACGTGGAGGACGCCAAGGTGGGGGAGATGCTCCGTGTCTTCACCTTCCTGTCCCACGAGGAGATCGAGACCCTGGAGGCGCAGCACGCGGAGAAGCCGTTCCTGCGGGTGGCCCAGAAGGCACTCGCCGATCACATGACGACTCTCGTCCACGGGGCAGGGGAGACCGAGCAGGCCAAGCAGGCCGCAGCCGCGCTCTTCGGCGGCGGCGACCTGGCCACCCTGAGCAGTACGACGCTGGCCGCCGCGATCACGGAGGCCGGTGCCGTCGAGTTGGAGCGGGGTGAGGAGCTGCCGACGTACGTCGACCTCTTCGTCGCCGCCGGCCTCGTCTCCTCCAAGGGGGAGGCCCGCCGGACGATCTCCGAGGGTGGGGCGTACGTCAACAACGTCCGCGTCGAGGACGCCGAGGGCGCGCTCGGCGAAAAAGAGTTGCTCGGTGACGGCTGGGTCGTCCTGCGCAGGGGCAAGAAGAAGTTCGCCGGAGTGCGCTTCAAGTAGCCTCTGACCTGCGAGAACGCCCCTGGGAAGGTGACCGCCTTCCCGGGGGCGTTCCTCGATTTGGCAAGCGCGTCACTGAGGCGTAATGTTCATCTGGTCGCCGGGGTGCGGCGGGAAGCAAGTTCGAGTCTTCGAGCGGGTTTCCGGCCCCTGAGTCGGCCGCCAACATTCTCGAGCTTCAGCTCGGTTCAGAGTCTCAGTCAGGTCTTCGGACCAGGCATCAAGACCGTGACGGACCGCAGTTTGATTGTCTTGTGCTGTGTCGGCGTGGATATCGTCTTTATCCGATAAGAGCGAGAATTCGCCGAATTGGACAACAAAGCGAGATCCGATAAAGTCCTCCAGGACGAAGCAGAAACACAACTGCTAATCCAGCGGAAAGCGCGAAAGCGCCGAGTTGGTAAAGCGAGAGTGGCTCTGATAAAGTCTGCGGGGCAGGACCGG